>CAKUIM010000006.1 GCA_934660965.1 uncultured Oscillospiraceae bacterium | reverse complement strand
GCAAACAAGATGATTCCCATAACAAACGCTCCCCGGAAGGTGCCTGCCAAGTCATAGAACAGGCCTATGGTGAAGCACAGTCCGCCGCCGATCAAGCTGTTGATCATCATCATCAAAGCCCAAATCTCGGAATAATGCTGGTCACCTACAACTGTGCGCGCCAGCAACGGGCACTGCACTGTGTACATGGTATTACCCAAGCCCACGATAAACACCGCAGGCAAGGCAAAGAAGGGAGCCCTGTAGCTGGCAAACATCAAGATAAAGCCCAGCGCATTGGTAATAGCGCCCCAGGCAAGTCCTGCCCGGACACCTAAACGGTCATTAATCCGACCAACAATCAGGCTGCTGAAGATAGTGCCGAGGCTCAGGCACACACCCACAATAGAACTGAAGGCAATGGTCTGCCCCAGCTCAATGGTGGAAAATGTCTGCGTGTAGTAGGCCACGCCACTGCCATAGCTAAAGCAGACGCAGGCCAGCCAGGCCAGGCAGAACATAGGCATCTTCAGTGCCTGCTGTTTGGTCAGACTCAGCTCGCCCTTATCCGCGGAAGCTGTGACCACCTGCTCCTCCCCTGCTCCATAGGGTTCGCAGCCAACTTCCTCCGGCCGCTTGATGAACAGGAATACCGTCGGGACTGTCAGGGCAGCTGCCATAACCGCCATAATGAAATAGCTCTGCCGCCAGCCAAAGCTGCTAATAAGCTGTCCCGTCAGAAGGCTGTACAGCGTCGTTGCGGCACTTCCCACAGCAACGACAGTGCCCAGGACCGTGCCGTTGTTCTTCTTAAACCACATGTTAATCACAGCGGGAATGGCAACATACCCTGTAAAGGCCTGGGCCACGCCAATCAATGCCGCAGAGAAATAGAACATGTAGACCGAGTGATAGGTGGACATAAGCCCCAGCCCAATTACCTCTGCCAAGGAAGCAAAGCCCATGATCTTGCCAATATTTTTGGTATTCAGAAATTTTACCGCAGTCGTATACAGCAGCGCCATAGCCACCGCATTGACGCTGGTATAAGCGGACAGCGCACTGACGCTGCACCCCAGTTCCCGAACAATGGGGGTCACAAAGTTGCCCATAGCGGCAGCCGTCAGGCCCGCCGTGCCGATTTTGATCAAAATGCAAGCCGCTACGATTTTCCAGGCATAATGGTTTTTATCTTTTAACATCGATTATTCGCCTCAACTATTCTTTTCCAGCTTCTCACGAAGCTTTCTGCTTTGATTGACAGAAACGGTGCCCAATATCCCGGCACCGATGTACATGCCAATGGCCATCAGGAACGCGCCACGATAGGTCCCGCTTCTGTCGTAGAACATGCCGATTGTGGAGTACAGACCTCCGCCAATCAGGCTGTTGATCATCATCATCCGGGACCAAATCGTAGAATACTCCTTAGGCCCAACAATATTTCTGGCCAACAGCGGACACTGGACCATATACATGCAGCTCCCCAGTCCCACCACAAAAATAGCGGGATATACGAAAAACGCATTTCGGTAACTCAATAGCATAATCAGGTATCCGGCTGTCGTGGTCACAGAACCCCACAGCAACCCCATCTTAACGCCATATCGATCATTGATCCGGCCAACTACCAAACTGCTGAGCACTCCGCCCAGGCTGCTGCATACACCCACTACAGAGCCAAAGGCAGTCGACTGCCCCAGTTCCATCGTAGCAAAGGTTGTCGCGTATCCAGCCACGCCGCAGGAATAGCTGTACATCACACAAGCTGCCCAGGCAATGTAGAGTAACGGCAACGCAAACGCCTGTTTAGCCGTCAGGGACACGTCCTCCTGAGACGCTCTTACGGACTCCACGCTCCCGTTCAATCTCTCCGGGCTATCTGCCCCATAGGGCAGACAGCCTGCTTCCTCCGGCCGTTTGATAAACAGGAATACCGCCGGAATCGTGATGACCGCAGAAGCCGCGGCCATGATAAAATAGGCATTCCGCCAGCCGAACCAGGTAATCAACTGTCCGGAGAGCAAGCTGTAGAGCATGGTTGCCGCGCTGCCAATGGACACAATGGTCCCCAATACCGTACCTGTGTTCTTCTTGAACCACATGTTGATGACAATGGGCAGCGCAACGAAGCCGGTAAATGCCTGAGCAATGCCGATCAGCGCACCTGACAGATAAAACATCTCCACGGTCCGGTAGGTACCCATCAGTGCCAGACCCACAACCTCCGCCATAGACGCAAAGCCCATGATTTTTCCGATATGCTTGGTATTGATCCACTTGGCCGCCGTCGTATACAGCAACGCCATGGAAATCGCATTGATGCTGGTATACGTTGTCAACTGGCTGACCTGACATCCCAGCTCCCGGACAATTGGTGTAATGAAGTTGCCCATAGCCACACCGATAAATCCGCCGATGCCCAGTTTCATCAAAATACATGCCAGCACAATTTTCCAGGCATAGTGTTTTCTATTCTCCATAATCCCCCTGTTATTTGGCGGTTCCCGCCCCTACAAATCCCTTATAGGTGACACTGATATAGGTTCTGAATTCATCCAGATATTCACGGGTATGCAGCCCCTCCACCGCCGTGAACAGATACTGAAACAGCACGAACACAATCATCAGGCCTACCAGGGAGTACATAGCGATTCTCTTCTTAAAAAGGGGCAGTTTTGCCCGAAACGCCGTATCCGACAGGAATATAGCCGGGCTCAGCATCCACAGGAAAAGCACAAGCGTTGACAGCTTAACAACCGCCGTATCCCAAGAGCCGCAGGCAATCAGTGGAGGTGTCGCCATACCAATGGCCAAAAACGCAACACAGGCCAGATAATACACGGCAGCCAACAGCTTTTTCCATGGTGTCCCGGACCGGAATCCCAGTAGTTTGCGTAATGTCCTTTTCATTGGAATCGCTCCTTTTGTTTACTTCCGCCCCAGGCAAGCTGGGGCAGAAATGTCAGTTACTTCTGTTGCTTTGCCAGTTCTTCCTCCAGCTGGCGGACCTTGCGCACATAGTCCGCCACGACAGAACCAATGATGGGGCCGCCCCACTTGCCGCCTTCAAAGGCGGTGCCAACCAGCGCGCCATCCGCATAGCGAAGCCGATCCGCGCAGTTCTCCACATTCGTCGCGCCGCCCAAGATAACCGGGATGCTGCCGCCGCTAATAGCCTTCACTGCTTTTACCAGCTTCTCATTCCGGGCAAAATCACGGTCACAGACCTCGACTGCATTGGCACCCAGCCGCATAGAGGTTGCCGCCAGGCCCTGGATCGCCGCATCGCTGTCTTCCCCGGTGTGATGATAGCCGGAAATCTCCGCCAGCATGCCGATGTTCATAGCTTCGATTTTTTTGCGATACTCCGCGACCTTCAGAGGTTGAGCCTCGATCATGCCGTACATGGAGTCGGTATTGCCTGCCAGCGCCGTGCAGCGGGTGAAGTCTGCACCGGCTGCCTTACAAACAGCCAGAGAGGGCGTAATGCAGTTCCACATAATCTGGGCGCCGATGATGAAATCAGGCCCCAGTTCCGCCCGAACCCGGGCTGTTACCGCCGCAAGGCCGGCTACACGGGCATAGTCCGTGTCATCGGTAGAGGGGTAGAATACATCCACCGTCTGGATCAGGCCGCCATCCGCACCGTTTTCCTTTAGCGTTTTGCAGTCGGCAATGGCCTTCTCCGTCATCTTATCCATGTTGCCGTCCTCGTAAAGAGGAGTCCCCAGCATGGGAAGCAAATGCACAAGGCCGATAACCAGTTTCTTCCCGTTCAAATCGTCAAAACAAGTAGCCATATGTATAATCCTTTCTTTTATTTTATCTTACAGCTCCACCACTTCCATGGGAGAGCAGTAGGTAGCCGGGAAAAAGCTAAAGTCCATGCCGCCCCGGAACATTGGCTCTCCCAGGGTCGTATGGCGGAATCCGGCAAAAATAGAACCGGGCAGGTAGGCATAAATCGGCGCCAGGAAATTCCACTGTTTTTCAGGGACAGGAACGTGGCAGTAAATCACCTTTTCCGTGATTCCAACCTCCTCCGGTGTCTTGTCGCAGAACAGCAGGACCTCTCTCTGGCCCCGCGCGACCATTGCATTGACAGTGTTTGCCATGTTCTTTACATTTCCGTCGTTGCTGTTCAGGATCACCAATTCCGCAATATCACTGCCGGGGCACATGTGGGAATTGACATGCATATAGTTTTCACTATCGATGGTAGAACACACATCTCCGGACAGTTCCAGAATCTTAGCCTGGACAAACCGGCCGGACCAGAAGTTGTGTCCATCCGCAGTAACCTCCAGCAGTCCTTTATCCATAAAATGTATGGCCGCACGAAAGCAAGTCTCATCTATATTGGCAATCTCTGCAAAGAAGGCATCGTGATATTTTTTTACCTGCTCCCGCAGCTCCGGCAAATAGGACTTTCCTGTCCGCTTTTCCGCCATAGCTGCTGCCAGAACGATACAGCTCATAACATTGCTGTAATAGGTGCGCAGACCGGCATTGTTATCGCCCTCAGGGGTATCGGTATAGTAGAAAATATCCGCATTTTTCGCCGTATCCGAGTCCGCCGCGGCAGTCACACCAACGGTGGTCACCCCATGGCGTTTGCACTGCTCCATCGCCTCCAGCGTGCGGATGACGCCGCCGGAGAAGCTGATAAACAGGGCCGCCATTTGAGAGCAGTCCTCCGGATAGTCGTAGTGACGGCTCATCTCAATAGCCTCTACGCCCTCGTACTCCACATCCGGCAGATAGTGCGCAAACGCATCCTTCACAGCAAATGACGCAACATTGGAGTCCCCACAACCTACGCCGACCATATGGGTGCATGTAGAAAAAATGGGCTCATTAATGATTTTCTTCACCTGTTCCACAGACTGGTCAAACTGCACCATGGTCAGTGGGTCCACATCCATGCACTGGTTGTAGAAGCTGTCCTGGAAATAGACCTTTCTGTAGTATTTTTCGTCTTTTAATCTTCTGTACATTGGACTCCCCTCCTTAGTTCATGATCCAGGTCTGGGTACGGAAATTATAGCGTCCGCCAAAAAATGGGATCTCGTTGACGGCGGCGTGATAGCCGGCGAGCAAGGATCCAGGGAGAAAATCAACAAACGGAGACATCCAGCGTTCCCTGGCCTTCGGAATCTGGCAGAATGTGGGTTTCCCCCGCTCCGCCATGGTGTCATAACCGGGTTCCTGTTTAAAATAGGGGTTGTTTCCGGCAAATACATTCACAGACAGGTCAAACTTCTCCGGGTCCATGTCCGTCACGATCAGTGTCGGTCTGTGCTGCGCCAGGCAGCCGTTGATGGTGTCCTTCATTCGGGTTCTGCTCTTATCTTCCTCATTGATCATAACGATTTCCCCGATTTCCTCCGGGCACCGGGCCATGAAGCTGATATGCGCAAACTCCTCAGAGGTCGTATGGCAGCAGAAGGAGCCGCTGCACTCAATGATCTTCTGTTCCACAAACTGGGCGGAATACCCTTCATTCCAGTCCGCTAGAAGTTCAAACTTCCGGATATCCCGCATTCTCAGCGCCTCGGCAAACATCAAATCGTCAATCTCGTCGAAGTGCTCCATGAATGCCATCGTCAGTTCCTCAATATCCCTCGGAACTTGGCAGAAGGCCTCCTGCGTCAAATGTCCCCGGCACAGGCCCAGGTAAGCACCCAGAGCTGTCAAGCCGATGAGACTTGCATAGTAGGACCGAAGCCCCGGCGTATTGCATCCTGCTGGTGTGGCCACATCCATGACCAGTTCCGCCGCTTCCGCCCCCTTAGAGGCTGGCGTCCGGGTAATCAGCAGGGAGTGGACTCCCAGCGCATTGGCCTTTTCCAGCGCCTCAATGACCCGGGCGGAACCGCCGGAAAAGCTGATACCCACAAAGAGCACTTCCTCCGCTTGAAATCCCTTCAGGATCTTCCGCTCTGTATAGAAGCCGCAAAAGTCCATAATGTCCGGACTATTGCACGCCCGCAGACCGCTGAGCTTCTTAAAACCTGGCATCACCGCTCCGGCAGCGGAATAGGAATCCCCGCAGCCGGTTATGATGACCCGGCGGATCTTCTCCGCTTTGTCAACAGGCAGCGTTTTTTTCAGGAACTCCAGATCAAAGCATATCTTGGACTGAATAGGCGCCAGATTTTTCAGGTCCAGGACCTGGCCTGTCACAGAGTTGTAGTAATCCTTCTTGTTCATTTGTCCTGCCCTCCTCGGGTCCCGCGTTCCTTTTGATACTCCTCATACAGCTTTTGCGCCAGATCATAGCACTCCTGGCGAACACCAAGCATGTCCGGAATGATACCATACTGGCGGATATTCATGGAGGATGCCACATTGGCCATAATACCGACCATCAGGGGGTCCTTACCCTCCGCGTAAGCATAAAGCGCGCCGCCAGTGGAAGTATTGCCGCATCCAGTGGGATCCACAACGGGGCCAGGGGCAGGCTTCAGATAAATGGCTTCCGTGGGCGTGACCACATAAGCACCCCGGGCGCCCGCCCGGAAGAGTGTCATATCCACATCCAGTTTTTGCAGTTCCCGGATGCAGGCCTCATCTCCTTCGCAGTCGAACAGGCACTGGGCCTCTTCAATATTCAGACTGAAAATATCCACAGCGTCACGGCAGATTTGTTTCACATCCTCCAGATAGTGGATATGGGCCCAAGGGCCCTCGATCTCCCACATGAGTTTGAAGCCATCCCGCTTCTTGACGGCGGCCAGTTTCTTCCAGTAGGTGCGATCCGCATTCTGGGCCACATAAACGCCCTTTACATGGTTGCCCTTGGTAAACACCTCAATTTCTTCAGGCTTGGTCTTCATATAACCGAAGTCCTGCCAGGCATCGTGCTTCAGCCACTTTTCCTCTTCGCTGATTTCCCGCTCGCCAGGCTGAAAATAGGCACCGCTGCGATCCTTAAAGTACATAATAGAATGGTTGCAGCGATCACATACAATTTTATAGCCATCGGTAACCACCTGATTCTTTTCGATCCAGGGGGTAAACAGCGTTTTATAGTCTGCCCCCAGGTTGCTGCACTGCATAACGTTATCCGTCCAGACGCGGACTCCGCTGTAGGCAAAGGTGGCCGGGCCGCCGATGCTCTCGTGTCCGGACTCCGTACCATCCATAAATACTACCTTGTCCAACATGACATTGCCGGCAATGACGTAATCAAACCCCATTCTTCTTCTCCTTTTTTATTTGTACCGCGCCTTCAACATTTCCAACTCCCGGAAGCACTCCTCCCGGATGGAGCGGAATTCCGGAATGAGTCCATACTGCATCAGGTTCCGGGCAGAAGCTATATTCGCCATCAGCCCAACAGTCAGCGGATCCTTCCCCTCCGCGTAAGCGTAAAGCGCGCCGCCGGTAGAGCTGTTGCCGCAGCCAACTGTGTCCACCACAGGGCCGGGAGCAGGCGGCAGATAAACCGCCTCATCTTTCGTGACTACATACAGCCCCCGCTCTCCTACCCGGAAGATCGTCATGTCGACCCCCAGCGTCCGCAGACCTCGGATACAGTCTTCATCACTCTCACAGCCGAACAGAGCCTGGGTTTCCGCCAGGTTGATGCTGAAAATGTCCGCAAACTGCGCCGCATGAAGGATAAGATCCATAAACTCTGGTCTTGCCCAGACACTTTCGATTTCCCACATAAGCTTAAAGCCGTCCCGCTTCTTGATTGCTCCCAGCTCGTCCCAGAAGACGCTGTCAGGGTTTGCCGCCAGGTAGACGCCCTTCACACCACCCTCTTTTGTAAACTCGCCGATATCCTCCGGGCGGACTTTCTGGTATCCAAAATCCTGCCAGGCATCCAGCGTCATGGCGTCAAACTTGGGCGGCGGGCAGAGCCCGTAGGCATGACTGAAACCATACAAGTGGTTTGCCCGATCGCAGACAACCTTGATTCCCTGGGTCTCTACCTCATTTTTCTCGATCCACTCCCGGAAAAAGGGCTCGTAATCTTTTCCTGTGCGGCTGAGCTGCATAACACTGTCTGTCCAGATCCGTACACCGGTATAGGCAAAGGTAGCCGGGCCCCCAGGATACTCCCTGCAGCCCTCGTGGGCATCCTTCATCCCCTTGCTGTCCAGAATCAGATTCCCCGCGCAAATGTAATCGTAATGTTTCATTTTCGTCCCCTCGATCAGACCGCTCGAATGGGGTTGGTCCCCAGTGTCATATAGGGCATCCCACCACCGCCCCGGAAGAAGGGCTCCCCCATCAACGTCGCCCGGTAGCTGGCCAGAATGGACCCCGGGATATAGGCAAACAGGGGCAGCAAATAGCTGTACTCCTTTTTCGGCACTGCCATGGGGCACCATGTTACCTGCTGGGTGATCCCCATTTCCACCGGCTCCAAATCACTGAAAACAATCACATCTCTTCCCGCCTTGACCTGGGAAATGATGGTTTCCGCGATGCGGTCCACATTCTCATCGCAGCCGGAGACCAGATTCATTTCTCCGATTTCCTCTGCCGGATAGAGAATGCCGTTTACGTGGAAGTAGTTCTCACTGTCGATCACAGCGCAGACATCGCCGGAAAGTTCCGCCATCTTGGCCGATAGGAACTTTCCGCACCAGAACAACGGGCCGTCGGCTGTAACCTCAAAATACTTTTTCTCACGCCAGGCAATGGCTTTCTCAAAGCAGATGTCATCTATCTGAGAAATATTCCGGAAGAATTCCTTCCTGAAAATTTCCACCTGCTGTTCCAGTTCCTTCAGGAACGGCTTTCCTGTCCGGATTTCCCCCATGGCAGCCGCCATGACATACAGCGAGATCATGGATGCGTAATAGGTCCGCAAGCCTGAAATATTGTCCCCCGCCGGGGTATTGGTGTGGTACAGATAATTGCCCGAGCGCGCCGCCAGGCTGTTCGGATTATCCGTCAGGGCAATGGCGCAGCAGCCATGCTTCACGCCCCGCTGGAGGATCTCGGCTACCCGGGCCGTCCCGCCGCCCACACTGATGCCAACCACAATGGTATCCGGTTCTTCCTCTGCCATTACCAAATACCGCCCGGCGTCGATCCCACTGGGCGCCTCATAGCGCACATCCGGAAGATAGCGCGCAAAAGCCCCCTTGCTCTCCGCTGCCGCCAGGAAGGAGTCTCCCGCGCCAGAGGCGATGATCCGCTTGGCATTCTTGATTTTCTCCGTCGGGAGCAGGTTCTGAAAGGAAGCCACGCTCCGCCGGAGCTGCTCCATGCACAGCCCTTCCACATCCAGGCACTGAAGCCGAAGGCCGTTGTTAAAATACATCTTGTTCATGGTCTTCCCTCCCTCAGCTGTCGAAATGCCATGTTTGTGTCCTGTAATCATATTTCCCGCCAAAGAAAAGCTTTCCGGCACACTCCGCCACATAAGAACTCAGCAGTGAGCCTGGGATAAAGTCTGTCAGCGCGTTCAGCCAGCCTTCTTTTGCCTTCGGGATCCGGCAGACTGCCGCTCCCCGGGGAATCAGCCCCTCTTCCGCGTCTGTAACCACCAGCACCGGCCGCCCGACCTGAACGGCAGAACGGATGGAATAAATCACCCGGTCAAAGCTTGCGCTGTCCTGTGCCGTCAAAAATACCGTGCCAATGGTCTGTGGTTCCCGCAGGAAGAAATTGATATGGCACCAGTCCTCGGAATCCGCATGGACCGTATGCACACCAGCACACTCAATAAACTTCTCCTCCACAAACTGTGCGGAGAAGGCCGCGTCGTGGTCACCAATAATCTCAAATTTGGTATAGTTCTTCCAGCTCCGGGCCAAAGTGATCATTTCCCGGTCAATACGGTCAAACTGCTCCATAAATGCCATCATATGCGGCTGGATGCTGTCCCGGAGCTCCAAAAAACGTTTTCTGTCGATATGCTTCTGGACCAGCCCGATATAGGCACTCAGGGCACTCAGCGCCACCAGGCTTGCAAAATACGACCGGAATCCGGGGGAGTTGCACCCATCCGGTGTTTCCACATAATACATATGCTTCGCCGCCTTGGCCCCGCTGGAGGCCGGGTTATTGGAGATCAGCATTGAGCGCACACCCATTTTATTGGCCTTCTCCAGAATCTCGGAGATCCTGGCGGAGCCGCCGGAGGCGGACACCGCGATCACCAGCACCTGTTCGTCCTCATAGCCGCAGGCGACCTCCTCTTTGCTGTAAAACCTGCAAAAATCCATGGGGTCCGGCGCGTCTACTCTTGGCAGGCCGCTGTGGAGCCGAAAAGTGCCCAGCATGGCTCCGGCAGCGGAGTAAGAGTCGCCGCAGCCAGTGACCACGACCCGCTTCAGGCTGCGGAAGGCCTGTGCGTCCATAAGGGAAGCCAGCTTGCCCTCATCGTAGCAGCGCTCTACCTGCACCGCTGTCAGGTTTCGCAGATCTTCGGTCTGTAAAGTTATGGTGTTATAGTAGTTTCTCACTTGGAACGCTCCTTATCTTTTTAGGGGCGGCTTTCGTCCTTCCGTCTTTCAAAACAGCAAAAGCCCGCCTGCGCTCTGTTCGCGCAAGCGGGCCAGGAATACAAACCCAATCACCCGGAAGGGCATCCGCCCATCTATCTGTGTGGATGGATTCCATGACTACTTGGAGGAAAACCCTCAGCGAACCGTAACTGAATTCTGGTTTTGTCCCGCGGCGATCACCTTTTTCTCACCGCTTCTGCTTGGACCTATCTTCGTGGTGCTGCAATTTTTCCAGGCGGGCCCGGTTTCTGCGGATTTTTCTGGCCTCCGCCGTGGAGCGGTAGCCGGAAATCACCATGTAAACAACGGTGCACAGAATGAAAGGAATACTCTGCAGCAAATAGGCGTCGCTGATATAGGGCTGCAGGTAATTGGTCGTAGCATAGGCAATGCCAAAAACAAAGCTCATCAGCAATGCACCGAAGGGCTGGTTGCCGCCGATGGTGGCCGCGGCCATACCGATGAAGCCGCGGTTGGCAGTCAGGCCCTTGGAGAAGAAGCTCTGATAGCCCATGGACAAGTACATGCCGCCAAGGGCACCAATGGCAGCGGCAATCAGGAACGCAATGGTATAGATCCGCTTGGTGTTGATTCCCACAGCCTCGGCGGCGGCAGGGTTTTCACCAATGGCCCGCATCCGCAAGCCCAGCTTGGTCTTGAACAGCAGGAACCATACCACAACCGCCATCAGAATCGCCATGTAGGTAAAGACGTTGTGTCCGGAAAGGATGGAGCCGAGGATGGGAATATCCTTGATAATAGGGATATCGATATTGCCCAGTGCCAGACTGGGGATAGAGCCGGCGGTGTTCGCTTTGGTTCCGGTGAGCACCCACATAACAAATATCACGCCTCCGCCCATAGCCAGATTCATGGATATGGACATCAGATACAGGTCTACCTTCATATAGAACGCGGCAAAGCAGATGATCAGCACAATCACCATAGCACCAAGCATACCGCACAGGATGCCAAGCCACACATTCTGGAACATGGCACTGAAGATGACACCGGCCAGGGATGCCACCAGCATCATACTCTCACCGGCCATATTCAGCAGGCCGGCCTGTGCGGAGATCGTGGAGCAGATGGCTACGAAAATGATGGGGGTGGAAATTCGGATAATGGAGTAAATAACATTGGCAATAAATTCCATGATAGCTTTCGCCCCTCCTTACTGACTCTCGCGGGAAGCCTTGATGATGGCTTTCTGGCGGCTCTTGCCCAGGAACTCTTCCGCGGCCACGAAGAAGATGATAACAGCCTGCAGCATGGTTACGAGCTCAATGGGGATGTTGGTGTTGGTGTTCAGTACAGCGGCGGCGGTACGGATGTAGGCCAGCACAAAAGCCGTCACCGGTACAAAGATGGGCTGCTTTTTCGCCATGACCGCGATAATCAGGCCGTCAAAGCCAATGTTTGTCAGCGTGGACAGCTGGTACTGGTCGTAGGCGCCGAAGATTTCCACCGCACCGGCCACACCGGCGAACACACCGCCCAGGACCTGGCCCATGAAGGGTGTGATTCTGGTATTGATACCGGCATAGCGGGCAAGGCTGGGGTTGGCGCCGGTGATGCGGATCTCCGCACCCAGCCGGGTGCGGTAGAAGAGCACACAGGCAATGATGACACCGATGATGGCAACCCAGACACCTTCACTCAGGTTGGTATTGCCCCAGTACCGGGTGAAGCGCATATTGTCAGGGAAGTTGGGCGTGCGGAGGAAGGAATAGCTCCGATCTGCCATATAGCCCCGGACTACCCACAGTGCCAGGTATAGACACACATAGTTGATGATGGTGGAGGTTACCATTTCATTGGCTCCCAGCTTTTCACGGCCATAGGCGGGGATCATGGAAACGAGGCCGCCTACCACTGCGCAGGACACAATGATGATGATCTGGTTGGCAAACTTGGGCATACCTGCCATGATCTGGGTACCGAAAGTGGTGCAGAAAATCACATACAGGATGGGAATAGGCGCAATGTTGATGATGCCTTCACTGACCACGCTGAACCGTCCGCTGGCGTACACAAAACACATGCCGCAGCCAATCAGCATATACGGACACATACGGGACAGCACCTGGGCAAAACGGCGCCGGGAGGTGAAGGGGCCGATCGCGAAATTGTAGATGGCATCCTTGGCGCCATCAGCACCGGTAATCAGGACGATGATGACCAGGCATAGGGCATAGGCAATGACAATGCCCAGGAAGACACGCAGGACCTCAAAGGCCGAGTCTATTCTTTGTACTTTTTTCAAAACAGGTCCCCCATTTCCTCTGGGCTCATGCGTTTCACACCCAGCATGTACTCACCCAGCGTTTCGTCGGTAACACTCTTTACGTTGGTAAACTGCGCTACGATCTGTCCGTCCTTCATGACCAGCAGCCGGTCAGAAACCTCCATGATCTCCGCCAGGTCAGAGGAGATCAGCAGTACGGCGTTGTTGCTTTCCCGGGTCGTCTTCACCAGCAGGCGGCGGATCAGGTCCGAGGTGCCCACATCAATACCTCGGGTGGGCTGGTTGGCAATGATAAAGTTTGCGCTTCCGGAGAACTCACGTGCCACCATCACCTTCTGGATATTGCCGCCGGAAAGGAACTTGATATTTTCGCTGCCGCCGGTGCAGGCGATCTCAAAATTCTGGATACACTGGTTTACGAAACTGTTCAGCTTCTTCATATTCAGCAGCTGTTTCTTGCCGAACCGGCCGGAATTCAGATAACAGGCCAAGATGTTATCCCGAATAGACAGTCCCGCGGCCACGCCCTGCTTCATCCGGTCCTCGGAAATATGGGCCAGGCCCATCTCCCGGATCTGGGCAATGCTCTTCCCGGAGGTTTCGTTGCCGTTCAAATAGATCTCGCCGGAGGTCCTGGGCAGCAGGCCGGAAATGATTTCCGAAACCTCTGTCTGTCCATTGCCTTCCACGCCGGCAATGCCCACGACCTCGCCGGCCCGGATGCCGAAGCTCAAATCATTCACCACCAGCTTACCGAAGTCATCCACATAGTTCAGATGCTCCACATGGATGACGGTATCCTTAGGCTTTGCCGGTGCCTTTTCGATCCTCAGGTTCACCTCCCGCTCCACCATCATCTTGGAGAGCTTGGCAGAGTCGAGATCCTTGATCTCTCCATGGCCAGTGACCTTTCCATGGCGCAATACCGTTACCCGGTCACACAGCTCCATGACCTCGTCCAGCTTATGGGAAATAAAGACGATGCCATAGCCCTGGTCCCGCAGCTGCTTGAGCTGAACGAACAGCTCCCGCGTTTCCTGCGGTGTCAGAACGGCGGTGGGCTCGTCCAGAATCAGGACCCTCACACCCCGGACCAGGCTTTTCAGCAGCTCGACCTTCTGCTTTTGTCCTACGGAAAGGTCCCGGATCAGCTTATCCGGCTCCACGTTCAGGTTGAACTTGTCTGCCGCTTCCTGGGTGATCCGGATGGCCTCCTTCTTATCGAAGACAGGTCCTCTTCCGGGCTCCATGCCCAGGACGACGTTCTCCGCCACCGTCAGGTTGGACACCTGCATGAAATGCTGATGCACCATGCCAACACCCTTTGCGATGGCATCCAGAGGATTGGCAATGTGTGCCTCTTCCCCGTTGATATAAATTTTGCCCTCCTGATGAGACTCCAGTCCAAACAGGACTTTCATCAGTGTCGTTTTACCGGCGCCGTTTTCTCCTATCAGGGCATGGAGCTCGCCTTCATCCACGGATAGAGTTACATCCTTGTTGGCCATAAAGCCATTGGGATAAATCTTGGTAATGCCCTCCAGCCTGAGCAGCTCTTTTGCCATTTTTTCACCTTTCCTTCCTTTCGGAATATGTAGAAGCTCTGATCCGGTGGTCCGGACCGCCCGCCCAGGCAATCGGATCAGAGCCTCTGAAAATGAGGGCGAAGAACTCGCATTCTTCGCCCTCCGGAATCATCTTACGCAGGTTGACTGTTAACCTCAGGCCCGGAAATCAGCATCGGGGTTGTCCCGGTAAGCAGCAAAGGCTTCGTAGGTGTTGAAGTCATAGTAAGAGGGGACGGTGATCTCACCGGCACCGATCTTCGCAATGATGTCCTTCATAGTCTGCTGTACATCCGCGGGGACGTTGGCCAGGAAGTTTTCGTTCTCCAGATAGCCGACGCCGTTCTCGTAAACGCCCCAAACCTTATTGCCAGGCTGAACAGAGTCGTCGCCGCTCTCCACGCTGGCGATGATGGCTTTAGCAGTGGGGGCAATGTTCTTCGTGATGGATGTCAGAATGTTCTCATAGCCGACAGCGGAGGACGCGTCTTGAGCGGCCAGGCCCTTGAAGTACTCGTACTGATCGTAGTCACAGCCCATGACCCAGCAGCCCTTCTCGTAGCCGCCGTGCTCCTCAGCAGCCTGGCATGAAGCCAGCAGCATCTGAGCGGAGATAGACCACACGAAGTCGCAGCCATTGTCATACATAACGTTGGCGGACTCGTAAACAGCGGACATAGAAGTCTCGGGCATGTAGGAGTGCAACCAGGAGATATCCAGGCCCAGCTCCTTCTTGGCGTACTTCACGCCGGCCAGCCAGCCGGTGGAGAAGTCGTTCAGGATAGGGCTGTCAGTAGAGATGCAGCCAACCTTGCCATTCTTGGTCATCAGGCTCTGCAGGATCGCAGCCATAAAGGAGGACTCGTTCTGAGCGAATGTGATGCCGTAGACATTGGGCTCATTGAACTCAACGCCCTTGCCCACATCGTAGTGGATGAAAGTGGTGTTGGGGTACTGCTTGGCGGCATCATCGATAATGCCCTCAATGTACCAGGCAGGGCCGAAGAAGTAATCGTAGCGTGTGGTCTCAAGAGCGTCCCAGAAGCAGTTCACAGCCAGAGCCGCGTCGTAGGAGCCGTACTCGACCAGCGTCCAGTCCATGTTGTAGGTTTCAGCCAGTTCCTGGACGGCACGGTAGCCCATGTCAGACAGACCGAAATCGCCGATGAAAGCGGTGAAGAAGATGATTTTCTTCTTTGCGCCGGGATCGGGAGAGTCCTGCCCGGGGACATTCGCGGAATTCTGGGGGGAGCTGCTGGGACCGGTGGAAGCGGATGTGCCGCTGTTGCCGCAGGCGACGAGGCTCAGGCACATTACGAGGGCCAACACGAGGGCAATCAGTTTCTTCGTGGTTTTCATACATTTCCTCCTCCAAAATTTGTTTTATATCACGGGTCGCAACGCCGTAGATATCCTTTTGGTGTGCATATGCTTTTCGTTTTTATCAAATTTCGAACATAATAAACAGCATTTTTATTTGTTCTGTGTTCAGTTCTTTTTAATTTCATTTATGTTATACAACCCACCCCTCCTTATTATTTTGTGCATAATGTACATTTTATCGTTTCCGTTTGTTCGTTTCTTGTGCTTATCGACAGCATATCGCATAATCAGTCAAATGTCAAGTGGTGTTTACATTTGTTCATTAAATGGCGTTATATGTTCGCAGTGTTTGTTTTGATTGAACACATAACAGCAAAATATGTTCGTATTCTTGTCTGTAATTTGAATTTGTTCCATTTTCAAATTGACATTGTTTGTTTTCACGTTTATAATTATCGCATTGAGCAGTTTTTTCAAACACAATGAGCACGAGAGAGGGCATATTCATGGGTAACTCCTATCGCATTGACCGCATCTATAATCTCCTGCTGCAGCGAAACAGCGCTACCGTAAAAGAGCTCGCCCAGTATTTCCATGTCACCCCGACTACTATCCGCAGAGACCTTCTGGAATTAGAGGACCGAAAACTGATTTTCCGCAGCCGCGGCTCTGCCTTTCTTCTGGGCGACGGAGAGGCGGAAGCAAACGTTTTTCTGGAAGAGAAAAAACGCATTGCGGCTATGGCTGCCAAATATATCTCCAACGGCATGTCCGTTTCCATGGACACCGGCTCTACTATTTCCGCTCTTTGTGATTATCTGGTAACAGACTCTGTCCTGAACAATCTGGACTTTGTAACATCTTCTCCCGGAAATGCTCTGCGGATCTGCAAAAAATTCAACGTGTCTATTCCCGGCGGTTCTATTCCCGGCGGTTCTCAGGTTCCCAGCAGCGAATTTATGGTAGGTCTGGAAGTTGAGGAATTCTTCAAGAAAATCAATGTGGATGTTGCTTTCCTTTCTTCCACCGGCGTATATAACTGTGCCGGACTCACTGTATCCTACCCACTGCAGCTTCCGGTAAAGAAATACTCCGCTCTGTGTGCCGATAAGCGGATCGCACTGCTGGACTCCAGTAAGTTCTCACGGCGCGGCATCTATGTTTTCTGCGATTTTAAGGATGTGGACACTCTGATTACCGTGAAGACGGACTCAAACGCCGAGCAGCTGGACCGCATTGCCGGCATGGGCACAGAGATCGTTCTCGTATGAAAAAATGCCCTCCCGATGTGAACAGCACCCCATTTGTCAGACAGGTATGATAAAATACTTGTCTGACAAATGGGGTGTTTTTCTATGGCAAAGGGAGTAGCGAACAGACGATACACACCGGAGTTCAAGAAACCGGTCGTGGAAACCATGCAGAAGAAAAGGATGTACTACACCGCTTGGGGGTGTAGTGACACAGATTTATAGAGACTTATGAAAAATTGAAGAAAACAGAACGTCCGAAAAACCCAGTAATATCAGGAATTTCAATCCATGGAACACTTCAAGCGGGAACTCATGGAATATCCGGATTACTACAACAACCGCAGGATCAAGACAAAGCTGAAGGGCTTGCCGCCTGCGATTCACAGACAGCAAGCCCTTTCGGCTGCTTGAACAATTTGTGTTCAAAATATTTGTCTAACTTTTTGGGGGGCACTTCACATTTTGGTCGGGGCTTTTCTATATACGCGGTTATGCCAGAAACATTCGATTTTTATGCAGAAAAAAGTTGCTCAATTTTATACACATACCCTCGATGTTTCGGAGTCATGAAGCATCTTTCTGTACCAGTCGGTATGCGCTCCACGCCAGTGTGGTTACTTCGCATCGTCTGAACCGCTTGAAATCTCAGGATTTTTGCCATTGTCGCCGTTTTCGGACATCCCGACTCCAATGAACATCGCATCGCCAAAGGAGAAAAAGCGGTAGCGCTCCTCCACCGCCCGGCGGTAGGCCCGCAGCACGTTCTCCCGGCCGGCCAGGGCGGACACCAGCATGATGAGGGTGGACTCGGGCAGGTGGAAGTTGGTGATGAGGGCGTCGATCACCTTGAAGCGGTAGCCCGGATAGATAAAAATGTTGGTCCAGCCTGCCTTTGCCTCCAGCGTGCCGTCCTCCCGGGCCCAGCTCTCCAGGGTGCGGCAGGAGGTGGTGCCCACGCAGATGACCCGGCCGCCGGCGGCCTTCGTCTCGTTGACAATGTCGGCGGTCTCCTGGGGGATGACACAGTATTCGCTGTGCATCTCGTGGTCGGTAATCTCCTCCGCCTTCACCGGCCGGAAGGTACCAAGGCCCACGTGAAGTGTAACGTAGCACACCTTTACACCCATTGCCCTGACCTGCTCCAGAAGTTCTTTCGTAAAGTGGAGCCCGGCGGTAGGGGCGGCGGCGGAGCCCACCACCCGGGAGTAGACGGTCTGGTAGCGCTCGCCATCGGCAAGCTCTTCCTTGATATAGGGCGGCAGGGGCATCCGGCCCAGATGCTCAAGAACCTCCAGAAAAATGCCCTCATAGTGAAAGCGCACCAGGCGGTTTCCGCCCTCTGTCTCCCCTATGATCTCGGCGGTGAGCTCCCCCTCGCCAAAGGTGACGGCGGCGCCGGGGCGCAGCTTCTTGCCCGGGCGCACCAGGCACTCCCACACGTTGTCCCCCCTGTCGATAAGCAGCAGCACCTCGCAGGCCCCGCCGCCAGAGCGGCGGCCCAGAAGGCGGGCGGGCAGAACGCGGCTGTCGTTGAGCACCAGGCAGTCCCCCGGCCGGAGCAGGCTGGGCAGGTCGTAAAAATGCCGGTCTCCGATTTCGCCGGTGCGCTTGTCCAGCGTCATCAGCCGGGAGCCGTCCCGGCGCTCAAGGGGCGTCTGGGCGATGAGCTCGGGAGGAAGATCAAAGTTAAAATCAGCTGTTTTCAAGATACCGTAACCCCTGTATAGTAGAATTCCAGAATCTGGCGGAAGGTATACCCCTGCTGGGCCATGGCGCAGGCGCCGTACTGGCTCAGGCCTACATTATGGCCCCAGCCAGTGCCTGTAAAGTAGAATACATTGCCCCTCGCCTGGCCCACCTGGCCGGAGGAACCAGTGTTGGAGGGCGTGGTCTCCACCGGCTGCACTGTGCCCGCCCCGGTGATGAGGTAGCCGCCGGTGACGGTGGTGAAATTGCCATTTCCATCGATGACCGTGACGCCCTGGGTCAGGTCGATCGCCGCGCCGGTATCGGTCACAAGGCCGGAAGAGGAAGAACCGCCAGGGGTCACGCTGCCCCCCTGGTTGCCCGAGACGGTGTAGCGCATGGAGCGCAGCTTCAGGAAGGTGCGGCAGGAGGTCTTGTAGACGGAGAACGACTTGCCGTTGGTGTCCACAAAGGTCAGGGCATAGACGTTGCCCATTTCAGTGAACTCAGTCTTCACCTCCACCACCTCGCCGGCGTTCCAGCCGTTGGCGATGAGCGCCTGCTGAAGCTCCTGCCCGGTGTAGGTGATGGTCCAGTTGTAGTTGGGGATGGTGTCCGCGATGAGGGCCTCAAAGGGGTCCTCCTTGCCGATGAGATAGGGCAGGTCCTTGCCCCAGACGTTTACGGCAGACTCGCTGGCCCCGCCGTTGGAGGAGGAATAGACCGTATCGCAGTACTGCCCCTCATACATTACCGTGACGCCGGCGGTGCCGTCTACCGCCTCATCGATCTTATAGGCCAGGCTGTTGCTGTAGACGCCCTTGTAGGCCTGGCAGTCGGTGGTGTCGCACAGGTCGAAGTGGAAGCCCCGCTGATGAGCGGACTTGATGTGGGTCAGGGCATAGGTCCGGGCGCACACCGCCTGGGCCTTGAGGGCCTCGATGGGCCAGGAGGCGGAGCTCTCATAGGGGACGACGCCCTTGACATAGTCGTCCATGCGGATGAGATTCACAACGGTCATCAGCCCGTCATAGGATGCAAAGCGCTCGAACCGGAAGCCGCCGTAATAGGGATAGCCGCACTTGGTCACCGCCTTCTGGCCGGTGACGGAGACAGGCTCCACCCCAAGGCCGGTTCCGGCGCCCATATCGTCGTACTGGAAGAGGATGTTGGCTGTGCCCGTCTCCACAACGCTCATGCCCCAGCCGGAGGTCTCCCCCACGCTGGCGCCCATATTGGCCGCCGCGGCATAGGCCTCCTGGGCGTTGGTGTAGGCGCCCATGCGCACATAGAACATCCCGCCTGTATAGGACACAAAGCCGCCGGAATACTGCTGAGCGGCCATGGCGGCCTCCTGGTAGGTCGCGAAGCCGCCGGGCAGCTGCACATGATACCAGCCCACGGCGCCAAAGCCCATGTCCGTGTCGGTATAGCCGCCGGCGCCGTCCAGGTAGACGTTATAGGTGCGCACCACCGTAATGCGGGTGCGGTCGGTGACGGCCAGGGGGACAAAGACCTCGCTGCCGCTGGCACTGTCGTAGTAGCCGAACTGGAAGCCGCTGCCCACCACATTGCGCAGGCTTGCGGCGTATTTACCGCCGCTGCCGTAATAGATGCCGATGCGCATGATACGGTCCCCGATGGCGGTGCCGGTGCCGGGCTGGATCGGGTCAATCCCGCCGGGGACCACCACCGTGCCGCCGATGCCGGGGTCGTAGCTCCCGTCCGGAATGGACGGAACCCAGGCAGCGGAGGCGGCAAGGGAGATACCAAGGGCCGCAGTCAGGGAAAGCACCACAGTTTGTACGAATTTTCTTTTCATAGGACGCTCCATTTCTCTATCTTTTCGGCGGTATGAAAAATTGACACTTTAATGTGATGATGCTATTATGGAATTGTGTCCCCGATCGGCGCCGCAGGCACCTGCCGGTGCGCCGCCGGAGCACGCATCAATCTTTTATATTATAATACACATCCCCGTTTCTTTCAACCACATTCTCAATCATTCGCCCCGGCACACTGCCGGAGCACGGGAGGTAACCGCTATGAAAAAGTACAAAGTCGGCGTCATCGGCGCCACCGGCATGGTGGGCCAGCGCTTTGTGTCCCTGCTGGAAAACCACCCCTGGTTTGAGCTTGCCGCCGTGGCCGCAAGCCCCCGCTCCGCCGGCAAGCGCTATGAGGACGCGGTGGCCGGCCGCTGGGCCATGGAGACCCCCATTCCCGCACAGGCCCGGGACATGCGCCTGCTGGACGCCCAGTCCGACATGGAGCGCATCGCCGCCGGGGTGGATTTTGTATTTTCCGCCGTAGACATGAAAAAAGAGGACATCCGCGCTCTGGAAGAGGCATATGCTAAATGCGAGTGCCCCGTTGTGTCCAACAACTCCGCCCACCGCTGGACTCCCGACGTGCCCATGGTCATCCCCGAGATCAACGCCGACCACCTGGCCGTCATTCCCAGCCAGAGAAAGCGCCTGGGCACCGGCCGGGGCTTCATCGCCGTAAAGTCCAACTGCTCCATCCAGAGCTATGTCCCCGCCCTGTCCCCCCTGCGCTCCTTCGGCATTGAGAAGATCCTGGTGTGCACCTATCAGGCCATCTCCGGCGCCGGCAAGACCTTTGAGACCTGGCCCGAGATGGTGGATAACCTCATCCCCTACATCGGCGGCGAGGAGGAGAAGAGCGAGCAGGAGCCGCTGAAGGTGTGGGGCCGGGTGGAGAACGGCGTGATCGTGGCGGCGGACGCGCCGTCCATCACCGCCCAATGCCTGCGGGTGCCGGTGTCCAACGGTCACACCGCCGCCGTGTTCGTCACCTTCCGGGAAAAGCCCTCCATGGAGCAGATAAAGGAGCTCTGGGCCTCCTTCCGGGGCCGGGCCCAGGAGCTGGAGCTGCCCTCCGCCCCCCGGGAATTCCTCCACTACTTTGAAGAAAACGACCGGCCCCAGGCCAGGCTGGACCGGGACCGGGAGGGCGGCATGGCCATCTCCATCGGCCGGCTGCGCCCGGACAGCCAGTATGACTACAAATTCGTATGCCTGTCCCACAATACCCTGCGGGGGGCCGCCGGCGGCGGCGTAGAGCTTGCGGAGCTTCTGTGCGCGGAGGGGTACATTGACCACAAGATTTGACGCCCCGCTCCCCTCAAATTCATTCAGAAAGGACTGATCCCATGAGAACACCAGTATTCACCGGCGCGTGTCCTGCCCTTGTCACCCCCTTCGGTGAGAGCGGCGCCATCGACTATCAGCAGTTTGCCGTCCAGATTGACCGCCAGATTGACGCGGGTGTAGACGCGGTGTGCGTCTGCGGCACCACAGGCGAGTCCGCCACCATGAGCATCCGGGAGCATATCGCGGCGGTGGAGTTCTGCGTCAGGCATGTGGATCACCGGGTGAAGGTCATCGCCGGGGCGGGCAGCAACGACACCGCCGCCGCCGTTTACCTCACCCAGCACGCCCAGGACGCCGGGGCGGACGCCGCGCTGCTGGTCACCCCCTACTACAACAAGACCAGCCAGACCGGCCTCATCCGGCACTACACGTACATCTCAGAGCGCACCGACATCCCCATCATCCTCTACAATGTCCCAAGCCGCACCGGCATCTCCTTCACAGCCGAGACCTACCGGGAGCTCTCCCTGGACCCGAAGATCAACGGCGTGAAGGAGGCCTCGGGCAATTTCTCCCTCATCTCCCACACCCGCTCTCTCTGCGGGGACGACTTCTACATCTGGTCGGGCAACGACGACCAGGTGGTGCCCATGATGTCTCTTGGGGCCAAGGGCGTGATCTCGGTGGCGTCCAACATCGTGCCGGAGCTCATGGTGAACATGTCCCACCTGTGCCTGGCCGGGGATTTTGAGACCGCCGCCCGGCTCCAGATCGACTATATGGAGCTCATCGATGCACTGTTTATCGAGGTCAACCCCATTCCCATCAAGGCTGCCATGGAGCTCATGGGCCTGCCGGTGGGCGACCCGCGGCTGCCGCTGTGCCCCATCTCGGAGCAGAATCTCGAGAGGCTGCGCGCCGCTATGGCGCGCAAGGGACTGCTCCCGGCGTAACCGGTCTTAGCCTCTTCCCCATTCCGGAAGCAAGAAACCCCCGGCCGTCTCCGCAGAGACGGCCGGGGGTTTTGACATCCGGGCTTTACTTGGTGCCGAAGATACGGTCGCCGGCGTCGCCCAGGCCGGGGACGATGTAGGCGTGGTCGTTGAGCTTCTCGTCCACGGCGGCCACATAGATGTCCACATCGGGATGGTTCTTCTGGATGCAGGCGATGCCCTCGGGGGCGGCAATGATGTTCATGAGCTTGATGTGCTTGCAGCCGTAGCCCTTGATGAAGGTGATGGCCGCGCTGGCAGAGCCGCCGGTGGCCAGCATCGGGTCGAGGATGATGACGTCACGCTCGGCAATATCCGGGGGCATTTTGCAGTAGTACTCCACCGGCTCATGGGTCTCGGGGTCGCGGTACAGGCCGATGTGGCCCACCTTGGCGGAGGGAATCAGGTCCAGGATGCCGTCCACCATGCCAAGGCCAGCGCGGAGGATGGGCACGATGGCCAGCTTCTTGCCGGCCAGGGCCTTGAACGTGCCGGGGGCGACAGGGGTCTCCACCTCCACATCGGTCAGGGGGAGATCACGGGTGGCCTCGTAGCACTCCAACGCGGCGATTTCGGAGACGATCTCGCGGAACTCCTTCACGCCGGTATTCTTGTCCCGCAGGATGGTCAGCTTATGCTGCAGCAGCGGATGATCCAACACATGTACCTTTTCCATAAACCGTAAACTCCCTTTCATTCCTTGGTGTTCTCGATACGCTCCAGGCGCTCCCGTTCGGCCTGGCTGAGCCTGTGATACTCCGGCGCGATCTCCCCGGCGCTTTTGAGCCCGCCCTGCCGCGCCAGCTCCAACGCCGCGCGGGCAACACCCCAGGCTGTCTGGTAAACCAGATGGGGCGGCGCCATGGTCAGCGCAAGCCCGGCACTCTTCCCTGCATTATAGCACAAGGCCGCGCCGTCTCCAACCAGTATTTGCGGATTTTTCGACTTTTTTATCTTTTCCAGCACTTCCGACAGCGGCACCGCGCCGTCCGGGCACAATCTGGTCAGAACGCCGTTGTGGGCGAGGAACTGCGCGTGGTAGACCTGGTTGCGCCGGGCGTCCATCACGGCACAGATCTCCCTCTCCATATGGGCGCACTGCCAGGCCATGGACTCCAGGGTGGAGCAGGGCGCGCACAGCTTGCCCTCCGGCCAGGCAAGGCCCTTGGCCGCCGCCACGCCGATGCGCACCCCGGTGAAAGAGCCCGGCCCCGCCGCCACCGCGATGACATCGATGTCACGGAGGGTGAGCCCCGCGTTCTTCAAAAGGTCCGCCGCCATGGGCATGAGGGTGGCGGAGTGGGTCAGGCCGCTGTTTTGAAAGGTCTGGGCCAGCAGGCGCTCATCCTCCGTCACCGCAACCGATGCGGTCACGGCGGAGGTCTCCAAGGCGAGAATTTTCATAGGTCTGCCCCCTCAATGGTAATGACGCGGCTCATATCGTCCGCTCCCCGGCTGATATCCACCCGGATGGCGTCGGCATCGATGGCGCCGGCCACGTTTTCCGTCCACTCCACAGCGCACACGCCGCCTCGAGCGAGATAGTCCTCCCAGCCGATGTCAAAAAGCTCGTCGGCGCTGCCCAGGCGGTACATGTCAAAGTGGAACAGGGGCAGCCGCCCGCCCTCGTACTCGTTGACGATGGTAAAGGTGGGGCTGGTCACCCGATCCTCAATGCCCAGTCCCTGGGCAATGCCGGCGGTAAAGGCGGTCTTGCCCGCCCCAAGGTCGCCGGTGAAGGCCACCACGTCCCCGCCCTTGAGCGTCTGGGCAAGGCGCGCGCCCAGCTGCCTTGTCTCCTCCGGGCTGTGGGTCGTCACTTTCATTCTCATCACTTCCGTGCGCAAACTCTGAAATGTTCCGAAACAGTATAGCACAAACAAGCGGGATATGCTATACTAATTTACAGCGCACGCGGGAGCGGGCCGGAAGAAAGCCGGCCGCCGCGGGGCGTGCGTAAAGCTCGTCAAAAGGAGGCGGCAGCATGTTTTTAGTCCGGGCGATCCGCGACTTTTTCAAAAAGGGAGACGTTCTGCTGCTCCTCCTGTGCATTCTGGCAAGCGCAGCGGGCCTTGCGCTCATCTACAGCGCCACCCGCTACAGCGCCAAGCTGGACCGGTGCGTGCTCAAGCAGGCCGCCTTCATCTGCATGGGCGTGGCGGCCTATGTGGTCATCACCTTTGTAGACGTGGAGTTCCTGCTGGAAAAGTGGTGGAAGGTCTTTCTGGTGCTGGGCATCGCCATCATTCTGCTTATCAAGCCTTTCGGCGTGGCGGACGACACCGGAAACAAAAGCTGGGTCTATCTGCCCCGCATCCCCTTCGGCTTCCAGCCCGGTGAGATCGCAAAGCTCGTATACGTCATCATCATGGCGTGGCTATTGAATCATGAGCGGCCCCTTGGGGTAAGCCGGCTGACCGCGGTGGTGAAATACCTGGGCCTGACGGGGCTGTTCGCCGGGCTGCTGGCTGTGCTCTCCGGCGACTACGGCATGGTGCTGGTGTACCTGCTGCTGTTCATCGTGCTGGCCTGGGTGGGCGGGGTGAGCAAGTGGTGGTTCATCTCCGTGGGCGGCGGCCTCACCGCCGCGGCGGTATTTCTCTGGAAGCTCATCCTCCCCCGCACCAAGTATTGGACGGATTACCGGATCATGCGCATCCGGGTGGTCTTTGACCACGCCCTCGACCCCAAGGGCAAGGGCTGGCATCAGGGCCGGTCGCTGCTGGCCATCGGCTCGGGCAAGCTCACCGGGATGGGCTACCTCCACGGCAAGCAGACCCAGTCCCCCGCCTCCGATAGCCTCCCCGCCCGGCACACCGACTTCATCTTCTCCGTGTGCGGCGAGGAGCTGGGGCTCATCGGCTGCTGCGCCGTGCTGCTGCTCCTTCTGGCCATCATCCTGCGGTGCGTGTGGGTAGCCCGCCGGGCAAGGAGCCACACCAGCGCCTACATTGCCATGGGCTTTGCCGGGATGCTGATGATCCAGACCATCATCAACGTGGGCATGTGCCTGTATGTGCTGCCGGTCATCGGCCTGACCCTGCCGTTTATCAGCTACGGCGGCTCCTCCACCCTGACCCTCTTCATCGCAATGGGCATCGTCTCGTCCATCAAGATGCGGCCTTTGCCGAGTTGGCTGAAGGATCGAAGCCAGTTATAGCTACAGCGCCCGAGCGCTCGGGAGCAGGCCGGATGGACTGGAGTGACGGCCAAAACCCAAGAAGAAGCGTCCGAGCCGTCGCGAACAGCGCGGATGGACCGGAGCGAGGAATACAAACCAAGCCGGCTCGCCCGGCTGTTTGTGTTCCGAGGCGGTGGGAAGCCGCGCGTCGTGAGCAGGTGAGGCGTGAGTAGCAAAAGCGGCCAAATCTATCCAGGGCCGATGGCTTTCATTGGCGCATATTTTTCATGGAAAGGCGAATGCTACCCTTGCAGAACCGGGCTGCATCCCATCGCGCCCGCGCCATCATCATGAAAAGGAGGCCTTCCCTTGAAATACCGCGCCGTACTGCTCTCTTTGTGTCTCGCCCTCGCCCTATTGCTGCCCGCCGCAGCCGCCGTCACCCTCTCCGCCGCCGATGACGCCAACCGGGCGCCCATCGCCGAAAACCTGACGCTCACCACATACCGCAACGTGGCCGTCACCGGGCAGTGCGCCGCCGTGGACCCGGAGGGCGACCTTGTCACCTTCCAGCTTGCGGAAAAGCCCGCCCGGGGCCAGGTGGAGCTCCGGGAGGACGGCAGCTTCTGCTACACTCCCTATGAAAACAAGAAGGGCAAGGATATCTTCACCTACGTGGCCACCGACAGCTGCGGCAACCGCTCCCAGGCGGCCACGGTCAGGGTCTCCATCCGGAAGCAGGCCACAAAGGTCAGCTACCCGGACATGTCCGGCGACGCCAACTGCTACGCCGCCCTGCGCCTTGCCGAGCGGGGCATCTTCACCGGCGCCAACGTCGGCGGCGTGTACTGCTTTGACGCCAGCGCCCCGGTGAGCCGGGAGGAATTCCTCACCATGGCTATGACCGCCTGCGGCTCCCCTGCCCTGAACGACATCGCCCTCACCGGCTTCTATGACGACGGCGACATCTCCGCCTGGGCCAAGGGCTATGTGTCCGCCGCCGTGATGAGCGGGGCCGTGCGGGGCGAGAACGACAGCCAGGGCCGCGCCGTTTTCTATGCCGCCAACCAGATCACCGCCGCCGAGGCCGCCGTCATCATCGACCGGCTGCTGGCCATGGGGGACGTGGCCGCCGGCGCGGCGCAGGACGACATTCCCGCCTGGGCCTATCAGTCCGTGATGAACATGCAGGCGGTGGACGTGCTCTCCCCCGCCGATGAGCTCTCCGCTCCCCTTACCCGGGGCGAGGCGGCCAGAATGCTCTCCGCCATGCTGGACGTGCTGGACAGCCGGGAGGAAAGCCGCTGGCTCTGGTAAGGCCGCCCATCGAAAGCACCCATGAAAAAACCGGCCTGCTGCTTGCAGGCCGGTTTTTATCGTTTCTGCGTCAGTCGTCCTCCCGGAAGGGGGGCTCGTCCTCGTCCCAGCCATCCGGCTCCTCCGGCTCGTAGGCGTCGGTGCCGGCGGCATCCTGGTGATTCGGGGCGGCGGGAGCCGGGGCCAGGCCCTGGCGGAACTGCATCTCCTGCCACTGCTCCTTGGTGATGAGCAGCTGCCGGGGCTTGGAGCCCTCGAAGGGCCCCACAACGCCCTTTTCCTCCATCTGGTCCACCAGGCGGGCCGCCCGGCCGTAGCCCAGCTTGAGCCGGCGCTGGAGCATGGAGACAGACGCCTGGCCCACCTCCAGCACCACCTCAATGGCGGCGGGCAGCAGCTCGTCGTAGTCGCCGGCGGTGGGGTCAGCGCCGCCCACGCCCTTGGCGCCCTTGTCCTTCTCTTCGGCGTGCTGCTCGATCTCGTGAAGCACAGCCTCGTCATAGCGGGCGGCAGCCCCCTCCTTGACGAAGTCCACCACAGCGGCCACCTCCTCCTCGGAGATGAAGCAGCCCTGGACCCGCTGGGGCTTGCCGGTACCCAGGGGGAAGTAGAGCATGTCGCCCTTGCCCACCAGCTTTTCCGCACCGGCGGTATCCAGAATGATGCGCGACTCCATGGCGGAGGCCACGGCAAAGGCGATGCGGCTGGGGATGTTGGCCTTCATAAGGCCGGTGATGACGTCGGCGGAGGGCCGCTGGGTGGCGATCACCAGGTGCATGCCGGCGGCGCGGCCCATCTGGGCCACCCGGCAGATGGATTCCTCCACCTCCTTGGCGGCCACCAGCATCAGGTCGGCCAGCTCGTCGATGACCACCACGATCTGGGCCATGGTGGGCTTGCCGTCCCGGCGGGCGTGGTTGTTGTAGGAGGCAAGGTCCTTGGCCCCCACCTCGGAGAATTCCCGGTAGCGGCGCATCATCTCGTTGACCGCCCACTGAAGGGCCCCCGCCGCCTTCTTCGGGTCGGTGACCACAGGGATAAGCAGATGGGGAATGCCGTTGTAGACGCCAAGCTCCACCATCTTCGGGTCCACCATGATAAGGCGGACCTCCTCGGGGGTGGCCTTGTAGAGCAGCGAGACGATGAGGGAGTTGGTGCACACCGACTTGCCCGAGCCGGTGGTACCGGCGATGAGCATATGGGGCAGCTTTGCGATGTCCCCCACGATGCAGCTTCCGGCGATGTCCTTGCCTACGGCGAAGGACACCTTGGATTTGCTGCCGGTGAATGCCTCAGACCCGATGACCTCCCGGATGGCCACCGACGTGACCGAGCGGTTGGGTACCTCGATGCCTACGGTGGAAATCTTATCAGGAATGGGGGCAATGCGCACCGCCGCGGCCCCCAGGGCCAGGGCGATATCGTCGGATAGGTTGGTAATTTTATTGAGCTTGACCCCCTGCTCCAGCTCCAGCTCGTAGCGGGTGACGGAGGGACCCCGGGTGACGTTGACGATGCGGGCGTCCACCCCGAAGGACTGGAGGGTGTCCTCCAGCCGCTTCTGATTTGCGTGGAGCTCTCCGATGGCCTCCCCCCCGGCGGCGGACGAGCCCGCCTTCAAAAGGGAGAGGGGCGGATAGCGGTACGCCTCCGGCTCCCGCTCCAGAGTCTGCTCGATCTGCTGGGTGATTTCCTCCTTGGCCCGCGCCGTCTCTTGGCTGGTGGCCTTCTCCACCGCCGGCTCCCGGATGATGGGAGGCGGCTCGGGCACACTCTGGGCCGCCGCAGGCTCCGGCTGCGCCGGGGTGGCGGGTTGGGCAGCAGGCGCCGTGGGGTGCTCCCGCTCCGGGATGGGGGCGATCTCGGGCACGTCCTCATAGGCGGGCTTATCCGGCACGATGGCAGGGGCCTGGCCGGTGAGCACCTCGTCGGGCCGGGCCACCGTACTGGAACGGTCAAAGAGCCTCTTTTTGCGCACCGTAGTCACAGGCACCGTGGGCAGGGGCTGCTCCGGGCCATCGTCCACCGGAATGTCGATGGCTTTCCGGCTCTGCCGGTCGCCGCGGAGCGTCTCCCGCTTTTCCTTGGGCTCGGGCTTCTCCGGCTCGAGAGGCTCCAATTCATCGTCCTCTTCGGGCTCCGGCCGGGCCGCGCGTTTGTCCCGAAAGAAGTCCACGATGGCCGACGGGGTCAGGCGGAAGATGCACATCACATCCACTGCCATCAGCAGGATAAGCAGCGCCGCCGCGCCAAAGGTTCCGAAGGCATAACGGAAAAACTCCGCCAGAAAGCCGCCGGCCACACCACCGCACAGCAGGCCAGAGCCGTCAAGCCAAAGTGCTTTACAGCTGGCCGCCGTCAAGGGATATTCTCCCCGGCTCAAGAACAAATGCAGCAGCGCGCCCAGCAGGATGGGCCCCAGCACGGCGCACACCGTGCGCAGGCGCACCGGGCGGCCCCGATGGAAGGCCAGAATCCACGCCGCCGCAAGGTACACCACTGGCACGGCGTAAAAGCCGTAGCCGCAGATTCCCTTCAGCCAGCGGCTGAAAAACGCGATAAAAGCGCCGGCCTCGGTCTGAAAGCAGCCGATGAGCGCAAAAAAAGCCAGCAGCAGGAATACAGCCGCGAAGGCCTCCCGCCAATAGGTGCGCGGTGCGCTCCGAGCCTTTTTCGGCGCGCTGGCGGCGGCGCGCTTTTCCCCGCCCTTTTTCCCGCCGGAGCTTCCCCGGCTTCCGGACCGGCTGGAGCTTTTCTTCTGTGTTGAGGCCATGCTGCCCCTCCTTACTCGTACCTGCGGCCCGCGCCGCCGATTATTTTACCACAAAGGACGCAATCAGGGCCACCACGCCCACCGCCCAACAATAGTAGGCAAAGCTGCCGAATTTTCCCTTCGCGGCGAGCAGCTTGACGAGCTGGATGGAGAAGTAGCCCACAACGCCCGCCACCACCATGCCCGCAAGGTAGGCCGGCAGACGGGATAGGTCAAGCCCGCCGTCCTTTACCGCCCCCGCCACCTTGAGGATGGTGGCCCCCAGCACCGCCGGCAGCGAGAGCAAAAAGGAGTAGCGCACGGCAAACTTCCGGTCAAACCCCAGGGCCAGGCCGGCGGAGATGGTGCAGCCCGAGCGGGACAGCCCCGGCACCGTGGCGATGCCCTGGGCCACGCCCACCAGCAGTGCGTCGCTCACCCGGGCGGTGCGCTCCGTCTTTCTCCCCCGGGCCATCCGGTCGGAGGAAAAGAGCAGGAAGCCTGTGACAATCAGCGCGCAGGCCACAAACACCGGGCTGCTGCCAAGGCCCTCCACAAAGCCCTGCAAAGGCAAGATGGCAAAGAGGGGCAGCGTCCCCACGATCACAAGCAGCACCAGGCGGCGGGCCGGCGGCGTCTCCGCCTCACGGCTGCCCCGGCCGGAGAAAATGGCCGCAAGGCCGCGGAAAAATTCCGCGATCATATTGGCGATGTCCTGCCGGTAGGCGATGCACACCGCGATGAGGGTGGCAAAGTGCAGGAGGATATTGAAGAGGGTGTCGGGCTCCTCCACCCCCGGCCAGAAATGCTGGATCAGTGTCAGGTGCCCGGAGCTGGAGATGGGCAGGAACTCCGCAATCCCCTGCACCAGTCCCAGAAAAACCGCCATCAAAAAGGACATGATACTCACCTCGTCGGGCAGCGCGCCCATTTATTTCCCCGTTTACAGCCTATTCCCCTGCCCCGGGGAAACATTCCCCCATGCACGAAGCCAGGCCGCCGCTTAAAAATCCAGATAGCCGGACTGGGACATGGAGACCATGTCGCCGTCGGTAAAAATCAGATGGTCCACCAGCGTCACGTTGACCTCCCGGAGCAGCCGGGCGAGATGCCGGGTGCTCTGCACATCCGCGGGAGAGGGCGTTGCCAGGCCGGACACATGGTTATGGGCCAGCACCACCAGCGCGGCGTTGCAGGAGAGCGCCTCCTCCACCACCTTTCTGCTGGCCACCGGCACCTGGTTGAGGATCCCCTCGCCCAGCTTGCGGCAGGTGATGAGCTTTTCCTTCCCGTCCATGCACAGCAGATAACAAAGCTCCACCCGTGCGCCGAAAAAGTAGGGCTCGAGCACCTCCATGTAGTCCTCCGGGCGGGTGAGCCGGCCGGAAAGGCTCACCCGGTCTGCCATATAGCGGGCGCCGATGGCCGGCACGAGCTGGATAAGCGCCGCGGCGTTTGGCCCGATCCCGCGCACCTTCAAAAGCTCCTCGTAGGTGGCCTGAAACACGTCGGACAGCGTCCCGAAATGTTCCAGCAGCGCATGGGCCAGCGGATTGACATCGCCCTGGGGAATGGCATAAAAGAGCAGCAGCTCCAGCACGCGGTGGTCGGGCAGGCCCTCCAGACCGCGGGCCAGGAATTCTTCCTTGACCCGCTTTCTGTGCCCGGTGTGAACGCTCGGCCTCTTCGTCCCGCCCTGTTTACCGTCCGCCATAGGTTCGCAGATAGGCCTCGATGCGTTCACGCATGGCGTCATCAATGTACACTTTGCCGTCCACCGGCCGGTTATGAAGGAATTCCAGGATCTGACGGATGGTCACGATGGGGAACACACGGATGCCGTAATCCTCCCGCAGCTCATTGAGGGTGGAGCACTCCCGGGTGCCCCGCTCCATCCGGTCCACCGAGACGAAGAGGGCGCACATCTCCACCCTTGCAACCGACCGGAAGAGCTCGATGGACTCGCGCACGGCGGTGCCGGCGGTGACCACGTCCTCCACGATGGCGATGCGGTCGCCGTCCTTGGGCTGATAGCCCACCATGGAGCCGCCCTCGCCATGGTCCTTGGCCTCCTTGCGGTTGAAGCAGTAGGGCAGGTCCCGGCCGTACTGCCGGTAGAGGGAGGCCGCCGCGCTTACCGCCAGGGGGATGCCCTTATAGGCCGGGCCGAAGAGCGCGTCGATCCCGTCGGGCATGTTCTCCTGGATACAGGCGGCATAGTACTCGCCCAGACGGGCCGCCTGGGCGCCGGTGCGGTAGTTGCCCGTATTGATGAAGTAGGGCGTTTTGCGGCCGGACTTGGTCACAAAGTCCCCGAAGGTCAGTACGCCCGAGCGCACCATAAAACAAATAAACTCTTCCTGATAGGTCATGTCAGCTGCTCCCCCTCTTATCGCGCGTCTGCCCGGCGCGCATCAACGCCGGGCCCGCTGAAAATTCCGCATGATATTATAGCATTTTTTCCCTCTCCACACAAGCACAAATGCGACTCGCCGCCCCGATTTCCGACCCTTTCCCGGAAAAATACAAAACTTTTCAAAAAGGCGAAAATTCCTCTTGCATTTTTCTTTGAGCTATGCTAATATAATTAAGCTGTCGTTGAGGGCAACCTTTTCACAGTATGCGGCTGTAGCTCAGCTGGATAGAGTGTTTGGCTACGAACCAAAAGGTCGGGGGTTCGAATCCCTTCAGCCGTACCAAAAAAGAAAGCACCTGCAAAAGCAGGTGCTTTCTTTTTTGGTTTCTCTTACTCTGCTCGCTCCATCCTCCGATATTTTAAAAGAGGCGTCTGCCCCATTGGGGCAGACGCCTCTTTTCTCTTTTGCAGCGCTCTGGCGCTACACGGCAAATTCTGCCCTGCCGCACAGCGGCGCGTAGTCCGCCGAGAGCCAGAAGAGCCGTACCGTCTCAGCCCCCGCCGGGATGCTCACATTGCCCCCCAGACCGCGGACCGCCGCCGCTCTGAGAAGCCTGCCGGAGGCGTTGTAAGCTGCGACCATGACTGCGCACCCCGTCCCGATCTGACCGGATACGGTAACAGCGCCGCCTTCATAGGCCCACTCCAGCTCGCCATAGCTGCCAAGCGTGCCCGTCACGCCGCCGGTACCGCCCTGCCCGGGGACCACCTCCGGGAGCTCTGCCTCCACCGTGTCCTCCCCAACATTCGTCCCAGTCAGCCTTAAAAACTGACCGGAGGTATCGATGGCATCCGTCCGGGTGGAGGAAATGAGCGTCCACTTGCCCGCCGATGCATCGCGGTAGTACCGGATGCCTCCGCTGTACCCGTCGGCCCACGCAAGGTCAAGGGCTGCGGGTGTTTCATAAAGCAGAGAGCCCGTATCCAGCACCTTGTGCCAGGAATGCTCGGTTCCGTAATCGGCGTATACCGTGATGTCCGAGTCCGGCCCGATCTCCATGCGGCAGGTGCCGCCGTGTATCCCATCCGCGGAGCTCCAGAAAAGACCATTGTGGAGCACAAGTCCATCTTTATCGGGTGTATAAAGGCAGTAGGCCCCGCCTTCGTTGCGAAATACGCCGCCGAAGATGTCCAGCTGGCCATAGGCTGTCGCGCGCGCACCGTTGCGCACGCACCCGGAATCGTAGTAGCTGGACTCATTCCCGTAGCTTGCACAGAAAAAGCCGTCATGAATTCTCATGATGCCGGTGTTGTACACAGTATCGGCATTGCGGCTCATAAACGTTCCGCCGAAGATGTCAGTTTCCGGGAGGTAGAGTCCGCCTGATACACTAATTCCGTTGTTGGACACGCATCCTTTGCCTTCTGCGTAAAAGTAGCCCCCATTGATCACAGTTTTGGGCAAATAGTTTGTGTTCCCCGTCGTTGTGTAAACATTGGACCCGCCATAGGCCCGGAAGGTGCCTGCGTTTACCGTTACCGTACCTTTTGCCGTCCAATTCTCCAGATTATTGCGCCCAGATGCCTGAAATACGCCGCCGTTTATCGTGATACCGCCGCTGGATAAATAATTATTATTTTCTACCGTGCCCACAAATCGCCCGCTTTCGATGGTGAGCACTCCAAATCCCATATTCTTCACGCATAGCCTGTCACCCTTGCTGCTCCTTCCGATGACCTCGCTGGCCGCTATGGTCATCGTGCCGGAATTCTCAACGGCAGCATAGGTCCCAAGAGACAGCAGCGTGCAGTTCGTGACATTCACCGTGCCGGCTTTGTTTTGGATGGCCGGATAATCAGAGGGCAGGTTCCCATCCTCCCGCAGGTCCTCATAGCCCAAAACGGTGGCATAGGCGATGGTGATAGAGCCCCCGTCGTTTACAATGCCGGGATTTTGCTCCCCCTGCCCGATAACGCCGCCGCTGATGTCCGCGGAGCCGTCTGTATTGATAAGCTGCGCGGCCTTCACGTTTTCCATCGTCAAAGTCGCACAGTTGCTTTCCGCTTTCCTGGTCACGGTGACATCGCGGAGCGCAACATCGGACTCCGTGCAGTCAACGGAATCAAGCACCCCGCCGTACACCCGGACGCAGCCGCCAACCATGGTGAGTGAAACATTGCAGCAGTCCTCCACCGTCACCGTTCCCCCGGTACTGCTAACCCTTTCGTACAGCCGACCTGCAGTGCTCTCCCCGCTATGATAGGTACAGTCGCGAAGGGTCAGATCGCCGCCGCTGTTGGTAATGTGGCAGATATGGCCGTGCAGGCACAGCTCGACGTTGATACTGCCCATTGTAAATCTACTGGGGCTGTTCTCAACCAGGCAATAGGTGCCGCCCTGTGTCAGCTCGCCTTTTGTCAGCAGGGACTTTGTCAGCGGTATTCCGTGGACAAACTCCGTGTTCCGGGGTTCTTCCGTGTCCCGGATCATGCCCACGCGGTAGTCCCAGAATGTCCCTGCCGCCCCCTGGAGCACCGAGAGCAGCGCCCCCATCACGATAGCTGGCGCGGTCATAGTCCCAGCTGTCGCCGCAGTGACAGCCGGAATCACCGCCATGGTCAGGGTGAAAAGCGCCCGGTCCTGCTCGTAGGCGTCCACATCGCTGCGCAGCCTGGCCTTCTCGTCCTCTGAGAGGTCGCCGCGGCCGTCGATCTCCCGGCGCAGTTCATCCCCGCCGGCGCTGATGTTCAGCATACTGTAGGTCAGACTGCTCACGGTATTCACCGCACTCAGGCTGTCGGCAAGAGACGGCAGAGACTCATACGCCCCGTCCATCCGGGTGCAGATCAGCTTGAAATATTTGTTGCCGCTGATGTCCCGGAGGATCATGGCGTAGACAGCAGGGTCAGAGTAGTCCAAATAAAGATAATAGTTCGACCCACCCACGGCATAAGACTTCATGGTCTCAAGGTTTTTGTAGATACCCAGCCAGTCGCTTAGCAGGGTAGAACCGGCCGCGGCCTCAAATACGTCAAAGGCCACCCCGACGGCTGCCTGGGTCTCGTCGGCAAAGAGCTTGGACAGGTCCACCGTGGCCGCGGCACCATCCCCGGCGGCGCTTGTTACCGTGGCCGCGGTCACGTCCGCCAGAGCCTGCTCCGCATCGGTAAGGTCAAGCCCCGCGTCCATGTCCACGCCATCGGGGTATGTGGTATACTCCACTCCGATCTTGCCTGGGATATAATCCGGGTCGTCTGCAAATGGACCCTGGGTGCGGAAGGCCGTGCCGTCCCACACCGCTTCCAGGTATTCCTTGCGGCTGGCCACGGTGCTGGTCACATATACGGCCCTGATGGCCTCCGCATGGGAAAAGGTTACTGAAAAAGTATAGCTCTCCCCCAGCAGGACGGTGGACGCTTTCTCCGTCAGGGACACCGTCTCCCCGTTCCGGTCCATCACCGTCAGGGACAGCAGCTCCGGCCGGCCGCCGCCCTCCCCTGCCCCGCTCGCCCGGGCCGCTATGGGGAGCGCACCGGTCAGCATGGCGCACACAAGCAAAATGCTCAATGCCTGTCTGCCTCTCTTCATACGCCATCCCTCTTTATCGTTCTAAAATAATTAAAAAATAATGATAAAAACAGTATAGCACCACGCACTACGACACACAAGGCCCCAGCCTGGAAATTTGGAAGAAAATCCCACGTCATTCTTCACTTCCGTCTATGAACGAAAGCCGTATGAACGAAAAGCCGCCGGAACGGCCATTGCAGTCATTCCGGCGGCTTTTATCTTTTTATTCTGCGGGCGGGTACGCTCACCAGGCAAGCCAGGGCGGCAGTGTGGGCTCTGTCGGCTCCTCCGATTCAGCGGGCTCCGGGTTCCGGCTCTCCCATGGCCAGTTGAAGTCGGGCAGCCAAGAGCTGGGCTCCGGGTCCGGGTCAATGGGGGCCGTCAGGTGGACCTGGCAGGTGGGCATGCCCAGGTCCTCATAGTAGGCCTTCAGGGCCGTGTAGTCGCCGATCTTGGCGGGCTCCGTCACCAGCTCGCGCTGGAAGTCTACCACATATACGGTCCGGACGGACTCCTCCGGGCAGTAAGCCGACGCGATATGGTACCGGCCGGTGGCGTTCCCATTGGCGTCCAGGATGGGCGACTGGGTGCATACCGTGAGGGCCACGTGGCAGGTACACTGGTCGGTGGGCTCGTCCCCCTTGACGAAATCGAAGCTCTTGATGCGGCTGCCGCGCACGTCCTGGTCGCAAACGCCCTCCACCGCGAGATTGCCGCAGTCCAGGCAGATATTCCGGGAAACGAGGTCGCAGGCAGTCTCAAAGGGCCGGTCCTCCAGGCCCTCATGGAGCAGGCTCATCACCTTCTGCCACATGACTACCGCGGGGTTCTGCTTGAATCCTCTGATTTCCTCGTTGCTGCGGTAGCCCACCCACACAACGCCGGTGTAGTAGGACGTATAGCCGGCAAACCAGCGGGCGTAGCTGTTGTTGGTGGTGCCGGTCTTACCGGCTACGGTCATGCCGGAAATGCGGGCAGGCCGGCCGGTGCCGGCTTCCACGACGTTGGTGAGCAGCTCATTCATATAATAGGTGGTGCGGATATTGAGCACCTGCTCTGTCCGGGGCGTGTTGTCAAGGATGGTGTTGTGGTTGCTGTCCTCCACCTTAAGGTAGGTGGTGGGCTCGGTATACACGCCGTTGCGGGGGAAGGTGGCGTAGGCCGCCGCCGCCTCAAAGGTGGTCACGCCCCGGGTCAGACCGCCCATGGCCAGCGGAGACTCGCCCACGTCGGTCTTGATCTCGCCGTTGACCTCCATGCTCTCAACCAGGGTGGTCAGGCCGAAGCGCTCCCGCAGGAACTGGAAGGAGGTCTCGGGGGTGACCATGCGCAGGGTGCGCAGGGCGATGGTGTTGGTAGAGTTCTTCACGCCGTCCTCAATGGTGGTCAGGCCCTTATACGCCTTGTTGTCGTTCCGGGGCCAGACCGCGTCGCCCAGCAGCACCGGGTTATCGTCCACCACCGTGGCAGGGGTAATAAGGCCCATCTCCAGCGCCGGGGCGTATACCGCCAGGGGCTTGAAGGACGAGCCGGGCTGGAAGGGCGAATCCACCGCGTAGTTCCACACAAGGTTGCCCGTTTTCTCCCCCACGTCGCCGGCGATGGCCACCACATAGCCGGTGGCATTGTCCACAATGGTCATGGCGGACTTGATCTGCTGGCCGCTTTTGCTGACCTTATCAAGGTTGCTGCGGTCGCTGTAGACGGCGTCCACCGCCGCCTGGACGTCGGGGTCAAAGTTGGTGTAGATGGAAAGGCCGCCACTGTAGACGCGCTTTTTCACCATCTTGCGGTCCATGCCGGTCTGCTCCACCATGTCGTCAATGACCTCGTTGATGACCGCGTCCACATACCAGGAATTGATGGAGGACTGGTCCTTCTCCCCATCACCGTCACTGTCGCTCTGGGCGCGGAAGTTGAGGGGCTCGGCAACGGCGGCGTCGTACTCCTCCTGGCTGATGTAGCCGTTTTCCTCCTTGAGCATTTCGCCCAGGATGGTCTTTTGGCGGGCCTTGTTGTAGTCCTTGGCCGTCCAGACCGTGCCGTTATCGTAGGAGTCCTTCGCGCCGCACTCCGAGCAGATCTCGTCCCGGGTGAGGGAGTATTTGCCGCACTCCTTACAGCGGTAGCGGGTGACCTCCAGGGTGGAGTTGGGTCCGTACATGGAGGGGTTGTTGGTGATGCCGGCAAGGGAGGCGCACTCGGCCAGGGACAACTCGGAGACGTTCTTGCCGAAATACTTCTGGGCGGCGGACTGCACGCCGTAGCAGTTGGAGCCCAGGTAGATCACGTTGAGGTAAAACTCCAGGATGTCGTTCTTGCTGTAGTTCTTCTCCAGGTCCAGGGCGGTGAAGATCTCCTGAATTTTGCGCTTGACCGTCACATCGTCGTACTGGGTAACGTTTTTGATCAGCTGCTGGGTGATGGTGGAGCCGCCGAAGTTGTTGCGCATGCCGAAGAACATGTTGACCATGGCGCCGCCGGTGCGCCTCCAGTCCACGCCGTGGTGGGTCCAGAAGCGCTTGTCCTCAATGGCCACGACGGCGTTGATGAGATCCTCGGGGATGTCCTCCAGGCTCACCCATTCCGTGTCCTTCTCCCCCACCAGGGTAATAAGTTCCACGGCTAAGCCGGTATTCTTGTCCGTATAATAGACAACGGAGTTTTCATCCAGGGTATAGTCGGAAAGGTTGATGTGAGCGGCGGGCACAATGACCGTTTTGATATACACCGCCGCATAGCAGGCCAGGAAGGCAGACGTCACCGCGCCCACCAGAATCAGCGTCCCCAGAATCTGGAAAAAACGCAGGACGATGGTCGCCCCGATGGGGCGGCGCTTAGGGGCGGCGCGGCGCTTGCTCGGCACTTCCCTCTCGCCGCCGGCGACCCTTCGCCCGCCGTGCTCCGCGGCGCGGCGACCGTTCGTGTTTGGCATAAAAAACACCTCCGGTGTGAGAACCTTGCATGCAAAAAAACATAAGCTGACATAGGATGCAGCCGGAAGCCGGGCCCGGCCGGGCGTTCCCCCCCCGCCCTGTCAGGGCAGGCGGCAGACGCCGTGGGGGTATTGTAGCACAAGAAGCCTATTTTGTCCACCCTTGCGCGCACCGCCCTCAGATACAGCGGAGCGGCAGGCACAGAAAACTACAGGTTTCCTCTTGCAATTTTGCCCCGCTGACGCTACAATAAAACTGACCGAATGATAAGGAGGAGACAGCATGAGCGAAGATTACGGCGCCGATTTCATCACCGTCACCGATGATGAGGGCAACGATTTCGAGCTGGAGCATCTTGGTACCCTGGAGCGCCAGGGCAACACCTATATGGCCTTCGTCCCGGCCGACATGGATGAGGACGACGAGGATTTCGGCCTGATTCTGCTGCGGGTCATCGAGGAAAACGGCGAGGAGCTGCTTGCCGACATCGACGACGAGGCCGAGCTCAACGCCGTGTACGAGCAGTTCATGGAAGAGCTGTTCGACGACGAGGACGAAGAGGAATGACCATCCCCCCTGCCGGGTTTTAACTACGTGAGAGGCCTTATTAAACCCACATCTTTTTTATGGGATGCCCCTCTCGCGCTGTGGATCGCAGGCCTCCCGGCCCTTTTCGAAGGCACCCGGAAGTTGGAAGCGGCGAAGCGGTGCGGCGGCAACCCACCTGCATTCTCGTGCAGGTTTTAATCGGGTCTCCACGGCCACGGCGGGGGTCTGAAGTGCACAGGCGGGAAAAGCCCAGGCTTTTCCCGCTTTTTTATGTCCAGAATGTTAAAAATCCCCTGGCGCGTTTCCTGCCTGTATTTTTCCCTTGCACAGGGGGACAGGCCGTGCTATAATTATCACAATCCGCACATCTGACGATGTGCTTTTCTGCCGTTTCCGCGCCTGCGGCGCAGGGCGGCAATGCCGACACAAACACTTGAGAGGATTGATACCATGAGCGCATCCAGAGAGAAGAAGCAGCGGCAGGCCTCCGGCCCTTCCCAAAAGGATACCCAGACCCAGCAGCAGGCGCAGGCCTATCGCCGCAAGGCCACACGCTACACCATCATCGGCGTTGTGGTCGCCGTGCTGGTGGCCGCACTTCTGATCTATAACTCCGGCGTTTTCCAGCGCGGCAAGACGGCCGCCGTGGTGGGCGACACCAACTATACTGTCAACGACGTCAGCTACTATTATTATATGATGCGCAACCAGTCCTTCTATATGTACTATGCGCTGGGCTACACCCCCCCGTCTGACGACACCGTGATGGACGCCGAGACCGGCAAGACCTATAAGGAGTACTTCCAGGAGAGCGCGCTGACCGCTCTCACCCGCACCACCGCCCTCTACGACGCCGCCATCAAGGACGGCTACTCCGAGGCCGGCGTTGCCGACACCGTGGCCGAGCAGATCAAGACCATCAAGGAGACCGCCTCCTCCAACGGCTACTCCTCCTTCGGCGCCTTCCTCAAGGCCCAGTATGGCCGCTATATGACCGCCTCCGCCTACAAGAAGATTATCACCAAGGTGGCCGTAGCCGAGGCCTATTCCTCCGACTACTCCGACGCCCTCACCTACGACGAGGCCGCCCTCAACGCCTACTACGACGAGCACAAGGACAGCCTTGACACCTTTGAGTACTCCTACCTCTACTTCAAGCCCGAAACCGTTTCCTCCACCGATGAGAACGGCAAGGAGTACACTGACGACGAGAAGGCCAAGCTCTCCGAGGAGGCCCTTGCCGCCGCCAAGGCCAACGCCGAGGCTGCCGTGGAGGCCATCAGGAACGGCGCCAAAATTGCCGACCTTATCGAGGAGTACGACATCACCACCAGCGCCGACCACACCACCAGCGTGGGCAGCAGCATTTCCTCCACTTACAGCGAGAAGCTCTTCGCTCTGAGCGAGGGCGGCGCCGATCTCGTGGAGAACGGCGACTCCGGCTACTATGTGGTGGCCCTCCACTCCCGCACCCTGGTGCAGGATCCCACCGCTGATGTGCGCCACATTCTCATCAAGGCCGCTACGGAAACGGACGCGGAGGACAGCTCCAAGGTGGTCGCCCCCACTGACGAGGCCTGGGCCGCCGCCAAGGCCAAGGCCGAGGAAATCCTTGCCGAGTACGAGGCCGGCGAGCACACCGCCGAGGCCTTTGCCGCCCTTGCAGAGAAGTACTCCGAGGACACCGGCTCCAACACCAACGGCGGTCTCTACACCGACGTCTACAACGGCCGGTTCGTGAATGAGTTCAACAGCTGGATTTTCGACCGGGAGCACCAGAGCGGTGATGTGGACATCATCTGCCACGATGACGGCGAGGACGCCACCTCCAGCAGCTACTACGGCTACCACGTGGTCTACTTCCAGGATTGGGCCGATCCCGTGTGGATGAACACCGCCGACTCCGCCCTGCGCAGCGATGACACCCAGACCTGGGTTGCGGGCCTGCAGGAGGGCTACTCCGCCTCCTATACCGACGCGGTGCGCTACGCCATCTGATTTCAGGCAGTCAAAAGGGCCGGGCAAATATGCCCGGCCCTTTTTTGATAACCCCCGGGCCCGCCGCCCGGAACGCTGATTCCATGAGAAGGAGTTTTTTGTATGTCCGATTCCCAGTTTGTCCGCACCGAAATGCTGCTGGGCCGCGCCGCGCTCAATCGGCTGCGCCGCAGCCATGTGGCCGTTCTCGGCCTTGGCGGCGTGGGGGGGTGGTGCGCCGAGGCGCTGTGCCGCACCGGCGTAGGCGAGCTTACCCTGGCCGACCAGGACACCGTCAGCGAGAGCAACCTCAACCGCCAGATGGCCGCCCTCCACTCTACCCTGGGCCAGCCCAAGGCGGAGGCCACCGCCCGGCGCCTGGCCGACATCGCCCCGGAGTGCGTCCTTCACCCTCTCCTGCTGCGCTACGAGGCCGACCGCCGGGAGGAATTCTTCTCCGGCCGCTACGACTATATCGTAGACGCCATCGACCTTGTCTCCTGCAAGCTGGACCTCATCGAGACCGCCCACAGCCGGGGCATCCCCATCATCTCCGCCCTGGGCACCGGCAACAAGCTGGATCCCCAGCAGCTGCGCCTGGCAGACATCGCCCAGACCGAGGGCTGCCCCCTGGCCCGGGTCATCCGGAAGGAGCTGCGCCATCGGGGCATCCGGCACCACAAGGTGGTATTCTCCCCGGAGCTTGCCCGCACCCCCTGCGACTGCGGCCAGGTGCCCGACCCCGGGCGGCGCAGCGTGCCCGCCAGCGCCATGTGGGTGCCGGCGTCGGCAGGGCTGCTGCTGGCCTACGCCGTGGTATCAGACCTCACCGCCGATCTTTGATGGAGGCACACACCCGCGCTACAATAAAATGAGCGGCCACACCGCACAGGCTGCCGATCACCGCCCCCGCCAGCACATCGCTGGGAAAGTGGACGCCCACATATAATCTCGAATACCCCATCAGGGCCGCGGCAAGGAGCACCGCGGCCTTCTGCCATGTCCGGGGCAGTTCAAAGCTCAAGGCCACCGCAAAGGCAAAGGCCGCACAGGTATGCCCCGACGGGAAGGAGTTGGGGTCCGACTCGGCAATCAGCGCCCGCAGCCCCTCCATCACCACCCAGGGCCGTGGCCGGGAGATGAGGGGCTTGATGGTCAGGTTGGTCACAATAAGGCCAAGGTCCAGGCCCGTGAGCGTTGCGCACCCCGCCCGTCTCCACCGGCGCACACACAGCATCACCGCCGTGATGAGCAAAAATATGGCCCCCGCGTCCCCCAGGTGGGTAAAGACGCCCACCGCGCCGTTGAGGGCCGGAATGCGCAGGTGCAGCGCGATAAAGCGCAGCACCGCCTCGTCGATGCTTTGAAGCCATTGGGGCATTTGCACTGCCTCCTGTTTCAGATTCAGATTCAATCCTATAAAAGGGCCGGAGAGATTCCCTCCCCGGCCCTTTCTCTAGCCCTGCTGCCACTGGCAGGTCATCACCGTGCCGTTTTCAAATTCGAAGTGCGCGGTCTTGAGAATGTGCTCCTTGCCGATGCGCACCTCCTGGGAGCCGATCACGCCGGTGAGGGCGTCCGCCGGCACAGCCTCCACGGTGAAGAGCAAATCCAGCGTCTCACCGCCCACGGTGTCCGACGCGGTGTGGATATGCTCCGTGGCCTCCACCGCCACCACATAGCCGTCGAGCATCTTGCCGCTGGCCATAAGCTGGTCCTTCCTGCCCGCGGCGGCGTCGACGTACTGGCAGATGTTTTCATAGGAGGCGCGGTCCACCTCCATCACCCGCACGGTATAGGTCAGGCCCGGCTTCTCGCCGGTGCCGATGGGATCCTCCCTGCCAAGGAACTTGAACGCCAGCGCCGCGGCCACCACAACAAGCAGCACCAGCACCAGAAAGTCCACGATATTGAGCTTGCCGAAGAGCCGGCCCTTTTCATCCATGATTTTCATATGTGCCTCCGTCCCTTGACCGGGAAATCAAATTCTTATATAATAATATGACTCACGTTCTCACCCAGGCAGCGCGCTGCCTGCAAACCGTATTCTATTATATTTTCGTCCCTCTTACAAGTCTTTTTTGGAGGTCTTTATGAAAGTCATCACTTTGATCAGCGGCGGCGACACCGGCGGGGCCAAAACCCACGTCCACTCCCTGCTCCAGGGTCTTTCCCGGAAGATCGAGGTGTGCATGGTCTGCTTTACTGACGGCCCCTTCGCCCAGGAGGCCCGGGAGCTTGGCATCCCCACCCGGATCATCTCCGGGCGCAACCCCTTCCGGGTGCTGCGCGCGCTGCGCGCGCTGGTGCTCTCCGAGGGGTTTGACATCATCCACTGCCACGGCTCCCGGGGCAATCTGATGGGCTCCATGCTCGCCCGTTCCACCGGCCTGCCCGTCGTCTCCACCGTCCACAGCGACTATCGCCTGGACTATATGGGCCGCCCCATCTCCCGGCTGACCTACGGCACCATCAACGCCCTGGCCCTGCGGCGCATTCCCTATCACATCGGCGTGTCCGACGCCACGGTGGACCTGCTCATCAGCCGGGGCTTCAACCCCCAGCAGCTTTTCACCATTTATAACGGTCTTGACTTTTCCGCCCCCATTCCCGCCGGGCCTACCCGGGCGCAGTACCTCGCCTCCCTGGGGCTTGACTGGCCGGAGGACACCATCATCGCCGGCATCGCCGCCCGCCTCAACCCGGTCAAGGACATCGCCACCCTCATCCGGGGCTTTGCCCTGGCCCGGGAAAAGGCGCCCAAGCTGCGGCTGCTCATCGCCGGAGACGGCCCGGAGGAGGCCCCCCTCAAGGCCCTTGCCAAAGAGCTTGGGGTGGAGCAGGAGGTGTGCTTTGCCGGCTGGGTGGACGACACCGACGCCTTCTACCGCAGCCTTGACATCAACACCCTCACCTCCCTCTCCGAGACCTTCCCCTACGTCCTCACCGAGGGCGCCCGCTTCGCCCTGCCCACGGTGGCCTCCCAGGTGGGGGGTGTGCCCTACCTCATCGACCACGGCATCAACGGCTTCCTCTTCCCCGCCCGCGACGCCCAGGCCCTCTCCGTCCACCTGGCCGCCCTGGCCGCCTCCCCCGGCCTGCGCGCCAGGCTGGGCCATGCCCTTCTTGAGAAGGCCCGGCGGGACTTCTCTCTGGACGCTACCATCCGCACCCAGCTTGAGATTTACGAGACCATTCTCCGCCGCCACGCCCGTCCCAGGAAAAAGCGGGACGGGGTGTTGATCTGCGGCGCCTACGGCCGCGGCAACGCCGGCGACGAGGCCATTCTGGAGGCCATCTTGCAGGAGGTGCGCGCTATCGACCCGGATCTTCCCGTGTGCGTCATGACCCGCAAGCCCCAGGATACCCGCCTGCGCCACCGGGTCAACGCGGTGTACACCTTCAACGCGCCCGCCTTCACCCGGCGCATGGCCCGGGCCCAGGTCTATATCAACGGCGGCGGCTCTCTCATGCAGGACGTGACCAGCCGACGCTCCTTGTGGTTCTACCTCTACACCCTGGACGCCGCCCGCCGCGCCGGCTGCCGGGTAATGATGTACGGCTGCGGCATCGGCCCCATCAGCTACCCCTATAACCGCAAGCGGGCCCGGCGGTCCATCAACCGCTCGGTGGACGTCATCACCCTGCGGGACCGTTCCTCCCGGGACGAGCTTGCCCAGATGGGCATCACCGCCCCCCGCATCCTCGACTCCGCCGACCCCACCGTCATCCTCCCCGCCGCCCCCTGGGAGACGGCGGACAGCCTTCTGGAGGCCGCCGGGCTCTCCCCCGCCGCCGGGGAACACTACCTGGGGATCTCCGTGCGTCCCTGGCCGGGCTTTGAGGAAAAGGCCCCCATCTTCGCCGCCGCGGCAGATTACGCCTATGAAAAGCTGGGCCTCATCCCCGTTTTCCTGCCCATTGAGGCAAGGCTTGACCTGGCCGCCGCCCGGCAGGTGGCCAGCCACATCCGCCTCGCCCCCTATGCCATTCTCCCCGGCTGCACCTGCTCAGCCCACACCATCGCCCTGTTCGCCCGGATGGACACGGTGCTGTCTATGCGCCTTCACGCCCTGGTGTTCTCCGCCGGCCACGGGGTGCCCCTGGTGGGCGCCGTGTACGACCCCAAGGTCAGCTCCTTCCTGGACGCCGTGGGCCAGGACCTCTACCTCCCTCTGGATGAGCTCACCGCCCCGGCGCTGGAGTCCCTGCTTGACCGGGCAGCCGCCCGGCGAGAGGACCGCGCCCGGCTGGAAGAGGGCGCACAGCGGCTGCTGCTGCTCGAGCAGGAGAACTCCCGCCAGCTGCGCATCCTCCTTGGCGCAGGCGAGGGGGCGGGGGCATGAAGCAGCTCATCTGCCTGTCCTACGCCCCGTGGAGTGCCCGCCCCAACCGCACCGAGCAGCTGCTCACCCGGCTGGAGGACGTTCAGATTCTCTTCTTTGAGCCGCCGGAGCCGCGGGGTACGCCGGCGCGGGAGGCCCTGCGGGTACGGCCCAACATTCTGGTCTACACCCTGCCCGCCCCCCTTTGGGGCGCAGGCTCTGCCCTTTTGCAGCAGCGGCGGCACCGGCGCATAGAGGCCATGATCCGCCGCACCGCCCAGCAGCATCATTTCCGCGCCCCCGCCGCGTGGTACACCTCGCCGGAATATAGCTTCCTGCTGGAACGGCTGGGGGAGTGCTGCGTTATCTACGACTGCCACCGGGAGTGGGACCGCCTGCCCCTGGACTGGGAGAGCGACCTTGCCCTGGCCGCCGACGTGGTGTTCGCCGCCTCGCCCATCCTGCGGCAGCGCCTGGCCCCCTGCAGCGACAACATCGCCCTGCTGCCAAACGGCGTCAACCCCAGGATGTTCTCCCGCGCCGGGCTGACCGTGCCGGAGAGCGTGGCCGCCCTGCCTGCGCCGGTGCTGTGCCGGGTGGGCGACCTGCCCGCCGATCTGGAGCTGGAGCCGCTTTTGTACGCTGCCCGCCGCCGCCCGGAATGGAACTTTCTGCTCATCGGCCGCTGCGCGGCGCGCGCCCGGGCCGCCCTTTCCGGCTATCCCAACATTCACCTGGCCGGGGCAGTTCCCGCCGTGGAGCTGCCCGACTATCTCTCCGGCTGCCAGGCGCTCTTCGAGCTGCTGCGCACCTCAAGCCGCGGCAGCGACATCATCCCCGCCCGGCTCTACGAATACCTTGCCACCGGCAAGCCCATCGTCTCCATGATCGAGCCCGAGCAGGTGGAGCCCTTCCCCGACATGGTCTACACCGCCTACGACGCCGCCGGGTTTGTCCGCCGCTGCCAGGCTGCCCTGGAGGAGCACCCCGGCCCCATCCAGGCGCGCAGGCTGGCCTTTGCCGCCCAATCCTCCTGGTCCCAGCGGGCGTCAGAGGTCTCCCGAATCCTGTCGGCTGCCGGGTTATTATAGTGTCACAAGGTTTTCCCCGGTTTCTCTCGCCAGGGTTGTGAAAGCCTACGAAAATGTTTTTTAAGGTTGATTTACCCCCTTTTTTCTATTAAGATGTAGCTAATATAAGACGTTTGCGCCGCAATACGCCTTGATGAAGGGGTGGGGAACATGTCTATTCGCTCTTGTGTCTGCTCCCACGGCCCCTCCCTGCCCATCGCCCCCTTGTATCCCTGAACAGGCTGACTGCATCCCGGTCGGCCTGTTTTTTTCGGCGTCACCCCCGGTCGTTTTGACCGCTGCCGCCCCACACTTGCAAAAGGAGGATTCCTATGCTGAGAAAAGCCGCCGTAATCATGGGCTCCGACTCCGACCTTGCGACTATGCAGCCCTGCATTGACCGCCTGCGCGCCTTTGCGATCCCCTTTGAGGTCCACATCATCTCCGCTCACCGCACCCCCGCCGCCGCCGAGCGCTTCGCCTCCTCCGCTGCGGAAAACGGCTTCGGCGTTCTCATCGCCGCCGCGGGCAAGGCGGCCCACCTGGCCGGCGTGCTGGCCGCCTACACCACCCTGCCCGTCATCGGCGTGCCCATCAAGACGTCCATGATGGGCGGGCTTGACTCCCTGCTGTCCATGGTGCAGATGCCTAAGGGCGTGCCCGTAGCATGCGTGGCGGTTGACGGGGCGGAAAACGCCGCCATCCTCGCCGCCCAGATCCTGGCCCTGGGGGACAGCCCCCTTCAGGACTGCCTGGCCGCCCATAAGGCTGCCATGGACGCCGAGGTCACGGCTAAGGACCTTGCCCTCCAGAAGCAGTTTTAACCCTCCCGCCGTTTCCGGCAGCCGCGCCGCCGGGCGCGATTGCCCCTCATATCACCACTACAGAAACAGAAAGGATGCTTACCATGAAAAAGCTCGAGCAGCTCTATGAAGGAAAGGCCAAGAAGGTCTACGCCACCGACGACCCCAACCTGGTCATTGTGGACTATAAGGACGACGCCACCGCCTTCAACGGCGAGAAAAAGGGCACCATCGTGGGCAAGGGCGTCATCAACAACAAGATGACCAACTATCTCATGAGCCAGCTGGAAAAGGCCGGCGTGCCCACCCATTTTGTGGAGCAGCTCAGCGATCGTGAGACCCTGGTGAAAAAGGTGTCCATCGTGCCGCTGGAGGTCATCATCCGCAACATCTCCGCCGGTTCCTTTGCCAAGCGCTACGGCGTGGCCGAGGGCATCGTGTTCGACGCGCCCACCATCGAGTTCTCCTATAAGAATGACGCCCTGGGCGACCCCCTCATCAACTCCTACCACGCTCTGGCCCTCAAGCTTGCCACCGCCGACGAGATCGAGACCATTAAGAAGTATGCCTTCGCCGTCAACGAGTTCCTGAAAAAGACCATGCTGGAGTGCGGCGTCACCCTGGTGGACTTCAAGCTGGAGTTCGGCCGCACTGCCGACGGCGCCATCGTCCTGGCCGACGAGATCAGCCCCGACACCTGCCGCTTCTGGGACGTCAAGACCGGCGAGAAGCTGGACAAGGACCGCTTCCGCCGGGACCTGGGCAACGTGGAGGGCGCCTACCAGGAGATGAGCCGCCGCCTGCTGGGCGAGTAATCCCCACGCATGACCTGCGCGCCGCGGCACCTCGCCTTTCCCCCCTGCCGGGCGATACACAGTAAGGAGGTACACCATGGGCGGCTTTTTCGGCGCCATCACCAAGCGCGACTGCGTGCTGGACATCTTCTTCGGCACAGACTACCACTCCCACCTGGGCACCCGCCGGGGCGGCATGGCCATCTACGGCCCGGAGGACGGCTTCCAGCGCGCCATCCATAATATTGAAAATTCTCCCTTCCGCACCAAGTTTGAGCACGACCTGCGGGATTTCCGCGGCACCTCCGGCATCGGCTGCATCAGCGACAGTGACCCCCAGCCCCTGCTGGTGCGCTCCCATCTGGGGCTGTTTGCCATCACCACCGTGGGCCTGATCAGCAACGCCGACGAGCTGGTGGAGCAGTACTTTTCCGACGGCAAGCACCAGTTCATGGCCATGAGCTCCGGCCAGGTCAACGCCACCGAGCTCACCGCCGCCCTCATCAACCAGTGCTCCGACCTTGCCTCCGGCATCCGCCATGCTCAGAGCCTCATCCGCGGCTCCATCACCATCCTCATTCTCACCCCCGACTCTCTCATCGCCGCCCGGGACTCTCTCGGCCGCCTGCCGGTCATTCTGGGCCGCAGCGAGGAGGGCTTCTGCGTCTCCTTCGAGTCCTTCGCCTTCCACAAGCTGGGCTATCAGGACTACCGGGAGCTGGGCCCCGGCGAGATCGTCCGCCTCACCGCCGAGGGGGACGAGGTTCTCGCTCCCCCGGGCAGCGATATGCGCATCTGCGCCTTCCTGTGGACCTATTACGGCTACCCCAACTCCCGCTACGAGGGGGTCAACGTGGAGGTCATGCGCAACCACAACGGCGAGATCATGGCCCGCGGCGACCGGGAGCGGGGCGTCATGCCCGAGCTTGACTACGTGGCGGGCGTGCCCGACTCCGGCATTCCCCACGCCATCGGCTACGCCAACGAAAGCGGCGTGCCCTACGCCCGGCCCTTCGTCAAATATACCCCCACCTGGCCCCGGTCCTTCATGCCCGCCGACCAGAGCATCCGCAACCAGGTGGCCAAAATGAAGCAGATCCCCGTGCCCGAGCTCATTGAGGGCAAGCGCCTGCTCTTCGTGGACGACTCCGTGGTCCGGGGCACCCAGCTGCGGGAGACGGTGGAATTCCTCTACGAGAGCGGCGCAAAAGAGGTTCACATCCGCTCCGCCTGCCCGCCCATCATGTACGGCTGCAAGTACCTGAACTTCTCCCGCAGCAACTCGGATATGGAGCTTATCTCCCGGCGCACCATCCAGGCTCTGGAGGGCGACGAGGGCCAGAACCACCTGGAGGAATATGCCGACGCCTCCACCCGCCGCGGGCAGTGCATGCTGCGCAAAATCTGCGAGGAGCTGCATATAAGCTCCCTGGGCTATCAGTCGCTGGACGGCCTTTTGGAGTCTATCGGCATCGACCGCAGCAAGGTGTGCACCTACTGCTGGGACGGGAAAGAGTAAGCGCCCCGCCCTCCCATTTCCATCACACAACAACTCATCGGAGGTCAGTCATGAAAAATTCCCATTCTGATTCCTATGCCGCCGCCGGTGTAGACGTCACCGCGGGCTATGAATCCGTAGAGCGAATCAAACCCATGGTGGAATCCACCTATATCCCCGGCGTGCTGGGCACCCTGGGCGGCTTCGGCGGCATGTTCGCCCCCGATTTCGCCGGCATAAAGCGCCCGGTGCTGGTGTCCGGCACCGACGGCGTTGGCACCAAGCTCAAGCTCGCCATGCTCCTGGACCGGCACAATACCATCGGCATCGACTGCGTGGCCATGTGCGTCAACGACATCATCTGCGGCGGCGCCGCCCCCCTCTTCTTCCTGGATTACATCGCCTGCGGCAAGAACCGGCCTGAGCACATCGCCTCCATCGTGGAGGGCATCACCGAGGGCTGCCGCCAGGCCGGCTGCGCCCTGGTGGGCGGCGAGACCGCCGAGCACCCGGGCATGATGGCCGACGACGACTATGACCTTGCCGGCTTTGCCGTGGGCATCGTGGACGAGGAAAAGATCATCGACGGCCGAAAGCTCACCGAGGGCGACGTGCTCATCGGCCTTGCCTCCTCCGGCGTCCACTCCAACGGCTTCTCCCTGGTGCGTAAGGTGTTGGGCATCCAGGACAGCCGCGACGTGCTCGACGAATACGTCCCCGAGCTGGGCGAGACCATCGGTGAGGCCCTGCTGCGCCCCACCAAAATCTACGTCCGCGCCGTCAAGGCCCTGATGCAGCGGGGCATTGACATCCACGCCATCAGCCACATCACCGGCGGCGGCCTCTATGAAAATGTTCCCCGGATGATGACGCCGGGCCTCACCGCCCGCATCCAGACCTCTACCGTCCCCGTCCCCCCCATCTTCTCCCTCATCGCCCAGCGGGGCGGCATCCCCGAGCGGGACATGTACAACACCTTCAACATGGGCGTCGGCCTCATCCTGGCCATCCCCCGGGACCAGGTGGGCCAGGCGGTGGAGACCCTCATTCAGGCCGGCGAGCGTGCCTATGTCATCGGCTGCGTTGTCAGCGGCGATGACGGCATCCGCCTGGTCTGAGGGCTGCGGCCATGAAGCGCATCGCAGTGCTCGTCTCCGGCGGCGGCACCAATCTCCAGGCCCTCATTGACGCCCAGGCCCGGGGCGGGCTTGGCGGCGGGCACATCGCCGCCGTCATCTCCTCCAAGGCCGGGGCTTACGCCCTGGAGCGCGCCCGCTCTGCCGGCATCCCCGCCTTCGTCCTGGCCCGGCGGGACTACCCCTCCAGCCAGGCCTTCACCGCCGCCCTGACGGAAAAGCTCCAGTCCCTTGACATCGACCTTGTGGTGCTGGCCGGCTTTATGGTCATCCTCACCGAGGAGATGGTCCGCGCCTTCCCCAACGCCATCCTCAATGTCCACCCCGCTCTCATCCCCTCCTTCTGCGGCGCGGGGTGCTACGGGCTGCACGTCCACGAAAAGGCCCTTGCCTACGGCGTCAAGCTCACCGGCGCAACCGTCCACTTCGTCTCCGAGGACTGCGACGGCGGGCCCATCGTCCTTCAGAAGGCCGTGGCCGTGGAACCCGGCGACACCCCCGAAACCCTTCAGCGCCGGGTGATGGAAGAGGCCGAGTGGGTGCTGTTGCCCCGGGCCGTGTCCCTCTTCTGCCAGGGCCGGCTGCTGGTGGAGGGGCGGCAGGTGCGCATCCTCCCGGAGCAGGGTTGACAAGGCCGCGCCGGGCATGCTAAAATAATCAGGCTATATGACTGACGGAAGTGGGTCGACCACATGGAGTATAGCCGCAGCAATGCCGACCGTCTGGGCGCACCGATCCACTGGTGCGCCCTTTTTTGTTCTCCCGGCTCCCCGCCGGACCCCCATACTTTTTGGAAAGAAGGAATCGCCGTGAAAGCATTTGATCTCTGCTCCCTTCTGGAATCCCACCCTTACCCCGGCCGGGGCATCGTGCTGGGCCGCTCCGCCGACAACAAAAACGCCGTCATCGTCTACTTCATCATGGGCCGCAGCGAGAATAGCCGCAACCGCGTCTTTGAGGAGACGGAGGACGGCATCCGCACCCGGGCCTTTGACGAATCCAAAATGACCGACCCGTCCCTCATCATCTACCACCCGGTCCGCGCCCTGGAAAACGGCCTGACCATCGTCACCAACGGCGACCAGACTGACACCATCCGGGACCATATCCTCGCCGGGCACTGCTACCGCCACGCCCTCAACACCCGCGCTTTCGAGCCGGACGGCCCCAACTACACCCCCCGCATCTCCGGTGTGGTCAAGCCGGACGGCAGCTATAATCTGTCCATCCTGAAGAGCCTCGGCGGAGACCCCGACGTCTGCTGCCGCTACTTCTACGAGTATGACGGGGCCAAGGCCGGCCTTGGCCACTTCATCCACACCTACCAGGAGAATCTCGATCCCCTGCCCTCCTTCGAGGGCGAGCCCCGGCCGGTGGTCATCACCGCCCCCGACGCCGAGACCCTGGCCGGCGACGTGTGGCTGTCCCTCAATGAGGACAACCGGGTGTCCCTCTTCGTGCGCTACATCGACCTTGCCACCGGCGACACGGAAACATCCATCATCAATAAGCATTGGGAGGCTTGAGCTATGAATGAACTGGAACTGAAATACGGCTGCAACCCCAACCAGAAGCCCGCCAGCATTTTCATGGACGGCGGCCGGGACCTGCCCCTCACCGTCTTAAACGGCCGGCCCGGCTACATCAACTTTATGGACGCCCTCAACTCCTGGCAGCTGGTGCGCGCGCTGAAAAAGGCCACCGGCCTGCCCGCCGCCGCCTCCTTCAAGCATGTCTCCCCCGCCGGGGCCGCCCTGGGCACGCCCCTGTCCGAGGTGGAGAAAAAGATTTATTTCGCCGACGGACACGACGTCTCCCCCATCGCCTGCGCCTACATCAAGGCCCGGGGGGGCGACCGGCTGAGCTCCTACGGCGACTGGGCCGCCCTGAGCGACGTATGCGACGAGCCCACCGCCCGGTTCCTCGCCGCAGAGGTGTCCGACGGCATCATCGCCCCCGGCTATACCGAGAAGGCCCTTGCCATCCTCAAGGCAAAGAAGAAGGGCGCCTACAACGTGGTGCAGATCGACCCCGACTACCAGCCCGACCCCATTGAGCGCCGCCACATCTTCGGCGTCACCTTCCAGCAGGGCTACAACAGCTTTGAGATCAACGAGTCCCTGCTTGACAACATCGTCACCCGGAACGAGAACCTGCCCGAGAGCGCCAAGCACGACCTGCTCCTCGCCCTCATCACCCTCAAGTACACCCAGTCCAACTCCGTGTGCTATGTGAAGGACGGCCAGACCATCGGCGTGGGCGCGGGCCAGCAAAGCCGCATCCACTGCACCCGCCTTGCGGGCAGCAAGGCGGACACCTGGATGCTCCGGCAGCACCCGAAGGTGCTGGGGCTTCAGTTTGTCCCCGGCATCCGCCGCGCCAGCCGGGACAACGCCATCGACGTGTATATCTCCGACGAGTATGAGGACGTGCTCGCCGACGGTGTGTGGCAGCAGACCTTCGCCGTCCGCCCCGAGCCCCTCACCCGGGAGGAAAAGAAGGCCTGGATCGCCGGGTTCTCCGGCGTCTCCCTGGGCTCCGACGCCTTCTTCCCCTTCGGCGACAATGTGGAGCGCGCCCACAAGTCCGGCGTACAGTACATCGCCCAGCCCGGCGGCTCCATCCGGGACGACAACGTCATCGAGACCTGCGACAAGTATGGCATCGTCATGGCGTTCACCGGGATGCGGCTGTTCCACCACTGATTGCCGCGCTGGAATCAATCCGTTTTCGCCAGCGGCAAAATTCTGCAAAGTGAGGTCACACGTATGAAAGTATTGGTCGTCGGCAGCGGCGGGCGGGAGCATGCCATCTGCTGGAAGCTGGCCCAGTCTCCAAAGGTCACGGAGCTTTTCTGCGCTCCTGGCAACGCGGGCATCGCCCAGGTGGCCCGCTGCATTGACATCAAGGCCACCGACATCGACGGCATGGTGGCCTGGGCCCGGGATAACGCCATCGGCCTTGTGATGGTGGCTCCGGACGACCCCCTGGCCCTTGGCATGGTGGACGTCCTGGAGGCGGCCGGCATCCCCGCCTTCGGCCCCCGCGCCAACGCCGCCGTTATCGAGGCCAGCAAGGCCTTTTCTAAGGAGCTCATGGCCAAGCACCACATCCCGACTGCAAAGTATAAAACCTTTACAGATATAAACGCCGCGCTCTCCTATATCGACGCCCAGGGCGCCCCCATCGTAGTCAAGGCCGACGGCCTGGCCCTGGGCAAGGGCGTAGTGGTGGCCGCCACTGTGGACGAGGCCAAGGCCGCCGTGCGGGAGATGATGGCCGACAAAAAGTTCGGCGCGTCGGGCTCCACCGTGGTCATTGAAGAGTGCATGACCGGCCCGGAAATCACCGTTCTGGCCTTCTCCGACGGCAAGCACATCGTCCCCATGCCGGCAAGCCAGGACCATAAGCGCGCGTTCGACGGAAATCGCGGCCCTAACACCGGCGGCATGGGCGCCATCTCCCCCCCGCCCCAGTACACCCCGGAGGTGGCCCGGCGGTGCATGGACGAGATTTTCCTTCCCACCATTGCCGCACTCAATGCTGAGGGCCGGCCCTTCCAGGGCGTCCTCTACTTCGGCCTGATGCTCACCCCCGACGGCCCGAAGGTGGTGGAATACAACGCCCGCTTCGGCGACCCGGAGTGCCAGGCGGTGCTGTCCCTGCTGGACAGCGACCTGCTGGACATCCTCCTTGCCTGCCGCAGCGGCACCCTGGATCAGTGCCCCATCCGCTGGAAGGATGAGGCCGCCTGCGTGGTGGTGCTCGCCTCCGGCGGCTACCCCCTGGACTATAAGAAGGGCTACCCCATCTCCGGCCTTGAGGCGGCCGGGCGCACCGCTGTGGTGTTCCACGCCGGCACCAAGACCGGGCCGGACGGCGCTTATCTCACCAACGGCGGCCGGGTCCTGGGTGTCACCGCCACCGCCCCTACCCTGGACGAGGCCATTGAAAGGGCCTATTCCGCTGCAAAGTATATTTCCTTTACAGGCATGCATTTCCGGCGGGATATCGGCCACGCATTCTGAATAACTCCATCCCTATCGCAAGGAGGATGATCGTTATGGTCACCATGGCACAGCGCATTGAAGAGCTCCGCACCCGGCGGGGCCTGAGCCGCCCGGAGCTGTCCGCGGCCCTCGGGCTTCCCAAAAACGCGGCGGAGAAGTTTGAAACCGGCCGCCAGACTCCCACCCAGGAGCAGCAGAATAAGCTTGCAAGCTTCTTTAGCGTGTCCCTCTTTTACCTGCGGGGCGAGAGCAGCGACCCCACCCGGCAGGACAGCTGGATGGACGGCGCCGATGTGGAGGACGACGTCCCCGCGTCCGCACCGGTACGCAGCAAGCGCCCCGCCGCCCCGGCCCCTGCCGGAAAGAGCAGTCCGGAGGGCGGCTCCATGCTGGAGCCTCTGCTGCGCACCCGCGCCTTCCAGGACGCCCTGCGCGCCGCCGTGCTGGACGTGCTGCGCTCCCCGGACGGCCAGGCCATCCTGGAGCGGGTGGTCAAGCATCAGCTCCAGCAGAAGGGCTGATTTCTTTCACCCAGGCTGGGAAATGCGCGCTGGGCACAGCCAAAATAGAGCAAAGCAAGCCCGAATTCACCAAAAATCACACCGGGCGGTATCGTCCGGGCAGCAAAAACGAGGGACAATTTCTGTCCCTCGTTTTTCTCGTCTTGATGCGATTGCTTGAACGTATTGACCGCTGTGCCCAGTGCGAGCCGGCAAGACTTACCTTCCCTGCTCGGCCTTGACCAGCTTGACGATGCGGGACGTCCCGAGACGGTCCGCGCCCAGGGCAACGAAATCCTCCGCGTCCTGAAGGGTGGTGATGCCGCCGGCGGCCTTGATTTTCACATGAGGCGCCACATGGGCCTTGAAGAGGGCCACGTCCTCCCGGGTAGCGCCGGCAGTGGAGAAGCCGGTGGAGGTCTTGATGAAGTCCGCGCCGCTCTCCGAGACGATGCGGCACAGCTCCACCTTTTCCGCCTCCGTGAGCAGGCAGGTCTCCACGATGACCTTGAGCACCAGTTCACCGCAGGCGGCCTTGATGGCGCGGATTTCGGCAAGGAGATCGTCCCAGCGCTTATCCTTCACCCAGCCCAGGTTGATGACCATGTCGATCTCCCGGGCGCCGTTTTCAATGGCGTCCCGGGTCTCGAACACCTTCACCGCCGTGGTGGAGTAACCGTTGGGGAAACCGATGACGGTGCACACCGGCATTTTATCCCCCAGATACTCGGATGCCGCACGCACATAGCTTGCGGGGATGCACACCGACGCGCAGCCGTAGACCACGGCATCGTCGCAAATCTGGCGGATCTCCGCCCAGGTGGAGTCTTGCCGCAGCAGGGTGTGGTCAACCTTTGCAAGAATTTTGCTGTAATCCATTTTTACCCACCTCATATCAATATTTTACCGGTCCAGCAGCCGGGCAATGGCCGTCCGCCGGACCTTGATGGCACTTTTGGGACAAAACTCCTGGCAGCAGAAGCAGCGGATGCAGCGCTTCCGGTCAATCACCGGGACGCCGCCGGAAATGGTGATGGCCTTCCCAGGACAGATGTCCCGGCAGTGGCCGCAGCCCACGCACAGCCCGCGCTCTACTGACGGGCGCTGGGACAGCAGCTTATCCAGCACCGCCCCGGTGACTCGCCCCCGCAGACTCTTCCCATCCCCGCGGAAGAGATGGCTGTTTCCGGTGACGATGCGCTGAAAATCACCAACTGTAAAGTCAGACAGCTTGCCAGCTATTGCAAGCCCTTCCACCCCTTCCGGGATGAGGCCGCGCTCCAGCGCCGCCTCCAGGGTGGGCACCTCCGCCCGAGCAAGGCCGATGAGGGCGGCGCAGGCAAGGTCCACCTTGTGCGGACTCTCCCCTGCGGCAATGAGGCCCATGTGCCGGGGCGTCCCGCCGGTGGGGCCGTTGCCCTCCATGCACTCCACCGCGTCCACCACCGTCAGGCGGGGCTTGACAAACTCGTCCAAATCCACAATCATCCGGGCAAAATCCCTGGGGTCCGGGTAGCGGAAGTGGTACTCCGGCTTGATGGTGCCGGGAATAACGCCGAACATGTTCTTGGCCGCGCAGGACATGGCCATCATGCCGTGGGTCTTGAGCTTGCACACGTCAATGATGGCGTCGGCATCGTCAAGCCAGGCGGTATAACGGAAAGTGCGGCACACTGCCCCCTCTGGGTAACTCACCTCGCGCTCGGCAAAGTTATGGTTGAGCGTGCCGCCGCACGCCTCCACCGCCTTCATCCCCGCCGCAGCATACACACGGCCCACAAAGGCGGCGTTGTAGAGCCCGCCGGGGCTGTCCCCCACCACCACCCTTGCCCCAAGGGCAGTCAGACGCCGCGTGAGGGCGCAGAGCACCTCCGGATGAGTGGTAGCCGCCCGCTCCGGCCGGAGAAAGCTCACCAGGTTGGCCTTCAGGGCGACGCGCATCCCGGGACGCACCCAGGCAAGGCCCCCCAGGGGCGCAAGGGCGGCGTCCAGGGCGCGCGCCACCGTCTCCTGTCCATAGTCGGCACACGAGGCGAGGGAAACGTCCGGCGTGGTCATAATGCTACCCTCCTGTCAGCAAAAAGGCTGCCGCAGACGCGGCAGCCTTTTTTCAGGTTTTTTTGGATGGATTACTCCTCCACGGGAGCCTCGTCCTCTTCGGCCGCGGGCTGCTCCAGCAGGGCGCGGATGGATAGCGACACCTTCTTGTTCTCCTCGTCGATGGCGATGATCTTGGCGTCCACCACCTGGCCCTCGGTCAGCTCGTCGCCGGGCTTCTCCACCCGGTGATCGGCGATCTGGGAGATGTGGATAAGGCCGTCCACGCCTGGAACAATCTCGGCAAAGGCGCCGAAGGTCATGAGCTTGACGATCTTCACGCTGGCCACGTCGCCCACGGAGTACTTGGAGGTAAACACCGCCCAAGGCTCCTGGCCGTGGTCCTTCATGCCCAGGGAGATCTTTTTCTTCTCCGGGTCGAAGGAGATGACATACACGTCAACGGGGTCGCCCACGGAGACGACCTCGGCGGGATTCTTGATGCGGGACCAGGACAGCTCGGAGATGTGGACCATGCCGTCCACGCCGCCGATGTCCACGAAGGCGCCGTAAGAGGTCAGGCTCTTCACGGTGCCGTGATAGTGCTTGCCTACCTCGATGTTGTTCCACACCTCGGCGGCAGCGGCCGCACGGGCCTCGGCAGTCACGGCGCGGATGGAGCCCACCACGCGGCGGCGGGCACGGTTGACCTCGGTGATGCGCAGCTTCACGCGGCTCTTGACCATCTCGGCCAGGTCAGCCCCACGGGGCTTGCCGGACTGGGAGGCAGGGATGAACACCCGAATGCCCTTGACATTGGCCACAAGGCCGCCCTTGTTTTCCTCGGTGATGACGCCCTCGAGCACGTCCTTGTTCTCCACGGCGTTCTCGATGGTCTCCCAGTTCTTCACGGTGTCCAGGCGCTTCTTGGAGAGCTTGACCATGCAGTCACGGTCGCTGACCAGCATGACATAGCACTCAATCTCCTCGCCCACCTTGGCGACATCCTCTGCCTTGACGTCGGGATCGTCGCTCAGCTCGGACAGAGGGATGTAGCCGGGATACTTGATGCCAAGCTCAACCTGGATCTCAGTCGGCGTGATGGCGACCACAGTGCCGGTGACCTTATCCCCCGTATTCAAAGTCTTGAACGACTCCTCCAGCATCTCTGCAAAGGACTGTTCAATCTCCATAATTTCTTCGCTCATTTTGTCATAGACCTCCTTTATGATCCACCCCGGCGTGGATGCGCCGGCGGTGACTCCAAGGGACTGCATCTGAGTGAATTCCTGAAGGGAAAGCTCATCGCCTCGCTCTACCTGACGCACCAGGGCGCAGCGCTCTTGGCATAATTGGGTCAGTCTCCTTGTGTTGGAGCTTTTCGGGTCCCCAATGACCACCATTGCGCCGCACGTCTGGGCCAGGGCAAGCGCCTCCGACTGTCTCTTGGACGTAGCATCACATATTGTATCAAAAAATTCTGCGTTTGTACACACCTTTTTTATACTTTTCACGCAATTTTCCCAGGCGCTCCGGATGGCGGTGGTCTGGGAAACCAGCGTAAGGGGCGCGGAATAAAGCTCCGGTCGGGCCGCCAGGATGGCGGAGAGCTCCTCCCACCCTTCCGCCGCAAGGCCGTGCCGGGTCCAGCCCAGGATGCCGATGATCTCCGGATGGGCCGGCTCCCCGATGACGATGGGGATGCGCCCGCGCTCCTCCGCCTGCTGCACGATGCGGTGGATGCGCGAGACGTTGGGGCAGGTGGCGTCTATGATACGGCAGCCCTTTGCCGCCAGCACTTCCATGGCCGCCCGGGGCTCCCCGTGGGCCCGGATGAGCACTGCCGCGCCGGGGGGCACAGCCTCCGCCGAGGGGACGGTGCGCGCCCCCATGGCCTCCAGCCGGGCCACCACATGGTCATTGTGGGTGATGTGGCCCAGCATATAGACCTGCCCCTCCCGGGCGCTGCGCTCGGCAAGCTCCACCGCCCGGCGCACACCGTAGCAGAAGCCTGCGGTTTTGGCCAAAATTACTTCCATCAGGCCTGTCCCTCCAGGGCGCGGATGCGCACCATCAGGTCGTCCGCAATGCGCTGATAGTCCTCGGGGGTGGGCCGGCGGCCCTCATAGGTTGGCTGATAGGGCTTGCCGAACACCACGCTTGTCTTGCGGAAGAGCCGCTTGCGCGGCGAGATGTACACCGGCACCAGGGGCACATTCGCCCGGGTGGCGAAGAGGGCCGCTCCGGTGTGGGCCTGGCTGTCCTCGCCCTCCTTCACCCGGGTGCCCTCCGGGAAGAGCAGCAGCTTCTCCCCGCCCTTGAGGGCGCGCATGCACTCCTTCACCGCGGCAACGTCCGCCTTGCCCCGCTCTACCCCGATGATGCCCGCCTTCTTCAAAAGCCAGCCCAGCACCGGAATCTTCATCAGCTCCGCCTTGGCCAGCACCCGGAATTGGGGCTTGTGCCCCACGGCGCACACCACATAGATGGGGTCGCCCAGGGTGGTATGGTTGCCGCACAGCAGCGCGCCCCCCTCGGGGATATTCTCCCGGCCCACAGCGCGCCAGGGGTGAAAAATACGCATAAAAAGCCACACCAGGGGGTAGAGCACCGCATAGAGCTTATTCATGCCGCCCCTCCCCGCCCAGCCGGGCGTTCACAACGGAGAGCAGCGCCTGAAAGCTCTCGTCCAGAGTGTTGCCGGTGGTATTGACCTCCACCGCGTCCTGCGCCCGGCGCAGGGGGGCCGCAGCGCGGTGGGTGTCCCGCTCATCCCGCTCCAGCACGTCCTGATAGACCTGTTGAAAGTCGATATGCTCCCCCTTCTCCTGAAGCTCCGCGCAGCGGCGGCGGGCACGGTCGGCGGCATCGGCGGTGAGAAAGATTTTCAATGTGGCGTCGGGCAGCACCACGGTGCCGATGTCCCGGCCGTCCATGATGACGTTATGCTGCCGGGCGAGGCTGCGCTGCATCTCCAGCAGGAAGGCGCGCACCGCCGGAATGGCGGACACCTTGGATGCATAGCGGGAAATTTCGCTGCTGCGGATGGCCGCCGTCACATCCTCGCCGTTGAGGTACATATGCTGCACCCCGGCACCGTCATAGTCCATAGTGATGGAAAGCCCGGGCAGCAATGCCTCCACTGCGCCGGTGCAATCCGGGTCCGCCCCACTGCGGCAGGCGGCAAGGCCCACCGTGCGGTAAATGGCGCCGGTATCCACATATAAATAGCCCAGACGTCCCGCCAGCATCCGGGCAAGGGTGGACTTTCCTGCCCCGGAGGGGCCGTCTATGGCAATGCTGAAGCTCATGGCTCCACACTCCTTTCCTGCTGCCGCGCCGCGGCGGCCTCGCCGGCGGCATGGCCGGTGGACCAGGCAATCTGAAGGTTATAGCCGCCGGTATAGGCGTCTACATCCAGAAGCTCACCGGCAAAATAAAGGCCGGGCACCAGCCTGGATTCCATGGTGTTGGGATTGACCTCGCTGACCGCCACCCCGCCGGAGGTGACCACCGCCTCCTCAACCGGACGGGTGCCCAAGACGGGGACGGCAAAATCCTTGAGGGCCTCCAGAAGCGCCCGGCGCTGCTCCCGCCGGATGTCGTGGGCCTTGGTATCCGACGGGATGCCGGTGCGGCGCACCATCACCGGCACCATGGACCGGGGCACCAGCGTACCCAGCACCGAGCCGTAGGTCTGGTTAGCCCGCTGCTGGAGCTCCCGCAGGAGCCGGGCATCCAGCGCCGCCTCGTCCAGGGCTGGCTTGAGGTCGATATGGGCGGTGTAGCTTTCCCGGGAAACATCCATATGGGCGGAGGCGCTTAAAATAAGGGGCCCGGAGAGGCCGAAGTGGGTAAAGAGCAGTTCCCCCTGCTCCCGGTAGACGCTCTTCCCCCGCCCATTCTTCATGGTAAGCCCCACATTGCGCAGGGAAAGGCCCTGGAGCCGGGCGCAGTCCGGGTGGTCGCTTGTCAGCGGCACCAGGGAGCCCCGCAGGGCCGTCACCGTATGCCCCGCGCTGCGGGCCAGGCGGTAGCCGTCGCCGGTAGAGCCCGTCCTGGGGTAGGACGCCCCGCCGGTACACAAAACGACGCAGTCCGCCCCCATCCGGCCGGACTGCTCAGTCTCCACCCCATATACGCCGCCCCCGCCGATGCAAAGGGCGGTGAGGCGGTCCTGCACAAGCGCCACGCCCTGGCGGCGCAGCTCGAAAAACAGCGCGTCCACGATGTCCGCGGCCTTGTCCGAGCACGGGAACACCCGGCTGCCCCGCTCCACCTTCAGCGGCACCCCAAGGGCAGTGAAAAAGTCCATGGTGTCCCGGGGAGTGAAGCGGCGGAAGGCGCTGTAAAGGAATTTTCCATTACAGGTCATTGCACCCATCAAATCCTGCTGGGCGCAGTCGTTGGTCACGTTGCAGCGGCCCTTCCCGGTAATATAGAGCTTGCGGCCCACCTTTTCATTGGGCTCAATGAGCGTCACATGCGCGCCCGCGCGGGCCGCGGTGATGGCCGCCATCATGCCGGCGGCGCCCGCCCCGGCCACAACGACGCCCGCTGTTTTTTTTAATGCCATATGTACTCCTCGCTCTCCGGCGCGGCCCTGGAAAGGCCGCTGCCGCGGGGCTCACTTTCCGTCGTACTCCACCTTTTCGTACACCTGGTACTCGTCCCAGATCTGCTCCAGGCGCTCGAAGGAGGCGGTCACCTCACGCTCCCGCTTGCGCCCCACAGCCACGATCAGCGCGTTGATCACCGACAGCGGCGCCACCAGGGAGTCGGCAAAGGAGGCCATGTCGCTCTTGGCAAGGAGGCGGTAGCTGGCCGTCTCGTAGAGGGGGGAAATATGGCTGTCGGTGATGGCCACCACCGTGGCCCCCTGGTCCCGGGCAAACTCCATAGCCCGCACCGTGCGGGTGGAGTACCGGGGGAAGCTGATGCCGATGACCACGTCCCCCTTGCGCACGCCCAGCATCTGCTCGAACATCTCGCTGGCAAGGGTCGTCTGCACATGGCGGACATCGTCAAAAATCAGATTGAAGTAGAAGGAAATAAAATGGGCCAGGGTGGCCGCCGAGCGCACGCCCAGGATGTAAATCCGCCGGGCGTTGACAATGGCCTCCACCGCCTGGGCAAACTCCTCCCGGTTGACCTCCTCCAGGGTGGCGCGGATGTTTTCAATGTCGGACTGCACCACCTTGGCCAGAATGTCCCGGTCGGCCATGCGGTCGTTTGCCACCTCGATGCGCTGTACGGTGGTCAGCTTGCTGCGGATCATCTCCTGCAGGGCCTTCTGCATGGCGGGATAGCCGTCATACCCGAGCTCTGCGGCGAAGCGCACCACGGTGGATTCGCTGACCTTCACCGTCTTTCCAAGCTTGGAGGCCGTCATGAAGGCGGCCTTGTCGTAGCTGTCGAGAATATAGCGGCCAATGAGCTTCTGGCCCTTGGAAAAACCCGCCATCCCGTCCCGGATGGCGGAGAGAATATCTTTACCCATATCTTTTCTTGCCCCTTCCCGCGGCCGCTGTGCGGCCTATAGCCTATCATAACGCGATGCAGGATAAATTGCAAGCTTTTTGCAGGATTTCATTCTTTATCCTGCATGTCGGTGCCGGAAAGAAGCGCAAGCTCTGCCGCCGTCAGGGGCCGGAACCGCCCCCGCTCCAGCGAGCCGAGGGTCACGTCCCCCTCCCGCACCCGCACCAGGCGCAGCACGGTAAGGCCGGCGGCGGCGCACATACGCCTTACCTGCCGGTTTTTGCCCTGGTGGATGACCACCGTGAGCCACCCGCCGCCGGCATCCTCCGCCCGGTCAGCCAGAAGGGTCTCTCCCCCGTCCTCCACCGGCGCACGCAGGATGGGCAGCGCCCGGGCGATATCCCCCCGGACCTTGACCCGATACTCCTTTTCCACCCGGTGGGACGGGTGGGTCAGGCGCTGGGTCAGCGCGCCGTCGTCAGTGAGGATCAAAAGGCCCTCCGAGTCCATGTCCAGCCGCCCCACCGGCCACACCCGGGGGCAGCCTGTCAAAAGCTCCGCCACCGTGGGCCGGCCCTTTTCGTCCGAAAGGGTGGTCACATAGCCCCGGGGCTTGTGGAGCAGGAGATATGTATGGGCGGCGGGGGCACACACGGGCGCGCCGTCCACCGCCACGGTGTCCCGCGCCGGGTCCGCCCGGTCGCCCAGGGCGGCTGTCCGGCCGTTCACCGTCACCCGGCCGGCCGTCAGGTACTCCTCCGCCCGCCGACGGGAGCAGAAGCCGGCGGCGGACAATATCTTCTGAAGGCGCTCCTCCATGCTCTCTCCTCCCTGCCGTCCAGCGCGGCGTATTATTTCTGTTCCCGCTTCATAACGGTCACGCGCTCGCCCAGAATGGCGGACAGCAGCCGCTGCAAAAGGGTCTGGCGCTGCAAAGCGTCCCGGTAGGCTGACTGGACATACCGCAGCTCCACCTCGCCGATGACCGCCCCGTTGAGGTGGTAGACCATCCGCCCGGCGCATTCCCCCCGGAGCACCGGGGCGGACACCGCCGGCGGCCGCTCCACGCTGATCTGGGCGCTCTCGCCGTCGGCCAGAGGATAGGAAAAGGTCTCGGCGGCGGCCACGTCCACAAAGGGGATGAGGCTGCCCGCCACCGGGACGGTGCCGAACACCTCCCCGGCCTCACACAACGCCCGGGCCGGGTAGGCGGAGAAGCCGTAGTCCAGCAGGGCCGCGTGGGTGCGCCAGTCGTCCGGGTCGTTCAGGGTGACGGCCACAAGGGTCTGCCCGTTCCGGCGTGCCGCCGACACCAGAGTGCGGCCGGCAAGGCGGGTGTAGCCCGTTTTCATGCCCACGCAGCCCTCGTACAGGCCCAGCAGGCGGTTGTGGTTGCGGAACGTCCGCTCCCCGAACCGGGCGGTGCGCTGGGCGCAGATCTTGGCCACCACCGCGTTTTTCAGGCACGCCGCCCCCAGCACGGCCATGTCCCGGGCGGTGGAATAGTGCGCCTCATCGTTGAGGCCGCTGGGGTTTGCAAAATGGGAGCTGTCCATCCCCAGCCGGGCGGCGGTGCGGTTCATCAGCTCGGCAAAGGCCTCCAGGGAACCGGCGCATACATATGCCAGGACGTCGGCAGCGTCATTGCCCGACTCCAGCAACAGCCCGCAGAGCAGCGCCTCCACCGTGATGACCTCGCCGGGGCGCAGGTAGATGGACGAGCCCTCGGTGTGGAGCCACTCCGCCCTGACCGTCACCTCTCGCTCAAGATCCGGAATACGCTGCGCCGCCACAAGGGCGGTCATGAGCTTGGTGGTGCTGGCGATAAGGCGCTTTTCATCCGCGTTGCGCGCAAAAAGCACCCGCCCGCTGTCCGCGTCCATCAAGATGGCGCTGCCCGCGCTCTCCGCCAGGGCGGACGCCCGGGGCAGGACAGAAAAAACGGCCAGCGCCGCCAGGGCCGCTGCGAAAACCTTCCGCAAAAGGGTCAACTCCCATCCGACATTCAGATGGGAGTAGTCTGCCCTTAAAATTCGGCTTTATCCTCGTTCTTCTTGTCGAGGTAGTTGGTAACCCGGTCGAACATGTCGGGCACCAGCTCCACCACCCGGCCCACGGTGCTGTCCGCCGGCGGGCCCACGGGGATAAGCTTGACATTGCCGTCCTTCACCACCAGGAAGGCGATGGGCATCACGTTGACCCCCGCACCGGCGCCGCCGCCGAAGTTCTTGCTCTGCTGGCTCTTACCGGAGAAATCGGAGCCGCCGGAGGCAAAACCGAAGGACAGCCGGGACACCGGGATGAGGGTCACGCCGTCCTGGGTGACGATGGGCTTGCCCACCACCGTGTTGGCGTCTACCATCTCGCGGATCTTCTCCATGGTGGTCTGCATCAAATCATTGATGGGATGCTGGTTTTCGTTCATGATTGTGCCTCCTTATTTCCTTTGGCGCGCTTGCTGCCGCGCATCAGCTTCAAAAACTTGATTCCGAACCGGACGCCGAAGCCCACAAGCTGGCCCACCGACGCCGTGAGGGCGGCCCGGATAAAAATGCCCGGCTTGGGGCGGTTATAGTCTACCGCCACCCCAACGTCATGGCGGACCACCCGGAAGTTTTGGTCGATGATGGGCCAGAGCATCCCCATCACCGCGTTGGCCCGGCCAAAGCCCAGGGTCGCCCGCATGGGGTCCTCCGCCCCCCAGGTCAGGTGGAGCGTCAAATCGTCAATGCGGATGAGCCGGGGCAGCGCACCCGCTGCCTCCGCCGCCAGAGGCAGAAGCTCCATCACCGGCGGCAGGCGCCCGCCGGCGTCCTCCTGCCCCTCCGGGGGCTCTTTCTGCTTTTTCGGCTTCTTTTCTCCTTTTTTCTTCCTGGCCTTTTTGTCCTTTTTCGGCTTGCTGCGGGGGTAGAGGGTCACGCGCACCGGCCCGGCGATGAGCCATAGCCGCAGCCCGTCCTCGCCGTAGCGCACGCCGGCCCCCAGGCGGATGAGGCCTATCAGTACGATTGCCCCGATGATGGCCAGCAGCACCCACAGCGTCCTCATGCCTGCTCCGCCCCGGCGGCGGCCTCCTCCTGCTCGCCCCGGCGCAGCTCCTCAATGGCGTTTTCCAGCTCCAGGGTCATCTGCATCCCCTCCTGCCCGGCGGATGGCAGCTCGGGCAGGTCGTCAAGGCTTGTCAGGGAAAAGGCGCGCAGGAAATTTTTCGTGGTGCGGTACTGGATGGGCCGGCCGGGGACAGCAAGACGCCCCGCCTCACAGATCAGCCCCCGCTCCAGCAGCAGCCCCACAGTATAAGAGCTGTCCACCCCGCGCACCTGCTCGATATAGGCCCGGGTCACCGGCTGGAAATAGGCCACCATGGCCAGCACCTCCAGGGCCGGCTGAGAAAGCCGGGCGCTTTTGCGGCTTTCCATGGTCTTGCGGATATAGGCGGCGTACTCCGGCGCGGAGCACATCTGCCAGCTCTCCTCCAGGCGCACAAGGCGGATTCCCCGGCGCTCGTAGCTGTAGTCGTCCGCCAGACGCTGACAGACCGCGTCTATCGTCTCCCGGTCCTGCTCCAGGGCGGCGCACAGCCGCTCGGCGGGCACCGGGTCGCCGGATGCAAACAATATGCCCTCAATAGCGGCCTCTAATTCCTTGAGTTCCATAGGCGCTCTCCCTTCAATCCGTGCCGGAGGTGAATGTAAAGCCGTCCTCCAGCCCCTCTCCGGTGCAGGTCACCGTGCAGTCCTCCGCCGTCCCAGCCAGGTGGACGCGGCTTGCCTTGCACAGCTCCAGAATGGCCAGGAAGGTGGCCACCACCTCCGAGCGGCTTCGGCTGCTGCCCAGCAAGGCGCGGAACCGGGCCACGCCGTAGTGCTGGAGCTGCTCCACAATGGCGCGGGCCTTGTCGCTGACGGGATAGGGCTCCCGGCCCACGATGCCCTCAAAGGCCCGGGCGGGAGGCGGCAGCTGGTGTCTCACACGCTCCAAAACGGCGGTCATAGCCCCGCAGAGATCGTTTTTGTCGTGAACATAGCGGTAGGTCCTGTCCCGCTCCATGGGCTCAGGTGTTTTGACCAGGTAGTCCCGGCCGTACTCATACCGGCGCTGCAATACCCCGGTCACCGCCTGGATTTTCAGATAGTTTTCCCGGTACTGGTGTGCTTCCAGGGCGGACATGAGAAGCTCCATCTCGCTGGCGGCCTCTTCATCGTGGATGGAGAGAAGCATCCGGGTCTTGATATAGATGAGGTGGGCGGCCATGGCCACAAACTCGCTTGCCACCTCCAGATTGAGCTTTTCCCGCCGCTCCATCCACTCCAGGTACTGATCCAGCAGTACGGAAATCTGGATATCCCGAATTTCAATTTTATTCTTGCTGAGCAGATGGAGGATCAGGTCCAGCGGGCCGTTGAAGTCCTCCATGTCCTCCGCCCGGGCCCTGACGACTTTTTCAAGATGGTAAACAGGGACCTCCACGGTATTCCTCCTTGCCGCCGGTGCATTGCGCCCGGCCTTCCCCGCCCTCGGGCAGATTGACATAGTTCGTATCATTATATCAATACTTTCCAAAAAACACAAGACGAAACCATAGCCTGGCTCAACAAAACGGCGGGCGGCCCAGGTCACAGCCCGGACACGCCCGCCAATCAGACAAGGTTCACTTTCCAAACCGCTTCAAGAGCTTTTCCTCAATGGCGTCGCCGTAGCGCATGGCAAGCAGGAACACTCCCAGCCCCGCCGCGCCCAGCAGCGCCATCCCCCACAGCGGGACGGACACGGCGGACGAGCCCACCGCGCAGGCCACCAGCAACCCCCAGGGCCGGGTGAGCAGGCACAGCACCGCAAAGTGCCGGAAGGGGATGTCAGTCAACCCCGCCAGGATGCACAGCAGATCGTCCGGGAAAAAGGGAAAGAGAAAGGCCATAGCCAGAAACACGTCCCGCTTCCGGCGGATGACGCCCAGATACCGCTCGGAGAGCTTGCGGCTGACCAGCTTCTCCGCAAAGCCCTGCCCCAGCGCCCGGGAGAGGGCAAACACCAGCATGGAGCCCCCGGCCACCGCAAGGTAGGTCAGCGCAAAGGCGGGCCACAGCCCGAAGAGGATGGCCCCGCCGGCGGCGGTGATGTTGCTGGGGATGGGGGCGAGGATGACCGACACCAGCTGGATGCCGAAAAAGGCCAGATGGGACCAGGGGGCACAGCGCTGGATATAGGCCTTGATCCCCTCCAGCGAGGACGCCGCCTCAAAAAAGCCCGTCAGCCACAACGCCGCAACGCAGCCGATCAAAATCACGGCGGTGGCCGCCCATAAAAGGGCCCTGCGCCCGCGCTCGCTCATCTTCATTCCCCCGATCTTCGCTCCCGCGCGCCCCTGATCCAAGGCTTGCGCGGCTTCTTTCTCATTGTATCCGCCGCGGCGGGAGAATCAAGAAAAAAATTCTTAAAATTTGCGGAAATCCGGCGTTTTCGCGCGCCATCCCCCGGGTCACGCCCCGCCGCCGGTTTCCAGCAGCAGCCGGGTGCGCAGGGCGCTGTACCGCCGGGTCTGCCGGTCGTTTTCCACCATGTGCGCAAGCAGCTCCCCGCTGCCCACCAGGATAAAAAGCTCCCGGGCCCGTGTGATGGCGGTATAGAGGACACCCCGGGTCAGAAGGGACGGCGGCACGTCGCTCAAGGCCAGGATGACCGCCCGGTACTCGCTGCCCTGGGCCTTGTGGACGGTGACGGCGTAGGCCGGCTCCAGCTCTCCCAGCAGCTCCCCGGGGTAGGCGCACAGCCGCCCGTCGAAGGAGACGGTGACGGCGCCGCCCTCGATCTCCATGACGGTGCCGATGTCTCCGTTGAACACGCCCAGGTCCCGCTCCCCGGTGAGTGGATTCTCCCAGGCCAGGTCGTAGTTATTCTTCACCTGCATCACCCGGTCGCCCTCCCGGAAGATATAGGGGCCAAAGGCGCACTCCCGCTTGCCCTCCTCCGGCGGGTTGAGGGCGGCCTGAAGGGCCCGGTTGAGGGCCGCGGTGCCCGCGCCCCGGCGGCGGGTGGGGGTGAGGACTTGGATCTGCTCGGCGGGGATGCCCATCTTGTCCGGCAGGCGGGTGCGGCACAGCTCCACCACCGTGTCCGCCGTGCGGGTGCTGTCCCGGCGGTTTAGGTAAAAGAAGTCCCGGCTTTTGTTGTCAAGGGCGGGCATCCGCCCCTCGTCCACCTCGTGGGCGTTCATGACGATGGCGCTCTCCCGGGCCTGGCGGAAAATCTCCGTCAGGCGCACCGACGGCACCACGCCGCTGCGCAGCAGGTGGTCGAGAACGCTCCCCGGCCCCACCGAGGGCAGCTGGTCCGGGTCACCCACCAGCACCAGGCGGCAGTCGGCGCGCAGGGCGGACAGAAGCGCCGAGAGCAGGGAGATATCCACCATGGACGTCTCGTCCACGATGACGGCGTCTGCCGGCAGAGGGTCGTCCTGGTTCTTGGAAAAGACCAGCTGGCCGGTGTAGGGGTCGGCCTTGGTCTCCAAAAGGCGGTGGATGGTGTAGGCCTCGCAGCCGCAGGCCTCTCCCAGGCGCTTTGCCGCCCGGCCGGTGGGGGCGGCCAGAGCCGTCTCCAGCCCCAGGGCCTCGAACAGGGCCAGCACCGCCCGCAGAGAGGTGGTTTTGCCCGTGCCGGGGCCGCCGGTGAGCAGCATCACCTGGTGCCGGGCGGCCAGCTCCACCGCCTGGCGCTGCTGCCGGGCGTAGATGATGCCCTGCTCCTCCCCGATGCGGCCGATCATGGCGCCGAGGTCGCGGGGGGGCTCCATCTCAGCGCGGCACATCTCCCCCAGGCGCATGGCCACATAGCACTCGGCGGCATACAGCCCCGCCGGATAGCAGGCCGACACCCCGGCGATGTCCTCGCAGACCACCTCGCCGCTCTCCGCAAGGCCTGCAAGGCCCCGCTCCAGAACGTCCTTCTCCACGCCGATGAGGGAGGCTGTGGCGAAGAGGAGCTTTTCCCGGGGCAGAAAGACGTGGCCGTTGCTGGCGTTGTGCTGAAGCTCAAACATCAGCGCCGCCTCGATGCGCTGGGGGTCGTCCCCATCCACCCCAAGGCCGATGGCCAGGGCGTCCACCTTGGAAAAGGGCAGCTCCAGGTCCCGGTCCATCAGGAGATAGGGGTTTTGCTCCACCATATCCACCGCAAGGTTCCCGAAGCGGCGGTAGAGGGGCATGGCCGCGGAAAGGGGCAGCCCGTGCTCGGAGAGGAACTGGGCCAGGCGGCGCATCCCCATCTGGGCGCGGAAGCCCTCGCTGATGTCCCGGGCCCGCTTGGGGGAGATGCCCCGCACCCGGGTGAGCTTGTCCGGCTCGTTTTCAATCACATCCAGGGCGGCTGCGCCGAAGAGCTCCATAATCCGCGTGGCCGTCCCCGCCCGGATACCTTTGACCGCACCGGAGGCCAGGTACTCGAAAATGGCCCGCTCCCCCACCGGCATGCGCCGGGCGACGGCGTCGGCCTTGAACTGCTCGCCGTAGGAGGCGTGCCGGCCCCAGCTTCCCTGGAGCTCCAGGCTCTCCCCGGGGGCCACCCCCGGCATGCAGCCCACCGCCGTCACCTCGCCCCGCTCCCCGCAGGAGAGCTTCAAAACAGTGTAGCCATTCTCTTCGTTGCGAAAGAGAATGGCCGACACGGTACCTTCAATGCAGTTGCTGTTTGGGGTCAGTTCATCCATCGCGCTGTCCCTCTCTCTCTTTATTTACGGCACTTCCGCGCCGCCGGTGCGGTCCAGCTCCACCCCCGGCTCCATGGCAAGGGCCATGGCCGCGGCACGGCCCGACGGGTCAAGGCCGCAGTCCCGGATGACGATCCGGCCCCGCCACAGCCCCGTGCGCCGCAGCCAGCGCAGGGCGGCCACCGTTTGCTCCAGCCCCGCCCCGGCGCCGCCGGCGCACACCACCGCCTGGGTGCGGGTGTCCCCCGCCCCGACGGGCAGCACCAGGCGCCCGTAGACGAGCCACACAAGACACGTGAGCCCGAAGGCCGCCAGCAGCGTCTCAAAAAGCTCCCAGAAAAGCTCCATTTCCGCCACCTCCTGCGCTATCCTATGCCGGATGGGGCGGGGCGGTCACCGCTGCGGAGGCCAGGCCGCACGTCAGAAAAGGCTGCTCACCCCGAAGGTCAGCGCGCTGACGGCGGCACCCGCGATCAGAACGCCGATGAAAATGGAGGGCAGGGCCCGCCGCAGGGGCATATCAAGGAAGGCCGCGGCCAGCGCCCCCGTCCACGCCCCCGTACCGGGCAGGGGGATGGCCACAAAGATGGCAAGGCCCAGGTATTTATACTTGGTCACCTTCTGGCCCTTCAGGTGGGCCTTGCGCTCCAGGCGGTCCGCCAGGTCGTTGAGCCTGGCGCTGCGCCGGCGCATCCACTGGAAGATACGCCGGATGTAGACGATGATGAAGGGCACGGGCAGCAGATTGCCGATGACGGCGGCCAGATACGCCGCCCATACCGGCAGCCCCGCCGTCACGCCGAAGGGGATGCCGCCCCGCAGCTCCACCACCGGCACCATGGATACCAGCATGGTCAGGGTGAACTCCCCCGCCATGGTGCCGGTCAGCCACTCCATCAAATCCATTGCCTGTCCCTCCCCGCCGGCATGGTCTTTTTTCGCCCCGGGCGCTCCCGGGGCCGCGGCGCCGGCCTTTCCGCCATTATACCGTAAGCGGCAGGCGCGGCGCTACCATGAATTTTTTAAGATTTCCTTATTCTCCCGCCCAATCAGACCACAGGAGCCCCAAAGCGGAACTCCGCGATTTCGCCCTGCTTTTCATAGCCCAGGCGCTGATAAGTACGGTTGGAGGCCGGGCTGCTCCGGTCGGCATAGAGCATGGGGATGAGGCCGTCATCCAGAATCCGGCGGGAGAGCTCCCCCGCCGCAAGGCCGGCGTAGCCCAGGGCCCGCTTGTCCCGGCGGGTGACCACCGTGTTGATGCGGGCGTATTTCTCGTCCCGGTCAGCAATCATCGCCATGGAGACGATTTCGCCGCCGTCCTCCCACAGAATGAGCGAGGGCGAGCCCACCATGGCGTCGGCAAAGCCGAAGGCCGCCGACTCGGAAATACTCTCCCCCTCCCCGTCCCGGGCGAGCTGGCGCAGCAGCTCTGCCATGGCCGTGCGGTGCTCCGCCCCGGGAACCACCGGGCGGCCGGTGCCGCCGGTGGGACAGAGATGATAGCAGGCGTAGGCGTTCATCACCATGTGGGTGCGCACCGAAAGGCCGGCGCGCTCCCCCGCCTCACGCATGAGCCCCTGTGCCCCCTCCGGCGCGTTAACCGACAGGGCCTGGTTCTGGGCGAGGCGGCGCAGCAGAACGTCCAGCAGCGCGTCCCGGGACGCATCCCACCCGGCGGAGCGCAGCCAGAGCCACAGGGGCAGCCTGGGGGTGGACTGGGCCGCCAGAAAATGGGCGCCGTCCGTTTCCAGCAGCGGCCTGTCTCCCCGGCGGATGAGGGCGATAAGGTGATAGGTGACCTCGTCCGGCCCGGCCAGGAGCTGCCCGATGATGGGGTCGTCCCCGCGAATCTGCATCATTGTACTCATGAAAGCACCTTCTTCAAATACCGGCCCGTGTAGCTTTGTTCGCACTGCGCCACTTCCTCGGGCGTGCCGGTGCACGCCCCATGGGTCAAGCCCCATGGGGACCCCGTTTTTTGTTTGCGCGGTGGAAGTGAATTCCGCCTTGCGCCAAGGTTTTGCGATGCAAAACGCTTGTACGGCGCACCCGCGCCGATTGTGGTGTGCACCGTCATGCCAGCACCTTCTTCAAATACCGGCCCGTGTAGCTTTGTTCGCACTGCGCCACTTCCTCGGGCGTGCCGGTGCACACCACGGTGCCGCCGCCGCTGCCGCCCTCTGGGCCCAGGTCGATGAGGTAGTCAGCGGTCTTGATGACGTCCAGGTTGTGCTCAATGACCACCACGGTGTTGCCCTTGTCCACCAGACGCTGGAGCACGTTCACCAGCTGATGGACGTCGGCGGTGTGCAGGCCGGTGGTGGGCTCATCCAGGATATAGATGGTGGAGCCGGTGGACTGCTTGGAAAGCTCGGTGGCCAGCTTCACCCGCTGGGCCTCGCCGCCGGACAGGGTGGTGGAGGGCTGGCCCAGCTTGACATAGCTCAGGCCCACGTCCATAAGAGTCTGGAGCTTGTTGCGGATCCTGGGCAGGTTCTCAAAAAACGGCAGGGCCTCCTCCACCGTCATCTCCAGCACCTCGTGGATGTTTTTGCCCTTATAGCGCACCTCCAGGGTCTCCCGGTTGTAGCGCTTGCCCTTGCACACCTCGCAGGGGACGTAGATATCGGGCAGGAAATGCATCTCAATCTTCAAAAGGCCGTCGCCGGAGCAGGCCTCACACCGGCCGCCCCGGACGTTGAAGGAAAACCGGCCCGGGCCGTAGCCCCGGCTTTTGGCGTCCTGTGTGGAGGCGAACAGCTCCCGGATGTCGTTGAAAAGCCCGGTGTAGGTGGCCGGGTTGGAGCGGGGCGTGCGGCCAATGGGAGACTGGTCGATGGCGATGACCTTGTCGAGAAACTCGATGCCCTCCATGCCGTCATGCCTGCCGGGCCGGGCCTTGGTGCGGTTGAGCTCCATGCCCAGGCGCTTATAGAGGATTTCGTTGACCAGGGACGACTTGCCCGAGCCGGACACGCCGGTGACGGCGAGGAACATCCCCAGGGGGAAGGCCACGTCGATGTGCCGCAGGTTATTTTCCGACGCGCCCCGGACGACAAGCTGCTTCCCGTTCCCCGCCCGGCGCGATGCGGGCACGGGCACCTTCTTCCGGCCGGAGAGATAATCGCCGGTGATGGAACCGGGGGTATTCATGATGTCCTCCGCCGTGCCGCAGGCCACCACATTGCCGCCGTGGACCCCCGCGCCGGGGCCGATGTCCACAATATAGTCGGCGGCGCGCATGGTGTCCTCGTCGTGCTCCACCACGATGAGGGTGTTGCCCAGGTCGCGCAGGCGCTTGAGGGTGCCCAGCAGCAGGTCGTTGTCCCGCTGGTGCAGGCCGATAGACGGCTCGTCAAGGATATAAAGCACCCCCATGAGGGAGGAGCCGATCTGGGTGGCCAGGCGGATGCGCTGGCTCTCGCCGCCGGAGAGGGTGCCCGCCTGACGGCTGAGGGTCAGGTACTGGAGGCCCACTGACCGCAAAAAGCCCAGCCGGGCGCGGATCTCCTTCAAAATCCGGTCGGCAATCATCATCTGGGTGTCGGTGAGGGTGATGGTGTCAAGGAAGGCCAGGGCCTCGTCCACCGGCTTTTCGCAGAAGTCGTGGATGGAGATGCCCCCCACCGTCACCGCCAGCGACTCCTTTTTCAGGCGCTTGCCGTGGCAGTCCGGGCAGGGGCACTCGCTCATGCACTCCTCGATCTCCCGCTTCATGGCGTCGGACTGGGTCTCCCGGTAGCGGCGCTCCAGATTGTTCACGATGCCCTCAAAGGGCTGATAGAGCGTCCCCTTGCCCCGGGGCTGGTCGTAATGGAGGGTGAGCTTCTCGCCCCGGGTTCCGTAGAGGATGATGTCCAGCACCTCGGGGGTGAGCTTTTCCACCGGGTCGGTGAGCTTGAAGCGGTACTTGGCGGCCAGGGCGTCGAAATACATCCGGGAGATGCCGTCGGACTTGATATTGTTCCAGCCCGAGGCGGTAATGGCCCCGTCCAGGATGGACAGGGACTTGTTGGGGATGATGAGCTCCGGGTCCACCTTCATCTGGGCGCCCAGGCCGGTGCAGGTGGGGCAGGCGCCGAAGGGGTTGTTGAAGGAGAACATCCGGGGGGTGAGCTCCTCGATGGACACGCCGCAGTCCTCGCAGGCGTAATTCTGGGAGAATAGAATGTCCCGGTCCTCCCCCACCACGTTGATGATGACGATGCCCCCGGACAGGCCCGAGGCGGTCTCCACCGAATCGGTGAGCCGGCGGCTGATGTCCGGCCGGATGACCAGGCGATCCACCACGATCTCGATGGTGTGCTTCTTGTTTTTGTCCAGCTTGATCTCCTCAGTGAGCTCGTAGAGGGAGCCGTCCACCCGGCAGCGGACGTAGCCCGAGCGCCGGGCGTCCTCGAAGATTTTGGCGTGCTCGCCCTTCTTCCCCCGGATGACGGGGGCAAGCACCTGGATGCGGGTAGCCTCGGGCAGGGCCAGCACCTGGTCGATGATCTGGTCCACCGTCTGCTGGCGGATCTCCTTGCCGCAGACGGGGCAATGGGGCGTGCCCACCCGGGCCCAGAGCAGGCGGAGATAGTCGTAGATCTCGGTGACGGTGCCCACGGTGGAGCGAGGGTTCTTGCTGGTGGTTTTCTGGTCGATGGAGATGGCGGGGGACAAGCCCTCGATGTAGTCTACATCGGGCTTCTCCATCTGGCCCAGGAACATCCGGGCATAGGAGCTCAGCGACTCCACATACCGGCGCTGGCCCTCGGCGTACAGCGTCTCGAAGGCGAGAGACGACTTGCCCGAGCCGGACAGGCCGGTGAACACCACCAGCTTGTCCCGGGGGATGGTGACATCGATATTTTTGAGGTTATTTTCCCGGGCGCCCTTGATGAAAATATGGTCCTGCATGGCGTATCGTCCTTTTTATCTCATATCATAGATGAAGCGATTGTTTTGCGGCGGCTCATTCCTCCGCGGTGACGTCGGCGGTCCTGCCCCGCACCAGCGAAATAAGGTCGGCAGGGCGCACCTCCACCTGGGCGCCGATCCGCCCGGCGGAGACGCAGATGGTGCTCTGCTCCATGCAGCTCTCGTGGAACACCGTGGGGAACTGCTTCTTCATCCCCACCGGCGAGCAGCCGCCGTGGACGTACCCGGTGAGAGGCAGCAGCTCCCGGCTGGGCAGCATGGCGATGGACTTCTCCCCCACGGCTTTGGCGGCCTTTTTCAGGTCCAGGGTGGCGGCCACCGGAATGTCGAACACATAATAGCCGCCGCCCGCGCCCCTTGTGACCAGCGTTTTGAACACCGCCGCGGGCTCCTGCCCCAGCGAGCGGGCCACCGACACGCCGTCCGGCGCCTCGTCGGGGAGGTGGTTGTAAAAATGCGGCGTGTAGGGCACCTTTTTCTGGTCCAGCACCCGCATGACATTGGTTTTCTCGTCCTTATTCTTTGCCATAAGCTGCCCTTCCTTAATTTCCTCTCAGCCTGATGATCTGGTCGCGCAGGGCCGCCGCCATCTCGAACTCCAGCATCTTGGCCGCCTGCTTCATCTCTTTTTCCAGCTTGGAGATGAGCTCCATGCGCTGCTGACGGGTCAGCTGGGGCTCGTTCTTGTCATAGCCGCCGCGGCTTGTGGACTTGGATATCTCGATAAGGTCGCGCACCGACTTCTTCACCGTCTTGGGCACGATGCCGTGGGCCTTGTTGAAGGCGTCCTGCTTGGCGCGGCGGCGCTCGGTCTCGTCGATGGCAAGGCGCATGGAGGGGGTGATGGAGTCGGCGTACATGATGACCCGGCCGTCGGCGTTGCGGGCCGCCCGGCCAATGGTCTGGATGAGGGAGGTCTCGCTGCGCAGGAAGCCCTCCTTATCCGCGTCCAGGATGGCCACCAGCGACACCTCGGGCAGGTCCAGGCCCTCCCGCAGAAGGTTGATGCCCACCAGCACGTCAAACTCGCCCAGGCGCAGGTCCCGGATGATCTCCATGCGCTCCATGGTATCCACATCGTGGTGCATGTAGCGCACCCGGATGCCGGCGGACTTGAGATAATCGGTGAGGCTCTCCGCCATTTTCTTGGTCAGGGTGGTGACCAGTACCCGCTCGGAGCGGGCGGCGCGGTCGTTGATCTCGCCGATGAGGTCGTCGATCTGCCCCGTCACCGGGCGCACCTCAATCACCGGGTCGAGCAGGCCGGTGGGCCGGATGACCTGCTCCACAATCTGGCCGGAGCGGGTGCGCTCGTAGGCACCGGGGGTGGCGGAGACGTACACCACCTGGTTGAGCCGCTGCTCGAACTCCTCAAATTTCAGCGGCCGGTTATCAAAGGCGCAGGGCAGGCGGAAGCCGTAGTCCACAAGGGTTGTTTTGCGGGCCCGGTCGCCGTTGTACATGGCCCGGACCTGGGGCAGGGTGACGTGGCTCTCGTCGATGAACATGACGAAATCCTTGGGGAAGTAGTCCAGGAGCGTCTTGGGGGGCGACCCGGCGGGCCGGCCGGAGAGCACCCGGCTGTAATTTTCGATGCCGGAGCAGTAGCCCAGCTCCTGCATCATCTCGATGTCGTACATCACCCGCTGCTTGATGCGCTGGGCCTCCACCAGCTGGTCGTTGTCGGTAAAGAACTTCACCCGCTCCTCCAGCTCCTTGTAGATTTCGTCGATGGCGGCGTGGAGCTTCTCCTTGGGGGTGACATAGTGGGTGGCGGGCCAGATGGGCACATGGCTGCGCTCCCGGATGGGGGCGCCGGTGACCACGTTGATCTCGGAGATGCGGTCGATCTCGTCGCCGAAAAACTCCACCCGCACGGCCACATCCTTCCAGTAGGCAGGGTAGATCTCTACCGTGTCCCCCCGGACGCGGAACATATTGCGCTCAAAGGCGATGTCGTTGCGCTCGTAGCGGATGTCCACCAGGCGCTTCAAAAGCTCGTCCCGCTCGATGGTCATCCCGGGGCGCAGGGAGATCATCATCTTGGCAAAGTCCTCCGGCTCGCCCAGGCCGTAGATGCAGGACACGGAGGATACGACGATCACGTCCCGCCGTTCGAAGAGGGCCGCCGTGGCGGACAGCCGCAGCCGGTCGATCTCATCGTTGGTGGACGAATCCTTTTCAATAAAGGTGTCGGTGTGGGGAATATAGGCCTCCGGCTGATAGTAGTCATAGTAGGAGACAAAATACTCCACAGCGTTGTTGGGGAAAAACTCCTTGAACTCGGAGCAAAGCTGGGCGGCCAGCGTTTTATTGTGGGCCAGCACCAGGGTGGGGCGCTGCACCGCCTCGATGACCTTGGCCATGGTAAAGGTCTTGCCTGAGCCGGTGACGCCCAGAAGGGTCTGCTCGTTGAGCCCGTTCTGGAGCCCCGCCGCCAGGGCGGCAATGGCCTCCGGCTGGTCGCCGCTGGGCTGATATTCCGATACCACCTTGAACTCCGGCACAGCCGATTCCCCCTTTCCATGTCAGACGCGGCAGCCGCCGCCCGCCAAAGCGGCGATATACCAACCGCCGCGCGCTCGCCTCTCTATGATAGAACATTCGTTTTAATAAGTCAAGGGTTTCCCGCCCTCCTTGGGCGGAGATGCAGCTTATTATTATACCACGGACCATTCGCCGTCACAAGCTGTATTTTATGGGGAAATTTTCTCCCGCGCCCTCCCCTGCACCGCCCCGCCGGCGGCGGCAAAACAGTTGCAAAAAATGGAATAAAATGATATACTGACTTACTACCTTCGCCAATCGGGCGATACCGTATCCAATCCAGTTTTGTGAGGTGCGCAATTTGTATTTACGGGCGTTAGAAATCCAGGGTTTCAAATCCTTCCCGGATAAAACCGTCTTTTCTTTCAGCGAGGACATCACCGCCATCGTCGGCCCCAACGGCTCTGGAAAATCCAACATTGCAGACGCCATCCGCTGGGTCATGGGCGAGCAGTCCACCCGCACCCTCCGGGGCAGCAAAATGGAGGACGTCATCTTTGACGGCACCGCCAGGCGCAAGGGGCTGGGCTTTGCAGAGGTCACGCTGGTGCTGGACAACACCGAGCATATTTTCCCGCTGGAGGAGAGCGAGGTATCCGTCACCCGGCGGTATTACCGCTCCGGCGAGAGTGAATACTACATCAACCGCCGCTCCTGCCGCCTCAAGGACGTCAACGAGCTGTTCATGGACACCGGCCTTGGCCGGGAGGGCTACTCCATCATCGGCCAGGGCCGCATCGACGAGATATTGTCCGCCAAGAGCGCCGACCGCCGGGAGATTTTTGAGGAGGCCGCCGGCATCTCCCGCTTCCGCCACCGCAAGGAGGAGGCAGAGCGCAAGCTGGAGCGCACGGAGGAAAACCTGGTGCGCATCAACGACAAGATCGACGAGCTGGAGCTCCAGGTGGAGCCCCTGCGCATCCAGGCGGAGAAAACAAAGAAATTCCTGCTTCTGCGCGACGAACTCAGGACGCTGGAGGTGTCGCTGTGGCTCGATCAGCTCGAGCGGCTGCGCGCGGGCAGCGCCAAGCTCAACGCCGACTTTGAGACCGCCCAGGCCCACCTTGCCGGCGCACAGCGCCAGCGGGACGAGCTCTACGCCGCCGAGGAGGCCTGCTCCGGCAAAATGCAGGAGAAGGATTTGGAGGCGGAGCGCCTGCGGGAGGCCCTGGGCGCAGCGGATAGCGCCGCCGGCGAGCACGAGAATACCATCGCCCTGCTGCGCAACGACATCAAGAATAACGCCGAGAACGCCCAGCGCCTGCGCAGCGAGCTGGAGCAGCAGGAGAGCCGCTCCGGCTCCCTTGCCGACCAGATTGCGCAGCGCCGGGATCGTCTGCAAAGCCTTGAGGCGGATATGCGCTCCGCCCGGGACGAGCTTGCCGCACTGCAAACGCGCTCCCAGGAGCTGCTGGAGGGCGTGGGCACCCTCAACGAAGAGCTCTCCGCCCTGCGGGAGCGGGAGCGGCTGGGCAGCGCCTCCGCCCTGGAGGCCCGGGAGCTGCTCTCCGCCCTGGCCGCCGCCGCCCAGGAGCTCTTCGACCGGGACGAGAGCCTGAGCCAGGAGCTCTCCGGGCAGGACGGGCGCATCCGGGAGGCAAGTGCCGGCGCTGACGCCCTTCAAAAGGAGCTTGCCAAGGCCACGGAGGAGCGGGATGCCGTCAAAAACGTCATCAGCGGCTACCAGATTCGCTGCCAGACCCGGGAAAAGCGCGCCGCCGACGCGGAAGAACGCCAGCGCAGGCTCCAGATGGAGGAAAACGCCCTTGCCTCCCGCATCCGGATGCTCTCCGAAATGGAAAAGCTCTATGAGGGCTACTCCAAGGCGGTGAAGCTGCTGATGGGTGAGGTGGACCGGGGCACCCTCAAGGGCATCCGGGGGCCGGTGGCGGGGCTCATCCGCGTCCCCGACCAGTACGCTCCGGCCATCGAGATCGCCCTGGGCAGCGCCATGCAGAACATCGTGGTGGAGCGGGACGAGGACGGCAAGAACGCCATCAGCTTCCTCAAGCGCCGGGACGGCGGCCGGGCCACCTTCCTGCCCATGAACACCATCCGTCCCGCCCAGTTCAAGGATACGGCGGTGGAGCGTGAGCCCGGCTTTGTGGGCATGGGCGACGCCCTCATCGAGTTCGACGGGCAGTACCGGGACATTTTCTCCAATCTGCTGGGCCGGGTGGTCATCGCCCGGGACATCGACCACGCCATGGCCATGGCCCGGAAGTTCGGTCACCGCTTCCGCATCGTCACCCTGGACGGCCAGGTACTCAATGCCGGCGGCTCCATGTCCGGCGGCTCCATGTCCAAAAGCGCCGGCATTCTCTCCCGGGCAAACGAGCTCAAGCGGCTGGACGCGCAGCGCCAGGCCCTGGATACCGACCTGAAGGCCGCCCAGGCCGCCGCAAACGACGCCCAGCGGGAGCTCACCGCCGCCCGGTATGAGCTGGATACCGCCGGGGCGCAGCTGCGCCAGGCGGAGGACGCGGTCTTGCAGCTCACCGAGCGCTTGAGCAGCGCCCGCTCCGGCCTTGACGCTCTGGAGAGCCGCCGCAGCCAGCTCCTTGCCGACCGCGCCCAGGTGCGCGAGCGCATGGAGCGCAACGGCGCCGACACCGTCAAGGCCAAGGAGCGCATCGAGGCCCTGGAGGGGGCCGCCGCCGCCCTGCGCACGGAGAGCGAGGCCAAGGCCCGGGGCCAGAGCAGCCTGCAAGTCTCCCTTGCCGCCATCAGCGAGGAAACGGCCGGGGTCTCCTCCCGCCTTGCCGGGCTGGAGGGCGAGCGCGCCGCCGTGGAGCAGAGCATCCGGGAGCTGGAGCAGCTCCGGCAGGAGCTGGGCAGCGACGCCCAGGCAAGGCTCGACTCCATTGCCCGGTTTGAGCGACAAAATGAACAGCTCACCGCGCGCATCGCCCAGACCCAGGAGGCCCTGCAGGCCCTGCGCGCCCAGGGCCAGGCCCATGGCGAGGCCCTGCGCCGCCTCAATGAAGAAAAGCTGGCCCTGGAGGGCGAGCGCAACCGGGCGGGCAAGCTGGCCCGGGAGAAGAACGACGAACTCATGCGCCTGCAGGGGGAGGCAACCGCCCTGGAGCACAAGCGCATGGCCGCCGCACTGGAGGAAAAGCAGCTGCTGGACAAGCTGTGGGACACCTACGAGCTCTCCCACGAGGCGGCCCGGGAGCAGCGCGTCGAGCTGGAATCCACCCAGAAGGCCCAGCGGCGGGTGGGCGAGCTCAAGCGCTCCATCTCCGCCCTGGGCAGCATCAACCCGGACGCAGTGGAAGAATTCCAGCGGGTCAACGAGCGCTACACCTACTTCACCGACCAGCGCAGCGACATCGCCAAGTCCAAAAGGGAGCTCACAGACATCATCTCCGGCATCACCCAGGAGATGACCGCCATCTTCACAAGCCAGTTCAGCCTTATCAACGAGGCCTTTTCCCAGACCTTCCTGGATCTGTTCCAGGGGGGCAAGGCCACGCTGGAGCTGGAGGACCCGGAGGACGTTTTGAATTGCGGCATCGAGATCCGGGTGCAGCCGCCGGGCAAGGCCCTCAAGACCATTTCCCTGCTCTCCGGCGGCGAGAAGGCCTTTGTGGCCATCGCCCTGTACTTTGCCATCCTCAAGGTGCGGCCCACCCCCTTCTGCGTCATGGACGAAATCGAGGCCGCCCTGGACGACGCCAACGTCACACGGTTCGCCCGGTACATGCGCCGCATGAGCGGCAAGACCCAGTTCATCGCCATCACCCACCGCCGGGGCACCATGGAGGAGGCAGACGTGCTCTACGGCGTGACCATGCAGGAGCAGGGCGTGAGCCGGCTGCTGACCATCAATTTGAATCAGGTGGAAAAAGAGCTGAACATCAAATAACGGGAACGCCCCGCCGCTCACGCCCATCGCGCCGAGTGGCGCGTACAAGCGTTTTGCCGCAGGCAAAACCTTGGCGCAAGGCCGGATTCATTCCGGCCGAGCATTAAAAATCATCGGGGTCCCCGCAGGGCAAAGCCCTGTGGGGCGCGTGAGCCGGCTGCTGACCATCAATTTGAATCAGGTGGAAAAAGAGCTGAACATCAAATAACGGGAACGCCCCGCC
>CAKUIM010000005.1 GCA_934660965.1 uncultured Oscillospiraceae bacterium | reverse complement strand
CAGAAAACTGTTCGGACTTTTCTCATATAGTCCAAAGTTGCGGTAGAATTGTTCACAAGTTTTATGGTATAATTTGAATACAAAAATTGAGCGACAAATCGGAATTTGAAGGAGGGTGCCACATGAAAAAAAGCGTTTTAATATTGCTAACACTTGTTCCTGTGATAGTCGGATATTTAGTGAATGTCTTGATTATGGTTCCGATAATCGGTATGGCAGGATTCTACCTACTTCCTCTGTGCACAACATTTTTTTGGATTTATTTAGGCAAACAGTATGCACGCAAATGGAAAACACTTCCCGCTGTATTGATCGCTCATATAGTAGAGTTTTGCTTATTACTGGTCTACCTTTGGCAGTTTCTGCTGGAAACAGATGAAACGAGGAACACAACATTGGCCGTTTTTTCGCAAATGTTTTCCGCCGCAACGCCTCTGTACTTATTTGGAGGAATTGCAAGGTTGGTGGAAAGCCAACCGAATTATGCGGGCAGAGCCACGATGGTTGCCATGCAAATGATAGCGCTTATTTACATGATGATTGTTTTTTTCGTTGGAATTTGTTTGGAAAAGAGGAAGAAATCTTTTTAGTTGCTTGACAACTTCCGGTTTGTCGAACTGATAAAATCCCTTTAGGAACTAAAGGGCGCACTTCTATACTCTCCTGTCGAGAGTATCGTGCGTCCTGCGGAGCTTCATTCCCGGTCGGCAGAGAAAAAACTGCCAGACCGAGAATGTTGCGTCACTTCGTTCCGTCAAGGGAGCTACACTCCCTTACGACGCTTGCGCGTCTATCCCTTGTGGACTTGCCGTCCGCAAACGGTTTTGACAAACCGTTCACCGCCAGCAAGTTTGAAAACGAAAAACTGAATTTGACAGAGGAGTGTGATTGTATGAAATGTCCTTGTTGTGGTAAAGAAATGACAAGTGGTATAGTCCAGAGTGCTCGTCAGATTTTCTTTACTACTAAAGCACATAAGAACTGGTTTATTCCAGACACAGCAGGTAATGAAGAAATCGTATTGAGTTCTCATAATTGGACAAGACCTACTTGCACCGCTTACCATTGCGCTGAATGTAAAAAGGTAGTTGTTGATTACTCGGCAGAGGTCGAATAATAAGTAATCCAATTCCGTTTTTGTCTAACAGAACATAACAACTGAATACCGAAAATCAGACCGTTGACCTGCGCCGTGTGCGTACAAAGTCGGCGGTCTTTTTTTATCCCCAAAATCCAAAAAGGAGGTCAATCACAATGACAAAACCGAAAACCCTTGACCAGCTTCGAACCGAAAAGGAACGAGCAGAGACGCAGCTTGCGCAGGAACAGCATACAGATACACCGCTATATCTTTGGTTTTCTTGGCCCTCTTGGCTTGGATTCGGGACGCTTTACCAGGCCGTTTCTGAAATGCGTATCCTCGAACTTCTCAAAGAAAACAAATAATCCGAACCCATCTCCGATTAAGAAGATTTGGTTCGGATTATATTGGTTTGCACTGTGTTGACGAAAAAGATGCACTGCCCGCCGATCACGTCCCACCAAATCGAAGCCCAGCGGAGCGGGTTCGATTTGGGAAGGAGAAGCAGCGAAATGAGTGCGCTCTGACTTTTTGAAAAAGTCGGAGCAAGCGATAGGAAGCTTGCTCCGACGTGGTGCGCCTGAAGGGACTCGAACCCACACGCTGAAAGCACGAGAACCTAAATCTCGCATGTCTACCAATTCCATCACAGGCGCATATTTTGCTGTTCCGGGCAAGCGGGGGCTGTGCGAAGAAGCTGCATATCATTATACCACACCGGCGGGGGAAACGGAAGGGGAAATTTCCGCCCTGCGCAAGCGGGTCCTTCCGGGTTGCACAGGGGGAGAAAAGTCGGTATAATAGCGGCAGATATGCGCGCCGCAGCGGGGCGGCAGGGGGAGGGGCAACATGAAAAAGACGCCGCGGGTGGCCGCGATCCACGATCTTACCGGCTTTGGCCGCTGCTCGCTGGCGGTGGCAGGCCCGGTTTTGTCCGCCATGGGGGTGCAGTGCTGCCCGATGCCCACGGCCTACCTCTCCACCCACCCCGCCGGCTTTGACGGCTATCAGACGTGGGACATGACGGAGCAGCTCTCCGGCACCATCGCCCACTATGAGACGCTGGGGCTGCGCTTTGACGGAGTGTACACCGGCCTTCTGTTCAGCCTTGACCAGGCGGAGCTGTGCATCCGCGCCGCAAAGACCCTCAAGGCCCCCGGCGGAGTGGTGGTGGCAGACCCGGTAATGGGGGACCATGGGCGGCGCTACGCCGTTTGCCCGCAGGAGCTGTGCCCGGCCATGGCTGAGCTTTGCCGCCGCGCGGACGTCATCACGCCCAACCTCACCGAGGCGGCGCTGCTGCTGGGGCGGGACCCGGCAGAGCAGCCGGAGAGCGGCGAGGGCTGCCTTGCCCTGGCCGGGGAACTGCACCGGGCCCTCGGCTGCGCCGTGGTGCTCACCGGGGTGTCCGCCGGGCCGGGGCTTCTGGGCGCGGCCTGCTGCCAGGGGGACGGCCGGCGCTATTTTGTCATGGAGCGGCAGGCGCCGGGGCAATGCCACGGCACCGGGGATATTTTCGCCGCGGTGTTCACCGGCGCGCTGGTACGCGGGGCCCCGCTGGAGGCGGCCGCAGGGCGGGCCGCCGCTTTTGCCGCGCGCTGCGTGGAGCACACCCTCGCGCTGGGCGCGCCCCCCCGGGAGGGGGTGGACCTGGAGCCGCTGCTGGGGCTGCTCACGCCGGAAAAGGATTGCTAACGCAGGGGAACTGTGATAGACTGGGGAAAACACCGCAAGAGACAGAAAGGTGATGGGTATGGAAGCTTTGCACCGGTTCCGCACATCTTTGGGCGGCTTTAACCGCCGGGACGTACTCAAATATATCGAGACGTCCGACGCCGCCCACCGCGCCCAGCTTGCCCGGCTGGAGCAGCGCCTGGAGGAGGCGGAGCGCGCGCGCGCCCAGCTGGAGGACGCCCTGTCCGGCGCCCGGGACGAGAAGGGCAGCGCCGCGGCGGAGGAGGCCCGGGTGCGGGCCTCGCTGGAGGAATCCACTGCCGCCCTCACCCGGGTGCGGGGGGAGCTTGCCGAGGCGGAGGAGCAGCTGGCCGCCGAGCGCGCCGAGCTGGAGGGGCTGCGCGGCAAGGTGGCGGAGCTTGCCCCCATGGCCGAGAAATACGAGCAGCTCAAGGACCGGGTAGCCACCGTGGAGCTGGACGCTCACCGTAAGGCCCAGGCCACCGTGGAGGAGGCCCGGGCCCAGGCGGACGCCCTGCGCGGCGAGACCGGGGAATGGCTCTCCGGGGTACTGGGGGAGTATGAGGGGCTGTGCGCCGCCCTCTCGCCCCTGGGGGACAAGCTGCGCGCCGCCCAGAGCATGGCGGAGGACATCCGCGCCTGCGGCGAGCGGGCAGCGGCCCTCAAGGAGCGGGGTGGCCTTGCATGAGCGGGCTGCGCCTTGATACCGCGCAGCTGCCCGGGGCCATCGCCCAGCTGCGCGCTGGGGACCGGGTGCTGCTCTCGGGCACCATCTACACCGCCCGGGACGCCGCCCACAAGCGCATCTTTGAGCTTCTCGACCAGGGGCGGCCCCTGCCCTTCGAGCTGCGTGGGGCAGTCATCTACTACGCCGGGCCCACGCCGGGCCAGCAGGGCATGGCGGTGGGCGCCTGCGGGCCCACCACCGCCGGGCGGATGGACGCCTTTGCCCCCCGGCTTCTGGACCTGGGCCTTGCCGCCATGATCGGGAAGGGGGGCCGCGCGAGCGAGGTGGTGGACGCCATCGTGCGCAACGGCGCGTGCTACTTTGCCGCCGTGGGCGGGGCGGGGGCCCTCATCGCCCGGTGCATCCGCAGCGCCCGGGTCATCGCCTTTGACGACCTGGGGTGCGAGTCGGTCAAGCGCATGGAGGTGGAGGACCTGCCCCTGACCGTGGCCATCGACAGCCGGGGGGGCGACCTCTTCCGGCTGGGCCCGGCGCAGTATCGGGAGGACTGAATCGAGAGGGGCGGGGCGACCCGCCTCTTTTTTCATAAGGATCCGCCCGGCCCGGCAAAATCCGGATATTTTGGGCGGATGTAAACCGCAGGTTGACAAAAAATAACCCTGGGTTGGTGGAGCGCGCAGCGAAACACATGCTATGGTGGGCCAAAGGAGAGTGATCCCTATGACCGTGGGTCAGCGCATCGCGCAGAAACGAAAAGAGCTGGGACTGTCCCAGGAGAGCCTGGGGGAGCAGCTTGGCGTGTCACGTCAGGCCATTTATAAGTGGGAGTCGGACGCCGCCCTGCCGGAGGTGGAGAAGCTGGTGGCCCTGAGCCGGATTTTCTCGGTGCCGGTGGGGTGGCTGCTGGGGGTGGAGGACGCGCCGGAGGGCACAGACGGCGGCGCGCCGGAGAGCGGCGAGCTCACCGGGGAGCAGCTGCGCATGGTGGAGGAAATCGTGGGGCGCTACCTGGCCGCGGCCCCCAAGGCCGCCCCGGCCCGGCCCCGGAGGGGGCGGACGGGGTTGGCGGCGCTGGCGCTCATCGCGGTGGCCGCGGCCCTTGTCAGCATCTTTTTCCGCCTTGACCGGGTGACCCGGGACTATCAGAGCCTTCAGAACTCCATCAGCCGCATCGACAGCAATGTGAACGGCCAGATCGGCTCCATCGCCAACCGGGTGGAGGAAATTCTCAAAAGCCAGAACGACCTCACCGCCGACTACGAGGCCAAGCTGCTGGAGGTGCGCCCGGGGGAGGATACGGCTGTTTTTTCCCTGCGGGCGGTGCCCCGCACCTATACCGAGGGGATGAGCGCCCTCTTCCAGGCGGACTGTGATGGCCAGGTCGTGGAGATCCCCGGCGAGCTGGGCGAGGGGCAGGAGTTTTCCGCCCGGCTTGTCTGCCCGCTGCGCAACAGCATCACCCTCTCGGTGGTGTTCGTCACCGGCGACAAGCGGGAGACCCAGCGGCTGGACGTCTATTCCTCCCTCTATGACAGCAGCTTCCCCGACCTGTGGTTCTCCGGCAATCTCTGGTTTGACGCCGATGAGAAGGAGCTGCCGACGGGTGCGTGGCTTGCGGAGACCATGCTGGAGGAGAACAGCTTTGACGATGTGCCCGGGAAGGCTGCAGCTGCCAGCGTCCGGGTGGGACTGTTCCGGGACCGGAAGCTGGTGGTCTGGTACGGGGAGGAGCAGCGGAAAATTAATGTCGACGGCGAGCTGCGCCTGATGGACTTCTACGTCCGCCCGGCGGGCATCACGATGGAAAAGGGCAGCGTCTACTGCGAGGCGGCGGTGCTCACCGACGAGTACGGCCGGGTGCGCATCTATCAGGACACCCCCTTGGAGTGGAAGGAGACGGAGCAGCGCTGGGAGAGCGTTTCCTCCTATGAGTCCATTCTCTCTCCCGAGGACTGGGACCTGGGGGAGGATTAAACAGGCAACAAAAGGCCGCCGCACGATGCCGTGCGGCGGCCTTTTCTTATCAGAGCTTCCGGGTCGATGGGTACATCAACCCCTGCAAAGGCACCGAAGGGATTCCCATAGGGGCCCGCGGCCCTTACAGCTCCAGCATCACCCGCTCGATGCCGGCCACCGCCTCGGCCACCATGGCGTCCACGTCCAGGGCGCGCTCGGCCTCGATGAGCTCGTCGGGATGGGGGCGGGTCTTGGGGTGCTTGGGGGTAAAGACGGTGCAGCAGTCCTCATAGGGGAGAATGGAGGTCTCGAAGGTGCCGATGCGCCGGGCGATGCGCACGATCTCCTCCTTGTCCATGCCCACCACCGGGCGCAGCACGGGCACGGTGCACACCGCGTTGGTGCAGGCCATGGCCTCCAGGGTCTGGCTTGCCACCTGGCCCACCGACTCGCCGGTGACCAGGGCGTCGATGCCGTTTTTCTCCGCCACGGCGCAGGCGATGCGCATCATGAAGCGGCGCATGAGGATGGTGAAAAGCTCCTCCGGGCAGGAGCGGCGCAGCTCCTCCTGAATCTTGGTGAAGGGCACCACGTGGACGCAGGTCTTGCCTGTGTAGGGCACCAGCAGCCGGGCCAGATCCAGCACCTTTTCCCTGGCCTCCGGCGAGGTGTAGGGGTAGGAATAGTAGTGGATCATGTCCACCACCACCCCCCGCTTGGCGATCATCCAGGAGGCCACCGGGGAGTCGATGCCGCCGGACAGGAGCGACAGCGCCCGGCCGCCCATCCCGACGGGCAGGCCGCCTGCGCCGGGCTCGGGGTCGGCGTGGACGAAGGCGTCGTAGTCGCGCACCTCCACATGGACGGTGAGCTCGGGGTGGTGCATGTCGGCGATGAGGTGGGGGAAGGCGTCGTGCAGCTCGCCCCCCACGTACTGGGAGAGCTGGATGGAGGTCATGGGGAAGGACTTGTCCGCACGCTTGGACTCCACCTTGAAGCTGCGCGCCGCGCGCAGCTTGTCCCCCAGGTACTCCCGGGCGCAGGCGGTGATGGCGTCTTTATCCTTGGCACAGGCCCGGGCGCGGCTGAGCCCCACCACGCCGAAGAGCTTGCCCATGGCCTGCCAGGCCCCCTCAAAGTCGCACTCGCCGGAGAGGGGCTCCACATAGGTGGTGGACTGGCGGGTGTAGATGCGGAAGGAGCCGTACTTTTTCAGCCGGCGCTTGGCGTTGCCCATCAGCTTTTCCTCAAAGCCCCGGCGGTTGAGCCCCTTGAGCACCAGTTCGCCGTGCTTGAGCAGGATGATCTCTTTCATCAGCAAAACCTCACAGGAGAGACCGCCCCCCGGCCGGGAGAGCGGTCTCATTTTTTCTTTATTCTACAAAATGCCGCGCTCCTTGTCAATCGGCAAGGGCGGCTTTTGCGGCGGCGGCCATGGCGGAAAGATCCAGATCGTCCCGGTTCAAAAACTGCTTTAGGGCCAGCACCCCCTGCCACACCAGCATGGGAAGGCCGTTCATGGCGCTGTGACCCAGGGCACGGGCGCGGCGCAGCAGGGCGGTCTCCGCCGGGTGGTAGACAAGGTCGCACACCGCGGCGTTCTCCGGCAGGGCGTCCAGGAAGGCAAGGTCGGGGAACTCCCCCTGCCCGGCCATGCCCAGGCTGGTGGCGTTGATGAGGACGGCGCTCCGGGCGCAGGCGGCGGCGAGGGTGTCGGGGGTGAAGGGGCAGGGGGTGAGGACGCCGGGGGCGAGCTCTGCAAGGGCACGGGCCCGCTCCTCCGAGCGGTTGCACACGAACACCTGCGCCGCCCCCGCCTTTTCAAGGGCCAGGGCCACCGAGCGGGCCGCGCCCCCTGCCCCCAGCAGGGTGACGCATCGCCCGGCGGGGGAGATGCCCAGCTCGCCTTTTAGGGCGCGGACGAAGCCGTCCCCATCGGTGGAGAAGCCGATGAGCTTGCCCTCCCGCAGGCACACGGTGTTCACCGAGCCGGTGCGCTGTGCGCTCTTGTCCAGCACGTCCACCAGCTTCAGCAGGGCCTCCTTGTGGGGCATGGTGGCGTTGAAGCCGGTAAAGGCCCCGGCGCGCACCCGCTCCAGAAAGGCGGGAAGGGCGTCGGCGGGGACGGTCTGGGCAGTATAGCTGCCGGCAATACCCAGGGCGGCGAGCATGGCGCTTTGAATTTTTGGGGACTTGGAGTGGGCCGCCGGGTCGCCGATGACGCACAGCCGGGGGGCGGCGCATAGGAAGTGGTCCATGGCCCGCAGGTAGCCGTCAAACCCAAGGCCGTAAATCTGCCCCACGCAGGCCGGGGCGGTGACGGAAATGGCCCGGAAGGGCTCCCGCTGGTCGATGTGGCTGATGTGGACCTCGTAGGCGGGCACGTCCACCGCCTTGAGGGCGTCTAAAATGGCGTAGCTGTAGTGGGTGTAGGCGCCGGGGTTGATGACGATGGCACCGTACACGCCGTCGGCGGCGTGAATGGCGTCGATGATGGCCCCTTCGTGGTTGGACTGGAAGCAGTCGGCCTGGGCGCCGTGCCGGGCGGCGTAGTCCTTGATCAGGGCGCACAGGTCGGCATAGCTGGACCTGCCGTAAATGCCCGGCTCCCGCTTGCCCAGAAGGTTCAGGTTGGGGCCGTTGATGATGAGAAATTTCATGACTGCTGTTCCTCCCGGGAGAGAATTTCCAGAATGGCGTCCGCCGCCGCGCGGGCACTGGGCGCGGACACGGTGTGGTCAGCCCATGCGCGGTAGATGGGCTCCCGTTGGGCAAAGCGGGCGAGAAAGCCGTCCCGCCCGCCCTGGGCCAGAGGGCGGCCGGAGCGGTCGAGGCTGTCGTAGGTCTCCCCCGGGTCCCGGCGCAGCCAAAAGACGGTGCCGCTGTGCTTGAGGCTGCCAATGGAGCCGGGCCGCAGAGGCAGGCCGCCGCCGCAGGCGATGACAAGGCCCCGGCGCAGGGCAAGCTCTTCGGCGAGCCCCAGCTCCTCGTCCCGGAAGTATGCCTCGCCATGGCGCGCGAAGATCTCCGGGATGGAAAGGCCGGTGCGCTGCTCGATGAGGGCGTCGGTATCCGCAAGCTCCCGGCCGGTGTCCCGGGCGAGGAGGGTACCCACGGTCGTCTTGCCGCAGCCCATCATGCCGATGAGGACGATATTTTTCATGCTGCTTCCTCCTTGGGGCGGCCTGCGGACAGGCTGTTACTCATCGGCCTTGTAGTTGCCCAGAATACGCAGGGTCTCGGCGCTCTGGCTCAGCTCCCGCAGGATGCTGTCCATGCCGTAGGCGGCAAGGTCGCCGGTGAAGTCGGCAAAGAAGCGGTACTCCCAGCTGCGCCCCGGGATGGGGCGGGACTCCAGCTTCATCAGGTTGAGCCCGCCGGCGGCGAACACCGTCATGATGCGGTGGAGGGAGCCGCTCTCGTGGGCCAGGGTGAAGGCGGCGCTGATCTTGTTGCGGCCCTCCCGCAGCTCTGGCAGGGGGGAGACGATGACAAAGCGTGTGAAGTTCTCCCGGTTGGTGTTGATGCCCTCGGCGAGGACAGTGAGGCCGTAGAGCTCGGCGGCGTGGCGCGAGCCGATGGCGGCGCAGCCGGCGTCGCCGCGGCCGGCCACCCATTTGGCCGCCGCCGCAGTGTTGGGCATGGCCCGGCGCGTCCAGTCGGGATGGGCCTTGAGAAATTCTTCGCACTGGTACAGCCCCTGCTCGTGGGAGCACACCAGGCGGATGCCCTCAAGGCTCGCCCCCGGGGGGGCCATGAGGCAGTGCTCCACCCGGATCACCTGCTCGCCCACGATGAAGGCGCCGTACTGGGAGAGCAGGTCGTACACCTGGTTGATGGAGCCGGTGGAGCTATTCTCGATAGGCAGCACGCCATAGTCCGCCCGCCCCTCCCGCAGGGCGATGAAGATGTCCTCCCAGAGGGGGGCGTTGGCGCGGCGGGTGTCGGGGCCGAAGAAGCGCACGGCGGCCTCCTCGGCGTAGGCCCCCGGCTCGCCCTGGTAGAGCACCCGGGGGTCGGCAGGTGGGACGCGGCAGGCGCTCCACGCCAACCGGTGGCCGGCAAGCCAGCTCTCATCGCCCACGATGGACTGCTGCTGCCGGCGGGAGAGGGCCATAATGGTCTCAAAGAGGGTGGTGATGTCCGCCCGCAGCTCATCCCCCACAAGGGCAGCCTTGGCGGAAAGCACCTGCCGCTCCCGGGAGCGGTCCAGCACGGGAAGGCCCCGGGCGGCCTTGTACTCCCCCACCTTTTTGGTCACCGCCATGCGCCGGCAGAACAGGTCAGCGATCTGGCGGTCAATGGCGTCGATTTGGCTGCGCAGAGCCTGCAAGTCGTCCATCAGCGGTAATTCTCCTTATTCTCAAAGTAGAACTGGGCACCCCGGCGCAGCCCCTCGATCTCCTCGGGGGTGAGGGCGCGGCGGATCTTGGCGGGGGCGCCCATGACCATGGAGCCGTCGGGCACCGTCATGCCCTGGGTGACCAGCGCCCCGGCGGCAATGATGCAGTTGCTGCCCACCACCGCGCCGTTCATGACGATGGCGCCCATGCCCACCAGGGTGTTGTCCCCAATGGTGCAGCCGTGGACAATGGCGTTGTGGGCCACAATGCAGCCCGCGCCGATGCGGATGGGAAAGCCGTGGCCGGTGTGGAGGGTGGCGTTGTCCTGAATGTTGGTCTTCTCCCCCACCCGGATGGAGTCCACGTCCGCCCGGAGCACCGCGTTGAACCACACGCAGCAGCCCGGGCCGAAGGACACGTCCCCCACCACAACGGCGCCGGGCAGAATCAGAACGTTTTCATCGGTATGATGGTAGTTTGCGCTCATAAAAAATCTCCTTTTCGCGGGAATTGGCCCGCAGGGCATGGCCGGCGGGCAGGCGGGGAAGAGCCGGGGCGGTCAGCGCCTGAGTTCCAGCACGTCCAGGGCGGCCAGGGCGGCGGCGGCCTCAATGACCACCACGGCCCGGGGCAGAATGCAGGGGTCGTGCCGGCCGGGGACGGTGAGCTTGACGCTCTCCCCGGAGCGCAGGTCTACCGTGTCCTGCTCCCGGGCGATGGAGGGGGTGGGCCGGATGGCGGCGGTAAAGGTCACCGGCATACCGTTGGTGATGCCGCCGTTGATGCCCCCGGCGTGGTTGGTGCGGGTTTTGACCGTGCCGTGCTCGTCGAAACAGAAAGGGTCGTTGGCCTGGCTGCCCCGCATGCGGGCCAGGGCGAAGCCCGCGCCGAACTCCACCCCCTTCACCGCGGGGACGGCGAAGAGGTGCTGGGCGAAAATGCCCTCCACATTGCACCCGAAGTCCGGCGCGCCAAGGCCGGCGGGCAGGCCGTCCACGGTGCAGGCGATGGCCCCGCCCACGCTGTCCCCTGCCGCCTTGGCCTCGAGAATGACGGCGGAGAGCTGCTCCGGCGTGGGATCGGGTACGCCCCCCACCATGGAGATGCGGGCCGAGACGGCGATGCCCCGGGCGGAAAGCACCTGCTTTGCGATGGCCCCGGCGAATACCAGAGGCGCGGTGAGCCGGCCGGAGAAGTGCCCGCCGCCCCGGTAGTCCTGGCAGCCGGAGCTTGCCACATAGCCGGCATAGTCCCCGTGGCTGGGCCGGGGGCGGGTTTTCAAAAGGGCGTAGTCGCCGCTGTGCTGGTCGGTATTTTCGATGACGGCGCACAGGGGCGTGCCGGTGGTTTTTCCCTCAAAGACGCCGGAGAGGATTTCAGGCTCGTCCGCCTCCCGCCGGGCCGTGGTGAGGGCGCTCTGGCCGGGGGCGCGGCGGGCCATTTCACTGCGGATGAAGTCGAAATCAAGGGCAAGGCCGGCGGGGACGCCGGTGAGGGTCACGCCGATGGCCCGGCCGTGGGACTCGCCGAAGATGGTGTAGCGCATGAGAAAGGCTCCTTTCCAAGGGACTTTAATCGGTGCGGACGATCTGGCCGCCCAGGGCCTCGTAGTCATCCCAGAAGGCGGGGTAGGACTTGGCCACGCACTGCGCCCCCGCAAGGGTGACGGGGGCGGCGCAGCGGGTGGCGGCAATGGCGGCCATCATGGCGATGCGGTGGTCGCCCCAGCAGTCCACGGTGCAGCCCCCCGCAAGGGTGTCGGTCCCGTAGATGGTGAGGCCGTCGGCCCCCTCCTCCACCCGTGCGCCCATGGCGGTGAGGGTGGCGGAAACGGCGGCAAGGCGGTCGCTCTCCTTCAGGCGCAGCCGCCCGGCATTGCAAAGGTGAAGCTCCCCCTTCATGCCGGCGCCCCACGCCGCGGCGGGGGGGACCAGGTCGGGGCAGGGGGAGACGTCGATACAGACGCTGCTGCGCCCGCCGCCCTCCATGGGCTGCCCCGCGATCATCCGGCCCCAGCGGAGGATCTCCTTGTCCCCCTGGAGGGAGTTGGGATTCATCCCCTCCACCGTTACGGCGTTTCCAAGTCCGGCGGCGGCGTACCAGAAGGCGGCCTGGGACCAGTCGGCCTCCACCGCAAGGGAGCGCGGGCGGTAAACCTGGCCGCCGGGGATGCGGTAGGCAAGGGGGCCGGTGCGCTCCACCGTGATGCCGAACTGCTCCAGCGCCTGGAGGGTCATGGCCACATAGTCCGCCGACTCCAGGGGGGTGGTGACGCGCAGAATGCTCTCCCCGGGGAGCAGGGGCAGGGCGTAGAGCAGCCCGGTGATGAACTGGGAGGACACGTTGCCCGGCAGGGCGTAGTCCCCGGGGGCGAGGAAGCCCCGGACGGTGAGGGTGCTGCCGGCGCGCTCACAGGCGATGCCCTTCTGGCTGAAAAGGTCGAAATAGGGCTGCTGGGGCCGCTCCATCAGCCGCCCCCGGCCGGTGAAGGTGCCGCCCCCCCGGGCGGCCAGGGCCACCGGGATGAGAAAGCGCAGGGTGGAGCCCGACTCGCCGCAGTCCATCCGGGGCCGGGCGGAGCGTACCATGGGAGAGCGCTCGGAGATGCCCGCGCCGCGCACCGTGAGCCGGCTGCCCTCTAAGAGAAACTCCGCCCCCAGCTCTTCCATGCAGGAGATGGTGGCCGAGATGTCCTGGGAGAGGGCGATGTTGGTGAGAACGCTCTCCCCTTCGGCCAGGGCGGCGGCGATGATGAGCCGGTGGGCCTGGGACTTGGACGGGGGAGGGGTAATCGTCCCGGAGAGCTTAGAAGGGGTGATGGTCACGTTCATGAGTGCAGCACCTCCAGTGAACGCAGCAGCGCGGCCTTTTTCATGGGGAAGGGGACGGCCTGGCCCAGTGACTCCAGCAGAATGAGGGTGATGCCGTCCCCGGCGCCCTTCTTGTCAAGGCCCACGGCCCGCTCCAGCGTGTCCTTGGGGCAGGGGATGGCGGCGGGCAGGGAGAAGGCGGAGAGCAGCGAGGCGAGAGGGGCGTACACGTCGCCGGGAGTGACGCCCAGCTGCTCCCCCAGGCGCACCGAGGCCGCCATGCCGGCGGCCACCGCCTGGCCGTGGGGATAGGTCTCGTAATGGCCGGCAAGCTCGTAGGCGTGGCCGATGGTGTGGCCGAAGTTTAAGAGCATGCGCTCGCCGGTGTCGTGCTCGTCGGCCACCACCACCCGGCGCTTGATGTCACAGCAGGTATAGAGCACATGGCCGATCTCGCCCATCACCGCGGCCCGGGAGGGGCGCTGGGCGAGAAAGTCGAAGAAGGCGCGGTCGCGGATGCAGCCGTATTTGATGACCTCCGCCATGCCGTCGGAAAAGACGGCGTCGGGCAGGGTGGCGAGCACGTCCGGGTCCATGAGCACCAGCCTGGGCTGATAGAAGGCCCCGGCGAGGTTCTTGCCGGCAGCCAGGTCGATGGCCACCTTGCCCCCCACCGAGGAATCCACCTGGGCCAGCAGGGTGGTGGGAATCTGGATGAAGTCCACCCCCCGCAGCACGGTGGCGGCGGCAAAGCCCGCAAGGTCGCCTACGACGCCGCCCCCCAGGGCGGCCACGGCGTCGGTGCGGGTCATTCCCGCAGCCATCATGGCCTCCCACAGTTCGGAGAGCCGCGGGGCGCACTTGGAGCCCTCCCCGGCGGGCACCGTGTGGACGGCGACCCGCAGCCCGGCGGCCTGGGCGCTCTCCCGCACCCGCTGGGCATAGAGGGGGCCCACGTTGGTGTCAGTCACCAGAAAGAGGGTTTTCGCCCGTGGGCAGACGGCGCGGATGGCCTCTCCGGCGCGCTCGAGCACGCCGGGCTGGATGAGAATGTCGTACTCCCTGCCGGGCAGGTCAACGGTGAGCTTTTTCATAGGCTCCTCCTTGGGATGGGAGATGTAGTTGGGGGACGGCAGGCGCGGTCAGGCCAGGTCCTTGCCCATCAGGGCGGCCAGGGGGCGCACCTTGTCCATGAGCTGCCGGAACTTCTGGGGGGTGAGGGACTGCTGGCCGTCGCACTTGGCGTGGGGCGGGTCGTTGTGGACCTCCACCATCAGGCCGTCCGCCCCCACGGCCACGGCGGCCAGGGCCAGGGGCTCCACCATCCAGTACATGCCGGCGGCGTGGGAGGGGTCGACAATGATGGGCAGGTGGCTCATCCGGCGGATGGCGGGGATGGCGGACAAATCCAGGGTGTTGCGGGTATAGGTCTCGAAGGTGCGCACCCCCCGCTCGCACAAAATGACGTTCTCATTGCCGGCGGCCATGATGTACTCCGCCGACATAATCCACTCCTCATAGCTGTTGGCAAGGCCCCGCTTGAGCAGGATGGGCTTGTGCATTTTGCCCACCTCTTTAAGCAGGTCGAAATTCTGCATGTTCCGGGCGCCGATCTGCACCAGATCCACCGTCTCGTCGAAGAGCTGGCAGTACTTGGGGCTCATCAGTTCGGTGACGATGGGCAGGCCCGTGGCCGCCTTGGCCCGCAGCAGCAGCTCCAGCCCGTCGGTGCCCATGCCCTGGAAGGAGTAGGGAGAGGTGCGGGGCTTGAAGGCGCCCCCCCGCATCAGGGCGGCCCCGGCGGCCTTGACGTCCCGGGCCACCTCCACGATCTGCTCCTCGCTCTCCACCGAGCAGGGCCCGGCGATGACGGTGAAGTGGCCGCTGCCGATGGGCACGCCCCCCACGTCCACGATGGTGTCCTCCGGGTGGAACTTGCGGTTGGCCTTCTTGTAGGGCTCCTGCACCCGCATGACCCGCTCCACGTCCTCATTCATGGAGAGCTTGTCGAGGTCAATGTGGGTGGTGTCGCCCACAAGGCCCAGGATGGAGCAGCCCACGCCGTTGGTAATGCCCACCTTGACGCCGTGGTCATGCTCCAGCTGGGACACCAGCACCTGGATGCGTTCCGGCTTGGTGCCGGGCTTCATAATAATTACCATAAGTCAGCGCTCCTTTTGTAAATGGTCGTTTCCGCCGCGCCCTGCGCGCCGTGCCCCGCCCGGGGAATAAAAAGAACGCCCATGGGCCGCGCGACGCGAACCATGAGCGTTTGAAAACGGGGATGGGGAGAAAAATGCTTTCGTCCCTCGCTTACTCATGCTGCGCGCGCTGCTCCACGCCAAAATAGCCGGACACGGTAAATCGAGCCCAGCCAAAGGAAGCCATGAAGCTGTATGCGGCGAAAGTCATGGAGCGAGACCTCCGAAAAAAGATACAAATATTATATAGCACGCATTTTTGAAATGCAAGAGCTTTTTTCCTGCATTTTCCCCGGGCCCGGGGATTTTTTGCCCGGGGCGTTGACACCGGGCGGCGGGGAGGCTACCATATATTAAAAGAACGCAATGGGAGGCGGTTTTATGGCGCATACTGCGGAGCTGCTGGCGGTGGGCACCGAGCTGCTGCTGGGCAGCATTGTCAACTCCGATGCCCGGGACTTGAGCCGGCTGCTCTCCGGCATGGGAATCGGGGTCTACTACCATACGGTGGTGGGGGACAATCCGGTCCGGCTGCGCGCGGCGGTGGAGATTGCCAGAGGCCGGGCGGACATCATCATCACCACCGGCGGCCTCGGCCCCACCTGCGACGATCTGACCAAGCAGGTACTGGCGGAGGCCTTCGGCAAAAGGCTGGTGTTCCACCCGGAGTGCGCCCAGGCCATCCGGGACTACTTTGCCCGCTCCGGCCGGGACATGACGGACAATAACCTCCAGCAGGCCTACCTGCCGGAGGGGTGCATCATCCTGGAAAACGACTGGGGCACGGCCCCGGGCTGCGCCTTTGAAAGCGGGGGGTGCCGCGTGGTGATGCTGCCCGGCCCGCCCCGGGAGTGCATCCCCATGTTCCGGGAGAGGGCCATGCCATGGCTTGCCCCGCTGTGCGGCGGGGTGATCTGCTCCCGGACGCTGCGGGTGTTCGGCCTGGGGGAGTCCCAGGTGGAGAGCCTGCTGCGCGAGCGGATGAACGCCCTTACAAACCCCACCCTGGCCCCCTATGCCAAGGAGGGGGAGGTGGAGCTGCGCATCACCGCCCGGGGTGCTGACGAGGCCGCCGCCCGGGTCCTCATCGCCCCGGTGGAGGAGGAGCTCCGCGCCCTGCTGGGAGATAAGATATACGGCGCGGACATCGCCGGGCTGGAGCAGGCGGTGCTCTCCGGCCTTTTGGAGCACGGCCTCACCCTGGGCACGGCGGAGAGCTGTACCGGCGGGCTTATCGCCAAGCGCGTCACCGACCTTCCCGGGGCGTCGGCGGCGTTCCGGGGCGGAATTGTGAGCTATACCAACGAGGTCAAGGCGGCGCTGCTGGGGGTGGACAAGGCGCTGCTGGAGCGAAGCGGCGCGGTGTGTGCCGATGTGGCGGCGGCCATGGCCCGGGGGGCGCGCTCGGCCCTGGGGTGCAGCCTTGCCGTGTCCACCACCGGGGTGGCCGGGCCGGGCAGCGACGAGCGGGGCAGCCCCGTGGGCCTTGTGTACGCGGCCCTCTCCGACGGGGAGCACTGCTGGGTGCGCCGGCTCAATCTGGCCGGGCCGGCGGTGGGCCGGGAGCGGGTGCGCGCTTTGGCTGCCAACCACGCCCTGGACCTTGCCCGGCGGTATCTGCGCGGCCTTGGGATGGAGGCGGAGGAGCAGCCCTGACGGCCCTTACGACCGGGCGCTGCGGTAGACCCTGCCGTTTTGCAGCTTGATGTTCCGGGCGGCGAAGAGCTCCTCCACGGTGACAAAATAAAAGCCGTCGGAGAGCAGCGCGTCCACCACCGCCAGGGCGGTCTCTACGCTGGAGGGGTAGATATCGTGGAGAAGGATGATGTCCCCGTCCCGGGCGCTTGCGGTGATGAGGGCGGTCTGGCGGGCACTGTCGTCGTCCGACCAGTCCTCCGGGTCGATGGACCACAAAATGATGGGCGAGCCCGCCCGGCGCTCCACCCCCCGATCCACCTTGCCGTAGGGCGGGCGCAGGAGAAGCGCACCGTGGCCCAGGAGGCCCTCCAGCTGCCGGCGCAGGGCGCCCACCTCCCGGTAAAAGTCGGCATCATTGAGGCCGGTGAGCATTTTGTGGCTGGCGGAGTGGATGCCCACCTGGTGGCCCTCCGCCTCCATGCGCGCAATGAGGTCCTCATTGCCCTCCACATTGCTGCCGACGAGGAAAAAGGTGGCCCGGACGCCCCGCTGGGACAGCCCGTCGAGCAGCGCGGCGGTGGTGGAGCGGCGGGGCCCGTCGTCAAAGGTGAGGGCAACCAGCTTTTCCCCACCTGCCGCCATGGCCGCCTGCGCCGCCGGGGCAGGGCGCAGCGCCCCGCACAAGAGAAGCAGCGCCGCCGCCCACAGGGCAAGGGCCTCGCGCCGGCCGTTTTTCATAGACATCCCTCCCGCCGGGGCTCCCCGCCCCGATGTGTCTGAATACAGTGTACGCGCGGGGCAAAAAAAGTATCCCCCGGCCATAGGGCCGAGGGATATATACTCTTTATAAAGGATAAGGGGTTCAGCCCTGGGGGGCGTCGGGGGTGATAGGCCGGGCCATGCCGCTGCCCACGTGGAACACGCCCGAGGCGGTGGCCAGGATGCGGTCGGGGGCGCCCTCCTCCCAGAGCCTTGCCTGGGTGTAGGCCAGGGTGCGGCCGCCGGAGGTGAGGTTCACCCGCACATGGACGTTGGAGCCCATGGTCAGCGGCCGGGCGAAGGAGACCTGCAGGGTGATGGTGGGGCAGGGGTGGCCGTTTGCGATGCACGAGGCCATGGAGCCCATGGCGTTATCGAACATGGCGGCCACCGCGCCGCCGTGGACGGAGTCGAGCAGATTGCCCATCCAGCCGTCAATGTGATACTTGACCTCGATCCAGCCCTCGTCATAGCTGCACGCCACCGGCTCCGGGGTGAGCCAGGCGTTGATGGTGCCGGGCCGGTGGGTCCGGCAGAAGTGGGTGAAGCCGGCGAAATTGCGCTCCAGCTCCTCCTGGGATGCTACATTCGGCATCATAATAATTGTTCCTCCTCGCGTGAGTGTCCAGGTTGCCGCCGGAGACAGCGGCCGGGCTTCGGGCACTGCGGGCGAACACGTTGGATATAATAACACGAAAATCGGCAATGGGCAAGGCCCACTTTGTCAGGATGAATGAAGATCAAAAAATTGCGAAAAAACTCTTTACATTATCGCTCTACCGTGCTACTATGCTAAAGTAACGAGGGGCAGACAAGAGGCCCGAACAAGGAGGAACACCAAAATGAAGAAGTTTTTTGCAATGATGATGGCGGTTTGCATGGTGCTGGCGCTGGCCGCCTGCGGGGAGAGTGCAGACAGCGACCTGAAGTATGTACAGGATAAGGGCACCCTGGTGGTGGGCATCACCGAGTTTGAGCCCATGGACTATCAGGACGGCGACGGGAATTGGATCGGCTTTGACGCGGACATGGCCAAGGCCTTTGCTGAGAGCCTGGGCGTGAAGGTGGAGTTCCAGATCATCGACTGGGACAACAAGGCCCTGGAGCTGTCCGGCAAGACCATTGACGTGGTGTGGAACGGCATGACCCTCACCGACGAGGTCAAGAGCGCCATGGAGTGCTCCAACGCCTACTGCAACAACGCCCAGGTGGTCATCGTGCCGGTGTCCGAGGCGGACAAGTACCAGGATGTGGAGAGCGTCAAGGCCCTGACCTTCGCCGTGGAGGCGGGCTCCGCCGGCAAGGCCGAGGTGGAGGCTCTGGGCACCAGCTTCACCGAGGTTGCCGACCAGGCCACCGCCCTGCTGGAGGTCAGCTCCAAGACGGCGGACGCGGCGGTAATCGACTCGCTCATGGCGGCTGCCATGGTGGGCGAGGGCACCAGCTACGCGGACCTTACCTACACCGTGGGCCTCAACAGCGAGGAGTACGGCGTGGGCTTCCGCAAGGGATCGGATCTGGCCGCCAAGCTCAACGAGTTCTTCAAGAGCAGCTACAAGGACGGCACCATGATGAAGATCGCCGAGACCTACGGCGTCCAGGCCGCCATCATCGAGCAGAAGTAAGCAGACAGAAGCAATACAGTCCGCCCGCCCCAGCTGGGCGCGCGGGCCGCCAAGAGGCAGAGAGCGGAGGCTCTCTGCTTTTGGCGGGTATCGGGATTTGAGAAAAGTAAGGGTGAGAAGATGTTTTCAACTGTCGTCGGGGCGCTCAACCAGGGGTTTCTCCAAACGCTCAAGCTGTTCGCCATCACGCTGCTGGGGGCCATCCCCCTGGGCCTTGTGATTTCCTTCGGCTCCATGAGCCGCTTTGCGCCTTTGCGGTGGCTGACGAAAACGGTGGTGTGGATTGTCCGGGGCACGCCCCTGATGCTCCAGCTCATCATCATCTACTATATCCCCGGCCAGATCATGGCCGCCAGCCCCTGGGGCAGCGGCGAAAGCGGCCGGTTCACCGCCTCGTCCATCGCCTTCATCTTCAATTACGCCTGCTATTTCTCCGAGATTTACCGTGGCGGCATCCAGGGCGTGCCCGAGGGGCAGCAGGAGGCGGGGCTGGTGCTGGGCATGACCCGCCGGCAGATCTTCTTCAAAATCACCCTGCTGCAAATGGTCAAGCGCATCCTGCCGCCCATGTCCAACGAGATCATCACCCTGGTGAAGGACACCTCCATCGCCCGCATCATCTCCATGCAGGAGGTCATCTGGGCGGGCTACGCCTTCATGAAGGGCTCCCACGGGTACTCGGGCCTGCTGTGGCCGCTCTTTTTCACCGGCGTATATTATCTTATTTTCGTCGGCCTGCTGACGCTGCTCTTCGGTTATCTGGAGCGCAGGCTGTCCTATTTCCGTTAAGGGGGTGCCGGGCAATGGCGATTTTGGAAGTGGAGAAAATCAGCAAGCACTTCGGGGCCACCCGGGTGCTGGAGGACATCAGCTTTTCCCTGGAGCAGGGCCAGGCCCTGGCCATCATCGGCTCCTCCGGCTCGGGCAAGACAACGCTGCTGCGGTGCCTGAATTTTCTGGAAAAGCCGGATACCGGGCGCATCCTGGTGGAGGGCAGGACGGTTTTTGACGGCGCCGACCCCGTCACCCAGCGGGAGGAGGAAATCCGCAAGCGCCGGCTGCACTTCGGCCTGGTGTTCCAGTCCTTCAACCTCTTCCCCCAGTATACCGCCCTTGAGAATGTGACGCTGGCGGGCAAGCTCCTGGCCCGGGAGGACCCGGCCTGGAAGCAGGACCACAAGCGCATGACTGCCGACATCGAGGCCAACGGCCGGCAGCTTTTGGAGCAGATGGGCCTTGCCGACCGGGCGGGGCACTACCCCCACCAGCTCTCCGGCGGGCAGCAGCAGCGGGTGGCCATCGCCCGGGCCCTGGCTCTCAAGCCGGACATCCTCTGCTTTGACGAGCCCACCTCCGCCCTGGACCCGGAGCTCACCGGCGAGGTGCTGCGGGTCATCCGCGGCCTTGCCCGGCAGCGCACCACCATGATCATCGTCACCCACGAGATGGCCTTTGCCCGGGACGTGGCTGACCGGGTGATCTTTATGGACGGCGGCGTGATCGTGGAGCAGGGCGACGCCCGCGCGGTCATTGAGAATCCCCGGGAGGAGCGCACCCGGCAGTTCCTCTCCCGTTACAGCCAGGGGTGAACCGCCCTCTTTGCAGAATCAAGAAAACCGGCCTGCACCCGCAGGCCGGTTTTTGCTTCGCGGGAGTCTATCAGATGCGGATATAAAAGGCTTCCTCTGGCGAGGGCAGCGAAGCGGGCCGGGGTTCCTAAGCCTCCCTCGTCAGAGGGAGCCAAGGCGCTGCGCCTCATTTCTCCGTTGCCTCATCCTTTTGAGAGCCCTCCGCCGCGGTGCGGCGCCGCAGGTCCTGCCGGAGCAGGGTATATGCCACCGCCGCCAGCGGTACGCTGACAATCAGCCCCGCAAAGCCAAGCAGGGAGCTGCCCACCGTCACCGCCGCCAGCACCCAGATGCCGGGCAGCCCCATGGAGGTGCCCACCACCCGGGGGTAGATGATGTTGCCCTCCAGCTGCTGGAGCACCACCAGAAACACCAGGAACAGCAGGGCCTGGAGGGGGCTGATCATCACCAGCAGCAGCACGGCCACAATGGCGCCGATATAGGCCCCCGCCACCGGAATGAGGGCGGACACCCCGATGACCACAGAAATTAGCGGCGCGTAGGCGAAGCGGAAGACGCACATGCCCAGAAAGCACAGCCCGCCCAGGATACAGCCCTCGATGAGCTGGCCGGAGACGTATTTGGAGAAGGTGTCGGCGGTGAGGCGCACCACCGTAAGCACCCGCTCGGACACGCGCCGGGGCAGATAGGCGGTGCACAGCCGGCGGCACTGGGCGGTGAGCCGGGGGGCGCCGGAGAGCATGTAGACGGAGAACACCAGGGCCAGCACCCCGGTGACCACCGCCGAGACCAGGGTGCTGGTCATGGAGATGATGTGGGGCAGGGTGGTGGTGAGCACGTCCAGGGTGCCGGAGAGGAGCTTGTTGAGGGTGCCGTCGATGGCGCTGGTAAGGTCAAGGCCTGCAAGGGCCCCCTTCAGGTCGAGCCTTTCCACCAGGGAGTTGTAGAGCCCCTGGAGGCTGGCGGCATAGGCGTCCATGCTGCCAAGGAAGGTCTGGAGGCTGCGGGTGAGCTCCGGAATGACGAAGAGCAGCAGCAGAACAATCACCAGAATGAGCACCAGGTAGGCGGTTGCCGCGGCCAGGCCCCGGGCGGCCTTTTCGCCCTTCCCCTTCAGGGCGCGGCGGTAGAGCCGCTCGAAAAAGGCGCAGGGACGGTGGAGGATGAAGGCGATGGCAAAGCCCGCAAGCAGCGGCGTAAAGGCGGCCGCCACCGCGCGCAGGAGGCCGGTTACAGCGTCGAGCTTGACAATCAGGGCCACCAGCACGATGGCGTAGGTAATGAGCGCAATCAGGCTTTTGAACAGCTTTTTCTCCATGGCGCGCACCTCCGCGGCGGAAAATTTTCTTATAGTGTATCACCGGACCCGGGCAGCGGTCAAATAAAAGATTATCCCCCCGCCAAAGGAATTATTCCAGATGCTGGAAAGGTTTTGTCTCCCCGCGCTCTTGAAATCATAGTGAAAGTGTGGTATTTTAAGAAAAAGGCTGCCGCCGCGCAGCAAGGCTGGGCGCGCCTGCCCTGCCGGGCGGCGGCATGGAAGAAGGAGCATCCATGAAAATTTCAACGAAGGGGCGCTATGCCCTGCGCCTGATGCTGGAGCTGTCCCTGGCGGACGAGGGGCAGCCGCTGTCCCTGCGGGACGTGGCAAAGCGCCAGCAGCTGAGCGATAAATATCTCGAGCAGATTGTCACCCCTCTTGTGAAGGCGGGGCTGGTGCGGTCGGTCCGGGGGGCCGGGGGCGGCTATCTCTTGAGCCGCCGGCCGGAGGAGTACACCGTGGGGGACATTCTCCGCCCCCTGGAGGGTGACCTTGCCCCGGTGGAGTGCGCCACCGACGAGAGCTTCTGCCAGCGCTGCGGCGAGTGCGTGACGGTGGAGCTCTGGCAGGAGATCCACCGGGCGGTGTCCCAGGTGGTGGACTCGGTGACGCTGGCCGACCTCAAGGCGCGCTATTACGACAAGGCCGGCGCTCCGGCCGCCCCGGAGGGTGCCGGTCCCTGCGGAACGGATTGAGAAGCATAGGGCTTTCTTGAGAAATGGAGGTGTTCTGCCTTGAAGAAGCGGCTTTCCGGCCTGTGCGCGGCGGTGCTGTGCGCCCTGACGCTGGCGTCGGCCATCCAGCCCGCCCGGGGTGCGGCGGTCTATTTCATGGCGGTGAACGATACCCTCATGGAGCTCTCCGCCGACACCATGCCCGCCACCGTCAACCGCACCCTTTACGTGCCCTACACCATGCTCTCCGCCCGGGTAAGCGGGGTGAACCTTGGGGTGTACGCCACTTACAGCTCCACCAAGAGTCAGGCCCTGGTCTACTCCCCCACGAAGCAGCTGATTTTTGAAATCAGCGCCCGGCAGACCTACGACGGCGACGGCGCAAACTACAGCGAACAGGCCATCATGCGCAATTCCATGGTGTACCTGCCCATCGCCCTCATCTGCCAGGTGTTTGAAGAGCTGGACTATACCCTGAGCAGCACGGAGTACGGCTATCTGGTGCGCCTGACCAACCGCTCCGCCGTGCTGGGGGACGACGCCTTTATCAACGCCGCCGCCAGCATGATGAGCGGCGCCCTGGCCCGCTACCGCCTGGAGCACCCGGAGGACAATTCCTCCACCGACGACCGGCCCGGCGGCGTGGGCAGCGGCGCGGGGGTGTATCCCGCCTTCCTCCAGACCGGGGCCGGGGCCTTGAGCGCCGCGGCGGACGCGTTGGAGAGCCGGGATTGCCGGGGGCTGTTTCTGCTCACCGCCAGGCAGCTTGCCGAGGAGGGGGAGCTGGTGCGCCGCCTGGTGGGCATGGGCCATATGGTGGGCATCTATCTCAATGAGGACAGCCGGGAGGCGCGCCGCGCCGCCCTGGAGGCAGGGCAGGCCGCCCTGGCGCGCGCCGCCCACTGCCGCCTTGGCATCGGATTGGTGGAGCAGCCGGAGGAGGGCGAGCTTGCCGAGCTGGAAGGCCAGGGCCTTGTGTGCTGGAGGACCACGGTGGACGGCCGCGCCGCCCAGGGCAGCACCGCCTCCCGCCGGGCTCAGGCCATGATGCGCCAGATGAAAACCGGCGAAGGGGTGCGCAACTATCTCCTGCTGGACGATGCCGCCGTGGACGAGCTGGACACTGTGCTTTCCGCCATCACCCGGGCGGGCTACCAGCTGCGCATCCCGGTGGCCACCCAGCTGTAAAGGGGGTGCGGTATGAGACGGGTTTATCTGGACGGCCGCTTTGGGCCCCACCCGGACGCGGGTCTGGCCGCGCGCCTTGCCCGGCATTTGCTCGAGCGCCTGCGGGAGTATGAGGAGGACGGCATCCATCCTGCCGGCGCCGGGGCGGGGGAGGTCTGCTTCCGGGTGGACGGCATGCCCGCCCGGCTGGCCCGGCAGCGCCTGGAGCAGATGGGGGTCTATTCCCAGACCGGGCCGGAGGGGGTGCGGCTGCTCATCGGCCCCGGGCTGTCCTTTGAGGACATTGACTATGTCCAGAGCGCGGCCGCCGCGCTGCTCGACGGCGCGTGACGGCGGCAGAGAAGAGGATAAAGCAGCAAAAGCCGGCCTGCGGTTTCCGCAGGCCGGCTTTTCTTGCGTTTTTGGGGTGCCGCCCAGTTAAATTACTTCAAATTGAAGAACGCATTCTTTCCCAGGTACTGGGCGGCGTCGCCCAGTTCCTCCTCGATGCGCAGCAGCTGGTTGTACTTGGCCACCCGGTCGGTGCGGGAGGGCGCGCCGGTCTTGATCTGGCCGGCGTTCACCGCCACCACGATGTCGGCAATGGTGGTGTCCTCCGTCTCGCCGGAGCGGTGGGACACCACGGCGGTGTAGCCCGCGCGGTTGGCCTTCTGGATGGTGTCCAGCGTCTCGGTGAGGGTGCCGATCTGGTTGACCTTGATGAGCACGGAGTTTGCCACCTTCAGGTCAAGCCCCTTCTGCACCCGCGCGGCGTTGGTGACGAACAGGTCGTCGCCCACCAGCTGCACCCGGTCGCCCAGGGCGCGGGTGAGCATGGCCCAGCCCTCCCAGTCGTCCTCGCCCATGCAGTCCTCCATGGAGATGATGGGGTAGGCGTCGGCAAACCTCTTCCACATGTTGACCATCTGCTGGCGGGTCATGGTCTTGCCCGCCTTGGGGAGGGTATAGGTGCCGTCCTCGTGGTTGTACCAGTCGGACACAGCGGCGTCCATGGCGATCATGAAGTCCTCGCCGGGCTTGTAGCCGGCGCGCTCGATGGCGGCGACAATGCACTTGAAGGCGTCCTCGTCCCGCTTGAGGTTGGGGGCGTAGCCGCCCTCGTCGCCCACGCCGGCGGCGGGGGTGCCGTTGTCCTTGAGGACGGTTTTCAGGGTGTGGAACACCTCGGCGCACATGCGCAGCGCCTGGCTCCAGCTCTCCGCGCCCACGGGCATGATCATGAACTCCTGGATGTCCACGTTGTTGGTGGCGTGGGCGCCGCCGTTCAAGATATTCATCATGGGCACGGGCAGGGTTCTGGCGTTGACGCCGCCGATGTAGTTATAAAGGCTCATCCCCAGGCTCTCCGCCGCGGCCCGGGCCACGGCCAGGGAGGCGCCCAGAATGGCGTTGGCGCCCAGGCGGGCCTTGTTTGGGGTGCCGTCAAGCTCGATGAGCAGCTTGTCGATGGCGGGCTGATCCAGGGCGTTCATGCCGATGAGGGCGTCGGCAATCTCGGTGTTGACGTTGGTCACAGCCTTCAAAACGCCCTTGCCCTGGTAGCGCTCGCTGTCGCCGTCCCGGAGCTCGCAGGCCTCGTACACGCCGGTGGAGGCGCCGGAGGGCACGGCCGCGCGGCCCACGACGCCGTCGTCCAGGACCACCTCTACCTCCACGGTGGGGTTGCCTCTGGAATCCAGAATCTCGCGCCCGATGACGTCAACGATCTCAATCATGCTTTTCATAGCAAACGGCTCCTTTCCAAATGGTGAGAGTATAAATGGTTTCCCACGGGACGCGCCCCGTGAGAGAGGATTTTAGGTGACGATCAATGTTTGCCCAGACATCTCGGCGGGCTTATTAAGGCCCATGAGGTCGAGCATGGTGGGGGCCACGTCAGCCAGGCGGCCGTCGCGCAGCTGCACGTCAGCCCCCACGATGCAGCAGGGCACCAGGTTGGTGGTGTGGGCGGTGAAGGGGGTGCCGTCCGCGTCGAGCATATGCTCGGCGTTGCCGTGGTCGGCGGTGATGATGGTCACGCCGCCCATGTCGGCGGTGGCCTCCACTACCCGGGCGACCCCGGCGTCCACAGCCTCCACCGCCTTCACGGCGGCCTCGAACACGCCGGTGTGGCCCACCATATCGCAGTTGGCAAAGTTGAGGATGATGACGTCGTACTCGCCGCTTTTGATGCGCCGCACCGCCTCCTCTGTCACCTCCGGCGCGCTCATCTCGGGCTGGAGGTCGTAGGTGGCCACCTTGGGGGAAGGGATGAGGCAGCGGTCCTCGCCGGGGAACACCTGCTCGTCCCCGCCGTTGAAGAAGAAGGTGACGTGGGCGTACTTCTCCGTCTCCGCGATGCGCAGCTGGGTCAGGCCCAGCTGGGAGAGATACTGGCCGAAGATGTTGCTGAGCTTCTCGTGGGGGTAGGCCACCGACACATTGGGCATGGCGGCGTCGTACTGGGTGGCGCACACGAACTGCACGGGGAAATAGCCCAGCCGCCGGGAGAAGCCGGAAAAGTCCGGGTCGGCAAAGGCCCGGGTCAGCTCCCGGGCCCGGTCGGGCCGGAAGTTGAAGAAAATCATGCTGTCCCCCTCGCTGACGGTGGCCCCCTCGGCGCACACCACGGGGGTCATGAACTCGTCGGTGACGCCCCGCTCATAGGACAGGGCGATGGCGCTCACCGGGTCGTCCTCAAAGGGGGCGTCGGCGTAGACCATGGCGGCGTAGGCCCGCTCTACCCGGTCCCAGCGGCTGTCCCGGTCCATGGCGTAGTAGCGGCCCATGACAGTGGCGATTTTGCCCACGCCCAGGGCGCGGCATTTCTCAGTGAGCTGCTCCATATACCCCTTGCCGGAGGTGGGGGACACATCCCGCCCGTCCAGGAAGCAGTGGAGGTAGACCTGGGTCAGCCCCCGCTCCTTGGCCATGTCCAGCAGGGCGAAGAGATGGTCGATGTGGGAGTGGACGCCGCCGTCGCTCAAAAGGCCCAGCAGGTGCAGCGCGGTGCCACGCTCCCGGCAGGCGTCCATGGCCCGGACGAAGGCCGGGTTGCTGAAGAAGAGCCGCTCCTGGATCTCCAGGGTGATCCGGGGCAGGTCCTGGAACACCACCCGGCCTGCGCCCAGGTTGGTGTGGCCCACCTCGCTGTTGCCCATCTGTCCGTCGGGCAGGCCCACGTCCAGCCCGGAGGCGGACAGGCGGCAGGTGCCGTTTTCGGCAAAGAGCCGGTCCAGGTTGGGCGTGCTGGCGGCGGCGATGGCGTTGTCGCCGGGCACGGTGGAGTCGGACAGGCCGAAGCCGTCCATAATAATTAGAGTTGTGGGTGTTTTGCTCATAATAGACCTCTTAATTCATAATAGAGGGGGTGACGCGGGCCCTCCGCGCTTCTTACTGATTCGCGGCGTTGATGATGGCCATGAAGTCGTCAGGCTTGAGGGCCGCGCCGCCGATGAGACCGCCGTCCACATCGGGCTGGGAGAGCAGCTCGGCGGCATTCTTGGCGTTCATGGAGCCGCCGTACTGGATGGTCACCGCCCGGGCCACCCGGGCGCCGTGGAGCCGGCGGATGACGGCGCGGATGAGGGAGCACACCTCGCCGGCCTGCTCGGCGGTGGCGGTCTTGCCGGTGCCGATGGCCCAGATGGGCTCGTAGGCCACCACCAGCCGGCGCACCTGGGCGGCGGTCAGGCCGGAGATGGCGGCCTCCACCTGGTAGGTAATATAGCTTTCGGTGACGCCCAGCTCCCGCTGCTCCAGGCTCTCGCCCACGCAGAGGATGGGGCGCAGCCCCGCCTCCAGGGCGGCGCGGAGCTTGCGGTTGACGGTGAAATCGGTCTCGTTGTAGTACTGCCGGCGCTCGGAGTGGCCGATGATGACATACTTGGCCCCCACGTCCTTGAGCATCTCGGCGGTAATCTCGCCGGTGAAGGCGCCGGAGGGCTCGTAGTGGCAGGTCTCGCCGCCGATGGATACCCGGGTGTCCTTGAAAAGACGCACCGCGCCGGGGATGTTCACCGCCGGGACGCACAGCACCACCTCGCACCACTTGTGCTTGCCCAGCATGGGCTTGATGGCCTCGGCGTAGGCGCGGGTCTCGGTGAGGGTCTTGTTCATCTTCCAGTTGCCCGCAATGATGGTTTTACGGTATTTTTGATTCATCAGGGAAGCACCTTTCTCTCTGTATCGTTTGGCCGGAATCCGGCCGGGGATTATTTATCCAGCAGGCAGGCCACGCCGGGCAGCTCCTTGCCCTCCAGGAACTCGAGGGAGGCCCCGCCGCCTCGTCGCCGCAAGCTCCGCATCTCTTGCTTCCGGCTGCGCCGAAAGTTCGCTCGCTGCGCTGCAGCTCCTCTCCCCACAAAACGGAAGGTCGTTTTGCGGGGGCCCCGAAGCACCGGCGGCGTTCTGCATATTTATTTGTCCAGCAGGCAGGCCACGCCGGGCAGCTCCTTGCCCTCCAGGAACTCGAGGCTGGCTCCTCCGCCGGTGCTGATGTGGGTCATCCTGTCGGCGTAGCCCAGCTGGGCCACCGCCGCGGCAGAGTCGCCCCCGCCCACGATGGTCACGGCGCCGCTCTCGGCCAGAGCCCGGGCCAGGGCACGGGTGCCCTCGGCAAAGGCGGGGAACTCAAAGACGCCCATGGGGCCGTTCCAGATGACGGTGCCCGCGTTTTTCACCGCGCCGGTGAAGGCCTCGATGGTCTTGGGGCCGATGTCCATGCCCATGCGGCCGTCGGGGATGGCCATGGTGTCCACAAGCTGCGCCGGGGCGTCGGCGGCAAACTCGGCGGTGCACAGGGTGTCGGCGGGCAGCAGGAAGGCAACGCCCTTCTCCTTGGCCTTGGCCATCACCTCCCGGCAGTAGTCCAGCCGGTCGGCCTCCAGCAGGGAGGTGCCCACGCTGCCCCCCAGGGCCTTGATAAAGGTATACGCCATGCCGCCGCCGATGATGATGGTGTCGGCCACGTCCAGCAGGTTGCTGATGACGCCGATCTTGGAGGACACCTTGGCCCCGCCCAGAATGGCCACCAGCGGGCGCTTGGGATTGCTCAGAGCGCCGCCCATGATCTCCAGCTCCTTTTCGATAAGGAAGCCGGACACGGCGGGCAGATAGGCGGCGACGCCCGCGGTGGAGGCGTGGGCGCGGTGGACGGTGCCGAAGGCGTCGGACACGTAGAGGTCCGCCATGGAGGCGAGGGCGCGGGCAAAGTCGGGGTCGTTCTTCTCCTCGCCGGGCTCGAACCGGAGGTTTTCCAGCAGCATGATCTCACCGCCCTTGAGGGCGGCGGCCTTGGCGTGGGCGTCGGGGCCGACCACGTCGGAGGCGAAAATGACCTCCTGGCCCAGCAGCTCGCCCAGACGCCGGGCCACGGGGGCCAGGGTCAGCTCAGGCTTGACGGTGCCCTTGGGCTTGCCCAGGTGGGAGCAGGCGATGACCGCCGCGCCATGGCCCAGCAGGTAGCGCAGGGTGGGCAGGGCGGCCACGATGCGGGTATCGTCGGTGATGGCGCCGGTGGCTTTGTCCTGGGGCACGTTGAAGTCGCAGCGGCACAGCACCCGCTTGCCGGCCACGTCTACATCGCGCACGCTTTTCTTGTTGTAATTCACAGCAGCATAGCTCCTTTCGATTCCGGAAATCAATCGGTGCGGGGGTTTGAGCGGCCATATCGGGCCGGTTATGTCATGGGATTGGGGCGGTGCGCCGGGGGCGCACTTACTCGGAGCGCGCCATCTCGCCTTCCCCGCTCAAATCGGGGAAGCCCTGCTGGCGCAGCGCCTCGTAGGTGAGGATGGCCACGGAGTTCGCAAGGTTCAGGCTGCGGGCGTCGGGCCGCATGGGGATGCGCAGGCAGCGCTCCCGGTGGGCCTCCCGGAAGGCCTGGGGCAGTCCGGCGGTTTCCTTCCCGAAAAAGAGCCAGCATCCGTTGCGAAAGCTGGCTTGGGTATAGTCCCGGGGCGCTTTGGTGGTGGCAAGCCACAGGTCAATCCGGCCGTTGCGGCGGAAAAACTCGTCAAGGTCGGGGTAGACGGTGAGGTCCACCATGGGCCAGTAGTCAAGGCCCGCCCGCTTCACCGCCCGGTCGCTGATGTCGAAGCCCAGGGGCTCAATGAGGTGCAGGCGGCTGCGGGTGGCGGCGCAGGTTCGGGCGATATTACCAGTATTCATCGGAATTTCCGGCTCTACCAGCACAATGTTGACCACAGATTGCCGCCCCCTCTTTATATACGGACACATTATAGACGGAAATGCCCAAAAATACAAGGAAAAAATGGCCGGAAGGGCAAAAAAACAGAACTTTTTGTCCTCTGCTCTGTAGACAAGAAAAGCCGGATTGTGCTATGATACGAAGCAAGACCGGCGGGAGCCTTCCCGCCCCTCCAAACAAGGGTCAGAGGAGATCGAAAAAGCATGGAAATCGGAGAGGATAAGCTTCGCATCGTGGTCAAGGTGGGCACCTCCACCCTCACCCGGGACGACGGCAGCATAAAGCTGCGCTGCATCGACCGCCTGGCCATGGCCCTGGCGGATCTGCGGGGCCAGGGACACCAGCTGATCCTGGTCTCGTCCGGCGCCATCGGCGTGGGCGTGGGCAAGCTGGGCCTGGGGAAACGGCCGGACGAGCTGCGCGTCAAGCAGGCGGTGGCCGCCGTGGGCCAGTGCGAGCTGATGCATATTTACGACAAATTTCTGGGGGAGTACGGCGCCACGGTGGGCCAGATCCTCCTCACTGACGAGGACGTGGCCGACCCCCGCCGCGCCGAGCACCTGGAGAACACCTTTGAGGCGCTGCTGGAGCTGGGATGCATCCCGGTGGTCAACGAGAACGACTCTGTCTCCTCCGCCGAGATTGAGACCGGCCAGGCCCGGGTGCTGGGCGACAACGACACCCTGTCCGCCATCGTGGCCCGGCTGTGCCGGGCGGACCTGCTGGTGCTTTTAAGCGATATCGACGGCCTTTACGACAAAGACCCCCACCGCTGTCCCGACGCCCGGCTTGTGGAGCGGGTGGACGAGCTCACCGACGAGGTGCGCGCCGCCGCCGGCGGGGCGGGCACGGCCCGGGGCACCGGCGGCATGCAGACCAAGCTCAACGCCGCCGCCATCGCCATGGACGCCGGGGTGGACATGGTCATCGCCAACGGCGCCCGGCCGGAGCTGCTCTATGACATTGCCGCGGGTGCGTCGGTGGGCACCCGCTTCTGCGCGCGAAAAGGAGGAAATGCCCATGACCGCCATTGAACAGCAGGGCAGGGCCGCGGCGAAGGCCGCACGGAGCCTTGCCATCACCCCGGCAGAGGAGAAAAACCGGGCGCTGCTTGCCATTGCAGACGCCCTGCTGCGCCGGCAGGAGGAAATCCTCGCCGCCAACGCCGCCGACCTGGAGGCCGGCCGGGCATCCGGCCTTGGCAGCGCCATGCTTGACCGCCTGGCCCTGACGGCCGCGCGCATGGAGGGCATTGTGGAGGGGGTGCGCCAGGTGGCCGCCCTGCCCGACCCCGTTGGGGTGGAGACCCGCCGGGATACCCTCCAAAGCGGCCTGCTGCTCACCCGCCGGCGGGTGCCCCTTGGGGTCATCGGCATCATCTACGAGGCCCGGCCCAACGTGACGGTGGACGCCGCCGTGCTGTGCCTGAAGGCGGGCAACGCCGTCATCCTCCGGGGCGGCAAGGAGGCCTTCCGCTCCAACCAGGCCCTGATGAGCATCATGCGGGACGCGGTGGACGCCGCCGGCCTTCCCCGGGACAGCCTGGCCCTGGTGCAGGACACCAGCCGGGACAGCGCCCGGGAGCTCATGGAGCTCACCGACTATCTGGACGTTCTCATCCCCCGGGGGGGCGCGGGGCTCATCCGCTCGGTGACGGCCAACGCCAAGGTGCCGGTCATCCGCACCGGCGAAGGGGTGTGCCACATCTATGTGGATGCCGAGGCCGACCTTGACATGGCGGTGCGGGTGCTCTACAATGCCAAGTGCTCCCGCCCGGCGGTGTGCAACGCGGCGGAGTGCGTGCTGGTCTCCCGCGCGGTGGCCCAGCGCTTCCTGCCCATGGCCAAGGCGGCGCTGGACGAAAAGAACGTAGAGCTGCGCGGCTGCCCGGAGACCTGCGCCATCCTGGGCGCGGGGGCCGTCCCCGCGACCGACGAGGACTGGGACAGCGAATACGGCGACTATATCCTGGCCGTCAAGGTGGTGTCCGGCGTGGACGAGGCCATGGAGTTCATCGCCGACCACGGCACCCGCCATTCCGAGTCCATCCTCACCGAGAATGCCCAGACGGCCAAGCGCTTCCTGGACGGGGTGGACGCCGCGGCGGTGTACCACAACGCCTCCACCCGCTTTACCGACGGCTTTGAGTTCGGCCTGGGGGCGGAGATCGGCATCTCCACCCAGAAGCTCCACGCCCGGGGCCCCATGGGCCTGGAGGAGCTTACCTCCTATAAATACGTCGTCTACGGCTCCGGCCAGACCCGGGGCTGACGGCGGCAGGAAGAGAAATAAAAATCCGGCACGGGAGCTCTCCCATGCCGGATTTTTGTATTCAGCTCAAGGCCTTGGTGTCCACCTTTTCGCGCAGCAGGGCGGAGAATTCCTCCAGGCTCATGGCGCCCAAATCCTCGCCGGCGCGGGTGCGCACGGACACGGTGCGGTTCTCCATGTCCCGGTCGCCCACCACCAGCATATAGGGCACCTTCTCCAGGGTGGCCTCCCGGATCTTCTTGCCGATCTTCTCGTTGCGGCCGTCCACCTCGACGCGGAAGCCCCGGGTGTCCAGAGAAGCGGACAGCTCCTTGGCGTAGTCGGTGGCGCGGTCGGTCACCGGCAGAATCTTCACCTGCACCGGCGCCAGCCACGCGGGGAACGCGCCGGCAAAGTGCTCGGTGATGACGCCGATGAACCGCTCAATGGAGCCCAGCACCACACGGTGGAGCATGACGGGGCGGTGCTTCTGGCCGTCCTCGCCGGTGTACTCCAGCTCAAACCGCTCGGGGAGCTGGGAATCCAGCTGGACGGTACCGCACTGCCAGGTGCGGCCCAGGGAGTCGGACAGGTGGAAGTCCAGCTTCGGACCATAGAAGGCGCCGTCGCCCTCGTTGACCTCGTACTCCTTGCCCATCTCGGTGATGGCTTCCTTCAGAATATTCTGGTTGTGCTCCCACTGCTCCACGGTGCCGATGTGGTCCTCGGGCATGGTGGACAGCTCGATCTTATAGGGCAGGCCGAACACGGAGTAGACCTCGTCGAACAGCTTGACAACGTACTGGATCTCGTCCTTGAGCTGCTCCTGGGTCATGAAGATGTGGGCATCGTCCTGGGTGAAGCAGCGCACGCGGAACAGACCGTGGAGAGCGCCGGACAGCTCGTGGCGGTGGACAAGGCCCAGCTCGCCCACCCGCATGGGCAGATCCCGGTAGGAGTGGGGCTGGCTGGCGTACACCATCATGCCGCCGGGGCAGTTCATGGGCTTGATGGCATAGTCCTCGCCGTCGATGACGGTGGTGTACATGTTCTCCTTGTAGTGATCCCAGTGGCCGGAACGCTCCCACAGGCGGCGGTTGAGGATGATGGGGGTGGAGATCTCCACATAGCCGTAGCGCTTATGGACCTCGCGCCAGTAGTCGATCAGGGTGTTTTTCAGCACCATACCCTTGGGCAGGAAGAAGGGGAAGCCGGGGCCCTCCTCGGTGAGCATGAACAGGCCCAGCTCACGGCCCAGCTTGCGGTGGTCCCGGCGCTTGGCCTCCTCGAGCTTGGCCAGATACTCGTCCAGCTCCTCCTTCTTGGGGAAGGCCACGCCGTAAATGCGCTGGAGGGTCTCCCGGTTGGAGTCGCCCCGCCAGTAGGCGGCGTTGCAGGCGGTGAGCTTGATGGCGTTGCCCTTGATGCGCCCGGTGGAGTCCAGATGGGGGCCGGCGCACAGGTCGGTGAACTCGCCCTGGCGGTAGAAGGAGATGTGGGCGTCCTCAGGCAGGTCCTCGATGAGCTCCACCTTATAGGGCTCCTCCTTCTCCTTCATGAAGGCGATGGCCTCGTCCCGGGGCAGTTCGAACCGCTCCAGCCTGAGCTTCTCCTTGCAGATCTTGCGCATCTCGGCCTCCAGCTCGCTGAGCTGATCCTCGGAGAAGGGCTCGGGGGTGTCAAAGTCGTAGTAGAAGCCGTTGGCGATGGCCGGGCCGATGGCCAGCTTCACCTCGGGGTGGAGCCGCTTCATGGCCTGCGCCAGCACATGGGAGCAGGTGTGCCAATAGGTCTGGCGGTATTCCTCGTTTTCAAAGGTGTACTTGTTTTCTTCGGACATCTTGTTTTCCTCCTTGTTGAGGGGTGAGCAATAAAAAATCACCCCTGACGAAAATCAGGGGTGAAGGAATTGTCACGCTCCGCCTGTTCGCTGCGCGCGGCTTCCCTCCGACTCGGGCTGTATCCGGGCCCTGCGGCCCGTCTCTCGCCCTCGCTTCGGTCCATCCGCGCGGCTCACGACGGCTGCGCGCTTCTTCTCCACGGTTCCACCCTGCTTGCCGGAGAACATCATCTCCGGCCGCTCGTGCCTTTCTGTAACGGGAAAGTCCCGTCCCGGTTGTCCCGGGCGGCTCGGGAGTGGTACGGCCGCCGCCTCCACAGGGCGCTTGCACCAAGCGCGCCCCTCTCTGGGTGGGGCAGAGCGGTTTCTTCTCCGTCAGGGCCATTTTAACTGTCTGCATGATAGCACCACCACGGGGCATTGTCAAGAAAAAGTGCCGGAAATTGCCGGAGCGGCATACTTTTTCGTTTACACCGCCGGAAAGACGTGTTAAAATAGCCATGACCGGTCTCCAACCGGTCCAAACGGCGGGCAGAGAGCCGCGGGCAGCTTCAGGCGTGAAGGCTGCCCGGAAGGAACGCCCGCCGCTGTGCCATGCGCCGGCACTCTAAATAAGAAATGGAGGTTTTTTTATGCGCAGATTTTCAACGCGGGAGCTGACCTTTGCCGCCATCGTGGCGGCGCTGTACGCCGTTATGGGGTACTTTGGGGACACGTTCGGCATGACCTTCGGCCCGGTGCAGATCCGCTTTGCCGAGGCCCTCACCGTGCTGCCCTTCCTGTTCCCATCCGCCGCCCCGGGGCTGGTGCTTGGGTGCCTCGTCACCAACCTGCTCTCCCCCTACGGCATAGCGGACATCGTGTTCGGCACCCTGGCCACCGCCATCGCCGCCTTCCTCACCACCCGGGTGCCCCGGTGGTATCTGGCGGCGGTGCCCCCCATCGTGGTCAACGCCCTCATCCTGCCCCCCCTGTGGGCCTGGGCGGAGACGGGCGGCTTCGGGGGCGCCTTCTGGGCGGCCTGCGGCTTCAACGCCCTGACCTTTGTGGCCGGGGAGGCCGCCGTCTGCTGCGGCCTGGGCACGCTGCTGCTGCGGGCCCTGCCGAAAACCGGCCTGCCGGCAAAGCTGGCCGCGCCGAAAAAGTGAGGGAGATCGCATGAACTGGAAGCTCACCATCCAGTACGACGGCAGCCGCTATGACGGCTGGCAGCGCCAGGGGAACACGGGCAATACCATCCAGGGCAAGCTGGAGGGGGTGCTCTCCCGCCTGGAGGGCCGTGCCGTGGAGGTGCAGGGGGCCGGACGCACCGACGCCGGCGTCCACGCCCTGGGCCAGGTGGCCAGCGTCCGCCTTGCAGACGGGCGGCAGGCGGAGGAGATATTAAGTTATGTAAACCGCTATCTGCCCGAGGACATCGCCGTCACCGCCGCCGAGCCCGCGCCGGAGCGCTTTCACGCCAGGCTCTCCGCCAAGGGGAAGGTGTACCGCTATGCGCTGCGGCTGGGAGGCGTGCCCGACGTGTTCCGCCGGAAATACCAGTACCGGCTGGATGGGGAGCTTGACACCGCCGCCATGGAGCGCGCCGCCGCGCAGCTCATCGGCACCCACGATTTCCGGGCCTTTTCCTCGGCCAGGCGGGAGAAAAAGTCCACGGTGCGCACCCTGCGCGCCATCGACGTCGCCCGCAGCGGCCCGGACCTTGCCATCACCTACGAGGGGGACGGCTTTTTGTACAATATGGTGCGCATTCTCACCGGCACCCTGCTGGAGGTAGGGCAGGGGACACGCCGGCCGGAGGAGATGGGCGCCATCCTGGCCTCCCGCAGCCGGGAGGCCGCCGGGCGCACCGCCCCGGCCCAGGGCCTGACGCTGGTGGAAGTAAAATACTAAGCCCCATGGGAGAAAAGGGAGCCGCTCCGGCGCTGGGGCGGCTCCCAAAATTTTCCCCTTGACAGAAACGGACGTTCGAGTATAATATGTCGTACAAATGTTCTCTCGAGGGGGCGGGGCAATGGATACCCTGGAAAAGCTGACGATCCTGACGGATGCGGCCAAATATGACGCGGCCTGCACCTCCAGCGGCCTTGACCGCCATGCCCGGCAGGGGCGCATGGGGTCGGCCATGCAGGCAGGCTGCTGCCACAGCTTCTCTGCCGACGGGCGCTGTGTGACCCTTCTGAAGGTGCTGCTGACCAACGTGTGCGTGTACGACTGCCAGTACTGCGTCAACCGCCGCTCCAACGACCTGCCCCGGGCGGCCTTCGAGCCCCGGGAACTGGCGGAGCTGACCATCCAGTTTTACCGGCGCAACTATATCGAGGGGCTGTTTTTGTCCTCCGCGGTGGTGGTCAGCCCCGACGAGACCACCGAGCGGATGATCCGCGCCCTGCGTATCCTCCGGGAGGAGTATCACTTCTGGGGCTATATCCACGCCAAGGCCATCCCCGGGGCGGACTCCCGGCTGACCTGGCAGCTGGGCACCCTGTGCGACCGTATCAGCATGAACATCGAGCTTCCGTCGGCCCAGAGCCTTACGCTGCTGTGCCCGGACAAGAAAAAGGAGAGCATCCTCACCCCTATGGGACAGATCCGGGACGGCATCGCCGTCAGCCGGCAGGAGCTTGCCCGGTTCAAGAGCGCCCCACGCTTTGCCCCGGCGGGCCAGTCCACCCAGATGATCGTGGGCGCAACGCCGGAGAGCGACCGGCACATCCTCACCCTGACCCAGGCCCTCTACGACAAATACCGGCTCAAGCGGGTCTTTTACTCGGCCTATATCCCGGTGTCCCGCTCCGCTCTGCTGCCCGCGCCGGAGGGCTTCCAGCCGCCGCTGCTGCGGGAGCACCGGCTCTACCAGGCGGACTGGCTGCTGCGGTTTTATCACTTCCGGGCGGAGGAGCTGCTCTCGCCGGAAGAGCCCGACCTGGACCCCCGCATCGACCCCAAGTGCACATGGGCGCTGCGGCATCTCGGGCAGTTCCCGGTGGAGGCGCGCACGGCGGATTATGAGACGCTGCTGCGGGTGCCGGGCATCGGCGTGACCTCCGCCCGGCGCATCCTCACCGCCCGCCGCGCTGCGCCGCTGACCTTTGAGACGCTGAAAAAGCTGGGGGTGGTACTCAAGCGGGCCCAGTATTTCCTCACCTGCGGCGGCCGGCTGCGGGAGGGGCTGCGCTTCCGGGAGGACGGGATCCTGCCCCACCTGGTGGCGCTGGAGAAGCCGGCGCTGATGGCGGCCATGCCCGAGCAGCTCTCCCTGTTCGACGGGGAGGTGCCGGCATGAGGTGGCGGGATGTGTGCTATGAGTACGACGGCAGCTTTGCCGGCTTTCTCACCTGCCTGTTTGAGGGCTACCGGAACCGGGAGGAGGCGGTGTGCTTTTTGGGGCCGGAGGACACCGCGGCCACCCTGTGGGACACCCGCCGGGTGGACACCGACCAGGCCCGGGCCGTCCGGGTGTGGAGGGGGATCTGCCGGAACATCTCGCCGGCGGCGGGGGAGCTGGCGCGCCGGGCCTTCCTCACCTGCCTTCCCCAGCGGGAGGTGTGCATCTGGCAGTTCCTGCGCTACGGCTTTGAGCGGGGCAGCGCCGTCATGGCCGACCTGGGGGACGATCGGGTGAACACTCTGCGCCGGGCGGTGCAGCAGCTGGACGGCGAGGCCCATCTCTACAAGGGCTTTGTGCGCTTTTCCGACCAGGACGGGGTGCTCACGGCGGTGATCGAGCCCAAGAACCGGGTGCTGCCGGTGCTGCGCGCCCACTTTACCGCGCGGCTGAACACCCAGTGCTTCCTTATTTACGACCGCACCCACCGCGAGGCGCTGCTCTACCGGCCCCGGCAGTGGGCCATCGTGCCGGCGCAGGATTTTCAAATGGGCGCCCCGGACCAGCGGGAGCGGCAGTACCGGCGGCTGTGGCGTGCCTTCTTCGATACGGTGGCCATCCGGGAGCGCACCAACCCCCGCTGCCAGAACACCCACCTGCCCAAGCGCTACCGCGCCATGATGACCGAGTTCCAGCCCCCGGAGGACGCGCTGCCGGAGGGAAAATAACAAAAAAGAGGCGGTGCGCCGGTGAAGGCGCACCGCCTCTTTTGTCCCTCAAATCCGCGCAGCGCCGGTCTCCCGGGCGGCCTGGGCCACGGCCTGGGCCACCGCGGGACACACCCGGGGGTCAAAGGCGGCGGGGACGATGTAGTCCCGGGACAGCCTGTCCCCCACAAGGCCGGCCAGGGCCTGGGCGGCGGCAAGCTTCATGGCCTCGTTGATCTCGGCGGCGCGTACGTCCAGCGCCCCCCGGAACACCCCGGGGAAGGCCAGCACGTTGTTGATCTGGTTGGGGAAATCGCTGCGGCCGGTGCCCACCACGGCGGCCCCGGCGGCAAGCGCCAGGTCGGGCATGATCTCCGGGGTGGGGTTTGCCATGGGAAAGAGGATGGGATCCGGGGCCATGGAGCGCACCATGTCCTGGGTGACGATGCCCGGGGCGGACACGCCGATGAACAAATCTGCCCCCGGCAGGGCCTCGGCAAGGCCGCCGCGGACCTGGGGCCGGGTGAGCTCGGCAAGCTCGGCCAGGGCCGGGTTTTGGGCAAGGTCGGGGCGGCCCGGGTACACCACGCCGCCGATGTCGCACAGCACGGCATGGCGCAGCCCCATGGAGCGCAGCAGCTTGAAAATGGCGGTGCCGGCGGCCCCGGCGCCGGAGAATACCGCCCGGACGGAGCCGATGTCCTTGCCCACCAGCTTCAGCGCGTTCTGCACGGCGGCGGCCACGATGATGGCGGTGCCGTGCTGGTCATCGTGAAAGACGGGAATGTCGCAGCGCTCCTTGAGCTTTTCCTCGATCTCGAAGCAGCGGGGGGCGGAGATGTCCTCCAGGTTGACGCCGCCGAAGGAGCCGGCCAGCAGGGACACGGTGCGCACGATCTCGTCCGGGTCCTTGGAGCGCACGCACAGCGGGATGGCGTTCACGCCGCCGAAGGCTTTGAAGAGGACGCACTTGCCCTCCATCACCGGCATGCCCGCCTCCGGCCCGATGTCGCCCAGGCCCAGCACGGCAGTGCCGTCGGTGACCACGGCCACCGTGTTCCACCGGCCGGTGAGCTCGTAGCTTTTGCCGGGGTCCTTCTGAATTTCCAGGCAGGGCTGGGCCACCCCGGGGGTGTAGGCAAGGGACAGGGCGTCCTTGTCCCGTACCTCCATCTTGGGTACGATGTCCAGCTTGCCCCGCCACTGATAGTGGAGCCTGAGGGATTCGGCCGCGTAGTCCATGGGCCCGCCCCCTTACACGTTGAAGCGGAAGAGGATGATGTCCCCGTCCCGCACCACATAGTCCTTGCCCTCGGAGCGGATAAGGCCCTTCTCCCGGGCGGCGGCCATGGAGCCGCAGGCCTTCAGGTCCTCAAAGGCGATGGTCTCGGCCCGGATGAAGCCCCGCTCGAAATCGGTGTGAATCTTGCCGGCGGCCTGGGGGGCGCGGGTGCCCCGGGTGATGGTCCAGGCCCGGCACTCGTCCTCGCCGGCGGTGAGGAAGGAGATGAGGCCCAGCAGGTCGTAGCTTGCCTGGATGAGCCGGTCAAGGCCGGACTGGGCGATGCCCAGGTCCTCCAGGAACATGGCCTTCTCGTCGGCGGGCAGCTCGGCGATCTCCGATTCCAGCTTGGCGCACACGGGGATGACCTGGGCCCCCTCGGCGGCGGCGCGCCGGGAGACCTGCTCGTAGTAGGGCACGGCGGCGGGGTCGGCAAAGCCATCCTCATCGAGGTTGGCGGCGTAGATGACCGGCTTGAGGGAGAGAAGCTCCGCGGTGCGCACGATGGCGGCGTCATCCTCGTCCAGCTCGGCAAGGTAGGTGCGGGCGGACTTGCCCTCATTGAGCCAGTCCCGCAGCCCCTCAAATACCTCGGCCTCCCGCAGGAATTTCTTGTCCGCCTTGGCGGCCTTCTGGGCCTTGTCGATGCGCCGCTCGGCCATCTCCACATCGGCCATGATGAGCTCCAAATCGATGGTGTCGATATCCCCCAGGGGATCTACGGGGACGCTGACGTTGGCGTCGGCCACCACGTGCATGATGTTCTCGTCGTCAAAGCAGCGCACCACATGGACGATGGCGGCGCACTCCCGGATGTTGGCAAGAAACTTGTTGCCCAGGCCCGCGCCCCGGCTGGCCCCCTTGACAAGGCCGGCGATGTCCACGAACTCCACCACGGCGGGGGTGGTCTTTTTCGGGTGATAGAAGTCGGAGAGCCAGTCCAGCCGGCTGTCCGGCACGGCCACCACGCCTATGTTGGGGTCGATGGTGCAGAAGGGGTAGTTGGCGCTCTCCGCGCCGGCGTTGGTGATGGCGTTGAAAAGGGTGGACTTGCCCACGTTGGGAAGCCCCACGATACCTAATTTCATATATCTCTACATCTCCTTAAAAAGTCTTGATTTTCAAGGGTTTTTGCGATTCAGTGTTTTGGGTTTACACCATTTTTGCACCGGCGCGGAAATTGAGAAAACCAGATCAGCCATTGCGAAAATCTTTTCCTCACCGGTTCGGCGGTCAATGCAAGGCAAAGCCCCGGACAGCAGCGGAGACTGCCTGCGAAATCCGCGGGCAGCCTGCTTCAAGGGGAAGAACCCCATGTAATAGTTACATTGTAGCACGGGAGACTCTGTTTCTCAATACTGAAATTACCTGATAGGATACGGGCCCCGGACAGTACAGGGCTCATCGAATATCCGGATTGCCGCAGCAGCAAGACAAAACGGAAGGGACTACCACCTGCTTTGCACAGACAGCAGTCCCTTTCGGTTGCTAAAACAAATGGAGGGGGAGCGCCGGCGGGCAGGCCATTGCGGAAGGCGGGAGAGCAGGGGCTTCCCTGTCCCCGGCGCTGACATGGCAGCCTATGGAGGCGGTCGCGGCCTTCTTCACATGCGTGAAGTCAAAAGATTGGACAATATACGCTGCTGCCTTCATAAGTCGGAGCCTTTTTGCGGATGTGAAAATCAGAAAGTTCCGGGAGTGGAAAATTAGAAATAAAATGGTGAAAATACACAAGCCTATTATTGACATCTCGGCTTATTTCGGTATATAATAGCCGTGCGTCCAAGGTCAAGAGAAGAACAGTGAATTTTGGAAAATGCCAGAAAGCTCTGTTTGGGCAATTGGCCTCAAAAAAATTTCGGACAATTCAAAAAAGCACCGGAGCACAAGAGGGCTCCGGTGGGGCGCACAGCCGAAAACAAGGAGGATATACCATGAAAAAAGCAATGGCACTCATTCTGTCCGTCGTCATGACACTGAGTCTGCTGGCTGGCTGCAGCGGGCAGAAAGCCCCCTCGTCTTCTGGCGCCCCCGGCGGCTCCCAGCCTCCGGAGGAAGAAGTCGTCCGCACGGATATGAACTCCCGCCTCTGGTCCGAGGTGACCACCATGGATCCCACCCTCTGCACCTACGCGACCGACCTTGGCATCCTCTATAATATCTACGACTGCTTCTTTGAGCCCGTGGCCGGCGACTACAACAACCTGCAGCCCTGCCTGGTGGAGAGCTACACCGTGAACGATTCCGCCACCTACTATGAGTTCAAGATCCGCGAGAACGTAAAGTGGCACAACGGCGACATTCTGGACGTGGATGACTGCGTTTTCTCCGTGGAACGGATGCGCGCCTCCTCTGTTACCGCCGCCCGCATCTCCGCTGTTACCGAGGTGGCCAAGGTGGACGACACCACCTTTTCCATCACCTGCGCCTACCCCATGCCCCGTCTGCCGGCCCTGTTCTCCACCGCCTCCATGTCCGTGGTGAACAAGGACCTGATCGAGAAGTACGGCGACAACGCCCCCGAGACCATTGTGGGCACCGGCGCCTACAAGCTGGAATCCTGGGAGACCGACAAGATTGTACTTACCTCCTTTGACGAGGGCTGGCGCGGCGCCCCCCCGCTCAAGACGCTGAACTACCTGATGATCGTGGACGGCAACGCCGCCCGGGCCGCCTTTGACAACGGCGACGTGGATGCGTTCTTCCCCGATAATATGGACGTGGTGGGCGAGTACGCCGACATGGCCCAGTATCGCGCCGTCCCCTATACCACCGGCACCACCGACAGCCTGGTGTTCAACGTCAGCCGCACCGACTCCTGGGTGAGCAACGCCACCTTCCGTCAGGCCGTGGCCTACTGCCTCGACCGCGAGGTCCTGTGTGAGATCGCCACCGACGGCATGTACCGGGTGGTGGACTCCATCTTTGCCCCCGGCAACGGCGCCTATGACGCCGACTGGGTCTATCCCTACAGCTATAATCCCGACAAGGCCAAGGAGCTGCTGGCCCAGTGCGGCTACGACGGCGCCCCTGTGACCTTCGTCTACTGCTCCGCCTACCCCATCCCCACCGCCTGGGCCACCACCATTGAGAACTATATGCGCCAGGTGGGCATCAACGTGAACATGGAGGGCTCCGACCTGGCCGGCGCCATTGACCGCTTCTCCCGCCGTGATTACGACATGGCCTGCATGGAGTATGCCGCCTCCTACCCCGATCCTCTCTCCTCCGTCTACGCCATGTTCCGCAGCGACGGCTACTATAACTCTTGGTGCTACACCAGCGATGAGCTGGATGCGAAGGTCCAAGCTCTCTACAGCATCTCCGACATGGACGAGCAGGCCAAGGCCATGCAGGAGCTGGATCACTGGGCGCAGACCGAGGCCTTCTACATCCCCTGCTATCAGGTGGGCGGCTACAGCATCTATCCCGCCACCCTCCAGAGCTCCATGGCGCCCGAGCCCATGTTCGGCTGGGCCCACCTGTGCTACTCCTACTGGATCACCCAGGCCGAGCTGGCTGAGCTTGTGGCCCAGCAGCAGGCCGAGCAGGAGGCTCAGCAGGAGACCGAACAGGAGTAATCTGACAGCCTTCCGTTCCGCTTGGGGAGCCTATCGGATTGATGGGCTCCCCAAGACAATTCTTCCTCCATGACCCCGAGAGAAAGAGGTGTTGTCGATGTTAAAATATGCGATTAAACGTCTGCTGCTGATCATCCCCACCATGCTGCTGGTGACGTTCATGGTGTTCGTGCTGGTCAACCTGACGCCGGCCGACCCCGGCCGCATAAAGCTGGGCGCGGACGCGCCGCAGGAGGCGGTGGATCAGATCAATCATGAGCTGGGTGTGGATCAGCCGGTGCCTGTGCGGTATGTCAAGTGGGTGCTGGGCCTGTTCCAAGGCGATCTGGGCAAGTCCTACTTTACCAACAAGGACGTCTTTTCCGAGCTGATGATCCGGTTCCCCAACACCCTGAGGCTGGCTCTGCTGGGCCTGATCAGCGCCATTATCGTGGGCGTGCCGCTGGGCGTGCTGTGCGCGGTAAAGCAGTATTCCGTGGCGGACTATACCCTGTCGGTGCTGGCCATGGCCCTGGCGGCCATGCCGCCCTTCTGGCTGGCCCTGCTGCTGCTGCTGCAGTTTTCCGCCAAGCTGGGCTGGTTTCCGTCCTTCGGCTCAGACTCGTGGAAGTGCTTCGTCCTTCCCACCATTCCCCTGACGCTGGGCTACGGCGCGGGCTACCTTCGCTATACCCGCACCGCCATGCTGGACAACATCCGTCAGGACTATATCCGCACCGCCCGGGCCAAGGGCTGCAAGGAGTCCACGGTCATCTGGAAGCACGCGTTCCGCAACTCTATGATGACGGTGGTCACCATCACCGGCATGAGCTTCGCCGGCCTGCTGGGCGGCGCCATCGTGTCGGAGAACGTGTTTTCCATCTCCGGCGTGGGCATGATGGGCATTACCGCCATCCAGCGCCGGGATATGCCCCAGATCCTGGCCTCCCTCATCACCATAGGCACGCTGTTCATGATCATCATGGTGATCGTGGACATGATGTACGCCGTGCTGAACCCCCGTATCCGCGCCCTGATGAACGGCGGAAAGAAGCTGCAGGACTGGGCCAAGGTCCGCGAGACCCTGGACCGTACCCCCGAGGAGATTGCCGCCATGGCGGATCCCGTTCTGCCCGAGGGCTACACCAACCTGTTTAACACCGGCAGAGAGGAGGCGAGACAGTGAGCACAGCTGAAAACGTGAAAAAGCAAAAGCGCAAGCGCAACAGTCAGGGGTGGGACACCTGGCGGCGGCTGATCCGCAACAAGAAGGCGGTGGTCGCCATGCTGATCCTGTTCCTGCTGGCCTTTCTGGTGATCTTTGCCAATCAGCTGCTCCCGTACAGCCTGGCCACCGACCTGACGGCGGACCGGTTCCAATGGCCCAATGCCAGGCACTGGTTCGGCACCGACAAGTATGGCAGAGACATCTTCGCCCGCATCGTTTACGGCGCGCGGACCTCGCTGCTCATCGGCCTGTCTGCCACCGCCATCTCCGCCACCCTGGGCACCATCATCGGCACGACCGCCGCCTACATTGGCGGCAAGGTGGATAATGTCATCACCCGGATCCTTGACATCTGGATGGCCGTCCCCGCCCTGCTGGTGACGCTGTCCATTATCGCCGGCCTGGGCGTGGGCCTGCGCACCACCATCTTCGCCCTGGCCTTCGGCGGCATTCCCGGCTTTGCGCGCACCCTGCGCTCTGCCGCCCTGAATGTGACCAGCATGGAGTACATGGAGGCGGCCAGAGCGCTGGGCGCCAGCCACAAGCGGGCTATCTTCAAGCACGTTATCCCCAATGTGGTCAGTCAGGTGCTCATTCAGGCCACCGGCTACATCTCCGGCAACATCCTGATGTGCGCCGCCCTGGGCTTTCTGGGGCTGGGCGCCCAGCCGCCCACGCCCGAGTGGGGGTCCATTCTGGCCGAAGGCCTGAAGGATTACACCAAGTACCCCTATATCGTGTCCATTCCCGGCGCCACCATCGCGGTGACGGCGCTGGCCATCAATATCTTCGGCGACGCCCTGCGGGACGCGCTGGATCCCAGACTGAAGTAAGGAGGTGCCTTCATGGAAGAAAGACAGCCATTATTGAAAGTAGACGATCTCCACGTGTCCTTCTTCACTCCGGTGGGTGAAGTGAAGGCGGTCAACGGCATCTCCTACGAGCTGGGCCACGGAGAGGTCGTGGGCATCGTGGGCGAGTCCGGCTCCGGCAAGAGCGTGGAGGCCTATTCCATCATGGGCCTGCTCCAGCCGCCCGGCCGGGTGGTGGAGGGCTCCATCACCTTTGATGGCCAGGACGTTCTGGCCATGACCAAAAAGGAAAAGCGGGAGTTCCGCGGGACGCAGATCAGCATGATCTTCCAGAACCCCATGACCTGCCTGAACCCCGTCTATACCGTCGGCAAGCAGCTGACCGAGGCGCTGCTGGTCCATAAAAAAATGAAAAAAGAGGATGCCCTTGCTCAGGCCAAGGAAATCCTCACGCTGGTAGGCATCAGCAACGTGGATGAGCGGGTGAACCAGTACCCCCACGAGCTGTCCGGCGGCATGCGGCAGCGGGTGATGATCGCCATGGGCCTCATCTGCCGGCCCAAGGTCCTCATCGCCGACGAGCCGACCACCGCTCTGGATGTCACCATTCAGGCCCAGATCCTGGACCTGATGAAGGATATCCAGCAAAAGACCGGCATGGCCATCATCTTTATCACCCACAATCTGGGCGTGGTGGCTGAGATCTGCGACAAGGTCTGCGTCATGTACGCCGGCCACATGGTGGAGAAGGCCGATGTGCGGGATCTGTTTTACCGTCCGGCCCACCCGTACACGCTGGGGCTTCTGCGCTCCATGCCCAGGGTGGACGCTGACAGCTACGAGCGGCTCATCCCCATCGCCGGCACTCCGGTGGATATGCTGGACCTGCCCGCCGGATGCCCCTTCGCACCCCGGTGCGAGAAGTGCATGCGGATCTGCTGCCGATCCATGCCGCCCGAGAGCCAGGTGGGCGAGCGGCACACCGCCTCCTGCTGGCTGCTGTCTGACAGCGGCCTGACGGCGGAGGAGCTGGAGTCTGTCAGCTACGAAAAGGAGGTGGCCGGCAATGAGTGAAATCCTGCTTGAAGTCAATAAGCTCCGCAAGTACTTTCCGGTGAAGCGCTCCGGCGGCACCAGCTACATCCACGCGGTGGAGGACGTGTCCCTTTTCATCCGCAAGGGTGAGACCCTGGGCCTTGTGGGCGAGTCGGGCTGCGGCAAGTCCACGCTGGGCCGCGCCATCCTCCGCCTGCACGAACCAACCTCCGGCAGGATCGTCTACAACGGCAAGCCCATCTACGACAGCGAGGCCGGCATTGCCGAAAAGGCCAAGTCCTACCGGCGGGAAATGCAGATTATCTTTCAGGATCCCTTTGCCTCCCTGGACCCCCGTATGACAGCGGAGAATATCATCGGCGAGGCGCTGGACATCCACAAGATGACGCACAGCCGGAAGGAGCGCCACGAGCGGGTGGTGGAGCTGCTGCACCGGGTGGGCCTCAACGAGGAGCAGGGCGATCGCTATCCCCATGAATTCTCCGGCGGCCAGCAGCAGCGCATCGGCATCGCCCGGGCCCTGGCGGTGGAGCCGAAGTTCATCGTCTGCGATGAGCCCATCTCGGCCCTGGATGTGTCCATCCAGTCCCAGATCGTAAACATGCTGGAGGATATGCAGCGGGATCTGGGGCTGACCTACCTGTTTATCGCCCACGACATCTCCGTGGTGCGGCACATCTCCACCCGCATTGGCGTTATGTATCTGGGTGCGGTGCTGGAGCTGGCTTCCAGCCGGGAGCTGAACCGCCACCCGCTTCACCCCTATACCCGGACGCTGCTCTCCGCCGTGCCGGTGCCCGACCCGGATGTGTGCCGCTCCCTAAAGCGCATTGTGCTGGAAGGGGATGTGCCAACGCCCTTTGATCCTCCCCCGGGCTGCAAGTTCGCCGCCCGCTGCCCCTACGCCAGCGAGAAATGCCGTTTCTGCCGGCCGGAGCTGCGAGAGGTTGCGCCGGAGCACTACGTGGCCTGCCATATGTTCAATCAATCATGACCCGCAAGACCGGGAAAGGAATCTGTCAGTATAACCGGAATAAACAACTGACCGCTTTGCGGTTATCATGGAAGGAGATTTTTTATGAGCTTTACCTTTTCCTACGGCCGTGGCCCTGTCCGCTTCGTGTACATGTTCAGCTATCCCAAGGGCGTTGACCGCGATGCCGCGGAGGCGTGGTATCTGAACGAGCATGTCCCCGCCGTGCGCAGCCAGCCCGGCGTGACCGGCTACCGCAGCTGGAAGGCGCTGCCCCCCATCAGCATGTGGACGTTCGACCCCTATGACCGCTTCGACCGTATCTCCGAGGTGGTGTTCGAGGACATGGAGTCCTGCCTGAACGCCACGGTCAGGAACCCCGGGCTGTGGAAAAAGAACGCAGAGGATGTGCCCGGCTTCCGCGAGCTGGAGTGCGCGCTGCTGGATCCGGAGCCCCAGTACAATCTGCTCAAGGATATCCCCGTTCAGCAGTATAAGTACATCAATTATCCCGGCCGCTACACGCCCGGCGTTATGCTTGACACCGACCGTGACGATGTGATCATGGACATCTACATGTTCAATTATGACCCCAAGTTCACCTTTGAGGAGGGCGAGGACTGGTATCTGGGCCACCACGTCCGTGAGGGCCGCATTACCAAGCGCCTGGGCCACCGTCACTATCAGACATGGAAGCCCCTGCGCGTCACCGTGGATGAGGACTGCCCCCTGCAGCCCAACCGTTTCTGGCGGTTCACGGAGCTGGGCCTTCCCGACTACGCTGTGGATCCCGCCAAATCCGGCCTGAAGCCCGGTGAGAAGCCCGCTTTGATGACCTATACGCAGGACCCGAGAGGTCAGGTCATCGGCGAGTGGCGCAACATTCTCATCGACCCCGATAAGGCGGAAAATCTGATGGCTTGAGAGGATCCCGGCATGAAATACAAAAAACTGTTCTCACGGGGGAAAATCGGCCCCCTTACCCTGCGCAACCGAATCGTCCTTACGTCCATCGGCACAAATATGGTGGGCTACACCTGCGAGCCCAATGACGCCATCATCGGGTTCTACGAAGCCCGCGCCAAAGGCGGCTGCGGCCTGATCATCACCGAGATTTCCCGGATCGATAATATCACCGGCGTCGGTATGAACGGGCAGCTCTCCGTCACGGAGGGCAAGTATGTCCGCGGTCTGGTCCGCCTGACTGACGCCGTGCATAAGTACGACACCAAGATCTTTTTGCAGCTCCAGCATCCGGGCCGCACGGCTTCCGCTGCCCTTCTGGGCAAGGTTCAGCCGGTAGCCCCCAGCCCGATCGCCGGGAATCCCCAGAGCCCCGTTCCCCATGAGCTGACCACGCAGGAGTGCGAAACGCTGGTTCGGGAATTTGCCCATGGCGCGAATTTCGCCCGCCTTGCCGGTTTTGACGGCGTTGAGCTTCACGCCGCCCATGGCTATCTCATCAACCAGTTCCTCAGCCCCCTCACCAACCACCGCACTGACAAGTACGGCGGCAGCCCGGAAAACCGGATGGCCTTTCTTCTGGAGATTGTGGCCCGGATTCAGGCGCTGTGCGGCCCCGGCTTCCCCATCTCCGTCCGGCTCAGCGTGGATGAATTTCAGGAAGGCGGCCTGAAGATCGAGGATTCCGTCAAAATCGCGCAGACGCTGGAAAAGCAGGGCGTGGCCGCCATCAATGTCAGCGCCGGCGTTCAGGAGACCGGATATGCCATCATTGAGCCCCAGTCCTTCCCCGAGGGATGGAAAAAGCACCTGGCGACTGAGATCAAAAAGCATGTGTCCATCCCCGTCATCGCCGTAAACAACATCAAGACCCCTGCCACTGCGGAGCAGTATCTCCAGGAGGGCGTGTCCGATTTTGTCGGAATCGCCCGCGGCCAGCTGTGCGATCCCGAGTGGGGCGTGAAGGCGAAAGAGGGCCGGGAGGACGAGATCCGCAAGTGCCTGAGCTGCCTGAACTGCTTCCGCTGCTACGGAATGTTCCGTTCTGTGGAATGCACCGTCAACCCGCTGGTCGGCCGGGAGTACCTGTTCAATGAGGACACGCTGAAGCGGGACGGCAACGGCAGGACTGTTGCGGTCATCGGCGGCGGCCCTGCCGGTATGCAGGCTGCTGTGGTATGCGCAAAGCGCGGCTACCGGGTCGTGCTGTTTGAAAAATCCGCCTCTCTGGGCGGCACCGTCACCCTTGCTGCCATTCCGCCCCATAAGGAAATGCTGGCTGAACTGATCAAGACCCAGACCCGCGAGATGGAGCTGGCCGGTGTGGAGGTCCGCCTGAATACGGAGGCCACCGTGACGGAGGTCGCCGCGCTGGCCCCCTACGGTGTGATTCTGGCCATCGGCGGTCGCCCCATCGTCCCCCAACTGCCCGGTGTTGAGCTTCCTCATGTCCATACGGCTGAAGACATTCTCTCCGGCAGCGCCGACCTTTCCGGCAAGAATGTCGTCATTGTCGGCGGCGGCATTACCGGCCTGGAGACCGCTCAGGTCCTGTCCGGGAAAGGCTGCAAGGTGACGGTGGTGGAAATGGCGAAGGACGTGGCTCCCACGCTGTTCCTGACCAACAAGGCATTCCTGCTGATGGCTCTGCAGCAGGCCGGCGTTACGATCAAAACCCGGCACCGCCTGACGGAGATTGCCGCGGACAGCGTCCTTACAACGGATGGCGAGGGGAATGAGTCCCGCATCCCTGCCGACGCTGTTGTGCTGGCCATGGGCGTACGCCCCCGCGACAACGCGGCGCAGTCCTTTGAGGACGCGTTCTCTCATGTCACACGGATCGGTGACGCTGAAAAAACCGGCCAGATTGCCGACGCTCTGCGTATGGCGCATGACAAAGCCACTGTATTCTGATTCCCGCCCTTGGGTTTGCCGCAGCATGAATCGGCGATAAGTGCAGTCACCATAGAAAAACCATAGAAAAAACAAGCCCCCTTGGGGTATGCTTTGGAAGTCCGCAAATGATGCGGCCTTCCGGAGCTTACCCTAAAGGGGGCTTGCGTTTGCCCGGCTTTCAGCGGTTCGCTTTGCCGCGGCGGCCGGGGTGTCGCTGTTTTCCGCCGCTGGACTCAAGCCGGGCGGCGGGGGAGACGCCTTACAGCAGAGCCTTGAAGAAGGCGCCGCTGCGCGCCAGGCACTCCACCGCCTCGGGCATCATGCGGCCGTAGTGCATGAAGGCGTGAAGCGCGCCGGGAACGATGTCCACCTGGGTGGGCACGCCGTAATACTTCATCATCAGCTCCAGGGTCTTGGTGTCGTCCAGCAGGGGATCCAGGCTGCCGCAGCACATATAGATGGGGGGCACACCGGTGGACAGGTCATTGAGGAAGGCGGAAAAGTAGGGGTTTTCCATGTCCTCGGCGTTGACATAGTAGCTCATATAGGCGGCCAGGTCGGACTTGCGCATCCCGTCCAGCAGAGTGCCGTACAGCCGGGCAGAGGAGGAATCCTGGAGCCAGAAGGCCCCATAATACAGCAGCAGGGCCTTGACAAACTCATTGCCGCCGGGGGTGTCCCGGAGGTACAGGTTCACGCCCAGGGCCAGGTTGGCCCCGCCGGAGTCGCCGCCCAGGGCCATCTTGTCGGTGAGGATGCCATACTGCGCACCGTGCTCCCGGAAGAAGCGCACCACCGCGGCGGACTCATACAGGGGGACGGGGAACTTCGCCTCGGGGGCCAGGTGGTAGTCCACGCCGATGACGCAGCAGCCGCTGGCGGCCATGACGGAACGCATCATGCGGTCATGGGTGTCGTTGCTGCCCACGGTGAAGCCGCCGCCGTGGATAAATACCACCGCGTAATGCTCCGGCCTGTCATCAGGATAGTAGATCCGGGCGGGCACATCCCCCATGGGGCCGGGGACCATGACCTCCACCGTCTTAACCGCCTGGGGTCCACCCTCGTTCCAGAACCGGCGCTCCTCCACGTACTTCACCCGCAGCTCGTCCCAGGAGCAGTTGGTGTCAAAGGCGTCGGCGGCGTGCGCTGCCTGGTAGTCGATAACCTTCTTCATGCTCTCGCAGAGCAGGGGATAGGGGTCGGGCTTGTTGATCTCATAATCAGGCTTGCGGTCGGGCATATAAAATTCCATGATGCAGTTACCTCCTTCAAGATATGGGGCGCAGGCACCGCCGGGCCTGCCGGAGCATTGATTCAGAGCAGCTGCTTTTTCAGCCGCTCCAGTACGCCGGCGGTGGGCTTTCTGGGCGGCGGTGTGAAGCTGTCTGCCAGGAAATCCAACGCGTAGGAAACAGTGGCCGCCGTCCCCAGGGTGAGCCCCTGGGGGTCCAGGTCGAACTCGGCGCTGTGATGGGGCGCGCCGCAGCCCGCCCCGTCCCGGATACCCAGGAAGGCCAGCACGCCGCGGTACAGGGCGTGATAGACCGCCAAGCTCTCCGAGGCCATCCAGGGGCCGGAGGGGACCACCGCCTCCTCGCCCAGGGTCCGGCTCAGGCTCCGCCGGGCCAGGTCCGCGCAGACCCCATCGTTGTACACCCCGGGGATTGGCTCCATGACGTAATTGTAATGCACCGAGCAGTCGTAAATCTCGGCGTCCTTTTCGACGATCCGTTTCGCCGCCTCCAGGAAGGGCCTGCCGCAGCTCTCCTCGTTGAAGAACCGGGCCAGGCAGGAAAACCGCAGGCTGTCGGGAATGATGTTGGACTTGGTCCCGCCCTGGAGCAGGCCCACAGCGTAGGTCAGGCAGTCGTTGGGATCGGTGTGCCGCATCCGCACAGCGGCCAGGTCGTTGTAGATGCTCACAAAGCAGTCCACCGGGTTGTTGCACAGGTCCGGGCGGGAGCTGTGGCCGCCCCGCCCGGTGAGCACCACGTCGAATCCCAGCGCCCCGCACATCACATAGCCCGGCTGGACGGAGATGGTACCCGCGGGGGCGTCGGCAAAGACATGGATGGCGAAGCAGCCGTCCATCCCGTCAAAGCGGTCTTCCAGGTACTCCAGCAGGGGGAGCACGCCGTAGGAGGTCTCCTCTCCCTGCTCAAAAACGGCCACAATCTGGCCGGACCACTCGTCCCGGTGGGCGGACAGCACCTGGAGGGCGGACAGCAGCATGGCGGTGTGGGCGTCGTGGCCGCAGGCGTGGGACACACCCTCCGCCTCGCTGACCACCCGCTTGGGGCCGGACAGGTTGGAGGCGCTCTCACCCACAGGCAGCGCGTCCACGTCGGCCCGCAGGAGCAGGCGCTTCCCCGGCCCCCGGCCGTCCACCACGGTGACCAGCCCGCCGTGCTCCACCCGCTCTGCGGGCAGGCCCAGCGCGGCCAGCCGCCGCTCGATCCAGGCCAGGGTCTGCTCCTCCTGCCCGGACAGCTCCGGATGGGCGTGAAGGTAGTCCCGGTCCGCGGCAATCTGTGCCCCCAGGGCCAGGCACTCCGCTCTGATATCAATCATAGCCGTCCCTCAGCGCTGGTCCATGGCGGCCTTGAAGCGATGCAGGGCATCCTCCAGCACCTTCCGGGTGCAGGCCAGGTTGATGCGCTCGAAGCCGTCCCCCGACGGGCCGAAGATATAGCCGTCGTCCAGGAACAGCTGGGCCTTTTCCACGAGGAACTTGGCCAGGGCCTGGCCGTCCATGCCGAAGCAGCGGCAGTCGAACCAGCACAGGTAGGTGCCCTCCAGGTCGGCCACCCACACGCCGGGGAAATGCTCGGCCATGAAGCTCTTGAAGTACTGGTAATTGCCCCAGATGTGCTCGTTGAGCTGGTCCACCCAGTCCCCGCACTTCCAGTACCCTGTCTCCAGGGCGCGCATGCCGAAGATGCTGTAGCTGTAGCAGCCGCATACATTCACCTCGTCGTCCAGCTTCTTGCGCAGCTCCGCGTTGGGGATGATGGCGTTTGCCACGCACAGGCCGGCCAGGGAGAAGGTCTTGCTGGCGGCGGTAAACATCACGCAGCTGTCGGCGTACTTCTCCCCCAGGGTGGGGTAGCTGATGTGGCGGTAGCCGGGCATGATGAGGTCGAAGTGAATCTCGTCGCTGACTACCAGCACGTTGTGCTTCAGGCAGATGTCGCCCATCCGGCGCAGCTCCTCCTCCGTCCACACCCGGCCCACCGGGTTGTGGGGGGAGCAGAGGATGAACATTTTGCACTGCCTGGCCTTTTCCTCAAAGTCGTCGAAGTCGATCCCATAGCGGCCGTTTTCCAGCTTCAGCGGGCACTCCACCAGCTTGCGGCCGTTCAGGTTCACCGCCCGGTAGAAGGGGTAGTAGACCGGGGTGAGCACCAGCACGCTGTCCGTGGGCTCGGTATAGGCCCGGACGGAGGCGTACAGCCCCTGCACTACGCCGTTGGTCTGGACGATCCACTCCTGCCGGATATCCCAGCCGTGGCGGGTGGACAGCCAGTGCTTCACCGCGTCGGCATAGGGCTTGCCCCACCAGGTGTAGCCCCACATGCCGAACTCGGCGGTCTTTTTCAGCTCCTCAATGATCTCCGGCGGAGAGAGCAGCTCCATGTCCGCCACAGACAGGGGCACCACCCCATCGGCGGGGTTGGGGCCGATGGCGTCCCACTTGGCAGCCTCCATGCCCACGCGGGCATGAGCGGTTTCAAAATCGTATTTCATATTGGGATCCTTCCTTTATCTTGTTTCTATGCTGGTCCGCTTACGCGTCCGGCAGCTCCATAAGGCCGGCTGTCCGGCCTGCCGGCCGGGGGCAGCTTGAGCACCGCTCATCCATGGATGGGTCCGGCACACAGCATGACGGCCGTTCCGGGAATAAAAGCAGAAGTCATTGTCCCTTCTCCCCGGGAAGAGAAGGGAAGGAAAGGGAAGGGCGCGGAGCCGCCGCGGGGGGCGGCTCCGCGCTGAAAAGGGCCGGATTACTCCGCGGAGGCGGCGTTGGGATTGGAGGCGTGGTACTTCTTGATGAGACGGTTTGCCAGGAACGCGCACACCAGGCCCAGCACCATGGAACAGCAGGCGGCGATGAAGATTTTCTTATAGCCGCCCATGGGGTCGGCATCCAGCCAGCTTCCGCACAGGGAGGTGTAGAAGGTGTCAGGCAGGAAGCCCAGCAGGGAGGCGATGCCGATGACGCTGCCCACCACATTCTTGGGGGTGCCGCTCTCGTCCACGGTGGCGTAGTACAGCGCGCGGAACACGTACACGGCCATGGAGGCCACGATGGTGAGGATCATGATGGGCCACAGCACAGCGGCGGAGGCGGGGACCAGAATCATGCCGACGAAGCAGGCGATCCCCACGATGCCCGCGCCGATCATGGGCAGGCTGGAGTTCTTCAGCTTGGTGGCCAGCAGGGCGGCCAGGGAGGCGGCGATGAGCTGGCAGATGATAGCCCGGTAGCTGGTGAAGGTGACGGCGATGTTGGTGGGCATGCCGCAGAATTTCTGGAGGTAAGGGGCGTAGTAGCTGGCGGAGGCCAGGGACATGGATCCGCAGAAGATCATGCCGGCCAGCAGGTAGGTGATGGGCCGCTTGAAGGCCACGCCCATGGCCTTGATGCTGTCGATAAGGGTGGCGTTTGTGGCGCCCTGGACATTGGATTTGGGCATGAGCAGGGCCAGGGCAATGCCCACGGCGATCATAATGCCGGACACCACGCGCACAATGGTGCTCATGGCATTGGAGCTGTCGGCCTTGAGCAGGTTAAACAGAGACACGCAGACGGTGGTGACGATCAGGCCGACCACGCCGCGCAGGGCCTCCAGGCTGCCGAACATGCCGCCCTGCTCATTGGAGTCGGCCAGCAGATTGATGCACTTGATGGAGGAGGACCAGAAGGTGAGCACGGTGGTGACGGCCCACAGCACGTGGATAATCATCAGCATGGTGTAGCTGGGCCAGAAGGACTCCCATATGCCCAAAAGGCCGGTGCTGACCATGGAAAATACCAGCAGCTTCTTGGGGTCGAACTTGTCGGCGATCCAGCCGCCGGGCAGGTACAAAATCACGTTGGCGATGCCGTACACATTGAGCAGACGGCCGTAGTCCGCGTCCCGGCCCACCAGGCCCATGGCCTCCTGGAGCGGGGTGTAGTAGGAGTACAGCAGGTAGGGCAGCACGTAGATGGTGTTCAAGGAGATCACCATCAGGATGAAGGTCAGGAACTTTTTGCCTTGCGGTTTTTTCATAACAATTTCCTCCGAATCTTTTGAAATACGAGCCGATAGGGGGGATTGCCGCTGGTTTTTCTCTCTTTTACCTCCTCTTTGTCAGTTTCGCGCCGGGGCGCTCACGCCTTGCGCCCGGCGAAGGCCGGGGATTGAAGCTGCCGCCGGTAAGCTCACTGGCGGACAGCGGCATGACGAAAGCGGTGCAGGTTCGGCTGTTGGCCAGCGGCGGCGCCGCCGGAAGGCTGGGGCTGCTCACCAGGCGGAGCGGGGCGGCCGCGCTCATATACGGCGCCCTCTTTGCGCCTCGGGACCAGTCCTCAGATCAGGCCGTTGTAGGGCAGGGCCCAGTTCAGCAGCAGGAACAGGGTGGTCAGCACGCCCATGACGATCAGCAGCCAGCCGTAGCGCCGGTCAATCTGATACTCCCGGCCGACCCGCTCCTCCTTGGGCAGGACCAGCAGGCTGTCCCGGTAGGCGGACTCCTCCGCCGTCACCGGCCTGACCCTGGAGCCGATGACCGCGAAGACAAGGCTCAGGTACAATCCGATGAAGAAGGGGTCCAGGAAGTTGATGAAAATGCTGCTGAAGGGGGCGACCCCGAAGCCCACCAGGCACTTGGAGATGATGAAGCCCAGGAAGCCCGCCGTCATGGACCACCGGGCCCCGGCGGCGGACAGCCTGGGGGACACGATGCTTCCAACGCCGGGCACCAGCCAGGAGGAGGCGATGATGGTGGAGGCAAACCAGGAGACCACCCGCACCCCGCCCAGATTCAGATAGGCCAGGATCAGCGAGACGATGCCCACCGCCAGCATGATGATGCGGCTGGTGCGAAGCTGCTGCTTCTCGTCCTTGAACTCCACGTGGAAGATGTCCGACGTGACCGAGAAGCCCACCACCGACAGGAAGGTGGAGGCGGAGGACAGCCCCGCAGCCATGATGCCCGCCAGCAGCAGGGTGCCTACCAGCTTGGGCATGACGTTGAAGGCCGCCCAGATCAGCACCCGCTGGGGGTCCTCCATGTTGGGGTTGAGGTTGATGACCGAGATGGACATAATGTTCACATACAGCAGGAACACCGTGGTGCAGATGGCGGCCACCGCGCCGGAGCGGAAGGTGACGTGCTCGCTCTTGGCCATCAGGTTGCGTCCCGCCTGCCAGGGGGAGACTGCCACAGTGATGAACCAGATGATGCCCATGGTGACGGCGTACATCACCGCACCGAATACGTTGGAGGCCCCGGTGCCGGGAATGTTGCCATAGTAGTCCAGCAGGCCCTCGGGGGCATTGGGGTTGTTCATCAGGTTTTGCAGCAGGCTGCCGATGCCGCCCTGGGCCTTGAAGATGTAGGGCCCGGCGATGATGGCGGCCGCGATGAACACCATGAACATCATGGTGTCGGTGATGATGACGCCCTTGGAGCCGGAGTAGAAGGTGAACGCGGTAAAGCAGACCCAGGCGATGAACAGGCACAGCTCATAGCTCAGACTGGTGAGCTCCTGCATGAGGATGCCTATGCCGGTGATGCAGGCCAGCAGGTAGGCCGTCAGCGAGATGATGGTGATGATGCCGGCGATCCGGCGGTTGCGGGGGTCCTTGTAGCGCATGCCGAAGTACTCCGGCATGGTGCCGCACTCCGACCGGCGCAGGTAGCGCCCGAAGAACAGCGGCCCGAATACATATCCACAGGCACATATGGAGTTGAGCAGCACCAGGGAGGTGATGTTGCCGGTGTAGCAGAAGCTCTGGTCTCCCGTGAAGCCGTTCACCGACAGCATGGAGGCAAACAGGGTGCCCGCGATGAGGATGGTGGGGGCGTTGCGGCCGCTGACATAGTAGTCGTCGATGTCCTTGACCTTGCGCCCCGCCAGCAGGCCCACCACCAGGTAGATGATGATGCTGACGATGACGCCCGCAAAGAAAATCATACTGTTTGCACCGTTCATGTGCCGCTCTCCTTCCGCTCCTCCTTATCTCCGGAGACCCATTTTTTCTCCTCGCGCTTGAGGTAGACGTTCATGAAGACGCCGGACAGGGCCAGGAAGCCGCCGATGAGGATGGAATAGACAATCTCTCCCATAGGGTTGAACTCCTTTCTGCGGTGGTGGGGCGCCGTATGGCGGCGCCCCGCCGGCTTGAAACGGACAGTCGGACCCTTACAGACCCATGCGGGAGGCGATGACCATCTTCTGCACCTCGGAGGTGCCCTCATAGATTTCGGTGATCTTGGCGTCCCGCATCATGCGCTCCACGGGGTAGTCCCGGGTGTAGCCGTAGCCGCCGAAGAGCTGCACGGCCCGCCAGGTGACCTCCCGGGCGGTCTCGGAGGCGAACAGCTTGGCCATGGCCGCGTCCGAGGAGTAGGGGTCTCCCGCGTCCTTGGCGGCGGCGGCCCGGTAAACCAGCAGGCGGGCGGCGTCCACCCGGGTCTGCATCTCGGCCAGCATGAACTGGGTGTTCTGGAACTTGGAAATGGGCTTGCCGAACTGCACGCGGTCCTTGACGTACTTCACCGTCTCGTCGATGGCGCCCTGGGCGATGCCCAGCGCCTGGGCGGCGATGCCGATGCGCCCGCCGTCGAGCGTCATCATGGCGATCTTGAAGCCCTTGTTGAGCTCGCCCAGCAGGTTCTCGCGGGGCACCTTCACGTTCTCGAACACCAGCTCGCAGGTGGAGGAGCCCCGGATGCCCATTTTCTTCTCGTGGCTGCCGAAGGAGAAGCCCTCCCAGCCCTTCTCAAGGATGAAGGCGGAGATGCCCTTGCTGCCCGCGTCCTTGTCGGTCATGGCGAACACTACGTAGGTGTCGGCCACCTCGCCGTTGGTGATGAAAATCTTGGAGCCGTTGAGCAGCCAGTGGTCGTCCTTGTCCTCGGCGGTGGTGCGCTGCATGGCCGCGTCGGTGCCTGCGTTGGGCTCGGTGAGGCCGAAAGCGCCCAGCTTCTCTCCGGAGGCCAGGTCGGGCAGGTACTTCTCCTTCTGCTCCCGGGTACCGAAGTGCTCGATGGGCCAGCAGCACAGGGAGGTGTGGGCGGAGACGGTGACGCCGGTGCTGGCGCAGACCCTGGAGATCTCTTCCACCGCCATGACGTACTCCAGGTTGCCCATGCCCACGCCGCCGAATTCCTCGGCGATGGGGATGCCCAGCAGGCCGATCTCGCCAAGCTTGGGGATCAGCTCGGCGGGGAAGCGCTCCTCCTCGTCCAGCTCGGCGGCGATGGGGCGCAGCTCCTTCTCCACGAACTCCCGGAACATGGTCTGCATGAGCTGCTGTTCGTCGTTCCACTTAAATTCCATGAGGGAACACTCCTTTTCAGATGGTTTTTGAGATCAGCGGTACTTCTTGAGCACCTGCCGGGCGGCGATGACGGTCTGAATCTCGCCGGTGCCGCCGGAAATGCGGGTGATGCGCAGGTCGCGGTAGATGCGGCTGACCCGGCTGCCGCAGAAACCGATGCCGCCCAGGACCTGGAGGGCGTGGTCCACCACCTCGTTGGCGCTCTCGGAGCAGAACTGCTTGGCAATGGACGCCTCGGCGCGGGTGAGCATGCCGTTGTCCTTGTTCCAGGCGTAGTGGAGCAGCATGTTGCGCATAGCCTCGATGTGCATGGTCATCTGCATGATGTGGTTCTGGATGAGCTGGAGGCGGCCGATCTCCTGGCCCTTGACGATGCGCTGGTTGGCGTAGCGGCAGGCATCCTCATAGGCGCACAGGGCCTGCCCGTAGGCGTTGAAGGCGTCGATAAGCCGCTCGTAGTCAAAGCCCTTGCTGGTGGCCATCAGGCCGTTGCCCTCGAAGGAGAACATGTCGGACTCGTCAATCTCCACCTCGTCAAACCAGATGTCGTTGACGTTCTCCATGTTGATGCCCATCTTCTCCATGGGCTCCTTCTTGCTGCCGGGGACGTTGGTGGGCACGAACCACAACGTGAGCTGCTCGGGATTGTCCGCATTCTTGGCCAGGGTGAGGCAGTAGTCGCTCTCCTGAGCCCCGGAGATGAAGTGCTTGTGGCCGTTGATGTACACCTTGCCGTTGCGGCGGGTGTAGGTGGTGGAGATGGTGGCGGGGGACAGGTCGGTGCCCGCGTTGGGCTCGGAGAAGCCCTGGGCGAAGGCGGGCTTGCCCTCAAAGAACATGGGCATGAACTTGTCGATCTGCTCCTTGGTGCCGTTCTCCAGCAGGGCGTCGGCCTTCACGTGGTCCCAGAAGAGGTAGATGGGCCCGCCGCAGCGGCCCAGAGCCTCCATCACCAGGAACATGGTGACGGCACCCTCGCCATCGCCCCCGGCCTCCTCGGGCAGGAACATGCTGAACAGGCCCAGCTCGTCCAGAATGTCCCACCACTTCTTGGGGTGCTTGTGCTCCTTGTCGCAGTCCTGGAAGTAGGTCTCCAGATTCTCCCGGGTCATGGCTTCCTCGATGGCCTGTACCATCAGCTCCTGCTCTTCAGTCGGTCTGAAATCCATAACTGTCATCCCTCCATGATCATTCGGTTATTTTGGCGGCCCCGCCCGTGCTCAGGCGGAGGGCCGGTTCCAACGAAAGCGGCTCAGCGGCCCTTCCACTGGGGCGGGCGCTTCTCCAGGAAGGCCTGGGGGCCCTCCTTGGCGTCCTCGGTGCCCTCCACGTATTTCCAGGCCATGTAGCGGCACACCCGCATGCCGTCCTCCACAGAGGTGTGGGGGGCCATGTGGAGGATCTGCTTGGCCAGGCGCATGGGGATGGGGGCGTTGGCGGCCATCTGCTTGGCCAGCTCCATGGCCTTGTCCATCACCTGCTCCTTGGGCATCACGTGGTTGATGAGGCCCACCTCATAGGCCCGCTGGGCGTTGATCAGATTGCCGGTGAGGCACATCTCGGAGGCGATCTTGGCGGGGATCAGCTTGGGCAGGCGGACCAGGCCGCCGCTGGTGGCCAGCAGACCCACCTTCACCTCGGTGAGGCCGAACCGGGCGTGGTCGGCGGCCACGATCACGTCGCAGGCCAGGGCGATCTCCAGGCCCCCGGCCACCGCCGTGCCATTGCAGGCGCACACGATGGGCTTGGCGCACAGCCGCTCGGTGATGCCCGCGAAGCCGTGCTCCGTCTCGGTGAGGCACTCGCCGTTTTCGTCCAGGGCGGCCAGGTCCTCTCCGGCGCAGAAGCTGCGTTCGCCGGCCCCGGTGATGAGAATGGCCCCCACGCCGGGGTCCTTCTCCGCGTTGTTGAAGATGGCCTCCAGCTCGTTGGCGGTGTCAGGGTCGATGGCGTTGCGCTTTTCCTCCCGGTTCAGGGTGACGATGAGCACGCCGTCCCTCAGCTCGGTGAGGACGTTTTTCTTCTCTTCCATAGCAATTCACCTCATGTCAAAAAGTATTGGGCCCCGTTCAAAGCCCCGCGGCGGAGCGCAGCCAGGGATTGCCCCGCCGCTCCTCCTCCAGGGTGGAATCCTCCTCGTGGCCGGGCAGGACGCGGTAATCCCCCTCCAGCGCCGCCAGCCTTGCCAGGGACGCGTTCATCTGCCGGTCGTCGCCGCCCTCGAAGTCGGTGCGGCCGATGTCCCCGTGGAACAGGGTGTCCCCGGTGAACAGCGCCTCCCCGGTCTGGAAGGTGACGGAGCCGGGGGTGTGCCCCGGGGTGTGGAGAACCCGGAAGGTCAGCCCGGCCAGGGTCAGCTCCTGCCCGTCGGCCAGGGGCCGCAGGTTGGCGAAGGAGGCCACGGTGGGCCGGGTCAGGCCCATGTCCCGCTCGGTCAGCGCCCGGGGCACGTCCAGGGGGTGGCAGTAGACGGGGAGGTCCGGCCAGCGCTTTTGCAGGCCGGGGACGGCCAGAATGTGATCGTAGTGCCCGTGGGTGAGCAGCACCGCCTCCGGGGCAAGCCCCAGGCCGTCCAGAATCCGGAGCAGGCCGGGGGCATCGTCCGCCGGGTCGATGAGCACCGCCCGGCCGGGGGTCCCGCCCCACACGATGTAGCAGTTGGTGAAAAAGTCCCCCGTTACCACGCATTTGAATTCCATGGGGCATCGCTCCTTTCCGTCGGCGGTCAAATCAGGCTGGCCCCCACCACGCCGTCGGCATACAGCCTGTCGATCTCCGCCTGGGAATAGCCCAGGTCCAGCAGGACGCCGGTGGTGTCCTCCCCCAGCAGGGGCGCGCCCCGGCGGATGGGGAGGATCTCGCCGTCAAAGCGGATGGGGTTGGAGTAGAACCGCATCAGGCCGATCTTCCTCTGGTCCACCAGCTGGGTCAGCTCCGTCTGGTTGGCGTGGTCGGAGGTGTACGCCTCGATGAAGGACAGCACCGCCGATGCGGGCACGCCTGCCGCCAGCAGCCTGGACTCGATCACCGCCCGGTGCAGCCGCACGGTGACGGCGGTAACCGCCGCCACCAAATCGTCCCTGTGGGCCACGCGGGCGGCGTTGTCGGCGAAACGGGGGTCGTCCCTCCACTCGGGATGTCCCAGCGCGCCGCACAGGGCCTGCCAGCGCTCCTCGGTGTCGGCGATGATGACGCACCAGCCGTCCCGGGCCTCGAACATCCCATAGGGGGCGGTGAAACGGTCGTGGTCGCCGAAGCGGGCCTGGGCTTGGCCGTGGAGGCCGAAGTCCACGATGGTTTCCTCGCACGCCTGCATCCCCACGTCCATCATGGACATGTCGATCCGGCACCCCTGCCCGGTGCGCCGGGCCTCGATGAGGGCCATCAGCACCGCGTTGAGCCCGTACAGGCCGGTGATGGTGTCGCCGATGCAGTTGCCCGCCTTTATGGGCGGGCCCTCCGGGTCGCCGTTGGAGGCGGCGAAGCCGCTGCGGGCCTCGGCGATGGCGTCGTAGCAGGGCAGCTTCATCAGCGGGCCGGAGGCCCCAAAGCCGCTCAGGGAGATGAACACCAGCTTGGGGTTGAGCTCCCTGAGCTTCTCATACCCCAGACCCAGCCGGTCGATGGATCCGCTTTTGAAGTTCTCGATCACCACATCGGCCTGCCTGGCCATCTCATAGATTACCGCCTTGCCCTCACCGGCGGCCAGGTTCATCTCGACGCTCTTCTTGTTTTTGTTGTAGGATACGAACATGGTGCCCAAGCCGTTGAGGAAGGGATCCCACACCCGGCACTGGTCGCCGCCGCCGTACCGCTCGATCTTCCACACCTCGGCCCCCATGTCCGCCAGCTGCCAGGCGGTGAAGGGACCCGCCAGGGCGATGGTGAAGTCCAGCACCTTCAAGCCCTCGAGAGGGAGTTTCTTTTCTGTCATGCCGATGCTCCTTTCCGCCTGCGCTCAGACCACGCCCTGCCGGCGCAGGTCCGCGATCTCCCGCTCTCCTGCGCCCAGCCGGGCCAGCACCTCGTCCGTGTCCGCGCCCAGGGCCGGGGCGGGGGCGGGCGCCTCTGCGTCGTCCTGGGTCCCGTCCAGAAATTTGGCGGGCCGGCCAAGCTGCTTGTGGCGGCCCAGGGCGGGGTCGTCCGCCTCCAGGATCATCCGCCGCGCGGCCACCTGGGCGTCGTCCATCAGCTCCCGCACGGTATTGCAGGGCCCGCCGGGCACCATGGCCTCCTGGCAGATGCGGTCCGCCTCCTCAATGGTGATGGTGCGGAAATAGTCCCGGAGCTGCCCGTCCAGCTCACCGAAGTAGTGCTTCATGGACCGGTCCGGGTCGTGGGCGTAGACGGTGCCCTCGCCCCAGTCGGCCCGGCCCGCCCCGGCGGCGAAGGCCAGCCACTGGGCGTCGCTGCCGATGCTCAAAGCGAAATAGCCGTTCTTGCACTGGAAGGTGTCTGTGGGGTTGGTGGTGGGGAAGCCGTTGCCGATCCGCCTGGGCAGGGTGTTCAGCCCCTGGAGCCCCTGGACATAGGTGTCGTCGATGGAGCAGATGGCCTGCCAGACTGACACGGAAACCTTTCTGCCCCGGCCGCTCTCCTGGGCGTCCAGGTACGCGGCCATCATCCCGGCGGTGAGATGCCAGGCGCCGTAGTAATAGGCCAGGGGCGGGCCGATCCGGGTGGGCTTGTCCGGCATGCCCGTCTTTTCCAGCAGCCCGGAGCGGGCCATGACCAGCAGGTCATAGTCGGGCAGATCCTTCCAGGGCCCCTCCTCCCCGAAGGGAGTGAGTACGCCGTAAATCAGCCTGGGGTTCAGCTCCATGAGGCGGGCGCAGCCAAGCCCAAGCCGCTCCAGCCGCTCCTCAGCCACGTTGGCCACCAGCATGTCATAGCCGGGAACCAGCCGCCGCAGAATATCCTGCCCGGCGCTTTGGCTCAGGTCCAGCGTCAGGCTTTTCTTGCCCCGGTTGTAATAGGGGGCGTACGGCCCCTCCGCCCCGTCTGCCGCTGCTCCCCGGCGGCGGATGGAGTCGCCCCGTCCGGGCGGCTCAATCTTCAGTACCTCCGCCCCATAGTCGGCGAACAGGCTGCCCGGATAGGGGTTGCCGTCGGTCAGGTCGAGGATCTTTAAGGAAGCCAATGGTTTCATTGCGCGCAACCGCTCCTTTCCCGTTTCCGGCCCCTCCGGCATCGGCGCCCGACCGCTTTGGCGCGAAAATGACAAAATAATCCGGATTTGCCGGGACAAAAATGGTGAACTTGTTACTTTAACGTGCAATTATAGGATAACTAATCCCGGGGTGTTTCGCAAGTATCAATTTTGACAATTCCCCGACTGAAAAATTGTGAGAACATCTAAAAAATGGGGCATTCACAGGTCTTGTTACATAGAAAATTACGACGGCCTTCCTGCTGTTTTGTTAAAATAACACAAAACCCGTGCTTTTTGAAAACCTTTCCATTCCTCCTGAAGCGGTTCCCTATCCGTCTATTTTCATGTTGACAGCCTCTGGGTTTTAGTCTAAAATTAAAAATAACCTGTGGAATGCAGTCGGAAGATGTTACTTTCACGTAAAACTTATAGCGAAAGGGGCGTTTTCCATTTCCTGACACATTTCGCCCGACAGGGCCGGACACGAGAAAACGCGGAAGGAAGGTTGAGCGCATGAAAATCATCGTATGCTGCAAGGTGGTCCCCAACGAAGAGGAGCTCCAGGTTCTGCCCAGCCGGGAGCTGGGCTTTCAAGGCGTACCCTGGAAAATCAGCCAGTACGACCTGAACGCCCTGGAGAGCGGCAAGCAGCTGGCCGCCGGGGGCGGCTCCATGACAGCCCTGAGCATCGGCAGCACCGAGGCCCTGGGGGCAAGCAAGATTCAGAAGGACATCCTGTCCCGGGGGCCGGACTCCCTGAAGCTGGTCCTCAACGACGACAAGCCCTTCCAGGACTCCCTCCAGACCGCCAAGGCCATCGCCGGGGCGGTGCGTGCCGCCGGGGAATACGATCTGGTGCTGTGCGGCATGGGCTCCAGCGACCTGTATTTCCAGGAGGTGGGCGTTCAGGTGGGCGCGCTGCTGGGTCTGCCCGCCGTCAACAACGTCACCGGCATCAGGCCTGCGGGCGAGGGAATTCTTGAAGTGGAGCGTACCCTGGAGAACGAGGTGGAGGTGCTGGAGGTGCCCCTGCCCGCCGTGCTCAGCGTATCCTCCGAGATCAACGTGCCCGCCGTGCCCGCCATGCGGGACATCATGAAGGCGGGCAAGAAGCCGGTGGAAAAGCTGGACTGCCCCGCGTGCGGCGAGGCATCCCTGCGGACTCTGGAGCAGCTCGCTCCCGAGCAGCAGGAGCGCCGCCAGGAGCTGGTGGAGGGCGACGGCGAGGAGGCCGTGGACGCCCTGGTCCGGTTCCTCAAAAAAGAGGGCTTTTAACAGAAAGGGAGGTAGGATATGATGTCGATGCAGACTATTTTTGTAATCAGCGACGAGACCGCCGCCCTGGCTGAGCTTTGCTCCGGCGCAAGGGCCGCGGCGGAGCGGGTAACTGCCGTTGTGTTCGCCGGCGAGGCCGGCGGGGCCGCCTCCTGCGGGGCGGACCGCCTGCTGCTCTGCCGGCCCTCCGACGGGGCGGTGATGGAGGACTATGCCGCCGCGCTCGCAGAGGAGGTCAAAAAGGAAGCCTCTGCTCTGGTCATCGTCAACAACAGCATCCGGGGCCGCTGCCTGGCGGGCAGGCTGGGCGTTCTGCTGGACACCGCCGTGCTCACCAGCGTCAACTCCCTGGAGCGCTCCGGCGACGGCCTGGTGTGCCGCCGCATGGTGTACGGCGGCATGGCCCAGCGCAGCGAGGTGTTCACCGGGCCCTACGGCGTCATCACCGTGGGCGCGGGGGTGTTTGAGGCCGTACCCGGCGAGGCCCAGGCCGCCGTCTCCCCCTTTGAGGGCGCGCCCCAGGGGGGGCTGAAGTGCATCAACCGCACCGAGAAGAAGGAGGGCGGCGTGGATCTGGTGGCCGCCAAGCGCATTGTGGACGTGGGCCGCGGCCTGGCCAAGGAAGAGGATCTGGAGCTGTGCCGCCGCCTGGCCGGCGCGCTGGGCGCCGAGGTGGGCTGCTCCCGACCGGTGGCGGAGAACAACAAGTGGCTTCCCAAGTCCAGCTATATGGGCATCACCGGCGTGCAGGTCAAGCCCGAACTGATCCTGACCCTGGGCGTATCCGGCCAGGTGCAGCATATCGGCGGCATCAACAAGGCCCGGGTCATTGTGGCCGTCAACAAGGACAAGTCCGCGCCCATCTTCAAAAATGCCGACTTCGGCGTGGTCGGAGATCTGTATAAGGTGGTCCCCGCGCTGATTGAAAAGCTTTCCTGACGACAACGGCCTGCTGGCGGGAGCAGCTGTGCAAGCGCGGCTGCTCCCGGCGTTTCCCCCGCAGCAGGCACGCAAGCGGTACGAGAGGTGAGTTTGCTATGACGGATATGGTGGGCAGCCGCACCCTGCGCAGCCAATGGGATGAGACCGTGCGCTGCTATGGGCCGGAGCTCTTTTTGGAATACGTCTCCGTGGACGAGGCCGTGGCCGCCTGGACCTATGAGGAAATGGACCGGCAGGTGAAGCGCGCGGCCAACTTTTTTCTGGAGCTGGGGGTGGCAAAGGGGGAGCTGGTGGCCCTGCAGCTCCATAACAGGCCGGAGTATCTGGTGTGCTGGCTGGCGCTGGCCCAGATCGGGGCGGTATCGGTGCCGATCAACGCGCACTATCAGCAGCCGGAAGTCCACTACGTGCTGGAAAAATGCGGCATCCGCCGGGCCATTACCGAGCCCTGTACCCTGCCGCTGTACCTGGAGCCGCCTCTGCGCCCCATGCTGGACCAGCTCATCACCGTGGACGGAGAAGCGCCGGAGGGCGTGCTGTCCCTGACGGAGGGGATGGCCCGCCAACCCGACAGGCTGCGGGAGGTCAGGCCGGTACAGACCGAAGAGCTGGCTGTGATCCTCTTCACCAGCGGCACCACCCGCCACCCCAAGGGGGCCATGTACACCCACTGCAACGTGATTTACGGCGGGCTGATCCACGTCGCCCAGATGGGGATGGATCACGGAGACCGGTTTCTCAGCTCCATGCCCTGCTACCACATGGATTTCCAGGAGATGGCCGCCATGCCGGCAATCTGCACCGGCAGCACCCTGGTGATGGTGGAGCACTACAGCGCCCGCCGCTTCTGGGGGCAGGTGTGCCGCCACCGGGCCCATTTCACCGACACCATGTCCATCATGAACCGCACCATGCTGATGCAGCCGGTGCAGCCCTGGGAAAAGGACCACTGCCTGAAGCAGATCTATTTTTCCATGGGGCTCAGCGACGAGGAAAAGGAGCGCTTTGAGGAGCGTTTCCGGGTCAGTCTGCTCAACTCCTACGGCATGACCGAGACGGTGTCCGGCGTGACCTGTGCCCCCCTGACGGGGGATAAAAACTGGCCCTCCGTGGGCCGGTGCGCCCCATCCTACGCCATCAAGATTGTGGGGGAGGATGGGCGGGAGCTCCCGCCGGGAGAGGTGGGCGAAATCTGTATCCACGGGGTGCCGGGGCGCTCCCTGGTGCTGGGGTATTACCAGGACGAGGAGGCCACCGCCGAGCTCATCGATTCGGAAAATTGGCTCCACTCCGGGGACCGGGGCTATCTGGACGCCGACGGCTGGCTGTTTTTCGTGGACCGGTGCGGCAATATGATCAAGCGGTCGGGGGAAAACATCAGCAGTCTGGAGGTGGAGTGCGTGCTCACCTCCCACCCGGACATCGCCGACGCGGCGGTGGTGGGCGTGCCGGACCCCATCCGGGACCAGGCCGTTAAGGCATACGTCCAGCTCCGCCCGGGCTGTGACCTGTCGGAGGAGGACATCACCGGATACTGCGCACCCCGGATGGCCAAGTTCAAAATCCCCTCCATCATCCAATTTGTGGACGATTTCCCCCGCACCGCCACCGGAAAAATCAAAAAGAGCTGCCTGAAGTGACAGGGGCAGAAAAAAAGGACCGCCCGGCCATTGGCCGGGCGGTCGTTGCGTTTATGCGGCAGACTGCCGCTCAATGATCGATATAGCTGGGGATATCCGGTGGGAGCACCACATTGCCCTCGCACCGCTCGCCCCGGAGCTGGCGCAGCAGGGAGGCTGCGCACACCTTGCCCCCTCGCACGAAGTTGGAGCGGCTGGTGAGAATGCGGGTGGTATCCGTCACCACAGGCGGCTCGGCGTCGGACAGGCTGGCAATCTTCAGCCCCCGGCCCCGGCTGTTCAGGGCGGCGGTGAGATGGTTCACCATGATGCCCCAGCAGCACACCACCGCGTCCCCCGGCTGGAAATCGGCGATACGGGGCATGATCTCCTGGGCCAGGTATTGGCCGCATAGCCGGTTCAGGCCGGAGTGGCGGTCGGCGCTTTCGTATATGCAGGTGCTGGATGGCAGCAGGGACACGGAGAACTCGGAGCCGGGGTACAGCTCCGCCGCACGGCGCAGGCCCTTCTCCCGGTAGCCCTCCTGGAGGCTCTGTACGTCCGGCCGCCAATACAGGATGCGCCGGGCGCCCTCGCCGAACAGGCGGCAGGCCACCTCGAAGGCCCCGCGCTCATAATCGAAGCTCACCGAGGCCAACTCCGGCTCCTCCGGGCAGCAGTCGCAGGCCACAAAGGGCAGAGCGTTGTCGATGATCATCTGGCAGCAGTGCTGCTCGGGGGGGTAGCCGTCGGAGGAGACGTAGATGATGCCGTCGGTGCGCCGCTGAAGGACGCTCTCCAGATAATCGGGATACAGCGGGTTGCTGGCGCTGAAGTCAAACAGCATAATCCAATAGCCCTCCGCCTGCAGGGCCTCCCGGATGCCCTGGAGCAGCCCGCTGAACCGGGCGCTGGTCAGGGCCTTCTCCATGGCTACGCTGACGCACCGGGTGCTGTTGTTGCGCAGAGACTGGGCGGCGCTGTTGGGGACGTATTGCAGCCTTCTGGCAACGCTCAGCACCGCCTTGCGGGTCTCGGGCGAGATTTTCTGCGTCGTATTTCCGCTGAGAATATAAGATACCGTGGTGTGGGAGACGCCCACCTCCGCGGCGATGTCTTTGATGGTCGGCCTGGCTCTCATCGGGGCTCCTCCTCCTTTCCTGCGCTGCCGCCGAAGGTGTCAGCGGCATGGGCCCAACAGGCTGGCTGAAGACATATTACAGGGGAAAAGTTCGGATGTCAATGGAAAAAGTGAAACAAAAGAGCATGTTTTGTAGGACTGCAATACATGCTGGACAAACCTGCATACCGACATATCAATATATTTTCCGCGTCATTTTTCTCCTGTCTGCCTGCTAACAATTTTTTGAGAAATCCAGGGCGAACTGGTGATCCTGCATTCCTTCATCGTGTCTGACAGCAGCTCGCTCACGCCCCGGCCCTGCCGTGCCGGGGCTACCCGACGCACTTTTTGCAGGGGGTGAGGCCCCGGGCGCGGGCTTTGTCCAGGGTGCTGGCGTAGTAGGTGCCGCCGTTGCAGGTGCTGCTGTTAATGATAGCGCTTTCCGGTTTTGCTGACGTAGACCGTCCGGCTCTGGGGCCGGGCGGACTCCGGCGTGCTCGTGGGCGCGCTCGCGGCCGTGGGCTCCAGCGCAGCCGCTTCTGTCAGTCATGCTGCTATTTTATCATAAACTTCCGGCTTTTTCCAGAGGGGGCGCGGGAGGTACGTCCACCGGTGCCGCGGCGGTCAAAAGCGCGGCCCGGGCTGCGATATGGAAAGGCTCAGAACAAAACCCCGGCACCTGCGTGATGCAGGTGCCGGGGTTTTGTTCTGCTTTTTGCCTCTGCGGCTGCGAATGCCGCAAGCCCCAACATGAGCTGTTAGATGCGTTTCAACCCCGCCTCTTTCATAATACAGGAGAGTGCCCTCACAACAGCAGCACTCCCCTAAACACGTCTCAGGCGATCCGCAAGGTCTGTCAGCATTGCCACGTCCTTTGCGGAAAGACCCGAAACATTGATAGTATGCAGTGATTCGATGCCAAGCAGGAAGTCGGTGGAAACGGAAAATATTTTGGCCAGTTCAACCAGAAAATGCGGGGACGGCATGGACAGACCCTGCTCCCATGAATTAACGCCATTCCTTGAAATGTTCAGCTTTCTTGCTAATTCTGCCTGTGTCCAACCCCGTGCTTCGCGTAACTGCTTGATAGTTTCTGCTGTCATGTATCCGTCCTCCAATTAAATTATAGTACGGATACACAGTATGTCATTATCAGTAAAGGTGGCGAATAGCTTGACAAAAGGGGCTCTGATAATTGACACAAATCACCTTGTACGGTATAATTATTCCAAAGAAGCAGAGAGATGAGCAAAACCCAGCACACCTGAACGCAGCGCAGCTGTACAAAGGAGCAGCCTTGGCCGCAAGGTCAAAAAAGCGCGCAAAGACCAGCCTCCGGCGCTTTCTGCGCTCACCTTAAAATCAGTTTCCCCCTTTCCTGGTGTTTTTGATCTTCAGCCATGAGCGCGCCCCCCGGCGATGCTCTGTGTAAAAATTAGTCTTCAAAAGAGACGCATCAGAATTCCTTGCCTCTATTATGATAGTGCGATGTCTTCGGTTAAAGACAGGTCGTATGGCGAAAGCGGCCGGTTCTTAGGCGGTTGCGGCAATGATTAGAAGGGAGCAGACGGCGATGGAATTGACACAGTTAAGATATTTCAAGGCTCTGGCCGAAAAAGGAAACTTAACTAAAACCGCAGAGGCACTTCACCTATCCGCCCCGGCGCTCAGTGTCTCCATCAAGCGGCTGGAAGAAGAGCTGAACACCAAGCTTTTCGACCGGAGGAAAGGGTCTGCGCTTTTTTTGAACGACAAGGGGCAAATATTTCTGGCCGAGGTAAGCAAAGCGCTTGACTGCCTGGACGCTGCCATAAAGAATATCCAGGAGACGAATCATGCAAAGAACTCTCGTTTAAATCTGGCGACCAGCTCTCCTATGCTCTATCAGGATTTGCTGGTGGCTTTTCGGCTCGCCCACCCGGATATCTATGTATCCCATGCCTACCTGAACCTCTACCAGCTGGCACAGAAAAGTCAGCTTAGCAGATTTGACTGCATCATTGCCGCGCCAGGGGATATCCCGCAGGAATTGTTGGGAGATCTGTGCTCATGCACGCTTTACCGGAATGACCGTCCACTCGTGATGGTTTATCCAACGCACCGCTTTGCCGCGCGCCAGTCAATCAGTCTCTCCGAGCTGAAAGGCGAGGCTTTTATTGCCCTGGAGAAAACGGCTTCCTCTCGGAAAATGTTTGATTCGATTTTTGAGGAAGCGGGATTCCTGCCAAATATCGCATTTGAATGTGATTATGGCATGCGCAGCAGATTAATAGCGGAAACGCACGGCCTTGGAATATCCACACTGTTTGTTAAGCTCTCTACCTCCAAATCGCCGGAAATTTTTGTGGAGCTGAACGACTGTACTTACAAGAGAAAGCAGAAACTGTTTTGGAGCAGGCGTGCCAAAAATAACGCAAGCTTATCCATTTTCAGAAAGTTCGCAGTCGCGTACTATCAGAAGTTCGATGTAGACAACACACCGATCGCGAGTTACTATTACGACAATACCTCTATTGGCTGACCGCAGCCAGAAGAGAAAACGCACAAATGAATAACCATGAGTTGGCGCTTTGCACAACGGTGAGGCAGTATTATGCCGAATCAATGTGCAAAGCGTTTATATTTTTGTTAACACCTGATAAAGAAACGATAATTCCCATATTCATGATAAAGCCCTATGCTTAGGTTTAGAGAGTGTGGCCTCTCATAAAAAAGGCGACACACCAAAAAAAGGAGGGTCCTATCATGCAAAAACTGATTATCACGCTTGCGCCAACCGGGAATGTCCCCACCAGAGCAACAGCACCTGCAGCCCCTTTGACCCCCGATGAGATTGTGAAAGAAATCAAGGAAGCGGAGGGCATGGGCGTCGCCATCGCGCATATTCATGTCAGAGACGCCGAACTCAAGCCCACTACGGATCGTGCCGTTTATAAAGAGGTGTTGGACAAGTTGGACGCCGAAGGCGTCAAGCTCATCCGTCAGTTGTCCACCGGCGCCCGCGGAGCCACAGGGATACAGCGCGGCGTCATGCTGGATCTGCCGGCTGAGATGGCCAGCCTTGCCACCGGCTCCTCCAACTTTGCCAAGGGCGTCAACTCCAATGATTTTGAGCTGATCGAGGCCCTGGCCGACAAGATGTATGCCAACAATATCAAGCCCGAGATCGAGGCGTTTGACCTTGCCATGATCTCTAACGCCGTGTTCCTTCAGAAGAAGGGCGTGCTGAAGGGCCCCCTGCAGTTCAACCTTGTAATGAATGTGCCTGGGTCTATTGTCGGAACCACCCGCAACCTCCAGTACATGGTCGACTCTCTGCCGGCGGGCTCCACCTGGCAGGTCAGCGGCATCGGTTCGTCTCAGGTCCCGCTGCTGACCATGGCTATCGCCATGGGCGGAAACGTGCGCACCGGCCTTGAGGATGTTCTGACTATGAGCAAGGGGGTCCCCGCCACCAATAAGATGCTTCTTGAGCGTGTGCTGCGCATTGCGGACGCGGTAGGCCGTCCCATCGCTACTGCCGATGAAGCCAGAGAGTATCTGAGCCTGACCTGAGCCAAGGCTCCCTCATGCAGGGGAAGTGCTCATCACTTTCCCTGCATCTCTGCTACCCGTCAATAAAAAGGAATAAAGAAGGGAGAACCACTATGACCGCACAAATTATTAGTTTGATTGGCATTCTAGTTTCCCTCGCCTTAATTATGATCCTTGCTTACAAGGGTGTGAGCTTGCTCATCGTTGGCCCGCTGTGTTCCCTGGTTTGCCTGCTGTTTGCCTGGGGAAGCGTAGACATCGTGCAGCAAGGTATGCTTACATCTTACTCTACTGCGTTTGGCAACTACGCTAAAAACTACTTCCTGATGTTCGCCCTCGGCTCAATGTTCGGACGGCTGACCGGCGAGAGCGGAACGGGTAAGACCATTGCCTTGAAGCTGGCTACCATTCTGAATAAGGCCCGCCTTAAGACCCGGGGCGCCCGCATTGCCCTGACCGTGCTGCTCATTGCCCTTATCACCACCATCCTGACGCTGGGCGGCGTGTCCTCCTTTGTGGTCATTTTCACCATGGTCGGCATTATGAAGCCCCTGTTTGAGGCACAGGATATCCCCTGGCACCTCTCCCTGTGCGGCATAACAATTGGCTCGCAGGTATTTACCGCCACCATGGTCCCCGGCTCCCCCGCCATTCAGAATCTGATCCCCATTGAATACCTCGGTACCGACGCTAAGGCGGCCCCCGTACTGGCCCTGGCCTCCGCTGCTGTGTCTATCATCTTCTGTGTGATTTATGTAATCGTTGTTTCCAAGAAAGCAGAGCGGGAGGACGAGCGCTTCCTGCCCACCGGCGAGGTCATCAGCCAGACCCTGAAGAGCGATATCGACATCGAGGAAGGCAAAAACATCAGCTGGGGCGCCTTCTTCCTGGCCCTGGTCCCGTCTATCGTCCTGCTGGTGTGCCTCAACGCGCTGAACTGGGCTCCTCAGGTCGCGCTGTTCGCCGGCTGCCTTGTGAACATCGCCCTCTACTTCCGCAAGATTCCCAACGTGATGAATGCACTCGGCGAAGGTGCGTTCAGCGGCTGCAGGACCCTTGTGGGCGTGTGCGCCGTGGTCGGCTTCGGCAATGTGGTAAAAATCGTTCCCGGCTATGAGTTTGTTGTCAGCTGCATGGATTCTATCCCTGGCCCCCCCATTGTCCAGCTTGTTATCGCCACCAACCTGATCGCCGGCATCACCGGGTCTGCCTCCGGCGGCCTGGCTATCGCGTTGGAGACTTTCGGCCAGCGTTTCTTGGATATGGGCATCTCTCCGGAGATCATCCACCGTGTGTCCGCTATGTCCTGCTATGGCCTGGACTCCCTGCCGCACAATGGTTCCGTCATCAACATGATCAACACGGCCGGCCTGACCCATAAGAACGCCTATAAGCACTTCCTGTGGTGTACGGTTATCATTCCTGTGTTCGTTTCCGTATTCAGCGTCCTGTTTGTTCAGATGGGCCTGAAATGACTTTGGCTTTATGGGGTTTGCCCCACCGTATCCACAGATATAAACCGGAGGTGGCAGTTTGTCTAACATCAAATTGGAAAAGCTCAAAAAAGTGAAAGCCGAGATTTTGCTGGGCGGTGGTCAGGCGGCCATTGATAAGCAGCATGAAAGCGGAAAAATGACCGCCCGAGAGCGCATTGAGGCGCTGCTTGACAAGGACAGCTTTGTGGAGCTGGACACCATGGTGCTGCATCGGTGTGAAAATTTCGGCATGGAGAAAAAGCGCACACCCGGCGACGGCGTAGTGACCGGGTACGGCACCATTGACGGGCGCCTGGTGTGTGTGTTTTCCCAGGATTTCACTGTGATGGGCGGCTCGCTGGGTAAGGCACATGCGGACAAAATCGTGAAGGCTCAGCAAATGGCATTCAAGATGGGCGTTCCCATCATCGGGATCAACGATTCCGGCGGCGCGCGCATTCAGGAAGGCGTAGAGGCGCTGGCGGGCTTCGGGGACATCTTTTACCAGAATACCCTGGCGTCTGGCGTGATCCCGCAGATATCTGTAATCCTGGGCCCGTGTGCCGGCGGCGCAACCTATTCTCCTGCGCTGACCGACTTCATTTTCATGGTAGAAAATGTGGGCCGGATGTTTATTACCGGGCCGCAGGTTATTGAAACGGTCACAGGGGAAAAGGTGTCCGCGGAAATGCTGGGCGGAGCCATGACGCACAACAGCAGCAGCGGTGTGGCGCACTTCTATGACAAGACGGAGACGGACTGCTTTGCGCATATCCGCGAGCTGCTGCGCTATCTGCCGCAGAATAACCTGGAAGATCCTCCCCGCGCGCCGGTGGCGGACGATCCCAACCGCGAAGATGCCCAGCTCAATGATCTCATCCCCGAAAGCCCCAACAAGGCCTACGATATCCGCCGGGCCATTGGTTCTTTGGCGGACAACGGGGTATTCTTGGAGTACCAGCCCTACTTCGCCAAAAATATGCTCACAGGCTTTATCCGGCTGAACGGACGGAGCGTGGGCGTCATCGCCAACCAGCCGCAGGAGCTGGCGGGCTGTATGGACATCAACGCTTCGGACAAGGCGGCGCGATTCATCCGCACTTGCGACTGCTTCAATATCCCCCTGCTGACCCTGGTAGATGTGCCCGGCTTCCTGCCCGGTACCGCCCAAGAGTACGGCGGCATCATCCGGCATGGAGCGAAGGTGCTCTTTGCGTATAGCGAAGCCACGGTGCCCAAAGTGACGCTGATCCTGCGCAAGGCGTATGGCGGCGCATATATTGCCATGTGCTCCCGTCATCTGCGTTCCGACATGGTGCTCTCCTGGCCCTCTGCGGAAATTGCGGTCATGGGGCCTGACGGCGCGGCCAATATTATCTTTCGCAAGGAAATCGACGCCGCTGAAGATCATGAGGCAAAGCGGAAAGAGAAGACTGCGGAATACCGTGAGATGGCAGCCAACCCCTATGCAGCGGCAGCGCTGGGATACATTGATGATGTCATCGAACCGGCCCAGACCAGAAAACGGCTCATCAGCGCATTTGAGATGCTGGCGGGCAAGCGAGAGCGGCGCCCGGCCAAAAAGCACGGAAACATCCCGCTGTAGGAGGGCGTCTCTATGGATTGGTATCACATTGTCATCGGCGCGGCCGCCATCCTATCCGTGATTGCCTGGCTGATTCACAGCAGGGTCAGCGCAAGCAAGCAGGCCGGCCAGGCGTTGGCGCAGGACAAGGCAGACACGGCGGCAGGCAGGATGTCCCCCGCCCCTGCCTGCGCAGCCCCTGCCCCTCCGCTGGAATTAATCGCTGTGATCACTGCCGCGGTTTTATGCGCAGCACAGGCAGAAGGCCGGCTGGTTGTGCGGGATATTCGCCGCGCCGGCTCTTCGGAGTCTCTCTGGGCACAAGCAGGTCGAATTGATCTGATGAGTCAACGATGATGGGAGGAAACACCCTTGAAGCATTTCAATATTACAGTAAATAATGTGGTTTACCAGGTCAGCGTGGAGGAGGTCGGCCCATCCGCCGCCCCGCCGCCTGTGGCCGCCGCGCCTGCTCCGCCCCCCGCGGCCGCCCCCGCTCCTGAAGCTGCCCCAGCCGAAGCCGCGCCCAAAGCCGCAACCGCCCCTCCTCCCGCTGGCGGTGAGGGCCTTGTTAAGGCGCCCATGCCCGGCACGATCGTCGGCATAAATAAGCAGGCTGGCGAGACCGTGACCGCCGGCGAGGCAATCCTTGTCCTGGAAGCCATGAAAATGGAAAACGAGATCTACGCCCCCAAGGGCGGCACAGTATCTCAGATTTATGTGAGTAAGGGCGACACCGTCAACGCAGGCGACCCCATGCTGCTCATCGAGTGAGGTGAATTTATATGGGTTTCTTGGTTGAGGGCATCATGGGGATTACATGGAAGGTCCTTGTCATGTGGGCCGTAGGCGCCATACTGATTTACCTTGCTGTCAGGAAAGAAATGGAACCATCGCTGCTTCTGCCCATGGGGTTTGGCGCGATTCTGGTCAACATTCCTTTTTCCGGAGTACTTAACCAGACAATGGCCGGCATTGGCGAGGTTGAAGGTATTATCGATTGGCTGTTCGATGTGTGCATCGGCGCTTCCGAGATGATGCCGCTGCTGCTTTTCATCGGGATCGGGGCTATGATCGATTTTGGCCCGCTCCTGTCAAACCCCAAGCTGCTGCTTTTTGGCGCGGCGGCCCAGTTTGGTATTTTTATGACCGCTTTTGTCGCAACACTCTTGGGCTTTGACCTGAAAGACGCATTTTCTATTGGCATCATCGGCGCGGCAGACGGTCCTTCGTCTATCCTGGCATCCCAGGTGCTAAACAGCAACTATGTGGGGCCGATCGCAGTGGCGGCGTACTCGTATATGGCGTTAGTGCCTATTATCCAGCCCTTTGCCATCAAGCTGTGCACCAGCAAAAAGTCGCGGGCCATCCGGATGGAGTACAACCCCAAGAACGTTTCCAAAGCGGCACGCATCCTTTTCCCCCTCATTGTAACTCTTGTTGCCGGCTTGGTAGCGCCCGCTTCTGTTTCTTTGGTTGGGTTCCTGATGTTTGGCAACCTCATCCGTGAGTGTGGCGTGTTAGGAACTCTCTCCAAAACTGCGCAGAATGAACTTGCCAACTTGATTACCCTGCTGCTGGGGATTACCATTTCCGCTTCTATGAAGGCAGAGGCCTTTGTCCGGGTCGAAACCCTGCTTATTATGGGGCTGGGCCTGCTGGCCTTTGTGTTCGACTCTATAGCCGGCGTGATGTTTGCAAAGCTGCTCAACCTTTTCTGTAAAAAGAAGGTGAATCCCATGGTGGGCGCAGCCGGCATTTCTGCTTTCCCCATGTCCGCCCGGGTGATTCAGAAGCTTGGGCTAGAGGCAGATCCGCAGAATCATTTGCTCATGCACGCGGTGGGCGCCAATGTTTCCGGGCAGATCGCTTCTGTTGTGGCCTGCGGCGTTATTCTCAACCTGGTTCCTAACCTCTTATAATGGCGGAGGGCGTTTGAACAATGAATGAAAAGATTATCAATGCTCTTAACTTAATGTGGCAGGGTATGGCTGGTATTTTTGTGGTCATGATCATTCTCTACATTGCAGTCATCATTATCTACAAGCTAAGCTCGAAGAACGAGCAGAAAGAGAAGGCTTAAACTCCCTGCGGCAACCAGAATTATGAAAGGAGCGCATACAATGAAAATTGGTTTTATGGGTCTCGGCCAGATGGGCAAGGGCATGGCGCTGAATCTGGCAAAGTGCGGCTGTGACTATGTGGTCAACGATATCAGCGACAAGATGTTCCATGACTTTGAAGCGCGCGGCATCAAGGCCACCCTGCAGGTATCCGAGCTGCGGGATGCCGATATCGTATTCCTCTGCCTGCCCGGCACCAAGGTCGTGGAAAACGTCATCCTGGGGAAGGGCGGCCTGGCGGAAAAAATGCATGCCGGCCAAATCATTGTGGACTGCAGCACCATCGCTTACCTGCCTACCGTGAAGATTGCGCAGGAACTTGCCAAAAAGGGCATTGGCTTTATCGATGCGCCCGTGTCCGGCCGGCAGTCCAAAGCCGAGGACGGCACCCTGAGCATTATGTGCGGCGGCGAAAAGGAAATCTTTGACAAGGTGGAGCAGTACCTGCATTTGATGGGCAGCGACATCTATTACATGGGCAAGAGCGGCAATGGGCAGATGACGAAGATGATCAACAACTGCATTTACGATATAAATGTGGTGGCGTTCTGCGAGCTGATGACGGTCGCGGTCAAACTGGGGCTGGAGCCGGAGCAGATCGGTAAGGTCATTAACACCGGGACCGCCCAGAGCGGCGCATCCAAATTCTTCATTCCCCAGATCCTGGTGGGAGACTTTGACTATGGCTTTACCATCGATGATGCCTATAAGGATATCGTCAGCTGCGTGGAGATCACCTCTCAGGAGGGGCTGCCTGTACCGCTGCTGGACGCGATGAATTCCGTCTATAAGGCCACCAGATTGATGGGCTACGGAGACAAGTACAAGGGCGCCTTGGTTCGCTACTATGAAGAACTCATGGGCGTTGAGTGCCGTAAGCCCGGCTATGGGAGCACCTGAGCAGAAAACGAAGAGGTCAAAAGGCATTTAGTTTCTCGGTATATCACGGCATAAAACAAAAAAGAACGCTGCATTCGGTCATTTACTGAGTGCAGCGTTCTCTATTGGGCTGCAATTGGCGATTGAGTCGAGACAGCAGCTTGATGGAAAGCTGGTGGGATAAGAGGCTGCGGCTTGTAGAGCTGCAGCGGATCAGAGATATTATAACATGGCGCTTTTTGAAAGGGCACGTTCAAAACAGCCGCCGCGGAGAGCCCGGCTTGACAAGCTTGCATTTGACAAGAGCCCGCCATCCGCCGGGGCTTTTCTTTTCTTGCAGGAAAGAGGTCGCTGTCTGCAATTTGCAGACAGCGGCCTTTTCACACATATCAAGCGCTTTTTGCTGAGCAATTGTCGTAAATTTGTGGTAAGTTTATCAGATTGCCAGCGAAAAACCCTTTGTTTTCAAGGGTTAATGTCCACAGGCACACAATGTGACCTATAGGGTTGACCAGACGGTACAGGGCATAAAAATAATTCGAGAGGATTTCTCCTCTCGAATTATTTTTTGCTTTAAGCCAAAATATTGCGGCAATTGTGTGAGTGGAAAGGGGTGAAGATAGTAGAGACAGAAGTGTGTCCGGATCACGTGGACATGTTGGTGGAGATACCGCCGAAGATGGCAGTATCGACATTTATGGGGTACTTGAAAGGGAAAAGCAGCACGATGATCTATGAGCAATTCGGCGAGTTAAAATATAAGTATCGAAACAGAGAGTTTTGGTGTAAAGGATACTATGTGGATACAGCAGGGAAGAACACGAGCCGAATTGCGGAGTATATCAAGAACCAGTTAAAAGAAGACGAGCTGGGCGAGCAGTTAACAATCAGCTCGCCCAGCCCGTTTACGGGCCGCAAGGAGTAAACTTTGCGCAGTTGGCAGACCGTACTTACACGTTTTACGTGTCCGCGAGGAACAAAGGGCTTTGCCCGCATCTGAAATACCACGCGTTTCACGCGTGGATGTTTATTGAGCACATCGGCGTGACCCTCACGGTGCAGGCCGCGCGCTTTGCAAACAACGTCAATCGCCGGATGAAGGGCGTGCTGTACGCGAACCTGGTCTGGGAGAGCCGCAGTGCCCTGGAGGACGAGGGAGCGGGCGAGCTTGTGACCAAGGTCATCTCAGACGACAACTGCGCCGAGGGCATGCGCAAGTTTACCACGAAGGTATTCGATACCGGCGTGGCCCTGGCGGGCTATGTGGCCATGCTGCTTGCGTACGACTGGCGGCTGGCCCTTTTGTGTCTCATTTTCCCACCAGTATCTTACCTCTGCGCCGAGAGGATGAAAAAGCCGGTGCAGCGCGCGGGCAGCGCCTGCAAAAAGGCCGCCGCCGACCTCAACGCCGCCACCCTCGACCGGGAAAAATGCCGTGACCTACCGTATTTACGGCTGGTGCGGGAGGCGCGCTATGAGGACACGCTCCACGCCTACGAAAAGGCGACGGTGCGCGAAAACGTCTGGCAGTCGGCCCTGCCGCCGCTCTACCTTGCGGTATCCAACCTGAGTGTGCTGTTTATCCTCTATTTCGGCGGGCGCAACGTGCTGGGCGCGGGCTGGCAGGCCTGGAACATCGCCGCGTTCACCATCTTCCTCTCCTGCTTCATCAAGCTTGCCACCAAGTCCTCCAAGGCGGCCAAACTCTTCAACGCCGTACAGCGCGCCGAGGTCTCGTGGAAGCGCATCAAGCCCTGATGAAGGCTCCCGAGCCCCTGCCGGCGCTGGATGTGCCCCCGCCCGGGCGGTAGAGCTGCGGAATCTCTCCTTCGCCTATGAGGGCGGCGCGCCCATCTTTGCGGGGCTGTCCCTCACCGCGCAGCCTGGCGACATCATCGGCATCACCGGCCCTGTAGCCTGCGGGAAGTCTACCCTCGGGCGGGTTTTCCTGTGTGAGCGGCCCTATGGAGGCTCGCTGGCCATCGGCGGGCGGGAGCTTTCGGGCTTTACCCTCCGGGAGGTTGCGGCTGCGGTGGGCTACCTCGGCCACGACCCGGAGCTCTGGGGCGACACGGTGGAGGCCCTGTTCACCTCCGGCGTGATCTCCATGGCGGCGAACGCCTGCCGCATCCTCTCCATCCTCGCGGTCATCGCGGTGAAAAACCCGGGGCTTGCCCTGGTGCTGCTCTTTGCGCTGCCGCTGCTTGCCGCCTTTACCCGCCATGTGCAGAGGCGCATGCTGGCCGCCCAGCTTGACAACCTCCGGGCGGTGGCCGCCATCTCCGGCCAGGTGCCCGAGGCGTTGCACAACATTTGCAGTGCAGAAAATCTGTGCTGCGAAGGCGTCTTTTTGCTTTTACGGCGTGCTTTTTGCCCCCTGCCGGGCCGGGGTCGCGCCGGATACAGCAAAACGACAGGAAACGACGATATTCAAAAATGGAATTTGGGCAGTTCGATAATGAATTGCGTGTGCGCGCGGGTACATGGTAAAAAATAAACACGACGAAAACCAAGGAGGAACCATATATGAACATACTCGTGTGCGTCAAACAGGTGCCGGATACCACGGAAATCCGCATCGACCCGGTGCGCAATACCCTCATCCGGGACGGCGTGCCCAGCATCCTGAACCCCTTTGACGGCTATGCTCTCGAGGCTGCTGCCCGGGTGAAGGACAAGAATCCGGACACCAAGATCGTGGTGCTGTCCATGGGCCCCGAGCAGGCCAAGGCCGTGCTGAAGGAGTGTCTCGCCATCGCGGCGGACAAGGCCTATCTGGTGTCGGACCGCGCCTTCGGCGGCTCCGATACGCTGGCCACCAGCTACATCATCAGCCAGGCCGTGAAGAAGGTGGAGTCCATCGAGGGCAAGTTTGACGCCATTTTCTGCGGCAAGCAGGCCATCGACGGCGACACCGCACAGGTGGGCCCGGAGCTGGCCGAGCACCTGGGCTATCCCCAGGTCACCTACGGCCTTGAGGCCGAGCTGGACGGCGAGACGCTGAAGGTGAAGAAGGAGGCCGAGGAGGGCGCCCAGATCATCGGTGTGGCCCTGCCCGCCGTGGTCACCTACACCAAGCCCGCCTGGGACCCCCGGTATCCCACCATCAAGCGGAAGATGGCCGCCAACCGGGCGGACATCCCCACCCTCACCGCCGCGGACCTTGAGGGCATCAACCTCGCCCATGCGGGCCTGAAGGGCTCGCCCACCAAGGTGAAAAAGACCTTTGTCCCCCAGAAGAAGCAGGGCGGCATGAAGATCAAAGAGGAAGACAACGCCGCGTCCGCGCTGAAGCTGTTTCAGGTGCTCAGCGACGCCGCGGTGCTGTGAGAAAGGGGGAGCAAATCATGGAAGCCAAAACGAAAGACCTGTGGGTATTCATTGAGACCAACGAGGACGGGACTGCCAAGAATGTGGGCCTTGAGCTGCTCACCCCCGGCCGTGATCTGGCCGGCAAGCAGGGCGGCGCTGTGGCCGCCGTCGTCATCGGCAGCAATGTGGACGCCGCCGTGAAGGCCGTGGGCGAGCACGGCGCGGACAAGATTTACGTGGTGGATGGCCCGGAGTACGCCCAGTACTCTACCGACGCCTATGCTCATGCGCTCTGCACTCTGGTGGAAAAGTACGGCCCCACCAGCATGCTCATCGGCGCCACCAACAACGGCCGGGATCTGGGTCCCCGGGTCAGCTGCCGCCTGAAGACCGGCCTTACCGCGGACTGCACCGCGCTGGACATCGACGCTGAATCCGGCAACGTGGCGTGGACCCGTCCCGCCTTCGGCGGAAACCTGATGGCCACCATCCTGTGCCCGGATCACCGTCCCCAGATCGGCACCGTCCGCCCCGGCGTGTTCAAAAAGACTGCCGCCCAGGAGCGTACCGCCCAGGTCATCCGGGAGGACATCCATGTGGACGCTGCGGCCATCCGCACCCAGGTGCTGGAGATCCTCAAGGATATGGACGGCGAGAAGGTGGACCTGGAGGGTGCGGAGATCATCGTCTCCGGCGGCCGGGGTGTGGGCGGCCCGGAGGGTTTTGAGGTCATCCGTGCCCTGGCGAAAGAGCTGGGCGCCACTGTTGGCGCCTCCCGGGCGGCGGTGGACGCCGACTGGATCAGCCACGCCCATCAGGTGGGCCAGACGGGCAAGACCGTGGCCCCCAAGCTGTACATCGCCTGCGGCATCTCCGGCGCCATCCAGCACCTGGCGGGCATGAGCGGCTCCGACGTGATCGTAGCTATCAATAAGGACGCCGACGCCCCCATCTTCGACGTGGCCGACTACGGCGTGGTGGGCGACCTCTTCGAGGTGCTCCCCGTTCTCACCGCCGAAATCCGCAAGGCCCGGGGCTGACGCAAAATCCAGCATACATTCGATTCCAGAACAGAGACATGCGCATTTCGCCGGGGCAGGGGACAAAGCCCGGCTCCGGCGGGGGCGCAGTGAGACCGTGAAATAAAAAAAGGTGGGATGCAGGCTGTGTGGGAGAACATCATCAAACGGATCAAGAAGCGTATGGACGATCTGAAAAAGATCGACCCGCTCAACGGGGCATCGCTGCTGAAGATGGATGCGTCCCTGGCGGGGGGCTTCCGGGGCGCCCAGGGGCAGGAGGATTCCTCCGGCCAGGCGCCGGACGCCGGGAGCGAGGCCGGAGCTGACACCCCGGCGGAGACCTCTGGCGGGGACGGCGGAGACGGCGGGAAGGATGGGGCGGCCGCGGAGAGCGCGGAAATGCCCACGCCCACCCGGAAGAACGTCATCAAGAGCCTCATCCTGGCGGCGATCTTTGCGGCGGGCGCTTTCTATGTGCAGCTGCCCGCCCTGAACCTCCACGACAAGAACCTCTACTGGATGTTTATCTGGGTGGCGCTGGTGTTCTGCCTGTGCATGATCCACCTAAGCGGTTTCCGCACCAACAAGGTCCGGGGCTATGTGACGTACACCCGCAAGAAGATGCGCCCGTTCTGCTATGTGCTGCTGGGCGTCACGGCGATTGTGGTGGTGGGTATGCTGGCCGGGCTCAAGCTCTTCCGGGCCCACGACTACGCCAAGCTCATCTCGGTGGGCGAGGGCGACTTTGCCGCCGAGGTGGCAGAGATCAGCATGAGCCAGATTCCGCTGCTCGACGAGGACTCGGCCAACAACCTGGCTAACCGCAAGCTGGGCGAGCTCGACGACCTGGTCAGCCAGTTCTCCATCAACAACGCATCCACCCAGATCAACTACAACGGCGCGCCAGTGCGGGTAAATTACTTAGACTACGGCGACTTCTTCAAGTGGTGGAACAACCGCGGCAGCGGCATTCCCGCCTATATCCGCATCGACATGCGCACCCAGGAGGTGTCGGTGGTGCGCCTGGAGGAGGGCATCAAGTATTCCCCCTCGGAATACTTCAACCGCAACCTCCGGCGTCACCTGCGCTTCCAGTACCCCACAGCCCTGTTCGGGGACATGAACTTTGAGATCGACGAGAGCGGCACGCCCTACTGGGTGGTGTCGGTGGTGGAGCACAAGATCGGCCTCTATGAGGGCGCCGACGTGGTGGGCGTCATCCTCATGAACGCGGTGACCGGCGAGTCGGAATACCTTGACGTGGCCGACGTGCCCTCCTGGGTGGACCGGGTGTACTCCGCCGATCTTGTGGTGCAGCAGTATAACTACTTCGGCAAGCTCAAGGGCGGCTTCTGGAACTCAATTCTGGGCCAGAACGGCTGTACCGAGACCACCAGCGGCTATAATTTCATCGCCCAGGACGACGACGTGTGGATGTACACCGGCATCACCTCCGTGACGGGGGACCGGGGCAACATCGGCTTTATCCTGGTCAACCAGCGTACCAAGGAGACCCGCTATTACTCCTGCGCCGGTGCAGAGGAGGACTCCGCCCGGTCGTCTGCGGCGGGCGCCGTGCAGCAGTACAGCTACACCGCAACCTTCCCCATCCTCCTCAACATCGCCGACCAGCCCACCTATTTTATGGCCCTCAAGGACGCGGCCGGCCTTGTGAAGATGTACGCCATGGTCAACGTCCAGCAGTACCAGGTCGTGGCCACGGGCAGCACGGTGGCCGAGTGCCGGGATCGCTACCAGGCCCTGCTGCTGGAAAACGGCATCACCGGCGGCGGTGATAAGCCGGACGAGCCGGTCACGCCGCCTGTCTCGGAAGAGGTCAAAACCGTCACCGGGGCCATTGCGGACATCCGCGCGGCCAATGTGGACGGCGACACCATCTTCTACATCCAGCTGGAGGGCGGCGGAGTCTACTACACCATCAACGTGCGCGACTGCCCCATTCTCCCCATCCTGAATGCGGGGGAGCGCATCACTGTCACCTATGAAGAGTCCGGCGGGCCGCTTTCGGCTGCCAGGACGATAGAGACGGCCGGCTGAAGCGCCAGGCCGCCCCAATCAAGTTTATTTTGAAAATAAAAATATAGGAGGAACCAAGTATGAGCACGGAATTTGATCTGAAAGCGTATGTGGAGGGCCTGGTGAAGCGGGCCAAGGCCGCGGAGGAGATCTTCAGCGTGGTCAGCCAGGAGAAGGCCGACCAGGTGGTCAAGGAGATCGGCAAGCTCTTCTACTACCACGCCGAGGAGTTCGCCAAGGCCGCCCGGGACGAGACGGAGATGGGCAACTATCAGTCCAAGGTCAACAAGCACAAGAAGGTCACCATGGGCCACATGGCCTACCTCAAGGACAAGAAGTCCGTGGGCCTGCTCGACTACGACTATGTCAACAAGGTGGCCACCTTCGCCAAGCCCAAGGGCGTCGTGGCCTGCGTCACCCCCGTGACCAATCCCACCGTCACTATCGCCGGCAACGGCATGTGTATCTTCAAAAGCCGCAACGCCATGATCGTGGCAAGCCACCCCAAGGCGGTCAACTGCACCAAGCTCGTGGTGGGCAAGTCCCGCGAGGTCATCAAGAGCCTGGGCCTGCCCGAGGACATCATCCAGTGCATCGAGTACCCCTCCATCGAGGCCACCTCCCTGCTCATGGAGCTGTGCGACACCACCGTCGCCACCGGCGGCCCCGGCATGGTGCGCTCCGCCTACTCTGCCGGCAAGCCCGCCCTGGGCGTGGGCCAGGGCAACGTCCAGGCCATTCTGGACGCCGGCTGTGAGGACCTGTGGGCCTGGTTTGCCGAGGCGACCATGACCAACCGCTCCGCCGACAACGGCGTGCCCTGCACCAGCGAGCAGTGCCTGCACATCCCCGCCGCCGAGGCCGACGGCATCATCGAGACCTTTGTCTCCAAGGGCGCCTACCTCATCACCGATGAGGAGAAGCTGGATATCCTGCGCAGCAACCTCTTCGGCAAGAACCCCGACGGCACCGACCGCATCAACGCCCAGTATGTGGGCAAGAGCGCCATGGAGCTGTCCGAAATCTTCAACCTGGGCGCTCCCGCCGGCACCCGCATCCTGCTGTGCAAGGCCCGCGGCACCGCCTGGGAAGAGCCCCTGTGCCGTGAGAAGCTGTGCCCCATCAGCGCCTACCTCACCTACAAGACCTTCGACGAGGCCGTGCAGCACGCCCTGAGCAACCTCAAGAAGGAGGGCGCGGGCCACTCCAGCTGCATCTACTCCCACACCCAGTCCCACATCGACCTGGTGGCCGATACCCTGCCCGTGTGCCGCGTCATCGTCAACGGCTCCACCGGCAACGCCGGTGGCAACTCCTTCAAGATTGGCCTGAATCCCACCATCTCCCTGGGCTGCGGCTCCTGGGGCGGCAACTCCGTGGCGGAGAACATTACCTATTATCACTTCCTCAACTACACCAAGGTGGCCACCTTCATGCCCGACGCCAAGGAGCCTACCGCCGAGGAACTGTTTAAGTAAAGAAAAGGAGAGAACCTGACTTGAGCAAAACCAAAGGAATTTTAGACGGCATCCGCGTTCTGGACTTTACCATCCACACTGCCGGCCCCACCTGCACCGCGCAGCTTGCGGATATGGGCGCCGAGGTCATCAAGGTGGAGCGACCGGGCTACGGCGACGAGACCCGCTATCACTCTCCCTCGGTGGAGGGCCACGGCACCCAGTTCATGTGGAACAACCGGGGCAAGAAGAGCATCACCGTGGATTTGAAGGACCCGGAGGGGGCCAAAATCCTGCTGGAGCTGGGCAAGCACGTGGACGTGGTGGTGGAGAGCATGAAGCCCGGCTCCATGAAGAAGATGGGCCTTGACTACGCCGCCTTCCAGGCGGTGAATCCCCAGATTGTCTACTGCTCCATCTCCGCCTTCGGCCAGACTGGCCCCAAGGCCAGCGAGCCCGGCTTCGACATCGTGGCCCAGGCGGCCAGCGGCATCATGGACCTCACCGGCGACCCCAACGGGCCGCCGGTGAAGAGCGGCATCTTCCTTTCCGACTTCGTCAGCGGCAAGGACGCTTTCGGCGCCATCATGGCCGCCCTGCTCCACAAGGAGCGCACCGGCGAGGGGCAGTATATCGACATCGCCATGCTCCAGTGCATGATTACCATGAACCCCTTCGTGGAGAACGCCTTCCTTGGCAGCTACATCACCCGCACCGGCAACCACTCCGCATCCTTCGCGCCCTACGGCGTGTTCCGCGGCCCCCACAACCAGTACCTGACCATCGGGGCCTTTACCCCCAGCCACTGGAAGAAGTTCTGCGAGGGGGCCCTCAAGAGGCCCGAGCTGGTCAACGACCCCCGCTTTGCGGACTACGCCGGGCGGCTTGCAAACTGCAAGGAGATTATCAAGATTGTAGAGGACTGGCTGGCCACCTTCGAAAGCGTCGACGAGCCCAAGGCCATCCTCACCTCCCTGTCCCTGGTGGCGGGCAAGGTCTACACCACCCGGGAGGTCATCAGCGACGAGCAGGTCCTGGCCCGCCACGCGGTGGCCGAGCACCCGGGCACCCGGAAGATGACCCATGGCTACTGGGGCCGGGGCAGCCAGTTCGTGTTCTCCAAGACTCCGGTGGTCATGAAGGCCGCCCCGGAGCTGGGGGACGACAACTACGCCATCCTCGCCGAGGCCGGCCTCACCCGGGAGCAGATTCACGACATCGAAACGCGCTGGGGCCAGGAGATTGACCCCGCGTAAGCGCCCGGCGTTCCGGCGCGGCCGGAGCAAAAGATTTTATGAGAAAGGGTTTTGACTATGGAAGTGAAAGTTGCTGTTGTCAAAGAAGTGGGCGGCAAGTTCGAGATCGAGACCGCACATCTGGACGATCCCAAGCACGGCGAGGTACTGGTCAAGATCGTGGCTGTGGGCGTGTGCCACACTGATGAGCACGCCCGCAACGGCGTGTACAAGGCGCTGCCCTTCCCCGCGGTGCTGGGCCACGAGGGCGCCGGCATCATCGAAAAGGTGGGCGAGGGCGTTTCCGACTTCAAAGAGGGAGACCATGTGGTCCTCTCCTACCCCTACTGCGGCCGGTGCGACAGCTGCCTGCAGGGCCGCCCCTTCCAGTGCGAGCACCTGGGCCAGCTCTACTTCGGCGGCCGCATGGAGGACGGAACCTCCCGCTTCTCCCAGGACGGCAAGCCCCTGTCCGCCCTCTTCAACCAGGGCGCCTTCGCCACCCACTGCGTGGTCAACGCCCGCAGCCTTGTGAAGGTGGACCCCGACCTGGACCTGCGCTTCATGGGCCCCCTGGGCTGTGGCTTCCAGACCGGCGCCGGCTCTGTGCTCAACGTCCTCAAGCCCGAGCCCGCCTCCTCCATCGTGATCTTCGGCGCGGGCAGCGTGGGCCAGGCCGCCGTGATGGCGGCGAAGCTCGTCAACTGCTACCCCATCGTGGCCGTTGACATGATGGACGCCCGCCTCGACAAGGCCCTGGAGCTGGGCGCGACCCATGTGGTCAACAGCGGCAAGGTGGACGACCTTTTTGAGACCCTCCGGGGCATCCTGGGCAGTAAGGGCGCCGACTACGTGTTCGACAACACCGCCGTTGATACCTGCATCAAGACCGGCCTTCTCCTCATGCACCGGGGCAGCCGGGGCGCCAACGTGGGCGGCGGCAAGACCGTCACCCTTGACCCCTGGACCAAGTACATGACCGGCGGCAAGACCTGGAGCGCCGTCACCGAGGGCAACAGCGTGGCGCCGGTGTTCATCCCCCGCCTCATTAAGATGTATGAGCTGGGCCGCTTCCCCATGGACAAGCTCATCACCTTCTTCCCCTTCGAGCAGATCAACGAGGCTTTCAAGGCAAACCTCACCGGCTCTGCCATCAAGCCCATCCTGCTCATGCCCTGATTGGCGCAGGATAAGGAGGAACATATATGCAGCGTAAATTTATGGAGCCGCTGAAGGTGGGCCGGCAGGAGCTGCGCAACCGCATTATCCTGGCCGCCATGGCAAAGCAGCTTTGCACCAACGGCTATATCGGCAAGGAATACATCGAGTACTGCCGTACCATCGCCAAGGGCGGCACCGCGCTCATTACCCCGGGCGTGATGATCGTGGATCCCCGGTGGTACGGCACCCACAACCAGCCCTTCCTGTGCGACGATAAGTACATCCCCGGCCTCAAGCGGGTCATCGACGCCGTCCACGGCGAGGGGGCCAAGTTCTCCTGTCAGCTGTGGGTCCCCGGCCACCTGCCCTACGGCCAGAAGGACTACCTGGAGCTTAACGGCCGGGAGCTGGTTGCGGTCAACTACATGAGCCGCGAGA
>CAKUIM010000004.1 GCA_934660965.1 uncultured Oscillospiraceae bacterium | reverse complement strand
GCCGAGACGCTTTCAAAGGGGAATCAGCCCCCGCTTGAGAGACTTCCAGCCCTGCGGGGCGGATAGGTGCGCCTTCAAACTTCATAACGATGTGACTCGTTAGCTCAGTTGGTAGAGCAACGCCCTTTTAAGGCGAAGGTCCGGGGTTCGAGCCCCCGACGGGTCACCAAAAAGAAAGACACGACGAAGTCGTGTCTTTCTTTTTGGGCTTCGGCCCGCAGTGCGGGCCTCGCTCCATTTTAATCATGAACGGCGGAAGTGAATTCCGCCTATGACAATTCTCTGCTTGCGCTGCAAATTGACGCGCCAGTAGGCGCGGCCGCCGTAGGCGGCTGTTGGGTTCGCGGCCAAAGGCCGCTCACCCTTCGGTATTTCAATGCTTGGGGCGGCGAAGCCGCCCCTGCGCAATTCGTTTTGCAGCGCAAAACGAATTTACGGCGCAAGAAGCGCCGGGCCGCTTATGCGGCCTGTATTACCTCCGGCAGACGCTTTTCTTGTTGGGTTCGCGGCCCAAGGCCGCTCCGTTCCCCAAAGACTATCCTTTTGGCTAAAGACAGCGGCGGGGCAGTCCTTCACAATGAATATGGAAAAATCTGCCGCGGCGCGGCGGCGGAAAGTTTGGATAATTTCCCCGGCTTGGCATTGACTTTATTCGTGAATACCGCTATAATGTGACTAACTGTAGGAAAGTGCCGGAGTATGCCTCCGGCAGGGCTGAAAGGGGAGCTGCGCATGAGAAAAAGGGCCCTTAGCGCACTGGCCGCCGCGGTGCTGGCGCTGGTGCTGTGCCAGGGGGTCATGGCTGCATCGCCGGGGGAGGTCTCCGTGTCCTCTGCGCAGGCCCGGCCGGGGGAAAGTGTGACCCTCACCGTCTCCATCCGGGACAATCCCGGCATTGCCGCCGGGATCTGGTACATCTATTATGACACTGCCGTTTTCTCTGCCGACCCGTCCAAGGACGTGGCCGCCGCCGGCGCCTTTGCCCGGGCGGGCTCTGTGGTGGGCAACACCATCGCCCGGGTGCGCGCCAATGGCCGCTATGACGGCGAAGCCGGCAAGGACGGCCTTCTGGTGCTGTGGGACAGCAATACCGCCGAGAATGTGGACAGCAGCGGCGACATGCTCACCGTCACCCTTCGCGTCAGGCCCGGCGCCGCCGCGGGCAGCTACACCATCGGGGTGGGCCAGTCCCCCGGGAACGTGGCCAACGAGAAGCTGGAGGACGTCTCCCTCACCTTCCGCTCCGGCACCGTCACCGTCACCGCCGGCGGCAGCCAGACCGGCGGCGAAGAGCCGGGCGGGCAGACCTTCGCCTCCGGCAAGGAGTGCCTGAAGAACACCCTGCTGCTGCAGCTTGATAACTACGCCGCCGTGGCCTGGGGCGGCCTCAAGGCCATTGACCCGGAGAACCACGCCGTTACCCCCGTGCTCCGAAACGACCGCACCCTGGTGCCGGTGCGCTTTGTGGCCGAGGCCCTGGGCGCCCAGGTGGAGTGGGACGGCGAGGCGGAGCAGGTCACCATCACCCTGGGCGGCCGGACGGTTGTCATGACCATCGGCAAGACGGCCTACACCATCAACGGCGCGGCCCATGAGATGGATGTGGCCCCCGCGGTGGAGCCGGGGTGGGACCGCACCCTGGTGCCCATCCGCTTTGTGGCCGAGGCCCTGGGTATGGAGGTAGAGTGGGATGGGCGCTACGATTTCGTGCTCATCACCCCCGCCGGCATCCCCTGGGACCTGAACGGCACGGTAGAAAATGAAGCCATTGGAGAGGCAATGGGCCTGCTGGCCCTGCGCGCTTTCCTTTAAGATGAGGAGGGAACCCATGAAGAAGAAAGTTCTGTCACTGCTCCTGGCGGTTGTGATGCTGCTGGCCCTGGCCATCGTCCCCGCGTCCGCCGCCGGCAGCGAGCCCGCAATCCTTGTGCTGGCCCAGTCCCAGCTCACCGGCGTGAGCGTTGCCTTTGCCGGTACGGCCAAGGACCAGCTCACCGTCGCCTTCACCGGCGCGGCCAACACCCACTACAGCATCCTGATGGTGCGCGCAAACCTCAAGGAGGACGGCACCCTGGCCGACACAGACCCCTACACCATCGGGGTGGACACCATCCTCTACATCGACCAGCAGTCCGACGCCGCCGGCGCCGTGTCCTGCACCGTCTACCCCTCCTCCATCACCAACAGTGTGATTCTGGTGGGCGGCGCCGGCCTTGATAAGCCGGTAGCCCTGGCCACGGTGAAGGTGCCCTACAAGATGGGCGACCTGAACGAGGACGGCAACATCAATCTGTTTGACCTTTTGAGATTGCGGCAGCATCTGGCTGGCAATATCACCCTGACAGGCAATACGTTTCTAGCTGCTGACCTGACCAAGGACGGCAACGTAAACCTTTTCGATCTTTTAAGACTGCGGCAGTATCTGGCCGGAAACATTCCGAGCCTTGACTGATAAAAGAGAGGGGAAACTGATACCATGAAACAAGGAAAGCGCGTGCTCGCAGGGCTTCTGGCCCTTGTGATGCTGGTGAGCTCCCTCACCATGGCCGCCTTTGCCGCCGCTTCGGCCGGCATGGAGGTGACCACCGATGGGGCGTCTCTCACCGAACTCAAGGCGGGCGACACCGTCACCGTTAAGATCACCCTGCCCGCGATGGAGAAAATGTGCGGCGCAGAGCTCCATCTGGAGTACGATAAGGATCGCCTGGATTACCAGGAAAAGTTCGAGTACGATGAAGATGAGGGGACGAATGTTAAGGTAGTTAACACCAAGCTGCCTCAAAGCTGGGGTCCCACAATCACCGATAAGGCCACCGCTGATACCACCGGTAAGCTCCAGTTTAACGCTGCTGGCACTGCGAACCGCGCCATCACGGCGGACTTCAACCTGCTGACTGTGGAGTTTAAGGTACGCGAGGACGTCAGCGGCTCTGTGGAGTTCAAGGTTTCCCTCTTCAACCTTGGCTATATAAATGGCTTGACCGAGACCCCCATCACCTACGTCACCGCGCCCGCGGCCAAGACCGTCGTCATTCCCAAGGCACCCATTACCGAGGTGACGGCCTCCGGCATCTCCATCCCCCACACGGGCAATCTCGCCCCCACCTACAGCCCTGCGCCCGCGACCACTCCCGCCCCCGGCGAGGAAGCGGACCCCTATGAGTTTGCCGGCTTTGCCTGGTTCAAGAGCATGGAGGACGCCGAGAAAAACCGCAACGCCCTCACCAGCACGGACATCATCATGGGCAGCACCCAGTATGTGGTCCGCCTGGTGTTCAAGGCCAACACCGCCGACGGCAACATCTTTGCCGACCAGGTGACCGTGAAGCTCAACGGCGCTTCCATCGGCGAATTCTCCCCCAATGCCGCCAAGGATACGCTGGTGGCCTGCTACAAGATGCCCAACGCCACCGACCCCAGGAAGCTCTCCTCCATTTCCGTGGCGCAGATGCCCCCGCTTGCGTATATCGAGGGCCAGTATTTCAGCACTGCCGGCCTGAAGCTCACGGTCAATTATGACGACCGTTCTTCCGAGATAGTCACCGAGGGCTTCACCGTCCAGAACGGCGACAAGCCCCTGGCCTACGGCACCACCCAGATGGTGGTGGAGTACACCGAGGACGGCATCACCAAGACTGCCACCATTAACATCACCGTTGCGAAGAACGAACTGGTGTCCATCGCCGTGAGCGGCTCCTACAAGACCGCCTATCGGGTGGGCGAGAGCTTCGACTACACCGGCATGGTCGTCACCGCTACCTTTAAGGATAGCTCCACCAAGACGGTTGCCCTGGCCGACGTGACGCTCAGCGGCTTCGATTCCTCCGCCGAGACTGCTTCCGGCTCCGCCACCATCAGCTACACCAAGGACGGCGTCACCAAGACCGCGCCTGTCGCCTACACGGTGTCCAAGTGGGTTCTCACCAAGGATGACATCATCGTCAACCTGCCCGCCGGCGCCGTCTATAACGGCCACGTGCATCCTATCACCGTTTCCTACGCCGGCGGCATCACCGAGGCTGAGGCCGGCAGCCTGGCCTATACCTGCGACGGCTTCGCCTCCGGCCCGACTGCCCCCGGCACCCACAGCGTGACGGTCTCCACCGCCGGCGGCACCAAGTATCAGGCCGCCCGGTTCACCTACACCATGGAGGTCGCCAGGGCCGCCTCCGGCCTTGCCGCCAGCGACACCTCCCTGGTGGTGGGTAAGGAGCAGACCATCGCCTATACTCTGCCTGGCGTCTCCGGCGGCGAAGCCCCCAGCGCCAGCGCCGTGACCTTCACCCTTGTGGACGGCGGCGAGTTCGTCACCCTGGACGCCGCCACCGGCAAGATCACCGCCACTGCGGCGGGCACCGCTCACGTGAAGGTCAGCTTCGCCGGCGATACCTACTACCTGCCCGCGGAGGTCACCTTCGCAGTCACCGTGACCACCAAGCGCGCTGTCACCGTTACGTTGACCGCCAAGTCCGACATGAACTACGACGCGAATCTCGGTAATATGTATCCCCAGGCTATGTTTAACAAAGCCACGGTCAGCGGCAACACCCTGCCGGAGCAGGAGAGCTATTGGACCTACTATTTCAATGGCGATGGCTTGGAGTATACCTGGGATGGGCTGGGGAACCGTGTAATGGTCCCTGCCGTCGTCGGCTCGTATACCCTCAAGGCCGTCTATGAGAACGACGAGGAGTACGGCGTTGACGAAGCGACCTTCAACATTCTCCCCATTGACCAGACCACCGAGCTCACCCTCACCCCGGAGACCGTGAAGTTCGGCCAGACCGCTGCTCTGGTTGCCGGGGGCGGCGATGGCGACGGCGCGTACACCGTCGAGATCATCGAGGGCGGCACCGGCGCGGCCACCCTGAACGGCGCCACCCTGACCCCCACCGCGGTGGGCACCGTGAAGGTCCGCGTGACCCGCGCAGCCGGCGGCAACTACAAGGCGGCCAGCCGCGAATTCACCATCCCCATTACGAAGGGCAGCGCCCCCGCGCTGACCATCGGCAACTTCTCCTACCGCTACACCAAGGACGGCCGTAAGGTCGAGAGCCTGCCCACCGGCATGCCTGCCGACGCCGGCACGGTTTCCTGGAGCTTTGAGGTCGTAAGCGATCCCAACGGCATCATCAGCGGCGGCAGCGTGTCCCTGGGCACCGACGGCCGGTTTGTATTCGACATTGCCGCAGGCAAGGCCGCTGGCAGCGCGGCCACCATCAAGGCGACTGCCGCGTCCGACAACTACGCCAGTGCAGAGGTCACCTTCACCGTCACCCTCACCGACCGCGACAACCAGGAGGCCCTTGTCATCACCAGCGGCACCGAGGTCACCTTCGGCAACACCCTGGCCCTTGCCACCTCCGGCGGCAGCGGCACCGGCGTCGTCACCTATACGGTGACGGACGGCAACGGTAGTGCTACCGTTGCCAATGGCGTCCTCACCACCGTGAAGGCCGGCACCGTTACCGTGGTGGCCCACAAGGCCGGTGACGACGACTACAACGCTGTGGACAGCGACAGCGTCACCATCACCATCCACAAGGCCAAGCCGGTTGGCCGCCCCGGCTTCAAGCCCGTGACCGCCGGCAACAAGACCCTGGCCGATGTGCCCCTGGATTTGGGCACCATCAACGTGCCCGGCACTGTGGCCTGGGTGGATGCCCCCTCCACCGTCGTCAAGCCCAACCAGGCCTACGAGTGGAAGTTCACCCCCAACGAGCCTGACAACTACGAGGAGCTCACCGGCAAGCTCACCCCCTATAACTACATGCCCGACCAGGGTCTGCAGGACATCCGCTACCCCATCTCCATCGCCGCTTCCGCCAACGGCACCGTCACCGCTGACCGCTCCACTGCCAAGAAGGGCGAGCTGGTCACCCTCACCGTGACGCCTGCCGCCGGCTATAAGCTCGATAAGCTCGTGGTGCGCAACGCCACCGGCGGCTCCGTCGAGTTCGCGGCCACCGGCGCGGGCAGCTACAGCTTCAACATGCCCATCAGCAGCGTCTATGTCAGCGCTGCCTTCGTCAAGGCCGAGGCGGTATCCGCTGCCTTTGCCGACGTGAAGGATAGCGACTGGTTCGCCGGCGCTGTGGACTACGTCTACCGCAACGGCATGATGAACGGCGTGGGCGGCGGCCTGTTCGACCCCAACGGCAGCGTTACCCGCGGCATGCTCATGACCGTGCTGGCCCGTATGGCCGGTGTGAACACCGCTGGCAGCCAGCCCTGGTACAAGGCCGGCATGGACTGGGCCAAGGCCGTCGGCGTGTCTGACGGCACCAACCCCGAGGGCTCCATCACCCGCGAGCAGGTGGCCGTGATGCTCTACCGCTACTGCGGCGCTCCTGCCGCCGGCGCTGCCGTTCTGGACAGCGCTCCCGACGGCGCCAGGGTCAGCGACTGGGCCAAGGACGCCATGAACTGGGCCCTGTCCGTGGGCCTGATGCGTGGCGATGAGAGCGGCAAGCTCAATCCCCAGGGCGGCGCCACCCGTGCGGAGGTCGCCACCATGCTCATGCGCTTTGCCGAGCAGCTCAAGAAGTAAATTCATAAACCCACAGAAGGGCGCTTCGCCATGCGCGAAGCGCCCTTCTTCACCAAAGCAAGGGAGTGGTGAAATTTGAAGAAAAAGCAGCTTTTTGCCGGCTTTGCCCTGGCGATTCTCCTCGCGGCGCTGCTGGCCCTGCCCGCCGCGGCGCAGACTGGCCCGGCGGAGCATACGGCCTGGGCCCAGCGCTTCCAGTCCGGCGCCGTTTCCACCCAATCCCTCCGGGAGGAGGATGGACTGTCCCTCTGCTCTCTCACCGACGAGGCGGGGCTCTACAACACCATCCTGGCCGGGCTGCAAAGCCGCGCCGCAGAGATCGATGTCTCGTCCTACGGCATTTATGCCAACGAGGACTGGACCGGCGACGACCTGGATGCCATGCTCAGCGTTTACTGGCGGGTGTGCAACGAGCACCCGGAACTCATCTATGTGACCACCACCGTGGGGTACAGCGGGGCTTCCATCGGCGGCAAAATCAATATCCGGACCATTGCGCCGGAGTATGACGCCTTCTATACCGACGCCGTGCTGGCGCAGTTTGACGCCGCCGTGGCGGCGGCTCTCAGCCAGGTGGACGAGAGCATGAGCGACCTTGAGAAGGCCCTGGTGCTCCACGATTACATCGCGGTGAACTGCGCCTATAACTGGAAGATTGCCACCCAGGGCAGCAGCCAGGACGATGACGACCGCCTCTTCAGCGCCTACGGCGCGCTGGTGGATGGGGACGCGGTGTGTCAGGGCTACGCCCTGGCCTACCAGCTGCTCCTGTCCCGCGCGGGCGTCACCAGCCGGATTGTCAGCGGCGTCAACCACATGTGGAACATGGTGCAGCTGAATGGCGCGTGGTACCATGTGGACGTCACCTGGGACGACCCTGTCCCCGACATGGCCGGCACCGCCAGCCACAGCTATTTCCTGGTAACAGACGACCAGATCCGGGACAGCGGCAGCCACAGCCGCTGGGACGCCGATGCCCCTGCGAGCACCAGCACGGCCTACCAGAGCGGCTACGTGTTCCGGGATATGGAAAGCCCCCTCTATTGGCAGGACGGCGCGTTCTACTATGTCAAGGGTAGCGCCCTCTACCGGGGCGGCCTTACCGGCGCCGCCGTGCAGGTGAAGAACCTCTATCCCCTCTATTCCAGCGACGCCGTGGTGTGGTATAAGGGCACCCTCATCTATTCCCGGTACGTCTCCGGCGGTAGCTTCCAGATGATGCAGCTGGACCTCGGCACCCTGGACGCGCGCGCCCTGGGCAGCGTCACCGCCTTCAGCCAGGCCCCCTCTCCCGACGGGTACTATGCCGCCGACCATGACGGCGTGGGGCTGCGGCTGCGCCGGGACGAGACGCAGGGGGTGGTGGTGGAGTCGGTTTCCTCCACCCGCCGCACGGTTTTGAATCAGGTGGTCCTCCAGGACTACCCGGTGGCGTGGGACAGCGTGACCACCGACACCGTGGCCATCGCGGGCATCTCCGGCACCCGGGCGGGCATTGTGTGGGGCGGCAGCGCCCCTGCTGGCCGGCTGAACCTGGTGGCCGCCTTCTACCGGGGCGGCAGGCAGGTCGGGGTGCGTCTGGTGCCTGTGGCCTATGAGCGCAGCGGCGTTCAGGCGGTGGAGCTGGGCAGCCTCCCCGCGGGCTATGACGAGGTGCGCCTCATGCTCCTGGCGGACGTCTCCTGGAGCCCGGCATGCGACGCCCTGGGTCTTGCGGCATAACGGCGGGCCGCTCCAATCCGATTGAAACTCCGGAAGGGCCGGGGGAACCACGTTCCCCCGGCCCTTTTACTCTCCCGCCCCAAGCCCCCTCAAAAAAGCGGGCAAAAAACTTGCAATTCTATTTTTCTGCGCCGTTGAGGCGAGGGCTTGGCCCATTTGCGGCAGAAATACGGATTGCAAAAATGCAAAAAATGCAAAGATGCAGAAAAATACTTGCGATAATACAAAAATCTGATAAAATGAGGGGGAGAAGAATGGGGGGCGCAGCCATGGAAAAAGAGCAGGACATCCTCTGGGAGATGGCGGACGTGATGCCTATGGGCATGTTCATTCTGGACGCCCAGGGGAATTACCTCTACACCAATCAGGAGTACCGGGACATGGTGATGGAGCCGGAGGAATTTTTCCGGGGCCAGTCCATCCCCAAGCTGAAAAAGATGGGCTACCTTGCCACCAATGTGTGGGAGCAGGTGATGGAAAAGCGCCGGACGGTGGTGGCGGTGGTGTCCATCACAGACGCCTCTCACGACCGGGTGTACGACACCCTGACCATCGGTGTGCCCCGGTTCGGGCCGGACGGCGAGATTGAGCGCATCATCTACCGCCAGGAGGCGCTGGACCGGCTCAACGAGCGGCTGCGGAAAGGGGTGCTCAACAAGCACCAGTTCCTGGGGGTGGAGACGGTGCCGCCGGTGGAGGGGGAGCATATTATCGCGGAAAGCCCCCAGATGAAGGAGATTCTGAACACCCTCTCGGTGGTGTCCAAGACGGACGCGTCCATCCTGGTGATGGGCCCCTCCGGCTCGGGCAAGGAGGTGCTGGCCCGGCGGGTCCACCGGGAGAGCGCCCGGCAGCGTGGGCCGCTGGTGGTGCTCAACTGCGCGGCCATCCCGGAGAGCCTGATGGAGTCGGAGCTGTTCGGCTACGAGAAGGGGGCCTTCACCGGCGCCATCCCCGGTGGCAAGAAGGGCCTTATTGAGGCGGCGGACGGCGGGACGCTCTTTCTCGACGAGATCAACTCCATGTCCCTGCCGGTGCAGACCAAGCTTCTGCGGGTGCTGGAGACCAAGCAGGTCACCCGCCTGGGCGCGGTGGCGGCCAAGAGTGTGGATTTCCGCCTGGTGTGCGCCTCCAACGAGGATTTGCGGGCCCTGGTGGAGAAGGGCAGCTTCCGCTCCGACCTTTTTTACCGCATCAACGTCATCTCCCTGTCCATCCCGCCCCTGCGGGAGCGCAAGGAGGACATTCTGCCCCTGGCGGCCTACTTTGTGGAGAATTTCTGCAAGAAATACCAGTGTATGAAGGTGCTCTCCGGCAATGCCATCCGCCAGCTGGAGGCCTACGACTGGCCGGGCAACGTGCGGGAGCTGCGCAACACGGTGGAGCGCTCGGTCATCATGTCCCCGCCACAGGAGTGGGAGATTGGCAGCGTCTCGGTGGAGCACCGGGAGGGGGAGGGTGGCGGAGGCGTGCAGCCGCAGCCGTCCCCCGGGCAGGTCACAGGCGGCTCGCTGCCGGCCCTGCCGGACTATGACGGCGACTTCTCCCTGCGCGGCTACATGGACCGGTGCGAGGAGGCGCTGCTGCGGGATATGCTGGAAAAATTCCGCAGCCCCCGGGAGATTGCCCGGCGCATGAAGATTGACCTCTCCAACGTCTACCGCAAGCTCCAGAAGTATCAGCTGCTCCCGTAAGGGCGGCAGACCGTAAGAAAAGCCCCTGTATCAGCCGATACAGGGGCTTTTTGGAGCAGATGGGGCGGGGGAGGGGTCAGAGACTGTCCAGGTACCGGCAGGCGGCTACGGCCGCCGCGGCGCCGTCGCTGATGGCGGTGGCGACCTGCCGCACCGCCTTGGCGCGGCAGTCCCCGGCGGCAAAGACCCCCGGGGTGCGGGTGAGGCAGTCCTCCCCGGCGGCCAGGTAGCCCTGGCTGTCCAGGTCGGCCACGGCGGCAAAGGCGTCGTTCTCCGGCTCCAGGCCGATGGCCACGAACAGGCCGTCCAGAGGGAGAAAACGCTCTTCCCCGGTGGCGAGGGCCTTGAGCTGCACCCCGCGGAAGGCGCTGCCCTCCGGGATGGCGGACACCACGGTGCCGGTGAGGATCTCCACGTTGTCCTTGGCAAGCAGGACCTCCTCCAGCCGCTTTTCCCCGGTGAGCACGTCGAGATTCTGGATGACATAGACCTTTTTGCAAAGGTCTGCAAGAAGGATGGCCTCCTGCAGGGCGGAGTTGCCGCCCCCCACCAGGGCCACGGTCTTGCCGGCGTAGAACGCGCCGTCGCACACGGCGCAGAAGGAGATGCCGCCGCCCAGAAAATCCTCCTCGTGGGGCAGCCCCAGGGGGCGGTGCCGGGCCCCGGCGGCCAGGATGACCGCGCGGCCCCGGTAGTCGTTTCCGTCCTGGGTGGAGACGGTCTTATAGCCGCCGCAGTCGGCGACGGCGGTGACAGTCTCCACCTCCACGTCCGCGCCGTGGGTCAGGACCTGCTCCACAAAGCGGTCGGCAAGCTCGCTGCCCGGGATGCTCTCAAAGCCGGGGTAGTTCTCCACCTTGGGAGAGAACGCGATCTGGCCGCCGAAGGCGCCCTTTTCCAGCAGCAGCACGGTTTTGTTGGCCCGCCGGGCGTAGAGGGCGGCGGTGAGGCCGGCGCTGCCCGCCCCGATGACAATCAGGTCGTATATCATATCTGCACCTCATTGGGGCAGCGCCCGGCCTTTGCCGGGCGCTGCGCGTTTTGTAAGTATTCCGGATGCTGTAATGGCCGGTCAGATGGTCTGGAGATGCCGCTTGATCTCGGGTACGGACACATAGCGCTGTACGTCGCCGCCCTCCACCACCACCAGGGTGGGAGCCTGACGGATGCCCAGAGACTCGGCCAGGGCGGCGTGCTCGGTGGCCAGCAGCTTGGTGTAGGGTATCCCCGCCTTATCCAGCAGCAGGGCGGCCACCTTGCAGTTGGGACAGGTGGCGGAGGTAAAGAGGTACACGCCGTCGGTCAGAGCAGCCTCCTCCTTCTCCTCCGGCGCCGGGGCGGGAGCGGCCTCCTCCCTGGGGCCGGAGTGGGTGAGCACCGAATGGGCCAGATCGTAGGTCCTGCGGTCACGGTACTCCTGAGCCTTGCCGTCGTTCCAGTTCTTCACCGGGCGGTAGTAGCCGGTGATACGGCTGTAGACCTCGGTCTCCTGGCCGCAGATGGGGCAGGTGAACTGTTCGCCGGAGAGGTAGCCGTGATCCCGGCACACCGAGTAGGTGGGGGAGAGGGTGTAGTAGGGCAGGCGGTAGTTCTCCGCAATCTTGCGCACGATGGCCGCCGCGGAGCGCCAGTCGGGCAGCTTCTCGCCCAGGAAGGCGTGGAACACGGTGCCGGAGGTATAGCGGGTCTGGAGCTCGTCCTGAATGTCCAGGGCGGAGAAGATGTCCTCCGTGTAGCCCACGGGCAGGTGGGAGCTGTTGGTGTAGTAGGGGGTGCCGTGCTCGTTGGCGCAGATGATGTCGGGGAAGCGCTCCCGGTCGTGCTTGGCAAGGCGGTAGGAGGTGGACTCCGCCGGGGTGGCCTCCAGGTTGTAGAGGTCGCCGTAGAGCTCCTGATAGTCGCTCAGGCGCTCGCGCATGTGGTCCAGGACCTCTTTGGTGAAGGCCTGGGTGTCGGCGTGGGTCAGATCGTGGCGCAGCCACTTGGCATTGAGCCCGGCCTCGTTCATGCCCACAAGGCCGATGGTGGAGAAGTGGTTGGCGAAGGTGCCCAGATACCGCTTGGTGTAGGGGTAGAGCCCCTCGTCCAGCAGCCGGGTGATGACGGTGCGCTTGACCTTGAGCGAGCGGGCGGCGATGTCCATCATCTTGTCGAGGCGGCGGAAGAAGTCGGCCTTGTCGGCGGAGAGGTAGGCGATGCGGGGCATGTTGATGGTCACAACGCCCACCGAGCCGGTGCTCTCGCCGCTGCCGAAGAAGCCGCCGGACTTTTTGCGCAGCTCCCGCAGGTCCAGCCGCAGCCGGCAGCACATGCTGCGCACGTCGGAGGGCTCCATGTCGCTGTTGACATAGTTGGAGAAGTAGGGGGTGCCGTATTTGGAGGTCATCTCGAAGAGCAGCTTGTTGTTCTCCGTCTCCGACCAGTCGAATTCCCGGGTGATGGAGTAGGTGGGGATGGGGTACTGGAAGCCCCGGCCATTGGCGTCGCCCTCGATCATGATCTCGATGAAGGCGCGGTTGACGATGTCCATCTCTTTCTTGCATTGGCCGTAAGTGAAGTCCATGCGTTTGCCGCCCACGATGGCGTACTCGTCCTCCAGGTCGTGGGGGACGGTCCAGTCCAGGGTGATGTTGCTGAAGGGGGCCTGGGTGCCCCAGCGGCTGGGGGTGTTTACGCCGTAGACAAAGGATTCGATGGCCTTTTTCACCGCGTTGTAGTCCAGATTGTCCGCCCGGACGAAGGGGGCAAGGTAGGTGTCGAAGGAGGAGAAGGCCTGAGCGCCCGCCCACTCGTTCTGCATGATGCCCAGGAAGTTGACCATCTGGTTGCACAGGGTGGCCAGGTGCTTTGCGGGGGCGGAGGTAATCTTGCCGGGCACGCCGCCAAGGCCCTCTTCGATGAGCTGCTTGAGGGACCAGCCGGCGCAGTAGCCGGTGAGCATGGACAGGTCGTGGATGTGGATGTCGGCGTTTTTGTGGGCGGAGCCGATCTCGTCGTCGTAGATTTCGCTCAGCCAGTAGTTGGCGGTGATGGCGCCGGAGTTGGAGAGGATGAGGCCGCCCACCGAATAGGTAACGGTGGAGTTCTCCTTCACCCGCCAGTCGGTGTTTTTGACGTACTTGTCCACCAGCTCTTTATAATCAAGGATGGTGGATTTCATGTTGCGCAGCTTCTCCCGCTGGCGGCGGTAGAGGATGTACGCCTTGGCCACATCGGCGTAGCCTGCCTGGATGAGGACGGACTCCACGCTGTCCTGGATGTCCTCCACGCTGATGAGATCCTCCTGAATTTTGGGCTCGAAATCCGCCGTGACCTTCAGGGCGAGAAAGTCGATGATGTTGGGATTATACTGCTTGTCGCAGGCCTCAAAGGCCTTGGTGATAGCCGCCGAGATTTTGGAAATGTTGAAGGAGGCGGTTTTTCCGTCCCGTTTGACCACCTGATACATGAAATCTCCCCTTTTCTCTTTTTATTCCCCCCGCAGCGCCGCCGCGGGAATGTATGCCTGTACCGTGCGCAGAAAAAGCGCCAGTTCATCGTGGGAAAAGCCGACGCAGCCGGGGCTGAGAATGTCTCCCGAGTCCCGGAAGGGCTGAAGGAAATAGCGCTCCGCCCCCTCGAGCCACTGCCCGATGGCCTCAAAATCCGCCTGGGTATGGATGCCCCGGACCACGGTGGTGCGGAACTCGTGCTCCACGCCGCTGCTGCGGATGAGGTCCACGCTCTCCCGGACGCGGGCAAGGTCGACGTCCGTTCCGGCGGCAAGAGCGTAATGCTCGGGGGCCGCTTTGATATCCATAGCCACATAGTCCACAAGCCCGGCCACCAGAAGGGCCTTGAGGGGGGCGGGCAGGGTGCCGTTGGTGTCCAGCTTGACAAGATAGCCCATGGCGCGCACGGCGGATAAAAACCGGGGCAGCTCGGGCTGGAGCAGCGGCTCGCCGCCGGTGACGCACACCCCGTCGAGAAGGCCCCGGCGCTTTTGGAGGTAGGATAGCACCTCCCCCTCCATGCTGCGCTGCGCGGCGGGGGAGAGGACCAGTGGGGCGTTGTGGCAGAAGGGGCAGCGCAGATTGCACCCGCCGGTGAACACCGTGCAGGCCACCTTGCCGGGGTAGTCGAGAAGGGTGAGCCTCTGAAAGCCCTGAATGTTCATCCGCTGCCCCTCCCCATAGACTTGTTAGGCTGTCTTGTCAATAAATATAGCGTAAACGGGAGGGAATGTCAATGGAAAATGCACAATATGTTGTGAGAAAAACCGCTTCTGGAACAAGATGTTGGTGCGCTGAAGGCCACAAAACCCCCGGCCGCAGGCCGGGGGTTTTGTGGGAGATTGGGGGATAAAGCAAGGGGAAAAGCGGAATTTAGAACACTTTGCGGGTCAGGCCGTAGATCTCCCGGGCCTCGTCGGGGGTGGCGGCCTGGAGACCTGCCTCCTCCAGCAGGCGCTTGGCCCGGGCCACCAGCTGGGCGCTGGACTCCGCCAGCACGCCCCGGTGATAGTAGACGTTGTCCTCCAGGCCCACCCGCAGGTGGCCGCCCAGGGCGATGGTAGCCAGCATCATGGGCATATGGCCGGAGCCGATGCCGCAGCCGGCCCAGGTGCAGTCCTCGGGCAGGATGCTCTTGAGGTATACCAGGTTCTCCACGGTGTTGGTCATGCCGCCGGCAGCACCCAGCACGATCTGAAAGTGGCAGGGGGCCTTGAGAACGCCGGTCTTGATGTAGTGGATGGCGTTGTAGACCATGCCGGCATCAAAAATCTCGATTTCGGGCTTGACGTTGACCTCCTGCAGGGCGTAACCCAGCTTCTCCAGGAACCGGGGGTGGTTCTGGAAGATGGTGTTGTTCTGCCAGTTGAGGGAGCCGCAGTCATAGGAGGCGAGCTCGGGCAGCAGCTTGCGGATGGGGTCGATGCGCTCCTCGTCGGTGCCGCCGTCCTTGCCGGAGCTTGTGATGTTGATGCATACGTCGCACCCGGGGTAGGCGCGGATGCGGTCCACGGTCTCCTTATAGAGTTCGTAGCGGATGGAGGGGGTGCCGTCCGGCTCGCGGACATGGATGTGGACGATGGCGGCGCCCGCCTTCCAGCACTCGATGGCGTCCTCGGCGATTTCCGCGGGGAGATAGGGGACGGCAGGGTTGTCCTTGCGGGTGGGCCAGGAGCCGCACAGGCAGGCGGTGATGACGCGCTTGTTCTTCAGGTCAGACATGTTTGGTTCCTCCTTATATGAGATAGGGTGGCGGGATGTTTGTTTCCGCTAAAAATAACATGCAAATATCGTGCCAGCTTTTGGCGGCGGCAGGGGGCTTCACCCTTGACAAACGGGGGCGTTTCCCGTATATTTATGGGAGAAAGGCTTGGAAGGGAAGGAGTACATGCTTTTCCGGGGTGCAGAGAGACGCCGCTTTGGTGCAAGGCGTTCCCCGGCGGCGTGGAAGGTGGTCCCGGAGCCGCAGGGCCGAACCGGCGCATGCCGCTTTAGGCCCTGCCGTTTCCCGCGTTAAGGGGCAAGAGTGCGGGCGCTGCGCCCGAATTCAGGTGGTACCGCGGATTTCCGGCGGCAGCCCGGCCGGAATGGCGGCGGAGGCTGCGCGCGTGAGCTTCGCCCTGAACCAAATTGGTTCGGGGCGATTTTTTGCCCCGAAAAGGAGTGTAAATGGAAATGAGCAAAGAGCTTCCCAAGATCTATGATCCCCGGGAGGTCGAGGGCCGCATCTACGAGATGTGGGAGACCAACGGCTGCTTCCGCGGCCACCGGGACGAGAAGAAAAAGCCCTTCACCATCGTCATGCCGCCCCCCAACGTCACCGGCCAGCTGCACATGGGCCACGCCATGGACTGCACCCTGCAGGACATCCTCACCCGCTTCAAGCGGATGCAGGGCTACGCGGCCCTGTGGGTGCCGGGCACCGACCACGCGGGCATTGCCACCCAGATCAAGGTGGAGGAGGAGCTGCGCACCAAGGAGGGCCTGACCCGCTACGACCTGGGCCGGGAGAAGTTCCTGGAGCGGGTCTGGGAGTGGAAGGAGACCTACGGCGGGCGCATTGTGGAGCAGCAGAAGAAGCTGGGCTCCTCCTGCGACTGGTCCCGGGCCCGGTTTACCATGGACGAGGGCCTGAGCCGCGCGGTGCGCCATGTGTTCGTGAAGATGTATGACAAGGGCCTTATCTACAAGGGTTCGCGCATCATCAACTGGTGCCCCCACTGTGTCACCGCCCTGTCCGATGCCGAGGTGGAGTATCAGGATAAGCCCGGCTTCCTCTGGCACATCAAGTATCCCATCAAGGGCGAGCCGGGCCGCTACGTCACCGTGGCCACCACCCGGCCGGAGACCATGCTGGGCGACTCCGGCGTGGCCGTCAACCCCGGGGATGAGCGCTACCGCGACATCGTGGGAAAAACCTGCATCCTGCCCCTGGTGGACAGGGAGATCCCCATCGTGGCCGACGAGTATGTGGACACGGCCTTCGGAACCGGCTGCGTGAAGATGACCCCCGCCCACGACCCCAACGACTTCGAGGTGGGCCTGCGCCACAACCTGGAGATCATCCGCGTGCTGGACGACAACGGCAAGGTCAACGAGCTGGGCGGCAGGTACCAGGGACTCGACCGCTACGAGGCCCGCAAGGCCATCGTGGCCGACCTGGAGGCGCTGGGGCTGCTGGAGAAGGTGGAGCCCCACCAGCACAACGTGGGCACCTGCTACCGCTGCCACAGCGATGTGGAGCCCCTCATCTCCGCCCAGTGGTTTGTGAAGATGGCCCCCCTGGCAAAGGAGGCCCTGCGGGTGGTCAACGACGGCGAGGTCAAATTCGTCCCCGACCGCTTTGCCAAGACCTACACCAACTGGATGGAAAACGTCCACGACTGGTGCATCTCCCGCCAGCTGTGGTGGGGCCACCAGATTCCCGTGTGGTACTGCGCCGACTGCGGGAAGATGACCGTGGCCGAGGAGGACCCCGCCGTCTGCGCCCACTGCGGCAGCAGCAAAATCGAGCGGGACCCGGACGTGCTGGACACCTGGTTCTCCTCCGCCCTCTGGCCCTTCTCCACCCTGGGCTGGCCCGATGAGAACAGCCCGGACTACAAATATTTCTATCCCACCGATGTGCTGGTCACCGGCTACGACATCATCTTCTTCTGGGTGGCCCGGATGATCTTCTCCGGCTGCGAGCACACGGGCAAGGCCCCCTTCCACACCGTCTTTATCCACGGCCTTGTGCGGGACGACAAGGGCCGCAAGATGTCCAAGAGCCTGGGCAACGGCATCGACCCCCTGGTGATGGCCGAGCAGTACGGTGCCGACGCCCTGCGCTTCAACCTCATCACCGGCAACTCTCCGGGCAACGACATGCGCTTCTACACCGAGCGGTGCGAGGCCATGCGCAACTTCGCCAACAAGATCTGGAACGCCAGCCGCTTCCTGATGATGAACCTAACCATCACGGAAAACCGCCTGCCCGACCGCCTGGAGGCGGAGGACAAGTGGATTCTCACCCGCCTCAACCGCCTGGTGGGCGAGATGACCGAGAATATGGAGCGCTACGAGCTGGGCGTGGCGGCCCAGAAGGTGTACGACTTTATCTGGGGCGACTACTGCGACTGGTATATTGAGCTGACCAAGGCCCGCCTCCAGGGGGAGGACGAGGACGCCCGGGTGCGCGCCCAGCAGGTGCTGCTCTACGTCCTCACCGACACCCTCAAGCTCCTCCACCCCTATATGCCCTTCCTCACCGAGGAGATCTGGCAGGCCCTGCCCCACGAGGGGGACTATCTGATGCTCCAGCGCTGGCCGGAGTACGATGAGAAGCTCTCCTTCCCCGGGGACGAGGCGGCTATGGAGTCCGTCATGGACGTCATCCGCGCCATCCGCGCCCGGCGCGCGGAGATGAACGTGCCCCCCTCCAGGAAGGCGGCGCTGACCATCGCCACCCCCAAGGCGGAGGTGTTTGCCGCCGGCCGGGGCTTCCTGCTGCGCCTGGCCTACGCCTCCTCCATTGAGATCGACGCCTCCGAGCCCACCGACACCTCCGGCATGGTGGTGGACGTGACCCACGACGCCAAGGTCTATATGCCCCTGGCGGAGCTTGTGGACATCGGGAAGGAGCGCGCCCGCCTCCAGAAGGACCTGGGCAAAAAGCAGGGCGAGCTCAAGGGCCTGGAGGGCAAGCTCCATAACCCCGGCTTCCTCTCCAAGGCCCCCGCCGACGTGGTGGCCGGCGAGCAGCAGCGCGCCGAGAAGCTGAAGGCGCTGATTGCCAAGCTTGAGGAGCAGCTTGCCGGCATGGGCTGAGCGCGCTCCAGCAGCGCATCGCCGACATCAAGGCCGCCGGCAAGGCCAAGGGCTGCGACGCGGCCGACGCCGAGTGCGCCTGCGGAGAGAGCGCCCCCGAGGAGCCCTGCCCCTGCCAGCCCTCCGAGGCCGAGCCCGAGGCTCCTGCCGACTGCCCCTGCTGCGGCGGCGAGGACAAGAAGGACGAGTAATCCGAACCATCTGAAACGCGCCCCGTCTCAAGACTTGAGACGGGGCGCGTTTTGTTCGGCGGGCACAGAGTGCAGGAATTTCAGAAAATAATTGTGCATAAATCACATTTCTCATTCTTGACAGCAGCGCAATTGTGTGATATATGTAAATAAAATGCATAGCGGAGGGGATGCCGATGTACAATCTGTAAATGCGGTGATTCGCAAGGCCTTCGCTTCCTTCGATCACTATTGTAAGTATATGCAGTGTGGACAAAAAGAGAGTGAGGACATTATGAAGAAAAGATTATTCAGCTTTAGGATAAGTTAACCAATGAACTACATTCTTTATTTGCCGCCGCACTTCGGCGGCCTGTGCCGAAATATCCTCCTGGCGATTGCAGGGCAGGTATGGAGCGGCGCCAATGCTCTCACCAGCGAACAAGAGGTCTGGACCTGGTTCGCCTTTCTGGCCATCTTCGTCATCCCGGCGGTGCCCTTCCTGCTGTGGGCGTTCCTCGCCACTCTGAAAAAGCGAGAGGCCCCCTGGCTCTCCTGCCTGGGCCTTGCCCTGTGCGCCATGGTGTATGCGGGCTTCTGGCAGATGATGCAGCCCATGCGCACCTCTACGGCGCTTTTTTTCTGGGTGCTGCTGGCGGCGGCACCGGCCATGCCCTTCCTGCTGTGGGCTGTGGCAGCCGGCGTGCGGGACGGAAAGCGGCCCATGTGGGCGCTGACCGGCCTTGTGGTATGTACGCTGCTCTATCTTCTCTACTGCGGACAGTGCCGGCCGGTGTACCTGACCTTCTCCATGTGCCTGCCCGACCTGCTGCTCCTCCCCACGGTGCTTTATCTGTGCGCCGCCTTCGCCCGGCAGTTCCGGCAGGGGCAGCGGCCCTGGAAGCCCTGCGCCGGTCTTGCCCTGTGCGCCATTGCCCACAGCCTTGTGTGGTTTTTTATCCGCTTCTTCTTTTGGCGGCGCCACATGATGTAACCGCGCGGCAAAAAGCCCCCGGACCATATTGGTCCGGGGGCTTTTCAGCTTATTTTATCTGTTTTCGCCGCCCTATGGGGCGCTGCGCATATCATGGGGGCTCGCAGAATTTGTGCAGGCGCTCTATTTCTTCAAAATATCGCCGCCGCCATAGGTCTGCACCGTTTCGAACAGCTCGGCATAGTCAGCCGCTGACATGGTACACCTCCATGCCCAGTCCTCCTGAGACTGGGTGCGGTCAAGCATCCTCTTTGACACAGTGACGATCGGCTTATCACGATGCACAAATCCAATGTCCAGCTGTTTTTCTACCTCAAAAAACCCTACGGTGTACTGTTCTTGTCCGTTGTCAAACACATAATGCGGATCATACTTATTGATACCAAGCTTTATATCTACCGATGTAACAGGCCTGAAATATTCTGCGGTGACACTTAAATCTATCACTTTTTTCAGAAAGTCTGTGTCCGACACGGTTCTCACCGCGTATATATCCGGACAGGTCACATTATAGACAAACAATTCGCATCCCTCTAAATCCTGCTTAGAAAGTGCGCCTGATTGCCCGGCGGCAGGAGCTGCAGCGCATCCGGCTAACCATATCAGCACGCCGACAAGCACAAATAAAATCTTCTTTTTCATCTTTCGTCCGATACCTCCAGGACGGTACTCAAGGGGAAAGGCAGTTTCACTTATGGCTCCTTTCCGGCAAATAAGCGTGGGTGTCCTTCAACAGAGCTGCGCACGCACCTTGCCCGTATTGCATCTCCTTGCAATGGTGATCGAAGGAAGCGAAGGCCTTGCGAATCACCGTATTATAGATTACCCATTGGCATCACCTCCATTATGCTTCTGCACTATATATATCACACAATAAACTGACTGTCAACGGCAAAAATGCATAACTTATGCACAAATATTTTCTGAAATTCCTGCGCTCTGTGCCCGCCGGACAAAACGCGCCCCGTCTCAAGTCTTGAGACGGGGCGCGTTTCAGATGGTTCGGATTACTCGTCCTTCTTGTCCTCGCCGCCGCAGCAGGGGCAGTCGGCGGGGGCCTCGGGCTCGGCCTCGGAGGGCTGGCAGGGGCAGGGCTCCTCAGGGGCGCTCTCCCCGCAGGCGCACTCGGCGTCGGCCGCGTCGCAGCCCTTGGCCTTGCCGGCGGCCTTGATGTCGGCGATGCGCTCGTTGTTGTACTCGATCTTGCCCTTGGACTCGGTTACCTGCTGGCACAGGGCGGCATAGGCCGCGTCGGGGGCCAGGCCGTGCTCGGCGTAGTAGAGCTTGCCCAGCTCCAGATAGGCCTTCTTGATGGCCTCCTCCTCGCTGGCGTTCTGTACCTTGAGCTTGCCGATCTCGATGAGCTCCTTGCTCTTATCGATGGCGGAGTCGGTGAGCTCCTTGGCCTTGGCAACACTGGTCTGGGCCAGATCCTTGGCTTTTGCATTCAGGGCGTCAAAATCAATGCTCATATGAAAAACCTCCTTGATGATTCGGGACCGTTCCCGGTCGTTTCTGATGGCCTTATTGTACCCGCTCCAAAGCGGGGATGCAAGGGATTTTCAGAGGTTTAACGGCTCTTTCATAATTTTTTAATACGGCGTTCACGCCTTGTTCCGAAAGGCGAAGAAGCGCTGCCCGAAATAGTTGAGCACGGTGTAAAGGCCCATACCCACAAGCTTTGCAAGGCGCTCCTGCCAGATGGGAGAGATGGCCGTGCGCCCCAGCACCCACCCGGCCAGGGGCTGGGCGATGGAGTAGGCCAGCAGGTAGCACGCCGCCACGTTCACGGCGAATTTCAGCACCGACGGCCAGAAGCCGGCGTTGCTTTTGAAGGTGAAGGAGCGGTTGAGGAAGAAGCTCATCACCGCGCCGGCCACGTAGGCGATGGCGGTGGACGGCCAGTAGCCCAGGCCCTCCAGCAAAAACATGAGCACCATGGACAGCAGCGTGTTGCCCACGCCCACCAGCAGGAATTTCCACACCGAGGCGTCAAGAAGCTTTTTCTTCATCGTTGTCCTCCAGTACCTGGCGGATGAGGAACCGGGGCCGGCCCTTGCTCTCCAGGTAGATCTTGCCGATATACTCGCCCACAACGCCCAAGGCCAGCAGGTTCAGCCCGCCCAGCGCCCACAGGGAGCAGGCGATGCTGGCCCAGCCGGTGACGGTGTGGCCGCCGACCCAGCGCACCAGATTATAGACGATCATCACAAGGGAGATGAAAAAGACGAGAAAGCCCAGGGTGGTGATGAGCCGCAGGGGCTTTACCGACAGGGAGGTGATGCCCTCCATGGCGAAGGCGAGCATTTTCTTCAAGGGGTACTTGCTCTCGCCGGCAAAGCGCTCGCCCCGCTCATACTCCACGGTGTCGGTGCGGTAGCCGATCATGGGCACGATGCCTCGCAGGAAGAGGTTTACCTCCCGGAACCGGGCCAGGCCCTCCAGCGCCCGGCGGGACATGAGGCGGTAGTCGGCGTGGTTAAAGACCGTCTCGGCCCCAAGGGCGTTCATCACCCGGTAGAAGCCCTCGGCGGTGAAGCGCTTGAAGAAGGAGTCCTTCTTCCGGGAGGAGCGCACCCCGTAGACGATGTCCACTCCGTCCAGGAACTTGTCCACCATGGCGTCCACCGCGTCTACGTCGTCCTGAAGGTCGGCGTCCATGGAGATGACGGCGTCGGCCCGGTCCTTGGCGGTCATCAGCCCGGCCAGCAGGGCGTTCTGGTGGCCCCGGTTGCGGGTGAGGTCCACGCCGGAGAACAGGGGGCACCGGGCGTGAAGGCCGGAGATGATCTCCCAGGTCTTGTCCTTGGAGCCATCGTTGACGAAGAGGATGCGGCTGTCCGGCGTAATCTTGCCCGCAGCCATCAGGGTCTCCAGCTTATCCTTCAGACGGCGGGAGGTCTCTGGGAGGACCTCCTCCTCATTGTAGCAGGGGACGACGATATACAGCGTACACGGATTCATATAAACCTCCCATTTCATCCCCGCCCGGGCGGGGGTTCTCTTGCGTATTCCGGGGCGCGGCCTTACACCCGGCGCCACACTGCGCCGCCGGGCACGTCGGTGATCTCCACGCCCTGGGCGCGCAGCTCGTCCCGGATGCGGTCGGCCTCGGCAAAGTTCTTGTCCTTCTTGGCCTGGGCCCGCTGGGCCACCAGGGCGTCGACGGCGCTGTCCCCCTCACCGTCGATGGTGATGCCCGCCTGAGCGCCCAGGGTGAGGTTGACGTGTACCGGCCCCAGGGTGACGACCTTCTGGCGCAGCTCCCGGGCCTTGTCGAGCAGGGACAGGCTCATTACGCGGTCGAAGTCGCCCAGGATGGCAAGGCGGGTGGCGTCATTTGCCTTGGCCTTGAGGGCGTCGTAGAGCAGGGTGACGCCCTGGGCGGTATTGAGGTCATTGCCCACCTGCTCTATGAATTTCTCGCGGTAGGCGCGCACGGCGTCCTCGTCCACCGCGCCGTCGCCCGCTTTGAGGGCGGCGATTTTTTTGATGAGCTTCTGATAGGCGGTGGCGGCATTGTCGAGGTTCTCCCAGGAGAACACCAGGGCCTTGCGGTAGTGGCTCTGGAGGCAGAAGAAGCGGTAGGCCAGGGGGTCGTAGCCCTTTTCCTCCAGCAGGGATACGGTGAGGAACTCCCCGGAGCTCTTGCTCATCTTGCCGTGGTTGGTGTTCAGGTGGTGGACGTGGAACCACTGCCGGCACCAGGGGTGGCCCAGATAGGCCTCGCTCTGGGCGATCTCGTTGGTGTGGTGGGGGAAGGCGTTGTCAATGCCGCCGCAGTGCAGGTCCAGATACTCGCCGTTATACTTCAGGGAGATGCCGGAGCACTCGATGTGCCAGCCGGGGTAGCCCACCCCCCAGGGGGAGTCCCACTTGAGGGCCTGGTCCTCGAACTTCGATTTGGTGAACCACAGGACGAAATCGTTCTTGTTGCGCTTGTTCTCGTCCTCCTCCACGCCCTCCCGGACGCCCACGGCCAGATCCTCTTCATCGTGGTCGTTGAACACATAGTAGTGGTCCAGCTTGGAGGTATCGAAGTAGACGTTGCCGCCGGCAAAGTAGGCGTAGCCCTTTTCGATGAGGGCGGAGATGATCTTGATATACTCGTCGATGAGGCCAGTGGCGGGCTGCACCACGTCGGGGGTCTTGATGTTGAGCCTGCGGCAGTCCTCGAAGAAGGCGTCGGTGTAGAACCTGGCAATCTCCATGACGCTCTTGTGCTCCCGGCGGGCGCCCTTGAGCATCTTGTCCTCGCCGGTGTCGGCGTCGCTTGCCAGGTGCCCCACGTCGGTGATGTTCATCACCCGGTTGACGTCATACCCGGCGCAGCGCAGAAATTTTTCCAGCACGTCCTCCATGATGTAGGAGCGCAGGTTGCCGATGTGGGCGTAGTGGTACACCGTGGGGCCGCAGGTGTACATCTCTACCCGGCCGGGGGTGTGGGTGGTGAATTCTTCCTTCTTGTGGGTCGCGGAATTGTAAAGATACATGTAAAAGCTCCTCCTTATAGGTGGATGATAGAAATGCGGTCATGTGCGGGTGCAGCGGCTCTCGCCCGAGTCCGGCAGGCGGCAGCGCTCCAGCTCCCGCTCCAGAAATTCCAGGCGGGACTGCACGGATTGCAGCTCCTTCTGCACCGGGTCGGTGATGTGGACCTGGTCCACCTTGTCGGCAAAGTCGGGCTTCTGCCCGGCCACCCGCACCACCCGGGCGGGGATGCCCACGGCGGTGGCGTTTTCCGGCACCTCGCCCAGCACCACGGCATTGGCGGCAATGCGCGCGCCGTCCCCCACCCGGAAGGGGCCCAGCACCTTGGCCCCGGCGGAGATGAGCACGTTGCTGCCGATGGTGGGGTGGCGCTTGCCCTGGTCCTTGCCGGTGCCCCCCAGGGTCACGCCGTGGTAGAGCAGCACGTCGTCGCCGATCTCGGCGGTCTCGCCGATGACGATGCCCATGCCGTGGTCGATAACCAGCCGCCGGCCGATGACCGCGCCGGGGTGGATCTCGATGCCGGTGCAGTGCCGGGCGATCTGGGAGTTGAGCCGGGCCAGGAAGCGCAGATGGTGCCGCCACAGCCAGTGGGACACCCGGTGGAAGATCATGGCGTGTACGCCGGGGTAGAGCAGGAATATTTCAAGGCGGCTGCGGGCCGCGGGGTCCCGGGCCTGATAGGCGCGCAGGGTCTCACCCAAGCGGGTCAAGGAAGATCACTCCTTTCAGAAAAGGGAAGGCAGAAACGGAAAACGCCCCCCACGCCGTGCGGCGTGAGAGGCGAGATACTCGCGGTTCCACTCTCATTTATCACTCTTGGCCGTGACGTGGCCGGACGGAGGGCGCCCAATATCCCCCTCGCTCCCGCTTGCATTTCGCACAGCGGCCCTTCCGAAAGCTGCTTTCAGCCGGCGGCAGCCTCTCTCTGGCGGCGGATGCCCTGTGCTACTTCATGGCGATCATCGCGATATTTACTTTACACCTCATTATACTAACACGGGGAGAAATCGGTGTCAAGTGCGGCGTGGGCGTCTGCCCCGGCACAAATCCGCGAGGATGAGGGCGGCGCAGCCCAAAGCCAGCGCCAAAAGGATGAGAATGGCGCAGTCCATGAAGAACTGCTGGGGCAGGATGTTGATGATCTCGTCGGTATCGGGGTCGAAGAGCCAGTTGTCCTTCCCCGGGAAGAACAGGGTGTGGAACACCACGAAGGCCCGGTCGAAGTCCAGCGCGGCAAGGCCGCCCACAATGAGGAAAGCGCCCCCCAGGCCCGCCCCCGCCCAGAAGCAGGGCCCCCGGCCAAGCAGGGGCGAGAAGGAGCGCCGGTACAGCCGGGCAAGGACGATGAGAAAGAGGATGGCCGCCGCGGCGGCGAAAAAGAGACGCAGGTCCAGCAGGAAGAGGCCGCGCACGTCGGTAAAGTGGCTCTTCCCGCTCTCCGACCACTTGAGAACGCCGGTGGAGAACTCGGGCGCGCCCAGGCAGTAGTCGAGCATTTCGTCATAGGCGGTGCGGATCTCGGCGCGGGACAGGCCGGTGCGCTCCTCCAGGTGCAGCGCTCCGATGTGGGCATAGTAGAAGGGCCGGCACACGATGGGCAGGGCGATGGAGCCGGCAAGCAGCGCCAGGGCGATGGCCGCGGCGAGCAAAGCGGAGAGCAGCTTGGAGCGTTTCATGTCAATCCTCCTTTTCCGGCAGGGCGGACAGGGCGATGAGCACCTGGGACGGCAGGTAGAAAAGCCACATCCCGAAGGACGCCGCGCGCCAGAGCCCGGCTCCAGCAAGGCCGGGGGCGTTGAAGGCCCCCACGCAGAGGTCGCAGCAGATGAAAAGGGTCAGCCCCGCGGCCAGCACCCGGAAGGGCCGAGTGCGCAGCGTCCAGGCGATGACGGCATTGCACACAAGCTGGGAGAAGTAGAGCCCGGCGAGCAGATTGAGCGGCGACGCCTCGCCCAGGGCATAGAGCAGGACTCCCGCCGCCAGAGGCAGGAGCAGGCGCAGGGCATAGAAGGTCCGGCCTGACGCGCGCCGCAGCCGGATAAGATATACCGACTGCGCCCCCAGGAAGATGAGCACCCCCAGAGCGTAGCGGGAATCGGCCACCAGCAGCAGGCTGTCCGCCGCCGCGGTGAGGGCGAGGGCGATGGGGGTGAGCCTGTCGCCGCCCCGCAGCGCGCACAGGGCGGAAAAGGCAAGGCAGAGCAGGATACCGGCGTACTTGAGCCCCACGTCCGCGCCGGCGCTGCCCCGGGCGTCCAGGGTGAGGAAGGCGGCGTACAGCCCGGCCTCCAGGGCGAGAAAGACCGCGATGACAGGGCGCTTCACGGCATGCCGCCTCCTTTTTTGTTGATGGGCAGAACTCCAGCCCGGGCCGTTACAGGATGGCGGCGGGGTCGGCCAGATAGGCTGCGAGCACCGCGGCGTGGAGGGCGGCGGCATCGGGCAGCAGCGACTCGGGGGGAAGAAAGCCCGGGGTGTGCAGGCTGTAATCCCCGCCCACGCCGATGTGGTAGAAGGCGATGGGGGCGCGCGCGCCGAAGCAGCCGAAGTCCTCGGTGGTCATGGTGGGCTGCTGGATGTCCGCCAAGCGCCCATCGCCCAGCAGGGCAGCGGCGGTGCGCCGGACAAGGGCGGCAGCCCCGGCGTGGTTGACCACCCCGGGGTAGCTGGTGCGGATGACTGCCTCCGCCCGGGCGCCGTGGCGCGCGGCAGTTTCCTCAATGGTGCGCAGCAGCGCCTCCTTCATGGCGGCGCGGGCGTCCGGGCCAAGGGTGCGCAGGATGCCGGCAAACTCCGCCCGGTCGGCGATGATGTTCCGGGCGGCGCCGGAGGAAAAGGTGCCGATGGCCAGCACGGTGCGCTCGTCGGGGAAGCGGGCGGTGAGCTGATGAAGGGCGCACACCGTATCGGCGGCGGCATAGAGGGCGTCGATGCCCAGCTCGGGCTGGGCGCCGTGGGCGCTTTTGCCGTGGATGACCACGTCGAACACGTCGGCGGCGGCGTAGAATTTTCCCTCCCGCACGCCGATGGTGCCGGCGGGCAGATTGGGGTCCACATGGGCGCCGAACACCGCTGTGACCTCGGGGGCGTCCATGCAGCCCGCCTCCATCATCCGTGCCGCGCCCCCCCGGCCCTCCTCATCGGGCTGGAAGAAAAACTTCACCGTGCCGGGAAGGCTCTCCCGCATCTGGCTTAAAAGCTTTGCCGCCCCAAGGGCGGCGGTGGTGTGGAAGTCGTGGCCGCAGGCGTGCATCACCCCCGGGCACCGGGAGGCGTAGGGCACGCCGGTGGCTTCCCGGATGGGCAGGGCGTCCATGTCGGCGCGCAGGGCGGCGGCGGTACCCGGCAGGCTGCCCCGGAGCACCCCCACCACGGCGGTGGGCAGGGGGCGGGACGTCTCGATGCCGCAGCCGCGCAGATAGTCCTCCACAAGGCCGGCTGTCTTGTACTCCTGATTGCCCAGCTCCGGGCAGGCATGGATGCGCCGGCGCACCTCAAAAAGCTCGTTTTCCATGGCATGGGCGCGGCGGAGAAGCTCTTGTCCGTTCATGTTCATGCCTCCTGCTCTGCCTTCAAAATGGAAAGGAAGCGCTCCAGCCGGTCGAGCCCTTCCTTCAGCGCCTCGTCCCCATAGCAGCAGGAAAGGCGGATGTGCCCCTCGCCGCCAAAGCATGCGCCCGGGGTGGCGGCAAGGCCGGCCTCGGTAATCATGCGGGTGCAGAATTCGGCGCTGGTCAGGCCGAAGGAGGCAATGGAGGGGAACACGTAGAAGGCGCCCTCCGGCTCCACAACGGGAAGACCCATGGCGGCAAGCCGCCGGAGGACATAGTCCCGCCGGGCCCGGTAGGTCTCCCGCATGGCATCGCAGGAGCAGCCCAGGGCGGCGATGGCGGCGCGCTGGAAGGGGGCGGGGGTGGATACCACCGCGAACTGGTGGACAAGGGCGAGCCGCTGGGCAATCGGACGGTCAGAGAGCAGATAGCCCATGCGCCAGCCGGTCATGGCGTAGGGCTTGGAGAAGCTCTGCACCACCAGAATCTGGGCGCGCAGCTGCCGGTATTCGGCAAAGCTGTGGTAGTCTGCGCCGTAGGTGAGCTGCCGGTAGACGTCGTCGCAGAGGACAAAAATGTCCCGCCCCTCCACCGCCCGGCGCACGTTTTCCAGACTCTCCCGGCCCAGCACGCAGCCGGTGGGGTTGTTGGGGGAGTTCAGCAATATGGCCTTGGTGCGGGGCGTGACCGCCCGGGCGAGCCGCTGCGCGCTGATCTGAAAGCCGTCGGGTGCGGTGTCCAGAGGGACGAACACCCCCCGGCACAGCCCCACGATCTGCTCGTAGAGAGGGAAGGCCGGTACCGGGACGATTACCTCGTCCCCCGGGTTCAGGATGCCGAAGAGGGCCGCAAACAGCGCCTCGGTGGCCCCGGCGGTGACGATGACCTCGTCGGGGGTGTAGTCCATGCCGTTCCGGGTGCGCTCAAAGCCGGCGATGGCCTGCCGGAGGGCGGCGGAGCCGTTATTTTCAATGTAGTGGGTCTCGCCCCGCTCCAGGGCGTCGGCAGCGGCGGCGCGCACGGGCGCGGGAGTGTCAAAATCCGGCTCGCCCAGGGTGAGGCTCACGCAGCCGGGGGTCTCCCTGGCCAGGCGGGAGAATTCCCGGATGGCGCTGGGCCGGGCGCTGTAGAGGGCGGTGTTGAGTGTCTGCTCGATCATAGGATGGGCTCCTTTCGGCCTTACAGGGTGCGCAGCGCGGCCTCCAGCGCGGTTTTCAGGGTGGTGGAGGCGTCCTTCTCCTTGATGACGCGGGCCGGGCAGCCGGCCACCACGGCCCGGGGCGGCACGTTCTCAATGACCACAGCCCCGGCGGCCACTACGGCCTCCGCGCCGATGCGCACCCCCTCGATGACCACGGCGTTTGCGCCGATGAGCACGCCGTCCTCCACCACCACGGGGGTGGCGGAGGCGGGCTCGATGACGCCGGCCAGCACGGCCCCGGCCCCGATGTGGCAGTGCTGGCCCACGGTGGCCCGGCCGCCCAGCACGGCCCCCATGTCGATCATGGAGCCCTCGCCCACCCGCGCGCCGATGTTGAGGATGGCCCCCATCATGATGACGGCGTTGGGGCCGATCTCCACCTGGTCGCGGATGATGGCGCCGGGCTCGATCCGGGCGGGGATGCCCTTCAGGTCCAGCAGAGGGATGGCGCTGTTGCGGCAGTCGTTCTCGATCATCAGGTCGGCAATCTGCTCCCGGTTGGCCTCCAGGATGGGGCCCAGCTCCCGCCAGTCGCCGAACACCACCTTATCGCCCGCGCCAAACACCTTGGCGCTGCCGTAGTCGATGGGGGATTTTTCTTTGATATAAACCTTGACCGGCGTTTTTTTGTCCGCCTGGGCGATATAGCGGATGATTTCTGCGGCGTCCATCATGGTGGGCCTCCTTATATATAATGGAATAGGTCTGCCTGTCACAGAGAGATCATATCCTCCATGCCGTAGAGCCCGGGGCCCCTGCCCCGGAGGAAGGCGGCGGCGGCCAGGGCGCCCTGGGCGAACAGGGCGCGGCTTTCCGCCCGGTGCCTGAGCGTGATGGTCTCGCTGCCGGAGGCGATGATGATCTCGTGGGTGCCCACCTCGTTTCCGCAGCGCAGGGAGTGGATGCCGATTTCCTCCGGGGCGCGGCGGCCGTCCTCATGCCGGCCCACCACCGCCCGGGCGCCGGGGCGGACGGCCCGGAGCTTGCGGTAGAGCAGCAGCGCCGTGCCGCTGGGCACGTCCTGCTTTCGGTTGTGGTGGATTTCGACGATCTCAATGTCCGCCTCGGGGAAGACGGCGGCCGCCTTCTGGGCCATCCGGGCCAGCAGGGCGATGCCGATGGACATGTTGGCGGAGAAGAAGATGGGGATATGCCCGGCGGCCTCCTCGATAAGCGCGCGCTCCGCCTCGGTGTGGCCGGTGGCGGCAATCACCAGGGGCAGACGCCGCTCAAGACAGTAGCCGAGAAGCTCCCCGGTGGCCAGGTGGCTTGAAAAGTCTACCACGCAGTCTGCCGGGCCGTCATACTGGGAGAGGGCGGCGTAGCAGCCATCCTGCCCGGGGGCGGGGCAGCTGCGGCCCACCCGGGCGGCAAGCTGCGCGCCGTTGTAGCCGTTGGCGGCAAGGTCGCTGACGATCTGGCCCATGCGGCCGGTGTAGCCGTGAACAATCAGTTTCATGGAAATCCTCCTTCCGGGCGGCCTGGCGGAATGGATGCCAAGCAAAAAAATTGTAGCATCCGCCGCCCGGCCTTGTCAAGAATCCCGGGGCGGCGCTTTTGCCCGTAAATTGCTTTTGCTGTGCAAAAGCAATTGCGCAGGGGCGGCTTTGCCGACCCCGAGCATTGACATGCCGAAGGGTGGAGCGACCGCAGGGCGCGGAACCAAAAAAGAAACACCAGCCAACAGGCTGGCGACATGTTTTGTAAGGCTGGGTATATTGCCCGCCTATTCCAAACCGAAGCCCAGCGCAGCGGGTTCGGTTTGGGGAGGAGGAGCAAGGAAGCGGGCGGATGACGTTCTTTTGATAAAAAAGAACGTCGGAGCAAAGCGCACTTTGCTCCGACGATGGCAGCGGATGAAGGATTCGAACCCTCACAAACAGAGTCAGAGTCTGGTGTGCTACCATTACACTAATCCGCTGTATGTGCCCGCTATTGCAGGCGCAGGTATCATTATAACAAAAGAATGAAATTTGTCAACACTCTTTTTCAGAAAGAGCGAAAAAAAGAGAGGGGCGAGATACCCCTCTCTTTTGGCGCTTATGCGTAGAACGAATGCCCGCCGATGGTGGTGATATAGGAGCGGTTGCGGGAGGCGTAGCAGGTAAGGCCGGTGCGGTTGAAGAACAGCGCGTCGGCAAGCACCGTGGCGCCGTCCAACGCAAGCTTCGCGGCGATGACGCTCTCCTCATTGGGCTCCTTCACATAGATGGAGCCGCTGCCGGCAGGGCTGAACTGGTTCTTCTGGAAGATCACGTCATAGACCGTGTCCGGGAACATCCAGTGCCGGGTGCGGTTGAGTACCACGTTGGCCACGGCGATCTTGCCGGAGAGGGGCTGGTTGCCGCTCTCACAGTAGATGATGCGGGAGAGCCAGTAGAGCTCGTCGGCGTCGTAGTAGCTCTCGCCGTCCTCCAGGTAGCCCGCCTCGCCGCTGCGGGAGAGCAGGACGCTGGCGGTGTCGGCATCGTAGCCCACGCTGAGCTTGAGGGCCGCGGCCAGCAGCCGCACAGGGACCGCCACGCTGCCGTTGATGGTGAGGATGCCGTCCTGGGCGTAGAGGTAGCGGCCGTTGGCCACCAGATAGCTCTCGCCCGCCCGGGCGGTCAGGGTCAGGGTATCCAGCACCTCCACCGCGGCCTGCTGGGGCTCCTCCTCGGTCTGGAGCAGGTAGCCGTAGATGGTGGGGTTCTCAAGGACGGGCAGGGCCTGCTGTCCCTCTTCGGCCTGGACGGTCTGCTCGGTCACGGCCTCGGCCTGGGCGGTGAGGGTGGCGCCGCCGTCCCACTCCTCCACCACAGCGGTGGAATCCAGCAGCGGCATGATGGAGGCCAGGGTGACATAGTAGGTGCCGTTGATGCACTGGGCCTCTACCGAGTAAAGGGGCTCGCCGTCCAGGTAGAACACGGCGGGCGCGTCCTCCTGTTCGGACTGTGCAGGCAGCGGCTCTTCCAGGGTGATGTCGGCATAGACGGGTGCGGCGCAGGTCAGCAGCAGGCCCGCTGCCAGCGCCATGCTGGCAATACGAAACTTCATCAAATCTCTCCTTGCTACAATTTTGTTACAAATTGTAACCATATTGTAACCGATTTTATACGTTTTCTTTGCAAATGTATATCGGCATTGTGCACAAAATTGGAGGAGAGACCTGAAAAACGGGCACTATAATAGACAAAATCAGGCGTAAAACAGGTGGCAGCCGATGGTGGTGACGTAGGTCCGGGCGGTCATGGTCCAGTGATTTTGGGTCAGCTTGGGGGCGATAAAATAGAGGCTTTCCCCCGCCTCCCGCGCCCCCTCCAGGCACAGCTTGGCCGCGATGACGCTCTCGTCGGTGGGCTGCTGGTAGACGGTGCCGTTGCGCACCGGCTCGAACTGGCCGCCCCAGCGGTCGTCGAAAATCACGCCGTAAATGGTGTCGGGGAACTCGCTGCTCTTTACCCGGTTGAGCACCACCGTTCCCACGGCGATCTTGCCGGCGAGGGGCTCGCCCCGGCTCTCGGCGGAGATGATGCGGGAGAGCCAGTAGAGGTCATCCTCATTGTAGTCCGTAGCCTGGGGAATGCCGGTGGCGCGGGAGAGACGCACCGTCTCGCTCTGGCCGTCCCACTCCACCTCGGCGCCCAGGGCGGCGGCCAGGGCCCGCACCGGCACAAGGGTGGAGCCGCCCACGAGCCGCACCAGCCCCGGCACGGGGACGCACCGGCCATTATATTGAAGGTAGGCCTCCCCCGGCCGGGCGGTGAGGGAGAGAACGGCGGTGGACAAGCGGGCGCGCTCGCCGTCCCAGGAGATGCGGGCGGCGGGGGCGAGCAGCGCTGCTGTGCGCCGCAGGGAGACATAGGTGGTGCCGTCGATGAGAACAGCGCCGGTCTCCTCCGTGCAGTCTGCGCCGTCATAAGTGAGGGTCAGGGCCCCGGCGGGCAGGATGAGGGCGGCAGCCAGGGCGGCGGAGAGGAGCAGGATACGCAGCTTCATGAAAACCTCCTTGTGTTTTTTTGGGAGACGCGTTGGCAGACGAAGCCGCCGCGGCGGCTCCCGGCTTGGCCGGGATAGGACCGGCTGTGGGATTGTAACCAAATTGTAACCTTTTTCAGCCCCTTCCACAAGGGGTAATGTTTTCCAGCAGCGGACTTGACGGCGGCCCAACCGCCCTGTATGCTCATGGAAACAGGGAAAGGGGGGCGGGGAATGCTTCGACCGACGGCGGCGCAGCCCGACCGGGGCTGGGACGAGATGTTCCGCCTGGCCCGGGCCTATGCCCGGGCCCATGGAGATCTTCTGGTGCCGAGGGAGTGCGTCTGGGATGGGCGGCGGCTGGGGGCCTGGATCGGCACCCAGCGCTACGAGTACCGCACCGGGAAAAATCCGCTCTTTACGCCGGAGCGGCGGGAAAAGCTGGAGAGCATCGGCATGGTGTGGGACGTCAAGGCGTACCGCTTTGCCCTAATGTGCCGGTGCCTTGCAGAGTATGCCGCCGAGCACGGTACCGCCCGGGTGCCCCAGGACTATGTGACGCAGTCGGGTGAGAGGCTGGGAATCTGGCTCAACCGGGTGCGGATGGCGTACAAGCGGGGAAAGCTGCCGGAGAGGCAGCGCTCGCAGCTGGAGGCCCTGGGGGTGGTGTGGCGGCCGGAGGAGCTGCGCCGGGGCAGCTGGGAGGGCTGGTATGCGCTGCTGCGCGCCTATGTGCAGGCGCACGGCGCCTTTCCGCCGGCGGGCTACGTGACGGCGACGGGGGAAAAGCTGGGCGACTGGCTTGCAAATCAGCGCCAGAACAAACGCCGGGGGCTGCTCACGCCGGAGCGGGAGGCGCGGCTCGCGTCCCTTGGCATCTGTTGGCAGGTGACGGAAGAGGGCTGGCGGGCGCGCTTTGCCCAGGCGCAGGAATATCATCGCGTCCACGGCCACCTCTGCCCGGCCCTGGAGCGCTCCGGCCTGTGCCCGCCGGGCCTTGCCTCCTGGCTGGGGGCCCAGCGTAAGCTGCGGGAGACCGGGCGGCTGCAGGCGGAGAAGGCGGCGGCGCTGGAGACGATCGGCATGGTGTGGGACGTGCGGGAGGCCATGTGGGAGGGGCAGTACCGCCGGGCGGAGGCCTTTTTCCGGCAAAATGGGCACCTGCGGTTGGCAAAGCGCCCCGGGGAGAGAAACAGCCTGGGCAGCTGGATCAGCACCCAGCGAAAAAACTACTGGCAGGGAGGCAACCCCTATTTTACCCGGGAGCGGGTGCGCCGCCTGGAGGCCATCGGGATGGTGTGGGACGCGTCGGTGGATTCCGCGGCCCTCTGGGAGGACTGGTATGAAAAGGCGGCGGCCTACTTCCGGGAGCATGGACACCTGTGCCCGGAGCGGGGGCCGCTGCGCACCTGGGTGCTGGCCCAGCGCGGGGCGAGGCGGGGTAAACGGGGCAGCCTCACCGACGAACAGGTACGCCGTCTGGAGAATATTGGCATGGCGTGGGAGCCTGGGGAGGAGCAGTGGCTTGCCGTGTACCGCCGGGCGCAGGCGTATTACGCCATCCATCGGATGCTCAACGTCCCCACGGGCTATGTCACCGAGGACGGCGCGCGCCTGGGGCAGTGGATTGCCCGGCAGCGCTCGGCCTACCGCAATTACCGGGCCGGGCTGCGGGGCAGGGGAAGGGCGGCCATCACGGCGGAGCGGATCGAGCGGCTCAACGACCTTGGCATGATCTGGGACGGCACCACGGTCACCGCCCGCACCTCCTTTCAGGAGAAGGCCCTGCTCTATTATCTGAAAAAGTCCTTCCCGGACGCGGGTAAGGTGGGCCGGGAGCAGCGCTTTGGGGTGGAGCTGGACATCTATATTCCGTCCTTACACACGGCCATTGAGTATGACGGCTGCCGCTGGCACGCCGACAAGCTGGAGCAGGACGAGGGCAAGGGGGCGGCGTGCCGCGCCCAGGGCATCCGCCTTTTCCGCATCCGGGAGCCGGGCCTTCCGGCGGTGGAGCGGTGCGACAGGGTCATCACCCTGCCCGACCTGGGAGACGCCGCCTTTGACCGCGCGGCGGTGCAGCTGCTGCGCGATCTGGGGGCAGACGGGACGGATGTGGACGTGGCCCGGGACCGTCCGGCCATTTTGGCCGGCTATCGGGACGCCACCGCCCGGGCCTGGGACAGAAAATACCGGCAGCTGTGCCGGCGCTGCGCCGGCCAGGGGCCGCTGTCCGCTCCCAATGGTGCCATCCGGGGCGCGGGTGAGCTGACCGCCTGGGTCAATGACCAGCGGGAGGCCTACCGCCGGGGAGAGCTGACCCGGCTCCAGGTTGAAAAGCTGGAGGCGCTGGGACTGTGCTGGTCGCCCTTCGAGGCCCAGTGGCGGCGGATGTACACCCAGGCGCAGGTTTACCGGGAGGCCCATGGGGACCTGATGATTCCCTGCGGCTATCTCTCGCCGGAGGGGGATCGGCTGGGCGACTGGCTTGCCCGGCAGCGGTATAAGCGCCGAAAAGGGGAGCTCACGCCCCGGCAGATTCAGGAGCTGGAGCGCCTTGGTATGGTGTGGGAGCCCCACAGCACTCGACGGAGGAATTATCTGGCCGCGGCGCGGCGCCAATTCGAGCGCACCGGAAGCCTGGATGTGCCGAGCCGCTATGTGACGCCGGAGGGCGTCCCTCTGGGCAGATGGCTCCGCACCCAGCGCCGCCGCCATGAGGCCGGGACGCTGGGCGGAGAGACGGCGCGGAAGCTGGAAGAACTGGGGATGTGCTGGAGCTCGCCGCCTGACCGCTGGGAGGAGATGTTCCGCCTGGCGGAAGCCTATTTCGGGGCCCATGGCGATCTGTGGGTCTCGCCGAACTACGTTACGCCGGAGGGGATGCGCCTGGGCGGCTGGGTGTCTGACCAGAGAAGCAAGTATTTTGGGACAGGCAGGCACAGCCGCCTGACGCCGGAGCAGCAGCGCCGCCTGGAGGCCATCGGCATGGTGTGGCAGCCCTATACCAGGCGCTGGATGGATAAATACCGCCTGGCCCGGGCCTTTTTCGAGGCCAACGGCCACCTGAACATCCCTGTTGACTATGTCACGCCCGAGGGGGTGAAGCTGGGCATGTGGATCGCCAGTCAGCGCCAGGCAAAGCGGGGCAACCCCAATTTTCTGATGACGCCGGAGCGTGAGCGGCTCCTGGAGGAGATCGGCATGGACTGGACGCTGCGCCGCACCAAGCCCAATGCAAGGCAGCGCCGGGCGTGCATCCAAAGCGATGGAAATACAAGAAAAACCGGGAAGTCGCAGTGACTTCCCGGTTTCCATTTTGTCAGGCGGCTTCAATTCGGATATTCTCACGTTCTATTCCCCGTTTTCTCAAACCGCAAACCAGCGCAAGCGCTTGCGATTTGAAAAGGAGGCGCGGCGGCGTGAGTGCGCTCCGATGTATAAAAATAAGTCGGAGCAAGCGATAAAAAGCTTGCTCCGACATGGCGGAGTGGGAGGGATTCGAACCCTCGGACGGCTTTTGACCGTCACACGATTTCCAATCGTGCTCGTTATGGCCACTTCGATACCACTCCACATAGCTGATATGCAGTTGTCGCCGCCAAAGGGCTCGCAGCAGCATGGACTATTATACCAGCTTTTGGCCGCTTGTCAAGCGTTTTTTCAGCCGCGAAGGTCAGCCTTCCCGGGCGCCGCTGAGCAGCCCGGCAGCGGCCAGGCGCCGGCGGAGAACCGGGCCGAGGAGCAGAGCCGCGGCCATCTTGAGGAAGTCGCCGGGGAGAAAGATCCACACGCATTTGGCCACCGCGTCGGCAAGGCCCGTCCCGCTTTGCAGGCAGAACCAGGCGGTGCCCAGAATATAGAGCAGGACGGTGCCCAGCGCCATGCCCGCAAGATGCACCCAGCGCCGACGGCTTCCGCCCACCGCCAGGGCGCAGCAGACCGCCAGAGGCAGGTAGCCGATGAGATAGCCGCCGGTGGGCCCCAATAGCCGCCCCAGCCCGCCGGCGTAGCCGGAAAAGACGGGCAGCCCCACGGCGCCCAGCAGCAGGTAGACCCCCACGCTTGCCGCGGCCCACTGCCAGGGCAGCACATAGGCCGAAAAGTAGATGGCCAGGGTGGCCAGGGTGATGGGAATGGGGCCGACGGGGACGGACAGCGGACACAGCACGCACAGAATTGCCGCCATCAGGGCTGCGGCCACGGCGCTGCGCAGGGGAACGGGGCGCTTTGACATGGAAATCTCCTCCAATTGTAAACTTAAACTAAAAAACAGTATACATTGACTGACGGACAATGTCAACCAAAACGGGAGAAAAATTTACAAAGAAGGGAAAAGCCCGGCCTGCGCCGGTTGGGCGCAGGCCGGGGACGGATGGCATGTGGGCCAGGTGGGGCAGAAGGGACAGATGTGCAGCCCGTGGGAGAGAACACACAGGCGTGCTGCGGGCAGGCCCAGCGCAGGACGGGGCGGGAGCGCGCCGGGACCCGGTGCCTGCGGGGCCGGTGCAGGCCCGGAATAGACGCTCGCGGGAAATCAGCGCAGCACAGCGCCGCAGTCGGTCTCCAGGGCGGAGAGGATGCTGCGCACGTCGGCGTCAGCCTCCTCGCTGGTCAGCGACCGCTCGTCGGAGCGCAGCACCAGGCTGAAGGCCACGGACTTCTTGCCCGCGGGGATACCGACGCCCTCGTAGATGTCGAAGAGAGTGACCTCCTTCAAGAGACCCTGGGCGCCCCGGCGGATGGCCTTCTCCAGCTCGCCCACGGTGACGGCCTTGCCGCACACCACGGCGATGTCCCGCGCCACGGAGGGGAACTTGGGCAGGGGAATGTACTCGGGGTCGGCGCCCCGGACGGCATAGAGGGCATCCAGCGCAAGCTCGGCGCAGTAGAGCTCGGCGTCCACGCCGTAGTTGCGGGCGGTGAGGGGGTGAATCTGGCCCAGCACGCCCAGATAAGTGCCGCCGGCATACACCGCGGCGCACCGGCCGGGATGGTAGGAGGGATTGTCGGTGACGGGGCGGAACTCCACGTCGGCTACCCGCAGGTCCCGGAGGATGGCCTCCACCTGGCCCTTCACGGCAAAGAAGTCCGTCTCGCCGTAGGCGCCCAGGGAGAGGATCTTGGGCTCCCGGGCAAGGCCATCCTCGCCGCCGGGCAGATAGATGCGGCCGATCTCGTAAAGGCGTACGGCCTTGTTGCGGTAGTTGTAGTTGCGGGTGAGGATGTCCAGCATGGAGGGCAGGGTGGTGGTGCGCATGATGGAGGTGTCCTCCCCCAAGGGGTTGAGAATCTTGAAGGACTGCCGGCGCGCGTCGTCTTCAGCCCAGCGGATTTTGTCATAGCAGGAGGGCGAGATGAAGGAGTAGGTGATGATCTCGTCATAGCCGAAGGCGCGGCACAGCTCGCCCACGCGGTTTTCCAGCCTCTGCACGGCGGTGTAGCCGCCCTGGGTGGTCTGCCCGCGCATGAGGGTGCAGGGAATCTGGTCGTAGCCGTGGAACCGGGCCACCTCCTCGGCAAGGTCGGCCATGCGCCTGACATCCCCCCGCCAGGACGGGACGGTGACCTGGCCGCCCTCCACGATGAAGTCGAGCTTCCGGAGGATGCGCACCATTTCATCGGCGGCGACGTCGGTGCCCAGCAGGGCGTTGATCTTGTCCGGCTCCAGGGGCAGGACGGTGGGCTGGGGGACGTGGTTTAAGATGTCGATGACGCCGTCCACCACCTCGCCTGCGCCCAGCAGCTCCACCAGCTCGCAGGCGCGCTGCACGGCGGGGAGGGTGTTCATGGGGTCAAGGCCCTTCTCAAACTTGGCGGACGCCTCGGTGCGCATGCCCAGGGCCAGGGCGCCCTTGCGGATGCAGGTGCCGTCAAAGCAGGCGGACTCGAACACCACGTCGGCGGTGTCGGAGACAATCTCGCTGTTCTCGCCGCCCATGATGCCCGCAAGGCCCACCGCCCGGTGCTCGTCGGCGATGACCAGGTGGTTCGCGGTGAGGGTGTGCTCCTTGCCGTCCAGGGTGGTCAGGCGCTCCCCCTCCCGGGCCCGGCGCACGATGATCTTCCCGCCGTGGACATAGCGGTAGTCAAAGGCGTGCATGGGCTGGCCGTACTCGAGCATGACGTAGTTTGTGATGTCCACGATGTTGTTGATGGGGCGCACGCCCATGGCGCGCAGCCGCTCCCGCATCCACTTGGGGGAGGGGGCGATCTTTACGTTGCGCACCATCCGGGCGGTGTAGCGGGGCACCAGGTCGGCGTCGGGGGTCTCCACGTCCAGCAGCTCGGTGAGCACGCCCTGCGCCCCGCCCTTCACCTCGGGCACGTGCAGGCGCAGCTCCCGGTCAAAGGTGGCGGCGGCCTCCCGGGCAAGGCCGATGACGGACAGGCAGTCCGGCCGGTTGGGGGTGATCTCGAACTCCACCACGTGGTCGTCAAGGCCGGCGGCGGTGCGGATGTCCTCGCCCGCGGTGAGATCGGTCAGCTCCGGATCGTCTGACAAAATCCAGATGCCGTCGGCATAGGCGCTGGGGAAGTCCCGCTGGTCAAGGCCCAGCTCGGCAAAGGAGCAGAGCATGCCGTCAGACACCTCGCCGCGCAGCTTGCCGGCGTGAATCTCCTTGCCGCCGGGCAGGAGAGCGCCGTCCAGGGCGGCGGGCACCAGGTCCCCCTCCTTCACGTTCTGTGCGCCGGTGACGATCTGGATGGGCGCGCCCCGGCCCACATCCACCTGGCAGATCCACATATGGTCGGAGTTGGGGTGGCGCACCAGGGAGAGCACCCGGCCTACCACCACGTTGACGATCTCCGCGCCCAGGTCGGCGGTGGTCTCCACCTTGGAGCCGGAGAGGGTCATGGCCTCGTCAAATTCCTTATCGCTGGCGTCAACGCTGACGAATTCATTGAGCCATTTGCGGCTTAAATTCATATTTTTATCCTCCTATATCAGGAAAATCTTTTCGGGCTTCGCCGCCGCGCGGCGAAACGCTGGAGTGCTGTCCCGGGCGGATTCACTTCGCCCGGGACACCGCTGCCCCCGGCCGCGGCGGCCGGGGCCGCCTTCCTGTGGAAGGCGAGGGGGGTATCGAACACACTTGTGTGTTCGTATTTAGGGGGGACCTGTCCCCCCTGAACGTCAGAATTGCTCCAAAAAGCGCACGTCGTTTTCGAAAATAAGCCGCAGGTCGGTGATCTTGAACCGGCGCATGGCCAGCCGCTCCAGCCCCATGCCGAAGGCCCAGCCGGAGTAGACGTCGGGGTCGATGCCCGCCATTTCCAGCACCCGGGGGTGGATCATGCCGGCGCCCAGCACCTCGATCCAGCCCTCGCCCTTGCAGGTGGGGCAGCCCGCGCCGCCGCACTTGTGGCACTGCACGTCCATCTCGCAGGAGGGCTCGGTGAAGGGGAAGTGGTGGGGGCGGAAGCGGGTGACGGTGTGCTCGCCGTAGAGCCGGCGCACCACGGTGTTGAGGGTGCCCTTCAGGTCGGCCATGGTGACGTCCTTGTCGATGACCATGCCCTCCACCTGGTGAAACATGGGGGAGTGGGTGGCGTCCACCTCGTCCTTGCGGTACACCCGGCCGGGGGCGATGATGCGGATGGGCAGGGGCATGCTGTCCATGGCCCGCACCTGCATGGGAGAGGTCTGGGAGCGGAGCATCACCCGGCTGTCCTCATCGAAATAGAAGGTGTCCGACCAGTCCCGGGAGGGATGGCCCTCCTCGGCGTTGAGCCGGTCGAAGTTGAGTTCGGCAAGCTCCACCTCCGGGCCGTCGAGCACGGTGAAGCCCATGCCGATGAAGATGTCCTTGATCTCGTCGAGTACCTGGTACATGGGGTGGCGGCGGCCCACGGCGGCGGGGGCGCCGGGGATGGTTACGTCCAGGGTCTCCGCCTCCAGGCGGCGCTCCAGGGCGGCCTGCTCCAGCTTGCGGCCGGCCTCGTCCAGGGCGGACTCCAGGGCGGCGCGCACGTCGTTTGCCAGCTGGCCCATGGCCGGGCGCTCCTCGGCGGAGAGCCTGCCCATCTGCTTGAGCACGGCGGTGAGCTCACCCTTCTTGCCCAGGTATTTGACCCGCAGCTCGTCCAGGTCTGCCGACGCCCTGGCCTGCTCAAAGGCGGCAAGGGCTTCGGCGCGGATCTTTGAGAGTTGTTCTTTCATGCTTCTTGACTCCTTCTTTGTATCTGGCGGCCGGGGCGGTCAGTCGAGGAACAGCCAGGGCCGGTTTTTGGCGTTCATATTATAGCGGGGCAACTGATAGAGCCCGCCGGAGATATCCGCCACCTCCACCCGGGTGGTGACGGTGACGGAGAAATGCTCCCGGAGAAAGTCGTCGGACCAGGAATCCGTTTTCCCGTGGGGATAGGCGAAGTAGACCGGGGCCGCGCCCAGCTGCTCGGTGAGGGCGTCTGCGCTTGCCTGCAGGTCGGGGAGCACCCGCGCCTCGTAGTCGGCCCGGCTCTCCCCCTTCCGGCGCTGCACGCCATAGGTCTTGTGGACCTCGTCATAGGGGTGGAGGGTGTGGGTGTGGGAGCCGAACTCCACAAGGCCGGAGGCGGCCATTTCCCGGCACATGTCCCAGGTCATGGACCACTGTACCACGTCGGGGTAGGAGGTAATCAGGGCGACGACCGCCTTGGCGCCGAACTCCTGCAAGAGGGGGTAGGCCAGGGTGTAGTTGCTGGTGTAGCCGTCGTCCATGGTGAGCATCACAGCCTTCTCCGGCAGGGGCTGCCCGGCGGCAAGCTCCCGGGGGAGCACGCAGGTGTAGCCGTTGTCCCGCAGCCACTCCAGATCCTCCCGGAAGCGGGAGACGGTGGTGGTCCAGTCGTTGCAGTCCTCGCCGTCGGGGACGAAGTGATGGTACATAAGAATATAGAGCCTGGTGTTGGCCGGCGCGGAGGGCTCCGGGGAGAGCTCGGGAGACGGTTCGGGGGAGGGCCCGCCGGACGGATCGGGCGCCGGCTCCGGGGAAGGCGGCGGCGTCGGCTCGTCGGACGGCTCCGGAGAGGGGGCCGCGGTGACCGGCGGCTGTGCCGATGGCGAAGGGTCAGGCCGGGCGGAGGCCTCCGGTGAGGGGGCAGGCTCGTTCCCGGCAGCGCCGGGGGGATAGGCGGCGAAGTAGCCCGCCGCCAGGGCGGCGAGCAGAACGGCGGCGATGGTTATGAGAAAAACGCGGTGAAGAGGGGGCGCTCCTCTTTTGGGGCGTGCCATAGGATACTCCTTTCTGCCCGCCGCGCCCGCAAGGGGGGCGCCGGCGGGGCTGCGGCAGCAAAAAAGCCCTCCATCCCCCCAGCTTGGGGACGAAAGGCTATCCTTCCGCGGTACCACCCGCATTCCCGCGCAGTGCGCGGGCACTCAAGGCCCCGGTATCGGGGGGCGGCCGGCCCGCTCTCGCGGGCGCGCTCACGGGCGAACCAAACGATACCTGCCAAGGCGGCTTTCAGCCGGCGGCGGCCTCTCTCTGGGGGCAGGCAAACTCGTTATTTTCCCGGTCACAGCACGGTAACTCGCCCTCATTTATATCATAATTGGAGTTGAAAAGCAAGGGGGAAATCTTTATAATAAGTGCATTGTAACATTGAAGAGAGACAATGGGGTTTGATATTCATGGCAAAGGACCGTACGCAGCTGCTGCTCCGCGAGCCGAATCTGTACAAGGCATTTCTGATTCTGGCGCTGCCTATTTTCGGGGCAAACTTTCTCCGGGCCTTCAACGACCTGGTGGACACCTTTTTCATCGGCCAGATCGCCGATTCCGTGGCCGCCCAGGCGGGCATCTCCCTGGCCTGGCCGCCGCTGAACATTCTTCTCTCCCTCCAGGCGGGCTTTTCCGTGGCGGGCGTTGCCATCATCAGCCAGCTGCTGGGGGCCGGCCGGGAGGACAAGGCCCGGGACAACGCGGGCCTTCTGCTGATCGTGGCGGTGGCCATCGGCGTTGTGATGAACGCCCTGCTCTACGCCATCGCCCCCTGGGCCATGCGGGTGATGGGGGCGGACGGCGGCGTATTCAAGTGCGCGGTGGATTACCTGCGCATCCGCTCCTTTGAAATGGTGGCCCTGATGGTGTTCGGTGCCTTCCAGGCTATCCGGCAGGCCCAGGGGGACACCACCACCCCGGTGTACCTGTCGGTGGTGTCGGTGGTCATCAACATGGTGCTCACCGCGCTGTTCGTGCGGAAATTCAACATGAGCGCCTACGGCGCCGGCCTTGCCACCATGATCGGCCAGGTGGCGGTGCTGCCGGCCTGTTTCTATCTTCTCTTTTCGAAGAAGCAGAAGCTGTTCCTCGCGGTGCGCAACCTGCGCATCCGCTGGCGGGAGCTTTGGCGGATGACGGCCATGGCCCTGCCCGCCGCCGGCAGCCAGGCCTTGAGCTCCCTGGGCTTTCTCATCATCCAGATGGTGATCTTGAGCTACGGTGACGAGGTCACCGCCGCCTTCTCCATCGGCAACAAGATCTCCAACATGCTGCTCATGCCCATCTTTGCCCTGGGCTCCGTGCTGGCGGCCTATGTGGGGCAGAACATCGGCGCCGGCCAGGGCGAGCGGGCCCGGGCGGCCTGCCGGGTGAGCCGGAACATCGGCCTTGCGGTATCCATCGGCGGATGCGTGCTGCTCATGCCCGTGCGGGACCAGCTCGTCGCCCTTTTGACCAACGACGCCCTCACCCAGAGCCTGGGCGAGACCTATGTGTTCTGGACGCTGCTCACCCAGCCCCTGATGGCCCTGTTCCAGAACTACCTGGGCATTTTCAACGGCTCGGGCCACACCGGGGCGGCCCTTGCCATGTCCACTGTGCGGCTGTGGGTCATCCGGCTGCCCATGATTTTGTGCTTCAAGCTCTTTACGGACTTTGGCAGCAACGGTATCTGGTATGCCATGGTCATCAGCAATTTCCTCATTCTGATTCTGGGCATGATCCTCTACCGGGGCGTGAATTTTGCCCCCTACGCGGGGCTCAACGAGGAATGAAAACGTGAAAGGAGGGGGCGTATGGCAGAGCGAGCGTCAGCGGCGGGGGCGGTGCGTGTGCCCGATGAGCACAGCGTGGCGGCCATGCTGCCCCGCCGCAAGGCGGACGGACACAAGGGCGACTTCGGCCGGGTGCTCATCGCCGGCGGCGCGGTGGGCTATACCGGCGCGCCCATCCTGGCCGCCCGGGGGGCGCTGCGCTCGGGCGCGGGCCTTGTAACGGCGGCGGTGCCAGCTCCCATCTACCAGATCGCCGCGGTGAAGTGCGACGAGGCCATGGTCCTCCCCCTGCCGGTGGAGCCGGACGGCAGCCTTGGCAGATCCGGGGCGGACGCCTTTCTTGCCGCGGCGGAAGGGAAGGACGCGGTGCTTGTCGGCCCGGGCCTCGGCCGCGGCGCTGGGGCGGAGGAGCTGGTATGCCGCGCGGTGAAAGCGCTTGCCTGCCCCGTGGTGCTGGATGCCGATGGTCTAAACGCCGTGGCCGGGCATATGGATATTCTGAAGGCGCGGCGGGGCCGCGTGACGGTGCTCACCCCCCACGAGGGGGAGTTTGCCCGGCTGGGGGGCGACGTATCCCGGGGCCGGACGGAGGGCGCCCGGGCCTTTGCCGCGCAGCACGGGTGTGTTCTGGCGCTCAAGGGGCACCGCACGGTGACCGCTCTGCCCGACGGCACCTGCTGGGTCAACCGCACCGGCAACTCCGGCATGGCAAAGGGCGGCTCCGGCGACATTCTGGGGGGCATCATCCTTGCCCTCATCGGACAGGGGATGACCGGTGCAGACGCGGCGGTGTGCGCCGTCTGGGTTCACGGCCGGGCCGGAGACCTTGCGGCGGCGCAGCTGGGTGAGCGGGGCATGCTCCCCACGGACCTTCTTGAGCGCCTGCCTCTGGTGTTCCGGGCGCTGGACGGCCCGGCGCGTGCCGGCGAGGAATGAAATAAAGGGGGAACAAAAGTGCGCAGGACGCTGTCTTGTGTACTGATGATGACCCTGCTGCTGTGCGGCTGCAAGGCCGGCGGCGGGCAGGAGAGCGCGGAGGGCCTGGCCGCCCGCATCCGCTCGGAGTATCTGGGCCTTGCCGGCTGGGCGGCCCGGGCGGACCTCACGGCGGACTACGGGCAGCGGGTGTACGAGTTCTCTCTGGACGCCCGCTGGGAGAAGGACGGGGAGACCGTTCTCACTGTGACGGCGCCGGAGCTCATTGCCGGCATCACCGCCCGGATCGGGCCCAAGGAGGCGTACCTGGAGTACGACGGGGCCAGCCTCTCCACCGGTGCGCTCACCGGCGACGGCCTTACCCCCCTGGAGGCGGTGCCCTTCCTGATGGAGGAGCTCACCCGGGGCTACATGGCCCGCTGCGCCTTTGAGGGCGAGGGGGAGGAGTGCCGGCTGCGGGTGGAGTACCGGGACGCGGACGCCCCCCTGGGGCAGGGCGCGGGCTGCACCGCCTGGTTCTGCCCGGATACCCATGACCTTCTGGGCGCGGAGCTGAGCTGGGACGGCGCGGTGGTGCTCACGGCAAGACTCACTGATTTTACGAAAGAGATGACGGGCGATGGAACTGGAGACAACGCGGACCTGGGCTGAAATCAGCCTTTCCGATTTAGAGCATAACTACCGCGCGCTGCGCGCGTGCGCGCCGGACAGCCGCTTTCTCGGCGTGGTGAAGGCAAACGCCTACGGCCACGGCGCTGTGGAGGTGGCCCGGCGTCTGGAGGCGCTGGGGGCGGACTACCTGGCGGTGGCCTGCCCGGATGAGCTTGTCGAGCTGCGCCGGGCGGGCATCGCCCTTCCGGTGCTGGTGCTGGGGGCCACGGTGCCCGGGCGGGCCGGCGAGGTGGTGGAGTACGGCGGCACCCAGGCGGTGTTCACCATGGAGCTTGCCCGGGTGCTGTCCCGGGAGGCGCTGTCCCGGGGCCGGCGTGCGAAGGTGCACATCAAGGTGGATACGGGCATGAGCCGCCTGGGCGTGCTGGCGGACGAGCCGGAGCGGGCGGCAGCAGAGATTGCGGCGCTGTGCGCGCTGCCCGGCCTTGCCTGCGAGGGCATCTTCACCCACTTTGCAAACGCCGACGGGGACGAGGCCTATACCATGCTCCAGTTCACCCGCTTTCTGGCCGTGCTGGAGCAGCTTCGCGCGCGCCACGGCATCGAGTTTGAAATTCGCCATTGCGCGGCCAGCGCCGCTGTGTTAAACTACCCCTGTACCCATCTGGACATGGTGCGCCCGGGCATTGCCCTCTACGGCTATTATCCCGATGCGTCCTGCTGCCCGCTGCCGGCGGGGCTGCGCCCGGTGATGACCCTAAAGGCCCGGGTGGCCGCGGTGCGCGCGCTGCCGGCGGGCACGCCGGTGAGCTACGGCTGCACGCAGTGCCTTGCGCAGGACGGGAACCTTGCCGTGCTGCCCATCGGCTATGCCGACGGGCTCCACCGCACCCTCTCCGGCCGGGGGAGCGTATACCTTGCCGGACGGGAGCGCCCCATCGTGGGGCGGGTGTGCATGGATATGTGCATGGTGTCCCTGGGCGCCGACCGCGCCGCCGCGGGGGACATAGCGGAGATTTTCGGGCAGCGGATGCCCCTGGAGCACCTGGCGGCCCAGGCCGGCACCATCCCCTATGAGCTGCTGTGCGCCGTGGCCCCCAGGGTGCCAAGGCTTTATCTCTGAGCCCGGCAGTTTGCCGCGCGGCACACGGTTTTGAAGCTGACAACATAGAATAGACAGGGAAGCCGCCGGGGGACCGGCGGCGGGCCGCGGCGGATTTTGCACCGCCACGGCGGTATAAAATCCACCGCCCCGTGGGAGAATGACAGTACCCGGACCGCTTGCCGGCCGGGCACTATATCCGGCGGAGTGTGAATTTCTGTGGATAACAGCGTGAAGCGCGGCGATATTTTTTACGCCGATCTGAGTCCGGTGGTGGGAAGCGAGCAGGGGGGCGTGCGCCCGGTGCTCATCGTTCAGAACGACACCGGCAACAGGCACAGCCCCACCGTGATTGCCGCGGCGATCACCTCTCAGACCGGGAAGGCCCGCCTGCCCACCCACATTTCCCTTGCGGCCCACAGCTCCGGCCTGCCCAAGGACTCTGTGGTGCTCCTCGAGCAGATCAGGACGCTTGACAAGCGGCGGCTGCGGGAGCATATGGGCCGGGTGGACGACCGGGTGATGCGCCGGGTGGACAACGCCATCGCGGTGAGCTTTGGATTGAATCCGGAGAGACTTGTGTAAATACGCCCCGCTCCGGCGCTTCCGCCGGGGCGGGAGAGAAACCTTCATGGAGGACGCTACATATGAAAAAGAGGATTAAGACAGGATGCGCCGTTTTGTGTGCCGTGCTGGCTGCGGCCACCGTGACCTATGCCGCGGCGTCGGCGGGCAGCTCCTCCGACCCGCTGGTGACGCTGGGCTATCTCACCAACCGCTTTACCCCCCAGATGAAAACCGTCATGGAAGAGCTGGTCAGCCAGAAGGAGAAGGACCTGACGGAGAAGTTCAACCAGCAGATTGCCAGCGTCCCCACCGGCGGCCAGGCGGGGGAGAGCGTATTTGCCGTCGTCACCCTCTCAGAGGGGCAGGTGCTCACCGGCGAGGTGGGCTGCGAGGTCATGCTGCGGGTGGGCTCCGCCAGCTGTGTGTCCGACGGCTCCACCGGCCTCATTGACGTCACAGACGGCTCCACCCTGGCAGACGGCAAGGCCCTTGCAAAGAACCACCTCTATATGGTCACCATCAGCACCCGTGCGGTGAAGGCCACCGCCGGCACCGTGAAGCTGCTGGTGCGCGGGCCGTATACCCTGGCATAAGGCCGGGCAATATCGGATTGACGCGGCGGCAGGCTCATCCCTGCCGCCGCCTTTGCGTCGGGGCGCGGACAGCTGCCGCGCATAGGGGGGCGGAGAGATGGGCAGAGGCTATCGGACAGAAAAAGTTTGGATTGACGCCGGCGGGCGGCCCATGAAGCTGCTGGTGCTGCGGCCCGCGGGCGGGCCGCGCCCCGGGGGCCGCCCCGGCGTTTTGTGGATTCACGGCGGCGGGTACGTCACGGGGATGGCGGAGATGGTGCATATATCCCGGGCGGCGGCCCTGGCGGGCAAATACGGCGCAGTGGTGGTATCGCCGGCCTACCGTCTCTCCGGCCAGGCGCCCTATCCGGCAGCCCTCCGCGATTGCAGCCGGGCCCTTGTCTACCTGCGAGACCATGGGCCGCAGCTGGGTGTGCGCACCGACCAGATTATGGTGGGCGGCGAGAGCGCCGGCGGGGGTCTTGCCGCCGCGCTGTGCATGTATGAAAAGGACCGCGGCAGGGTGCGCATTGCCTACCAGATGCCCCTCTACCCCATGCTGGACTGCCGGGACACCGAGACGTCCCGGGACAACCACCGCATCGTCTGGAACACCCGCCGCAACCATATGGGCTGGGCGTGCTACCTCAAGGGGCTGGAGGGGCAGCCCATCCCCGCCTATGCCTCCCCCGCCCGGCGGGAGGACTATTCCGGCCTTCCCCCGGCCTATACCTTTGTCAGCACCAAGGAGCCCTTTTATGCCGAGACCCTGGCCTATGTAGACGGCCTGCGCCGGGCAGGTGTGGAGGCGGAGGCGGACGTGTACCCGGGCCTTTTTCACGCCTTTGATATGCTCGCCCCATACCTGCCGGCAAGCCGGCGGGCCGCGGCAGCCTTTGAGAGGCAGTTTGTCCTGGCCACCGCCCGGTATTTCGCGCCCCAGCCGTGAGAGAAAAATACGCCGCCCCGGGAGGCAGCAGCCATAAAAACATCAGAACAGCCGCGGCAGCGCATCGCCTGCCGCGGCTGTTCTCTTTGCTGTGCGGGGGATCAGCCCTCAGCGCGGGCTGCCCTCTTCTTCACTCAAGGGCCGCCGCCGGTATTCCCGGGGGCCCCACTCCGGCAGGGGCAGGCGCTGCATGGCGCCGAACACATAGTCCTTGAGCCGGGGATAGGTCCTGGAAAGCTCCGCCACCAGCTCCTTGACCTCCTGCCGCCGGGTGTAGCCGTCCGCCGGGCAGGGGTTCTTTACAACGGGCAGGTGAAAGCGCGCCGCCGTGTTGCGGATCATGCCCTCCCCGCAGTAAAGCAGGGGACGGATCTGGGTGATGTCCGTGCGGTCCAGGTACGTCACCGGCTGGAAGCAGGACAGCCGCCCCTCATAGAACAGGGAGAGGAAAAAGGTCTCCACCGCGTCGTCAAAATGGTGGCCCAGGGCGATTTTGTTCAGCCCCAGCTCCCCCATGGCGTTGTGGAGGGCTCCCCGGCGCATCTTGGCGCACATGGAGCAGGGGTTTTTTTCTTTCCGCAGGTCGAAGATGATGTGGAAAATTTCGGTCTGCACCATGTGATAGGGGACATCCAGCTCTTCGCATAACCGAGCCACGCCGCCAAAGTCCATCTCGGGCACGCCCGGGTGGACGGTGAGGGCATGGAGCTCAAAGGGGACGGGGTAAAAGGCCCGGAGCTTCGCCATGGCGTATAAAAGGGTCAGGGAGTCCTTGCCGCCGGACACGCCCACGGCGATGCGGTCCCCCGGCCGGATCATTTCGTAATCCTCGATACACCGGCGCAGCCGGGAGAGAATCTGCTGCATATGCGGCCCTCCAAACTGAAAAACGTTTTTGAGATTTTAAGAGAGAAAAAGAGGTTATGAGAGATTTCGAGAGATTTTAAGATTCAAATCAAAATTTGCCCTGATTTTTGTTGACACCATCGGGACACCGTATTATAATACATGATGCTCCGGCTTGTAAAGCGGAGCTTTCCGATTGTCTAAGCGGTCATCGCCTGACAAGCGATGGCAAAAACTCAAAATACAATGGAGGTCAACACCATGTCTACGTTCATGGCCAACAAGCAGAACATCGAGCGCAAGTGGTACGTTCTCGATGCTGCTGGCAAGCCCTTGGGCAAGACCGCTGCCACCGCCGCCACCCTGCTGCGGGGCAAGCATAAGCCTGAGTACACCCCCCACGCCGACTGCGGTGATTTCGTGGTCATCATCAACGCCGAGAAGGCCGTTCTCACCGGCAAGAAGGCCGAGCAGAAGTTCTACCGCACCCACTCCGGCTATGTGGGCGGCCTGAAGGAGACCAAGTACCGTCTCCTCATGGAGCAGAAGCCCGAGCTGGCCATGCAGGTGGCCATCCGCGGCATGATGCCCCGCAACATCGTTACCAAGGATTCTCTCAGCCGCCTGAAGATCTACCGCGGCGCCGAGCACAAGCACGCCGCGCAGAAGCCCGAAGCCTGGGCCGCTGAATAAGGAGGTAACTGAGAATGTACAAGAGCAAGAAGCCTTATCATTACGGCACCGGCCGCCGGAAGTCCTCCGTGGCCCGCGTTCATCTGATCCCCAACGGCACCGGCTCCATCACCATCAACGGCCGCGACATCGAGGAGTACTTCGGCCTTGAGACGCTGAAGATGGTCGTCCGTCAACCGCTGAACACCACCGGCACCGTGGGCAAGGTGGACGTTGAAGCCACCGTCACCGGCGGCGGCGTCACCGGCCAGGCCGGCGCCCTGCGCCACGGCATCGCCCGCGCCCTGCTGGAGATGGATCCCGAGTTCCGCGCCGGCCTGAAGGCCGCCGGCTTCCTCACCCGCGATCCTCGCATGAAGGAGCGCAAGAAGTACGGTCTGAAGGCCGCCCGTCGCGCACCTCAGTTCAGCAAGCGCTGATCGATCCGCATTTTCACAACTCAAAAGCTCAGAAAACCCCGGAAAATTTCGATTTTCCGGGGTTTTCTCGTGCCTTTTTCCTTTGATTGGTTTTACGCCTTTTCGCGGATTTTGACCGAATGAACCCTTGCTACACCCATTTTAGAGGGGCTAAAAATGGCAAAGTACAATAAATTGCGCAAATTGAAAAAAGGCAAAAAGAGACATGGATTGCAGAACTCTGGCAGACTGACGTTGCGGCACACCATTTTAAAGGAAGCCTGTAAACCATGTCAGAGGAAATTATACAGTTATTTTGAAATTTCCTTTGCAAAGAGTTGATTCTCTGTCAAGAGCAGATAGTTTGTCCAAGGGTATGTGGAAAGAGCCATGAATTGGTCTTCATCTCCTTTCTTTGCTGAAAGCTGTTTCTATAAGATCGCTTTTTTATTTCTGTGTAGTGTCGTCCTTGCTTTTTGGGACTGTCACAGGTTCCGGCGTGTCCCGCTTGGGCCGGGCCACGGCCAGATAATCGCGTATTGCATAGGAAATCCAAAGGTATGCGTTTGCCGCGCCGTCGTTGGGCCGAAAGTCTATGAGATCGCGAATCTGCTCCAAACGGTGATAAATAGTGTTCTTGTGAATACCCAGCGTCTCCGCCGCACGGATGGCGTCACAATCATATTTAAGGAAGGTCCACATTGTATTGTATAAATCTGTATTACGTGATTTATCAAAATCCGCGAGAACAGCTAATCCTGGGTGCACTATTGTATCCAGATTGATGCGGTTACTGCAGACCTGTATCATATGCGAAATTGCGTAGTCGGAATAGTGTGCGAGTGGGGCGGCAACGGCGAAAAGTCTGGATAGTTCCAGTGCTTTTAGGGCCTGGGTAAAGTGCCAGGGTGCCTGCGTAATATCGCTGAACATATTGCTGACCCCGGCAATCAGCCCACAGTCCGTCAGGTACGCACTGAGTGCGGCCAGTTCGTTTTCTGAGGGCCATGAGGACTCCTTTGTGGAAACGAGAATAACTGCCGTTTGCTGAAAATAAAAGCATATGCAGTTGAAAAGGATGCTATTGAGTCTGTCAATAATAAACTGAGGCAGCACCTTGTAGCCATTCTTGTCTTTGGGGCCAACGGTCACTACAAGTACATTTGGTCGGAGTGTGTATCCCAGTTGCTTCAGCCTGCGCAAGACTTTCTCTGCGTCCCGGGAATGAAACTGGCCGCTGAAGAGATCATTCATAATTGACGAAAATATACAGTTGTTGTTGGCTTCGTCAAAATGAGATTTCTGAAGCTCCAAGGCGAGAATTTTACTTAGTCTGAGAAGGGAGCGGGAATCCGCAGAGCATATGGGGCGGTTCACCTCATACATCGTTACAAATGCCACAATATTTCCAGATATTTTTATTGCGCAGCATAAGAATCCGTGTTCATAGCCCGGCAGATTAAAATAGATTGGGTCGATGCTGCGACCGATCCGTTCAAACATCTTATTGGTAATGATGGCAGTAATACTGCGCTCATCCAAGTATCCGGTGGAATACTCGTGGCGAATCAGCTTGTTTGGTGCCTCAGCGAGGTAATTCATGGCCAAATATTTATAATTGGTGTCGGTTACCCAAATCGGGTTGCCGAGCAGCTCAGATGCAAGCGTTACAAGTTTGTCTATGCCGGTACCGTCTAAAAGAAGGTTGAACAGCTCCTCAGTTTGAAACTGGTTCTCCAATATATTGGAGAACCTCGATTCCAAAAATGTGAGCAGGGGGATCGGGTCATTACCAACGTGAACGACCAATATATTGCCGCTGCAGTCACGGATTCTGCCGCTGGTGGCTGAAGAGAAAGTCCAGAATATGATGTTCATTTCCTGCTCTGAAGAGGCGGATACAACAGATTCGATGGAATCCAGCGGAGCAAAGTAGAGGATATGGCGAGAATAAGAACGTTGGCCATTGACAAAAAACTTCATTCCACTGATTGAAAAATGGGGAGACGGAAGTGCCGTATCGATAATTGTCCAGCCATCATGCTCGGTCACGGCTTTGAAAAGTTCACCAGCGTTCAAAGATCCACCTCCACAAAACACATCCGGATTCAGGCGGCCGGCATATCTACCGACCGCCTAAATCTTGTCATAGAAGCGTACACTTGTCAAGCTCTTTAACGGTCTTTGCGAAATTCGTGCGCCTGCTCCTGCCCGCGCATGACGCGCAGGCCGCCCAGCGCCAGGGCCTCCAGCTCCAGTTCGCCCGGCTTCACGGTCACAGGAGCGATAAAACGGACTCGCTCAGATATCCATCTGCAGAACCGGGCGGAATTTGCCATACCTCCAGTTATAGCAATGGCATCAATTCTGCCATTGACAAGTACAGAAACAGCGGCAACCCCCTGAGCCACACGATAGGCCATAGCCCTCAGTACCAATTCTGCCTGCGTGTCGCCGGTGTCAACCATTTCCTCTACCTTCCTCAGGTCACTGGTACCAAAGTGCGATACAAGTCCGCCTCGGCCTCCGTTCAGCTTACGTATAGTCGGTATATCGAGGTCATAATCGAGAAAGAGATCGATCATATCATTATATGAAAACCCTCCGCACCGTTCAGCGGCAAACCCCAGTTCGCTGGAGGTCATCGTCTCGCGCATATGGCCATTCACAATAAGGTTGGACGTTATACCGCCGCCCAAGTGCACTACTATAATCGTAAAGTTGTTTATATCTCGGTCAAGTTCAGAAGCCACCTCAAATGCGACACGACGGGCGTTCAGCGTGTGCTGGTATGGCTTTCGCAGGTATTCCTTCAGGCCGGTGATCTTCACCATTGGCTCCCACTCGTCTACTGTTATGGCATCGTAAATATAGGCTGGACGCCCCAGCGGCTCCATCATACGGTAGGCAATGCCGGCGGCCAGCGTAGACGCGTGTTCTCCGAGCCTAATATTTTTCAGTTCATCAAGCATCTCCTCATTAATTCTATAGGCCCCAGATTTCATCCTGAGGAGACCGCCGCCTCTCGCTACGACGCAGTCAAAATCATCGGCGGAAAACCCTTGTTCTGTTAGAAAACTCTCTATCGCTTTATACCGGTATTCTTCCTGATCCGCAATTCTTTTAAACTTTGCAAGATCTTCGGAAGAATGCGGCACGGTCAGCTTGCAAAGCGCCTGCTCATCACGAAATATCCCAAGTTTTGTGGAGGTAGAACCCGGATTGACAGCAAGGATCAGCATATGTGTGCCTCCTTCAAAATCAAATCCGCTCAAGCACGGCAGAAAAGCCTTGTCCGCCGCCAATGCAGAACGTGATTAACCCGAACTGCTTGCCCTGCCGGCGCAGTTCGTGGACCATTTTGGTGGTTAAAATGGCTCCCGTGGCGCAAAACGGATGTCCGAGTGCGATTGCCCCGCCGTTGACATTGAGCTTGTCCTCAGGAAAATCTATCATTCTCAGGCAGCCAAGCGATTGGGCGGCAAATGCCTCATTCATCTCAATGAGATCGAAATCGGATATAGAGAGGCCGGTTTTGTTAAGGAGCTTTTGTGTGGAATATACAGGACCCAGCCCCATGGTTTGCGGCTGTACTCCGACAGACGCGAAGCCCCGCACGATGGCCATGATATCCAACCCTAAAGCCGCCGCCTTTCCCCGCTCCATCACGACGACGGCGGCTGCGCCATCAGTGAGAGGCGAGGAGTTGCCTGCCGTACAGACACCACCTTTTATAAATGAAGCAGGCAGTTTGGCAAGGGACTCAAGCGTGCTGGGACGTATGGTTTCATCCCTAGTGAATGGAATCGTAGTCCCTTTGCCAGCCGGAACATCCAGCTTGAGCAGTTGAGAGTCAAAGCGGCCCTCGTCTGCAGCGCGGGCCGCCTTTTTCTGACTCCACGCGGCAAATGCATCACATTCTTCACGGGTTATTCCGAACTGCTGCGCGATGCGCTCCGCCGTCATCCCCATGGACAGGTTCTCATACTCAGGCGGCGTATTATGGGGACTGCAGAATTTAGGCGGCGCAAGTGAATAGCCCTTTGCCGGTTTCTCCATGAGCCAAGGCGCTCTAGTACAGCTCTCCATACCACCTACCACGACTGTGTCAGCGGTACCGCTTTCTATAAGCAGCTTGGCAAGACATAATCCGGTTAGCGACGAGGCACAGGCACGGCCTACTTCAAAGCCGGGCACCTCTACCGGGAACCCCGCATAAAGGGAAAAAGTTCTGGCAGGTACGCCAAAATTCTTATTGCAAGAGTTGCTGAAGATGACCTCGTCTACAATGTTGACATCTATGCCGGAACGGGCCACTGCTTCCTTCAGAACGCAGGAACCCAACTGCTCGACAGGCATATTGGACAAAGCTCCGCATAGTTTCCCTACGGGAGTTCGTACGGCAGATATGATTGCAGCTTCTCTCATAGTATTTAACCCTCCATTTTAAACAAGCAAGTGGTAAAATTCACAATTTAATTATAACAACTATGCACAATAAGGCATCGTGCAAAAGTCCAATACAAAGATGTTATTTGACCAAAACAGAGGGCCCCTGCACGTTGATAAACAGAATACACTAACGATATAATCTAAATAAAGATCGATACAAGCAAGTTGCCGAACTTTTTTGAGAATTTGTACAGGGGAAAAATGTACAACTGAAACGGCGGACATCTGGAAGGAGGAACCACCGGTGAATCAGGGCAAGCGCAGATGGAGCGTATTAGCCTCCGGCATCATCGTAATGCTGCTGATTGGGCTGCAGTACGCATGGTCAATTTTCAGGCCATACTTAAGCACCATGTTTCCAACATGGACGGCCACAAACCTTTCTACGGTATTCACTGTTTCAATGGTTGTTTTCAGCGTATCAATGTTCATCTGCGGCAAGCTGCAGATGAAATGGGGATGCAGGCTTACACTACTGATTGCCGCAGTTCTCATGTGTATTGGATTTTTGGGTGCCTCAGCACTTGACGTCGCCAATCCGGATGGAAGCTATATCAGGCTGATTATTTTCTACGGCGTATTCTGCGGCGCCGCCGTCGGATTCGGCTACAACACATCCCTCAGTGTGGTGCCGTTCTGGTTCCCCAAAAACTTTGGACTAATCGTCGGCGTGCTGATGATGGCCTATGGGATCAGTTCTCTCATCCTCGGAGGAGCAACCCAGGTCATCATACATGCATACAATATCATGACAGCGTTTCGGATTCTGGCTGTTGTGTCCGCACTTCTCATGCTTGCAGCAGCCTTTTTCATGAAGCGGGCACCGCAGGTTCCGGCTTCAGAGAAAAGCGAAGAGGAAAAATTACATACTGGGCGTGATTATACCACGATGCAAATGCTCGCCACTTCCACGTTCTGGCTGTGCATGTTTGCGGGAGTGGTTCGTGCCGCCGGCGGGCTTGCGGTCATAAACAGTGCTGCGACCATAGCCCTGTACTATGGGGCGCCTGCTTTAGTCGGAATGATGGTAAGCTTTTTCAACGCCTTGGGGAGAATATCTGCCGGCGCAATCCACGACCGCTTCGGCTATCGCGTTGGCCTTCTGCTCAATGCATTTGTTGGCCTCAGCGCCTCCATATGTCTGATATTCGGGAATCTAACAAGGTTTATACCCATCATTCTTTGCGGCTTTGCCTTTGCAGGCCTTGCATACGGGGGGGCAAATCCAGTACTTATGGCCTTTATGAAAGAGGCGTTCGGAGAAAAATACTACGCAACAAACGTTGGTATCGCCGGACTTACCGTGCTGCCGGCGTCTTTCCTGGGTCCGCTGCTTACTGGCGCACTTCAGGACGCAAGCCCTGATACCAACTTATATGGAACCACTTTTATCGCTATGCTAGTGCTCTACGGCATGAATACGATTTTTACGTTCTGTTATTTAAATGCCATGAAAAATATGAAAGAACGGGAAAATCTTCGGGGACATCAAGAAATAAACGGATAACTGAAAAATGATAAGGGAGACAACTATATGCTGGAAGCGGTAGTAAAGACATCGGTACGTCACATTCACTTGAGCAGAGAACATATCGATATTTTGTTTGGTCCGGGCTATGAGCTTCAAAACAGACGCTGGCTGAGTCCTTCCAAAGCGGAATTCGCTGCAGAAGAGCGAGTAACGCTTGTTGGACCGAAGGGGAAAATTGAGCGGGTCGGGATTATAGGCCCCGGCAGGGGGCGCACGCAGGTGGAATTGTCCATGTCCGATATGAAAATGATCGGAATCGATGCCCCCATCCGGCTATCGGGCGATTTGGAGGGTACTCCCGGCATTTTAATCGAGGGCCCTGCGGGCAGTGTAGCCCTTGATGAGGGCGTTTTCGTAGCCAAACGACACATACATATTTCGATGACCGACGCGGAGAAACACGGCATTGTACAGCATCAAATCGTAGACGTACGTGTAGACACGCCGGAGAGATCCCTTGTTTTTGGCGATGTGGTGTGCTGTATAACAATGATACCAGAATTGAATACTCCGGCCATGCTGCACATTGACACAGATGAGGCAAATGCAGCCGGGATATCCGGTCAGCCAATCGGGAAAGTACTTTTGTGACCACTTGTCCGGAAGATAAAGAAAGGAGGCTGTTTAAAATGGCCAAGGGAAAGGTTGCGTTTATTGGATCAGGAGTAATCGGAACAGGCCTTGCCGTTAACTTTATGCTGCATGGATATGAGGCGGCAATGCAGACACGCAGGCAGGTGGAACTGGCCAATAAACGCGTAGGTGAAATGCTGGAGACACTCAGGGAAAACAACGTTATTACCGCCGAGCAGGCCGAGCAGGCACGCGCTCGTTGCTTTGTAACTACCTCTATCGAAGAGGCTGCGACCGGAGCGTGTTTTGTGCAGGAATCCGGACCTGAAAATGTGGAAATGAAAAAGAGCTTGATCGCAGAGATTGAAAAGTACGTAGGACCTGACATCCCTATAGCCAGTGCCACATCGGCATTTATCCCCAGTCAGATTCAGGAGGGTGCGAAGCACCCCGAACGCATCCTTGTGGGGCATCCCTATCTGCCTGCGTACATTATCCCACTGGTAGAGATGTGCGGAAGCGAGACAACATCCCCGGGAGCCATTGAGAAAGCCAGAGCCTTGTATCGCGACGCAGGAAAGGAGGTTATTGTCGCACGCAAAGAAAAAAGCGGCTGCATTGTAAACAGGCTGTCCTGGGCTGCAAACGCAGAAGCCAAAAAGACCGTGATTGAGGGAATATGTACGGTGGAGGAGATGGATAAAGCCATCATGTACGGACCAGGCCTGCGCATGGCAGTTCTTGGGCAAATCACGACCATTGGCATCGGGTTGGGTGAGAATGGCTACTATGACAGTGTACTCAAGTACGGAACCGAGATGACTCCGGAGGCAAAAATAATCGCTGAGGGCTATAAGCAGGCTCTTTCCGCAAGAGACCCGTCCACCGGCAATGATTACAAAAGTGTCAGCGCCTGGCGTGACAAAATGCTGATAGGGATACTGAGACTACGCGGCCTTCTGTGAAAATGTGCCGGAAAACCAGTTGAAAACTGGAAATAAGATCAAATCTTAAAAGGAGGAAAAGTATATGCCTTACGGAAGAATGGCAACAGATCGTTTTGAGGGAATCAACTATGAGAGAATGCGAAACTACCGTCTTAACAGAGCCAAGGAAGTCATGAAGAAGCATGGGATTGATATGCTCGTCACATTTGACTATCCAGCCATCCGCTACATCACTGGCGCCTACTGCACTCCTGCGGGGCGTTGGGCTGAAGGCCGTATTGCAGTCCTGCCGGTAAATGGGGATCCTTATCTATTCAACTCCACCAGCTTCTCTCCGTACAAAATCAGGGAAGAAATGCCGTGGATGAAGGGCCGCATTTGGCCGGGGCCTGTGGCCTACAGCCGTGCGAAGCTCAGCGCTGACGCTCCGATCTTTGTGAACTTTGCCGAGCGCATCAAGGGGTACATGGAGGACAACCATCTGACCGGAGGGACCGTGGGTCTGGATGGCACAGTCTCTTTCCATCTGTATTCCAAGGCCTTTGAAAATGCTGGGCTGAAGGTCGTCGATGCCCGGCAGGTCATGTATGAATGCTTCCTGATTAAAAGCCAGGATGAGATCGAATGCATCCGCCAGTCAGCCTCCATCGCCGAGGGTGCCTTTGACGCGATGCGCGAGGCCATTCGCCCCGGCATCCGTGAATGCGATCTCATGGGCATCGGCGCCAAACGTCTTTATGAGCTGGGCGCAGATGAGGTGCAGGAATTTGTGATCGCATCCGGCCCCCGTACAAACCCGCTGCACATTGACTTCACCGACCGTCAGGTCCGCCCCGGCGATTTGGTCGTCATCGACATCAACGCCGCCTGCTTCCAAGGCTACAAGTCCTGCTACTACCGCACCTTCTGCTGCGGCCGCGCTACACAGGAGCAGAAGGACTGTTTCGAGGAGTGCCGCGAGATGCTGTATGAGGGAATGAGCGCTGTCAAAAACGGTGCCATTGTCCAGGATATTATTGACAAATGGCCCTCTTCCCCGCAGCACTGGGGATATGAAAGCTGGTCAGACGTTTCCGCATATGCCTGCGGCCACGGAATTGGCCTGTCCCTGCACGAGTTCCCCGGCATCGGCCACCTTGGCCCCGACATGATGCAGCAGGAGCTGAAAACCGGCATGGTTTTTGCCCTGGAAACATGGACCGGCAAAAAGGGCGGCGATTTCGGCGTGCGTTTGGAGGAATACCTGGCCGTCACCGACACCGGTTACGACCTGCTTACCAAATACCCGATCGATCATCTCATCGAATGCAACCCCTACTGATTGCAGAACACAGATGGACTCCGGGCCGTCTGAACGGCCCGGAGCCAAAAAACTAAAAGGAGGACCCGCTATGAAAGTAACAAGATTAGCCGAAGCGAAACCCTATGAGCCCCCGGGACACTTCAACGTGGCCTCGCTGCGCCTCCAATCCCCCGATTTGAGCGGCGGCAAGCACCTTACGCTCAGTATGTCCGTATTCCTTCCGGGCGGTGGAGCGGAATTTGCCGAAGTGCCTGCGAACATGGACATGAACCTCATCTACTACATGGTTGAGGGGGAAATGACCGTCACCCTGGAAAATGACCAGTTTGTACTTGGCCCGGGTGATTCTGTTGAATGGCTGCCCGGCGACGGCCGCTCCATCAAGAATGAGACCAACCGCCCGGCCATCATGCTCGTAATTATCGGAAAGTAGGCGCACCTGACCGGAAAATAAAATACAAGGAGTTGGAGAAATGGCAAAAACCATTATTTCAGCCGCACTGACAGGCGCTGTTACGCCAAAGTCCCTAACGCCGCATATTCCTATTACGCCACGGGAGATCGCGGATGACGCCATACGTGTATGGAAAGAGGGAGCGGCGATTGTCCATCTGCACATGCGGAATGAGGAGGGCCGCGGGAGCCTGGAGACTGCCCGCTTCAAGGAAGCTGTAGATCGAATCCGCGACAATACTGATCTGGTGCTGAATTTAAGCACATCCGGAGGCGGAAATGTCAGCGATGAAAAACGGTTTGAGCATGTTGTCACCCTCTTGCCTGAAATCGCATCCTATGACGTGGGGACTTTCAATTGGCTCCCTGGCGGCATATTCCCCAATAGCCCGGACTTTCTCCGCAAATGCGGCCGCGCACTGATTCAGTGTGGAGTGAAGCCGGAAATCGAGATCTTTGACGGCGGCATGATAAATGCTGCTATGTTCTTCCACGAAAAGGAGGAAGGGATTCTAGAAGCTCCCATGCACTTCCAGTTCGTGCTGGGTGTCAATGGTATGGCCAAGGCCACGCCTCAAGTGCTTACTCAACTCCATGCCATGCTGCCCCCAGGGTCCACCTGGAGCGCCCTTGGCGTCGGAGCGGGTCATCTTCCGATTCTGTATACAGCCATTGCAATGGGTGGTCACGTGCGTGTTGGTCTTGAAGACAACGTTTATTATGCAAAGGGCCGACTTGCCACGAACTCTGAACTTGTCGCCAGGGCGGCCCGTCTCATTCGCGAATTCAACAACGAACCGGCAACTCCGGATGAAGCCCGCGAGATCCTCGGGCTGAAAAAGCGGTAACCGGCATCCTGTATCCTCCAAAACATAAAAAAGGGGAGAAACACATGAAAGACGTGTTCAACCTCACCGATAAGGTAGCGGTAATCATTGGCGGCGGCGGCGGAATCGGCGGAGCCATTGCCAAAGGCTATGCTTACTATGGTGCAAAGGTCATCATCTCTGGCCGTACCGAGGCCACACTTCAGGCTAAGGCGGAGGAAATCAAAGAGGAAATCGGCAAGGAGATTGACTACATGTGCGCAGACTCTACCGTTCCGGCGGATGTAGCCAAGCTGCGCGACGACATCGTTGCAAAGTATGGCACCGTAGATATACTGGTAAACGCCCAGGGCATCAACCGCAAGTTTGCAGCTGCTGAAAGCGTAGAGCATATCGCAGAATGGGATGAGATGTTCAACACCAACGTGCGCAGCATGCTGCTTTGCTGCGTGGAGTTCGGTAAGGTGATGATTGAAAAGCGCTATGGAAAAATCATTAATATTAGCTCTATCCGGGGTGCCCGTGCACTGACTGCTCCCGGAAATAATGTGGGCTACGGGTCCACAAAAGGCGCGGTTAATATGATGACGGAGTATTTAGCGGGTGAGTGGGGCCAGTATAATGTTACGGTCAACGCCATCGGCCCAATTGTCACGATTACCCCGATGATGCTCAAGCTTGGCGTATCCCAACAGGTTCTCGATGTATTTAAAAAAAAGGTGCCCATGGGTCGTGCCGGTGAACCAGATGACAACATCGGCCCAGCACTGTTCTTAGGTTCTGATTTATCCAGCTTTGTGACAGGACAGATCATTTACCCGGACGGAGGCATGTGGTGTGTCGGCTGATACACCAGTCCATAAAGACACACAGATTCACGAGATGTGCAAGTCTCCTGCTTTCTTTGCCTGGCAAATATCACCCCCCTAAAATTTTTAAAGAAGAGAGGTAACTGCCGTGGCTAACAATGTACCCATATCTGCAATTTTCCTGCTTGTATCCTTTGTGGTGTTCTTTGTCCTCTGTATGAAAGGTATCCACCCCATCATCGTATCGCTTGCCTGCGCACTGTTTATCGGCTGCGTGGTCCCAGGCGGACCGTTCGCCGCAATCACGGGTCCATTTATGAGCACATTCGTGGTATATATGCAGTCCTATTTCCTGCCGTTCTGCTTTGTAGGAATCTATGCTCAGGTCATGAATGAGAGCGGCATGGGAGAATCCATCGCGCGTTATATATCCGGGAAAGCCAATGAGAAGAACTTTGTTATCATCCTGATGTTCCTGGCGCTGCTGCTTCAGCTCTCCGGTATTACCGTGGCACCGCTGGTCATCGCCCCTCTGTCCTTCTCCATGCTGAAAAAGTATAACCTGCCCCGCTATATAGCGCTGATTGCCGTCATTGGCATCGACGCGGTCGTCATGTTTATGACTCCCGGTGTGCCCAACTTCACCAACCTTCTGCCCACCAGTTATCTGGGCACAAACCTCTTTGCCGCTCCAGTTGTGGGCATCGTTACCGGTGTATACACCATTATTATAGTCTACCTCTTTACCCTCTTCCATATCAAGAAGGCTCGCAAGCAGAATATCCCCTATGATCCCCCCGCGGATGACAGCAGAAACGCCGAGCTTTACGAGTTTACCGACGAGGAACTGCCGAATTTCTTTGTGTCCCTGGTTCCCACTATTGCCATTCTGGCCTGCTGCACAATCCTTCAGTTGGTCGTCAAGCTTGATGCCACCCAAACAACGATTATTTCTCTGCTTTTTGGTATTGTACTGGTAATGCTGTTCGGTTGGAAAAGTTTCAAAAGAAAGAGAATTGAATCTCTTACCGAGGGTGCAATGTCCGTCATGGACGCTCTTATCTGCGTTTGCGCCATCTGCGGTTATGGTGCTCTCATCAAGAAGACCGCCGCTTTTTCTGCTATCGAGTCGCTCATACTCACGCTCGACATGGATCCGTACCTGCTGTGTGTGGTCGTCATTATTTTGCTGAGTATCGTCACTGCTTCTGGAACATCCTCCATGGTTCTGTTCTTTACTACCTTCGGCGAGCGCTGTTTGGCAATGGGCGCAAATCCCGAGGCACTGCACCGTCTGTCCGGCATTGCATCGACCTCTTTTGACTCTATGCCCCAGAACGGCCCAACAATCGTCACCCTGCGTGCCTTCAAAATGTCCCATAAAGAAGGGTACAAGTGGATCTTCTATGTGCAGTGTCTGATGCCGCTGACATCTATACTGGTAGCTCTCGTCATGTGCTACATTTGTTACCCATTAGGCTGAATCTTTCCATAATTGCTGATTGAGTCAGACGCCCTCGCCATCCCCGGGGGCGTCGTCTCATCAAAGGAGGGCTGCAGATGACCATCACGAAACTCCTAATATCACGAGACGGGGAAAAGCACACGCTTGAACCAACGGCCGGCATATATGTAAAAAAAGAGGCCGACCCGGAAATGAGATCGCTCTGGTGCGGCTTTATCAGAGATATGCTTTGCGGTGAAAAGAAAATTGACCCCGGAGTGCTTGAATTTGAAGAGGATGGAAAAACGGTCTCCCTGACATCTCAAGACAGCCTGCCGCGGGAGGAAGCTGCGTATTACACTGCCGAGCGATTTACAGGCACATCCGCCCACGATTTTGTTATAAGCATGGCGGATCTTGAAGTGGAAGAAACATTTGAGCGGTACGCCACGGCGGACGAGCGCAGCAGATATGATACGCTGCTTTCGGAGATGTGTGACATGGAAAGCCGCCTTACGGAGCTGTCACGGTCATGCGGGGAAAAATACAGGGCGCTGAAAGCAACCGTGTTTGAAGGTATTACGGCAGATCAAGCTAGCCGCCGTATGAAACAGGCTGAGTATCAAATCAAGGAGATAAGAAAGCTGTCCAACGCAAAACGTATGAACAGGTCATGGCAGATACCGCTTATCTGTGCGGTTCTGGTAACAATAATGGCCGCGACAAAGAATTCCAGGCTGTATATTGTGACGGGAATGCTTGTTCTAATTGCCGCGCTGAGCTTTTATATTATGAAAAAGACAGAGCTTTCCAAGCGGGAGGCCGAGGAGCAGATCAATGCGCAGCTCTCTGAATTCGGTGCCAGAGATGAGCCTGAAATGAAAGAAAATGTGCATAGTTATTGTAGGCAGTACAACGAATATCTGCGTGACTGGCATGAAGCATATGCCCTTGAAGCCCGCTTGGCAAGGCAGAGAAACCGGCTCGGCGTGCTGCTGAACTCTGTGCTTGCAAGGGCATGTGAGAAAGATACGCGGAGATTTTGTGCCGACAGCGTTGAGGGGCGTTTCTGGGCGCTGCTGAACAATGCTTCGCAGGACGTACGTTGTCCGCTGGTTATCAACAACGCTTTTCACCGTATGGATGACAACGGATGTTTGGCAGCGCTGCGCATGCTCTCACGAATCGCAAAAAACGGCAGGCAGGTCATTCTTTTTACAAGTTCAGAGAGAGAATTGAATTATGTGGAAAAAGGATGGGTAGTACCTCCGCCCGGGCTAGTGGAAAGTACGCCGTTTCGGCTATTCGGGTGAACTGGCTTGCGGTACGCCGCAAACAGGTAAAACCGGCCATACAAAGGAGAAGAAACGCGACATGAAACACTACTGTGCGTCTATTGATGACGTATTCAAAGAAGTCCAAAGCAGCCGCGAAGGTCTGACAAGCGAACAGGCCGAAAGTCGGCTTTTGAAAAACGGAAAAAACAAGCTTGCAGAGCCTGAAAAGGATTCTATCATCAAGCAGTTTTTCAAGCAAATGGCCGATCCAATGATCATCATGCTGCTCGCTGCGGCGGTAATCTCAGCTGGGGTATCCTTTTACTCCGGCGACGGCGAAATTGCGGATGTCATAATCATCCTTTTTGTAGTCGTGGTCAACGCTGTTCTGGGAGTTTATCAAGAAAACAAGGCTGAAAAGGCCATTGAAGCGCTGGCGGAGATTGCGGCTGCGACTACAACAGTGCTGCGGGATGGTAAGCCTGTCACCATAAAGAATGAAGACCTGGTGGTAGGTGATGTGGTTCTGCTGGAATCTGGAGATGCAATCCCGGCGGACGGCCGAATCATTGGAAACACCAGTATGAAGATTGAGGAGGCAGCACTGACTGGAGAAAGCGTACCTGTCAGTAAATTTGTGGACATTATCAACTTGCGCGAAACCTCCGATGTGCCTTTGGGCGACCGCAAGAACATGGTCTATATGGGCAGCACCGTGGTCTATGGCCGTGGCCGTGCGGTGGTTACCGCTACCGGTATGAACACTGAGATGGGCAAGATCGCCGACGCCCTGTCCAGCGCCGAGGAAGGCGAGACTCCACTTCAAATTAAACTCAATCAGCTGAGCAAAGTGCTGTCCATACTTGTTTTGGCAATTTGCGCCGTCATATTCGTAGTCGGCATCATCCGCGAGGGCGCTTTTACCGGGGAGGTCATACTCAGCACTTTCATGATCGCGGTCTCGCTGGCTGTTGCCGCCATACCAGAAGGCTTGGTAGCGGTCGTGACTATTGTATTGTCTATCGGCGTTACAAACATGAGCAAAAGAAACGCCATCATTCGCCGACTGACCGCAGTTGAAACTCTTGGCTGCGCGCAGATAATATGCTCGGACAAGACCGGAACCCTTACTCAAAACAAGATGACTGTCACAGATTCCTGGGGCGTAAGCGCTGAAGAACTGGCAGCCGCCATGGCGCTGTGTTCCAATGCAGAGTTGTTAGACGACGGTACAGTGACCGGCGAACCGACAGAGGCTGCGCTCGTTGTATGGTCGGATAAGATCGGTCGCAGCAAAAATGACCTTAAGAAGGCATATCCTCGTATCGGAGAAGCTCCTTTTGACAGTTCACGCAAGATGATGAGCACGGTGCACAAGCACGATGGCATTATCCAGTATACAAAGGGTGCTCCAGACGAGATCCTCAAGAAATGCGTCAGCTTCATTAAAAACGGCGAGATACACTCCATGACAGAGGGATACCATTCCCAGATACTGGACGCTAATAAGGTAATGGCGGGCAAGGCCCTGCGTGTCCTGGCGGTCGCGTGCAGAAAACACGACTCCGCCCCTGAAACATATGAGCCGCAGACGCTGGAGCACGATTTGTGCTTTATGGGCCTTGCCGGTATGATAGACCCGGTGCGTCCCGAAGTAATGGATGCCATCATCGAATGCCGCGGTGCAGGCATTCGCCCCATTATGATCACCGGAGATCATGTGGATACTGCCATGGCGATTGCCTCGGAACTGGGCATACTGACTGAGGACACCCATGCGATAACCGGCGCGCAGCTTTCAGAGATGAGCGACGAGGAATTCGAGCGGGAGTACGAAAAGATATCGGTTTATGCCCGTGTTCAGCCAGAACACAAAGTAAAAATCGTTAATATGTGGCGAAAGGCCGGATATGTAACAGCTATGACCGGCGACGGGGTCAACGATGCGCCCAGCATAAAGTCTGCGGATATCGGAGTGGGGATGGGAATCACAGGTACCGATGTTACCAAGAACGTATCCGATATGGTGCTTGCCGACGACAACTTCGCTACAATCGTTAGCGCGATAGAAGAAGGGCGCCGGATTTACGACAACATCCGCAAAGCCATCCAGTTTCTGCTGGGTTCCAATACCAGCGAAGTGCTGAGCGTATTCTTTGCAACTATGGCAGGCTTCACAATTCTTGAACCCACGCATCTTCTCTGGATCAATCTGGTTACTGACTGCTTTCCGGCACTGGCACTTGGAATGGAGCCAGCCGAGGCAGATATCATGGAGCACAGCCCCAGAAGTGCCAAGGACGGTGTGTTTGCCGGAGGAATGGGATTTGACATTGTATACCAAGGTGTGCTCATAACCATTCTAACCGTTCTGGCCTATCTTATCGGGCACTTTATAGAAACCGGGGATTGGGTATTTACAAATAGCGTTGACGGTATGACTATGGCATTTTTAACGATGAATATGGCGGAGATATTTCACAGCCTGAATATGCGCTCACAAAAAGGAAGTATTTTTAAGATGAAAACAAAAAACACCTTCCTGTATCTGTCTGCGCTTGCGGCTCTAGTCCTAGTAACAGCCGTCATCTATTTGCCATTCCTGCAGAGCGCCTTTGGACTTGCGGATATCAGCCTGTTTGAGTACGGCGTAGCCTTGCTTCTGGCCATTACTGTCATTCCTGTCGTTGAGCTTGTAAAATTCATCATGCGTGCATCAAAAAGCAAATTGCATCATAAGTCAGAACACAAAAGTGAAACATGTCAAACCCGCTAAAAGGCAAGTATAAATTTGCGAAATTAAAAAATGATGCATTCAATCAAGCCACTCATCATCTCGGCCTTAGGTCGAAAAACGAATTTTTAAGTGTCCTCATGTTTGCCAAGAGGAGCCTCAGCAGCCGCTGCTGAGCTACAGAAGTTACTTCAACAAGTTCGTCAACTAAAGGGACTACCTGCAGAACACATTCTGCGGTTAGTCCCTTTAAGTTATAAGCATTGTCAAGTCGTGCCTCAGCAAAAAGAGGACGGTTCAGCTTTAGCTGCACCATCCTCTTCTCATTCCTGCGCGGATTTGCTTAATGCTCCAACAGGAAGTCCATGATGTTTTTTTGACGGATCCCACCGCGGTTGACCCGCAGCAGCGTATCCGTGGACAACACGAGCTTGTCATTTCGCGCGTATTTATTGTATAGTAAATACGTTTGCTAAGGATTACTTAAAGTTCAGAGAAGGACCCTTCGTTGAGAAGGTTCCTTCTCTTTTTTCGGGACACAAGAAGCTCCCCCGGCCGCTTTGCGGCGGCCGGGGGAGCTTCTTGTATCAGCTCTTCTTGCCCTGTTATTCTATTACACTGACAGAAATTCTGTCTGCGGGGATCTCTCTTGCCTCGTAGGTTTCGGCAGTGGGTCCGACACCGACGGCTGCGAGCAGCCCATAGCCCTCCGGTAAATTCAATTTTGCCAAAAGGGCGGGCGTATTGGACACGGCGGCAAGCACGCCCCAAAGATAACAGGCCCCAAGCCCAAGATCGGTTGCCGCAAGGACCATATTGTGGGCTACCATTGCCGCGCTCGATATCATTACTCCGGACAGCATCGGATTCTGCTTTTTTGCGGAGACAAAAATGATGGTCGGTACATTGTAAGTCGGGTGTGCGCCCTCAGTGCGCATCATAACTGCTGTTGCGGTGTCGGCGCTCACGATAAAGTCGTGACTATTTACAACGGTCAAATGCATCTGGTCGTAAAGGCCCATGCCCACCGGCGCGGCATTTGCTGCCTTCAGAATTTTCTCAAGGTCGGAAGCTGATAAGGATTGGCCGGTATAAGTACGGACAGAGCGTCTGCTTGCAAGCGCGTTCAATGTTTCCATCGGAAAGCCTCCTTTTTATAGTATGAAAAAACGGCATTGACAGTGCTGCCTTGCTTCTATACTATTATAGTAGCAAAAACTTATCAAGTACGCAGAAATAACTGACTTAGTAATAAAAATATTACCGGAGGCTTGAACATGGAAAACAGAAACCGGCAGCAGGACGAATGCCCTGTAAAAAGGACGCTCAGTCTGCTTCAGGGCAAGTGGAATCTGCGAATCATTTATGAGCTGTCCAAACAGGAAGCGATGAGATTTGGAGAATTGAAAAAGGCAATTCCGGATATTTCCAATACGGTCTTGACCTCTGCCTTGAAGGAATTGGAAAAGAAGGGGCTTGTTTCAAGAACGCAGTTTAACGAAGTGCCGCCTCATGTGGAATATTCGCTGACGGAGAGCACAAAAGCATTGGATAAGGTGTTTCGGGAGATAAGAGAATGGGGGAACAGATACGACAGCCTTTAAGGCGACTGCGCACATGCTGCGGCACACCGGCATCACCGATCTGATCCGCAGCGGGGCAGGACCCAAGACGGCGCGGCATCCGGCGTGCCGCGGGAACAGCAATAACCACGCTATCTGCAAAAACCTGTAAGCAGGCGGAAAGCCGCCTGCTTACAGGTTTTTTCTCATGCTCGATTTCAATTGCTGCGCTATTGTGCCGGCAGCTCCACCGCGATGGTGCTGCCCTTCTCCGAGCTTTCCTCCACCCAAACGCAGCCGCCGTGGAGGCCCGCGATCTCCCATACCAGTGAGAGCCCCAGCCCCGCGCCGCCGTACTCGCGGCTGCGGGACTTGTCCACCCGGAAGAAGGGCTGGAAGATGCTGCGCCGGGACTCCTCCGGGATGCCGCAGCCGGTGTCGGAAACACGGATCAGGAGCTCTTCCGGCCCCTGCATGACAGAAACCCGCACCGAGCCGCCGGGGCGGTTGTACTTGACGGCATTCTCCGTCAGGTTGAAGAGCAGCCGGTAGATCAGAGCGTCGCTGCCGGTCAGAGAGCCGTCGCCCTCCGCCTCCAGCGCGACGCCCCGCTTTTCCGCCAGCGGCGCGAGGTCGGTGAAGATCTCCTCGATCATAGGGGCAAGCTGGATGTGCTCGTTGCGTGCCACCTGCTGCAAATTGCTCATCTCCAACAGGGTCTTGGTCATCCGGGTCAGCCGCTCCGTCTGCTCCTGCAGCAAGGAGAGGAACTCCGCCGTCTCCGGCATGACGTCGGGGTGTTCTGTGGGGAACAGCTCCAGCTGCGCCTGCATCAGCGCCAGCGGCGTGCGCAGCTCATGGGCGGCGTTGCCGGTGAACTGCCGCTGGGCGGAAAAGCCGCTGCTCAGCCGCTCCAGCATTTGGTTGAACGAGCGGCTGAGCTGCCGGAACTCGGGCAGGACATCCTCATTGATCTTCATGTCCGCCAGATTGTCCAGCTGCACCTTCTCCACCTGAGCGGCAAAGCTGCGCAGGGGCTTGAGAGCGTGGCCGCTGACGAAATAGGCCAGGATGCCGCTGAGCAGCGTCACGGCCGCCGTGATGTACCAGTTGGTCGTGCGAAAGCGTCCCTGCGCCCCATTGACAAGGATCGTCAGCTCCTCGCCGGGCGCCACGTGCTGCGGATCAAAGCTCGCCGTGCCTTCGCCGCCCAGCTCGGTGGTGCCGCCGCTTTGTATCGTGTCTGCGATCGTGCCCATGTAGTACACGCCGGACGAGCAGAGCAGCAGATTCAGGGAAATACAGGTGGCGCCGATGAGCAGGACGGTCATCAGCGTAATGCGCCACTGCAGGGAAAGCCTTCTCATGCCTGCTCGCCTCCCATCAGATAGCCCTCGCCGATGCGGTTGCGGATGGGGTCATAGCCCAGTGCGGCGCGGAGCTTCTTGCGCAGGGCGGAGATATGGACCCGGATGGAATTGCTGAAGCTGTCCACGCTGTTGTCCCAGACGTGATCCAGCAGCTCCTCCTGACTCACCGGCCGCCCCTGATGCACCATCAGGTATTCCAAAATGCCCGTCTCCTTTCGGGTGAGGGGCAGGGTCTGCCCGTTGACGGCGGCGGTGCGGGAGCGGGTATCAAAGCTCAGACCGCCGCAGGTGAGCAGCACATCCTGCTGGGTGAACTGCCGCAGGGTCAGGCTGCGGATGCGGGCCTCCAATTCAGCCAGGTGGAAGGGCTTTGCCAGATAGTCATTTGCCCCGGCATCCAGCCCCTCTACCTTGTCCGCCACCTCGCTGCGGGCGGAAAGGATCAGCACCTTCGTCTCCCGGTCGGTCTGCCGCAGGGTGCGCAGCACCGCCATGCCGTCCTTCCCCGGCATATTCAGGTCCAGCAGGATGAGATCATATTTTTCAACGGCGATCAGCTCCAGAGCCTTCTCCCCGTCATAGCAGCAGTCCACGCTGTAGGCCAGCCGCCGCAGGCTGCGGACGATGACCTCGCACAGGGCGCGCTCGTCTTCAACGACCAAAAGGTGCATAAAAGCCCTCCTTTTTCCTTCTTTATGCTCATACTGTGTTTTTCATTATAACAAAAACAAATAAGGTTGGCGTTAATTTTTCGTTCTTAACGGGGACTTTAACCTCCCCGCGCTATGATGAGGGCAGAAAGCGGAAAGGGTGATGAAAATTGAGCCACGGGAAAAAGGCCGCGGCGCAGGCCGCGCTGCTGATCGCCGGGATCGCCATGCTGTGCTTCGGCGTCTGGCGGGGAGAGGCGGCGACGGTGCTGAGCAAGGCCATCAAACTATGTCTGGAGTGTGTGGGCATTGGGTAAGAGGTTTTCAGGCGTGTCACAGACCATGTCCCGCTTCCGGGGCTGGATCCAGGCGGGGGCGACTTTGCTGACCAACCTGCACCTGCCGAATTTTCTCAAGGGCGGACTGTATCAGGGCGCGGGGAAAACGGTCTGCGTGCCGGGGCTGAACTGCTACTCCTGCCCGGCTGCCTCCGGCGCCTGCCCCATCGGGGCGTTTCAGGCGGTAGTGGGCTCATCCAAGTTCAGCTTCTCCTATTATATCACGGGCATCCTTATTTTGCTGGGAGTATTGCTGGGGCGCTTTATCTGCGGCTTTCTGTGCCCCTTCGGCTGGTTTCAGGAGCTGCTGCATAAAATTCCCACCAAAAAGCTCTCCACAAGGAAGCTCAAGCCCCTGACCTATCTGAAGTACGCCGTTTTGCTGGTGATGGTCTTTCTGCTGCCGGCGTTCCTTGTGAACGATGTGGGCATGGGCGACCCCTTCTTCTGCAAGTACCTCTGCCCCCAGGGCGTGCTGGAGGGGGCCATCCCGCTGTCCCTTGCCAATTCCGGCATCCGGGCGGCGCTGGGCAGCCTGTTTACGTGGAAGTTCAGCATCCTGCTGGCGGTGATCGTGCTGAGCGTGCTGTTCTACCGCCCCTTCTGCAAGTGGCTGTGCCCGCTGGGCGCGTTCTACGCCCTGCTCAATAAGGTGTCCCTGTTCCAGATGAAGGTAGATAAGGACAAATGCGTTTCCTGTGGAAAATGCGCCAGAGCCTGTAAGATGGATGTGGATGTGACAAAGACGCCCAACCACGCCGAGTGTATCCGCTGCGGGATGTGCGTCCGCGCCTGCCCGACCAATGCCGTGTGCTTCCGCTGCGGCTTTGGCGGCGGGGAAGAAACAACAAAGAAAACAAGTATGGAGGAATTAAAATGAACATGAAGAAAATTACGGCACTGCTGCTGGTCGCGCTGCTGGCGCTGTCCCTGGCGGCCTGCGGCGCGAAGAACAGCGACAAGCAGGCGGGCCCGAGCGGAGACGGCTCCGCTATGGCCGACGAGCCCAAAAACGCCGAGGAGGCGGCTGACCGGCACAAGAAGCTGCTGGAGCAGGAAAACGCGCTCCTTTCGGAGAACACCGCGCTCTGGGAAAAGGTCTTCATGGCGGCCGACAAGGGCATGGCCATGGGAGAGGAAGGCAAAAACTACGGCGAGTTCCTGCTGGACACCATCGAGGCCGCCAAGGATCAGTTCACCGCCGAGGAGTATGAGCGGCTGAAGGAGTCGGCCACGGAAATCAGCGGCATTGAAAAGAAGCTGACCGCGCTGGAGGAAAAATATCCCGAGATCAGGCAAGGCTCCAAGGACGGCGAGATGAGCGTGCCCGCAGGCAGCGCCGTGAGCATGGCTCCCGAAGGCGGCAGCATGCAGAAGTTCCCCGCCTTTGAGGGCAAGGACCTGGACGGGAACGAGGTGAAGAGCGATGAGCTGTTCTCCGGAAATGCCGTCACCGTGGTGAATTTCTGGTTTACCACCTGCAGCCCCTGCGTGGGCGAGCTTGCCGAGCTGGACGCGCTGAACCGCGAGCTTGCGGAGAAGGGCGGCGCCCTCATCGGCGTCAACACCTTTACGCTGGACGGCGACGAGACGGCGATTTCCGAGGCGAAGGACGTGCTGGCCAAGAAGGGCGCCGCCTATCAGAACGTGTATTTTGGCTCCGGCAGCGAGGCCGGCAAGTTCACCGCCGGCATCTTTGCCTATCCCACCACCTATGTGGTGGATCGCAGCGGCAACATCGTGGGTGACCCCATCGTGGGGGCCATCACCGGCAAGGCGCAGGCGGAGGCGCTGCAAGCCCAAATCGACAAGGCCCTTGCCGCCGATATGGGCTGAGGAAGCATCTGTGATACTCTTTGGAAAGGAGGACCCCATGGCACGAAAACGCCCGGCGCTTCTGCTTGCCGCGGTGCTGCTGCTCAGCGGCTGCGCCGCCGGGCAGAGGGATATGCCGCGGAACCCGGAAAGAAAGGAAACGGGAATGGCCGGACAGCTCTCTGAGCCGTCCGGCGGGGAGAGCATATATATGGATACCACAGAAAATGTCATCTATCTGGCGGGCGGCTGCTTCTGGGGCATGGAGCAGCTGATGCAGTCCATCCCCGGCGTCCTTGACGCCGAGAGCGGCTATGCCAACGGCACCTGCGAGGAGGATGCCGACTACCAGACCGTCTGCAAGGGGGACACCGGCTTTCGTGAGACTGTGCGGGTGGAATATGACCCCGAGCGGGTGAGCCTTGACGCCCTGCTGCTGGCCTACTTCTATGTCATCGACCCCACGGTGGAGAACCGGCAGGGCAACGACCGGGGCAGCCAGTACCAGACCGGCGTCTATTACACCAACGACAAGGCGAAGGAGACGGTGGAGCGCATCGCCGGGATTGAGCGGGGCCGCAGCGAGAAGTTCTTTGTGGAGGTCGGCCCGCTGAAAAATTACTATCCTGCCGAGGAGTACCATCAGGACTACCTGGAAAAGAACCCCAACGGCTACTGCCATATCCCCAGGGCGGAGATAGAGCTGTTCTCCAAGCTGCGCATCGATCCGGGCGACTACCAAAAGCCCGCGGCGGAGTCCATCCGGGACAAGCTGACGGCGGAGCAGTACCGCGTCACCCAGGGGAGCGGCACCGAGCGTGCCTTTACCGGCGAGTTTTGGGACCGGTTCGAGAAGGGTATCTATGTGGACGTGGTTACAGGCGAGCCGCTCTTTTCCTCCGCGGACAAGTACGAGAGCAGCTGCGGCTGGCCCGCCTTTACAAGGCCCATTGAGGCGCCCGCCGTGGTAGAGCGGGAGGACCTGAGCTACGGCATGCGCCGCACGGAGGTCAGAAGCCGCGCGGGAGATTCCCACCTGGGCCATGTATTCACCGGCGACCCGGAATCCCCCAACGGGGTGCGCTACTGCATCAACAGCGCCTCCCTCCGCTTCGTGCCTTACGCGAAGATGGAGGCCGAGGGCTACGGGTACCTCCTGTCCCTGTTTGAGGAATGAGGCGCAGGCGCCGCGCGGACTGCGTAAATAGTCACACAGTATGCACACAAGCAAGAAAGAGCAGGGGGCGCGTACCGATCCGGTGCGCGCCCCCCTGCTTCCTTGGCGCCTTCAAAAGAAAGGGTTCCGGCCTCAAGGCCACTTTTACCTGGTTCCGGGCGTCATGGGGAGCCGGATCCCTGCCCTTGCTTTCCGAGCCAGTCCGCCATATCCCGCAGCGTTTCCTCCATTGGGCGCGGCCGATATGCGAAGCTGTCCGAGGCGGCGGCGTGGCTGAAGCGGCCGTTTGAGGCAAGAACGGCCACGGAATACGGCGTGAAGAACAGCGGCCTGCGCTCCTTCAGACAGCGCCTTTCGTAATATGGCGCCGCAAGCCTTGCAAGCCGCAGCGGCAGGCAGAGGGGCCGGCGCCGCAGTCCCGCCGATTTTCCTATGATCCGCAGCATCTCACGGATCGTGGCATAGCGTCCGGACAGGATGTACCCCTTGCCGGACTCGCCGCCCTCGGCGCAGGAGAGGATCCCCTTCGCCACATCCCGCACATCCACAAAATCGTACCCGCCGCGCACGGCGAACGGCAGCTTCCCCGAAAGAAACGCCTTTGCCATGGAGGTAAAGCTCCCGCCCTGCACATCGCCGGGGCCGATGATCCCGGAGGGAAACACCACGCTGGCCCGCAGCCCCTGCCGCGCCGCCTCAAGGACCAGCTCCGTCGCGGCAGCCTTGCTCTTGGCGTAATCGCCGTCCACAAGCCCCGGGGAAAGCTCACAGTCTTCCGTGATAACGCGGCCCTTCGGCTGCTCCGGGATCGCATGAACGGAGCTGACATAGATCAGCCGCCCCACCTGATGCTCCACACACTGCCGGATGACCTTCTGCGTCCCGCCCACATTGACCTGATAGAGCCGCGGGCCGGGCCGGGAGGCCACAGAGACGATGCCCGCGCAGTGGATCACACAGGTCCGGCCGTCAGCGCCGGCAAAAAATTCGTCAAGGGTGTCTGCTGCGCAGACATCGCCGGCAACGGTGCAGACCTCGCTCGGGAGCAAATCTATATAGGGATCGCCCGGCAGCACCAGCGCGCGCACCTGTGCGCCCCGGCGCGCCAGCTCCTCCGCAACAGCTCTGCCGAGAAAGCCGGTGGCACCTGTAATCAGATATTGACCGTACATTCGGAAAGCCCCCTCTAATAAAATCAACAAGTGTTGCTTATCTTTCATGAGTATAGTATACTGAACACAGAGGGAAGAAACAATCGGCATACACGGCGCAGCTGAAAGATAAGCAACACAACCGGAGCGAGTGTCGCTCGATTTTGTAAACTTTTTATGGAGGCGGATGTATGGAACGGCTGGATGCGAGGAAACGCTATACACAGCTGGTGCTCAAGCAGTCCTTTCTGACGCTGCTGCAGGAAAAGCCCGTCAACAAGATCACGGTGAAAGAGGTCTGCGCCCTGGCGCAGCTCAACCGCGCCACCTTCTATGCCCATTACAGCGACTGCTTCGCGCTGCTGGAGTGCATTGAGAACGAGCTCATCGCCGCCTTTGAAAAGTCTCTGCGCTATATCAGCTCCTTTGATGTAACGGCGCTTATTGAGGCCATCTACGACATGGTCGAGCAGAACCGGGATGCCTGCCGTGTGCTCATTCTGGGAAATACAAGCTCCACCATCCTGATGAAAATGATCGCCCTGGCCAGAGACGACAGCATCGCGTACTGGCGGCGGGAGCTGCCGAAGGCCGGCGAGGCGGAGCTGGAAATGATGTACACCCATCTCTCCAACGGGCTGATGCACGTTGTTGTGGAGGGTTACGGCAGGTACGGCAAGGAGGAGACCATCCGCTTTGTCAGCCAGGTGGTGAAGGCCAGCCTGTCTCTGTTCCGATAAGGCCTGCGCCGAGGCAAGCTGCCCCCCGCCCCAAACGCGGGGTGCAGCCCTTGGAGCGGGGCTTTCTCACGACTACTTTATCATGCGAGGATGGATCAGAACCATGAAACTGCACCGACAGACCGCGGCGCTTTTGATGTGCGCCCTTCTTATCACGTCCGCCCTCACGGGCTGCGGCAAGGGCGGCAGCCCGGACAGCCGGCGGCCGATGCTGGACAGGATCCGGTACGCCAACCTGAACGACGGCGAGTCCCGGCAGCTTTTGCAGAATCTGCTCTCCGGCGCAGGCGTGTCGGAGGGCCGCGTTCAGGGCTTTTTCGACCGGGTGGACCGCTTCAATGACTGTGTGAAGGCCGAATGGCTCACAGACGGCTTTGAGGAAGCGGGGCTGCTGGATACGAAATACGACCCCTATGAAATGCAGGATGAATGGACCGCGAAAAACGGGACCTTTCCGGGCTATAACTGCCGGATCACCGCCATGAACCTGTTTGGGGAGTTTGTGTCCGCGGGAGACGGCCCGGGGATCGATGCGGACGAGGATGTGCTGTTCCTGGACGAGGAGGCACTGAAGGCCGACCCGGACGCGCTGGGCGGAAGCAGTCTGGCCGACTTCCGCGCGCTGTATTCCTCCATACAGGCAGAGGATACCGCAGACATCCGGCGTCACGTCCAGACCGTGAGGCGGGAGTGGGAGGCCCGGGGCGTCGCCTTCGCCGAAAACGAAAAAATCAGCCTCATCACCGTGTTCTTCCATGACAAGCCGACCGAGGAGGAATCCGTGCTGTTTGTCGGGCACGTCGGGGTGCTGCTGACGACGGAGGATGGGACGCTGTACTTTGTGGAAAAGGTGGCCTTTCAGGAGCCGTACCGGCTGCTGCGCTTTGCCGACCGGACGGAGCTGAGCGATTACCTCATGGGCAAGTATGACGTCTCCTGGGGGCAGGACACGGCGCGCCCCTTTCTCATGGAGAATGCTGCGCTGATGGAGGGCTGGCGTCCGAAGCCGGACGGGGGAGAGGCTCCCTCCGGCTGAGCCCGCCTGATATCCCGGCGCAGGGAGGAGGACAGCCCGCGGCGGCTGAGCTCACCCAAGCTGCCGTGCTTATATGCGGTTTGCCTTTCCGACCTGTGCACAGGCAGCCCGGACACAAAGCAGAGCGGATATCCCCCCGGGGATATCCGCTCTGCCGGTTAAACTGCCTGTTTCTTATGCTTTTTACGCGGCCCTGCCGAACGAAGCTGCGCCTGCGCTCCCTTCCCGCTCAGCGCCCGGTCAGCGCCCGGTCAGCGCCGTCCACCGCTCGTGCCCGTCGTCCCTGCGCCGGTAGCCGTGCCCGTTGGAGGCCTCCTGTATCGCAAGGTAGTACCAGGCCTCCTCGGGATTGTCCGGCCATACCTTCATATCGGGAAGAAGGTCGTCCGGGCCGGCGGGATTCCGGCGAAGCACCCGGTTGATCAGGGTGACGGCTTCCGCGCGGGTGATGAGCCTGTCCGGGCCAAAGCTCCCATCGGGGTACCCCTGTACCCAGCCGAGCGCGGCGGCGCGCTGGATGTACGCCTCCGCCCAATGCCCGGCAATATCGGGGAAACGGCTCTCTGCCGTGACCTTGCTTTGGTCAAAGCGCGCGCACACCGCCGCAAACTCCGCCCGCGTGATGGGGGCGTCCGGCTCGAAGATGCCGGGGGCCCGGCCGACAAATATGCCCAGCCTTGCCATGGTGGAGACCTCCGCGGCATACCATGCATCTGCCGGCACATCCAGGAAGGGGTTTTCAAGCGTATGGTTTTCCCGCCTGATGTCCTCCCGCAGAAGGCGGTACAGGATGGCGGCCACCTCGGCGCGGGTAATGTCATTGAGAGGCTTCACCATGCCGTCAGGGTATCCGTAAAGGTAGGCAAAGTGGTCGCTGCTGTTCAGCCATGCCGGGACAGCGGCTGCCGACCATCCGGCATATACCGTTATGCTGCGGGTCATATGGACGGCGTCCAGACGGGTCGTCAACTCCGGCTCGGCGTACCAGCCGGTAAAGGTATAGCCCTCCCGCACAGGCACCTTGCCCAGCGTCACAACCGCCCCCTCCCAATAGAGCTCGCTGGGATAGGCGGTGCCGCCGTTGGACTCGTACTGCAGCACATACTGCGCAAGCCAGCTGCCGCCGCCCCCGGCGGCCTTGCTGAGAATGATGTAAGGGGAGAACTCCCGGGCCCGGATGGTCACCGCGGCGGCCGCCTGGTCCACAGAGGCCTCCGCAGTCCTGACCTGGCCGCCGTGGATATAGAGCACCCGGACGGTCTTTCCGCTGTAATCCTGCCCTGTGGTCAGATGGATGGGGACGGCCTCGTCCAGCTCTGTGATGGGGAACGTCTCTATCAGGTCGAAGGTAGTGCCGGACTTCTTGGCCTCGGCCCCAAGCGACACCGTGAGCTGCCATACCTGGGCGGTCTCCTCCGCGGTTATATGGGGGTCAAGCAGGGCCTGCTCCCCCTGGTTGGGCTGGCCGGTGAATCTGACGCCCACGGTCAGCGTCACGTCGATGGTGTCCGCGCCGGTGGCGGTAATCAGGCGGTGCAGCTCGTCTGCGCTGCTCTGGCTGATCTCATCGGGATAGGCCTGCGTCAGGATGCCCTGGATCCAGTCCTTCACCTGCGCGCGCAGCCACTCCCGGCTGCTCTCGTCCACCCGGGCGGCGAAGAGGTCCTGCTGGTTCTCGCCCACGGCCACGCTGACGTCCACATTCACATCCACCTGGATGTTCAGCCGCTGATCCAGCCACTCGTCCACGGTGAGCCACTGGGCGGTGACCGTGGTGGCGGCGTTGATGGTAATCGCCTCTCCGGGCCGCAGTGTTCTGCTCCCCACCTTCCAGCCGGCGAACACATGGCCGTCCCGGGCGGGGGCGGGCAGGAGGGTATGCCGCGTGCCCTTGGCCACGGAAACCGGGTCGTAGCCCGTGCCCGTGCCGCCGCCGAGGTCATAGGTGACGGTATAGTAGGGCCCGTGGGCGGCCTTGATGGTATGGGTCTGCGTGGAGGCGGTAAGGGGCTCCTGCGCCAGGATGGCCGCCGGGGTGTTGTCATACAGGTAGCTCCAGCGCCGGTTTGTGCCGCTCCTGTCCTTGTACCAGCCGTCGATGGGCTTTCCCGTGGCGGTGAGGGTCAGGCCGCCCGGCAGCGCGCCCAGGGTGAGCGTACCGCCGCTGCCGTAGTTGAACACATCGTCCGCCGAGGCATTGGCGGTGTTGTCGTAGACGGCGCAGCCGGCTGCGGTGAGCGTCCCGAACAGGCAGGCCGCGCCGCCGCCGCTCTCGCCCGCCATGCAGCCGGTGATGGCGCCGCCGGTGAGCTCCGCCACGGCATCGTAGGCGTAGAGGGCCACGCCGCCGCCGTACTCCGCGGCCGTGCAGCCGCGGATGGTGCCGCCCGTCATCGTCAGGGCGGGGACAGTCGGCCCCGTGGTGCCGCCGCCGTAATAGATGGGGGTGGAGGATACGAGCAGGATGGCGCCGCCGTAGCTCAGGCTCTCACAGCCCTCGATGAGGCCGGCGCTGAACTCCATGCGCCCCTGACTGCTGATGGTGACGCCGCCGCCGAAGCCCTCGCCCTTGCAGCCGCGGATGGTGCCGCCGCAGAGGTTGAACACCGCGCTGCCGCCCACATGCACACCGCCGGCGACAGAGGCAAAGTTGTTGCAGTTTTCGATCACGCCGCCGTGCATGTTGAACGCAGCGGAGTCCTGCAGCTGCACGCCGCCGGACGTGCCGCCGGACAGGGAGTCCTTTACCGCCGCGCCGTCGTACATGTTCAGCACGGCCGGGCCGCCCACATTGATCAGGGGGTTGGCAAGGTTCGCATCCCCGCCGCCGCCCCGGATGGTCAGGCCCCCGGTGTAGCCGGGCTTACCCAGATTCAGCACGGCGCTGCCGCTGACGCTGATGCCGCGGTGCCCGGCGGCGTCCGCCGTGATGCTGTGCCCCCCGCCGAGGAGGGTGGCGGTGCCCTTTGTGAAGGACAGGGCGTCGTCGGCGGCGGACAGGCCCGCGGCGGTGTGCGCCGCCTGCCATGCGGCCCTGCTCAGGGTGATGTTATTGGTCAGAGTGATCTCCGCCTCGCCGCCGTTCCGATTGATCTCCATAACGGCGGAAATCAGCTCATCCAGCGTGCCCGCCGAATATTGGGCAGGGCTGTCCGCACGCGCCGCCATCGGGAAGAGCAGCAGCATAAGGCAGGTGAGCAGGGCGCTGAAAAGCCGCCTTTTTGTTTTTTTCATGTCCTCCGTCTCCTTTCTTGAAAGCCATCGTCTTTTGCCTGTCAGGGGCGGCGTCTGCGGACAGAGGAGCCGCGCAGCGGGATATATCCCGCTGCAAAGGGAAATCCTTCCCTTTGCAAAGACCTCTGGCTTCCGCAGATAAAAAATACGCGTTTGCCCGTGCCGCAGCACAGGAAAACGCGCACCAACTCCTTGCGTGCCGATTAGGCGGATTGCCGCAAAGGGCATACCGCTCCCGCCGGAACAAAGAGAAAACGAAAAAACAGCTGTACCTCATTGTGGCCCTCCTTTCGCTTGAGCTGAATACAAGCCCCTTTTTGTATATACACAGTCAGTATACAGGAAAACAGGAGGGAAAGCAAGAAAAATATATCCGCAGGCGCGGCATAAGCCATCCGGAAGGGGGAGCGGGTCCGCCCCGGGCGGCAGGGCGGCACAGGACAACGAAAAAAGGCGCGGGCCCGTTTCTTCGGGCCTGCGCCTTTTGCGCTGCGTGGAGAGGGGCCGGATCAGAGCTTCTGGAACAGCTTGCCCACCTCGTCGGATTCGGTGACGATCTTCACCGGCTTGGAAAAGTCCAGGGTAAAGAGGTTGATGAAGGACTTGGCGTCCACCATGATGGAGTTATCCATGGAGTGGAGATACACATCCTCGGTGACGGAACAGGCGATGCGCTGAAGCTCCTGAAGCTCGGACACGGAATTGAACGTTTTCACGATGACCATGGGGTATCACCTCCGTATGTATTGACTCTGCCCTTGCCGGGCACCTTCATCATAGCAGGGGATACCGGGAAAGGCAAGAGAAAAACGGAAAAATTCAGCGGGGAAAATTTTGCGGATTTGCGGCGAAATGCTGAACTGAAGTACATGAGTGCTGCCGGGCGAGCGCTGGTTGGGTCAGACACCGTACTCCGCGCTCATCACCTGGCGCCAGGCCCCGCCGTCGGGGGAAAAGACATAGTAATAGCCCCACTCCCAGCAGCCCTCCTGGAGCAGCAGCTCGCACCGGCCATCTCCATCCAGGTCGGCGGCCAGGGGATTGCCGGGGGTGAAGTAGGCGGTGACGTCGTCGGTGTAGTCGATGGCGTGGGAGGTGACGGCGCCGGTCTCGCCGCCCTTTGTGAGCAGCAGGGCGTAAAAGATCTGGCCGCCCTCGGGCAGGGAGAGAAAGCCGGTGTCCTCATCCTCCTTATTTCTGCACAGGGTCAGCAGCTCTGCCGCACCGTCGCCGTCCAGGGCTACCTCCCAGGTGGACACGTCCATCCAGTCCGGGTCGGCGTGGATGCCGCAGCCCTCCAGCGCACGGAGAACGGCCTCCTCTCCCGGGCCGTCGGCGGGGGTCATGTAGGGGATAGACAGCTGGGAGTTGGAAATGAGCTGATAGGTCTGGCCGTCAAACTGGGCGAAGAAGTTGTAGTCAGGGATGGGCAGCACTGCCGCGGCAGGGGTGAGGGCGGCGGGCAGCTTCATGATAAAGTCCTCCCCCTCCAGGATGCCGTTGGGCTCCAGGGCAGCGCGGGCCTTTTCCGCGTCGTAGAAAGCGCCGGGGCCGTCGCCGGCAAAGAAGCGCACCGCGTGGAGCTCCTCCCCCCAGGGGTCCAGATAGGCGCGGCAGAACACCTCGGAAAGGGAGAAGCCGCCCTCCGCCGCGCTGCGCCAGGCGCCGTCATAGCAGCCCAGGAAGAAGCCCTCGTAAAAGAGATAGCGCCCGTCGGGATTGCCGCCGTCGGTGACGGCAGGGCTGGGGGGGTTCACCGGGGCTGGGCTGTCCGCCGCCGGCGCCCGGCAGGCCGAGAGCAGCAGAAGGGCTGCAAGGGCGAAGGGAAGGGCTCGTTTCATAGGAAGGCTCCTTTACTCGTGAAGATGGGCGCGGGGGAGGGGTTACTCGTCGGCGGCCAGGTCCATGGCAGCCCAGCGGGGCAGGCGGATGAGGTCCCGGAGGCTGGCAAGGTCGGTGAGATGATAGGAGGTGCCGTCGCAGTAGACGGCAAGGCCGCCGTACACGTCGACCCAGTTGCTGGCGGTGAGGAAGGCGGTGCCGTCGTCCCGCAGCAGGTACATGGGGGCTTCGGAGTTGTAGCCGTTGTCGGAGTAGTAGGCAAGATAGGGGTAGCTCACGCCGGTGAGCTCGTCGGTGATCAGGCCCAGGTAGCCGCCCGCTTTGACGGTGCGCAGCACCGTGTTCTCATGGTCGGTGAGGGTGTAGACGGTTTCCTTGGAGGCGTTGTCGAAGTAACTGTAGACGATGTGCTTTTCGCCGAAATAGCTGATGGAGCCAAGCTCAGAGGCCAGGGTGATGGTTTCGGTGCCGCCGTCGTCATAGGTCACAGAGATCGTCTCGCCGTTGTTTTCCCACCAGCCGCCCTGGAAATACTGCCGGTCCACGTGCTCGTCGGAGGTGGGGATGGTCAGCGCGGGGTTCTCCAGATCCTTGCCCGTCCAGGGGTCGATCCAGCGGGAGGGCTGGTTGTCGTCGGAGCCGATGCCGTAGGGGTCGTAGTAGAGCCGGTTTCCGTAGCAGCGCAGGGTCCAGTTGAGGCCGTCGGTGAAGAAATAATCCCGGGCCTCGCTGTCGGCGGGGAGGAAGTCGTCCAGCGTCCAGCGGAAGAGCTCCTGGCCGTCGGTGCCGATCATCACGGCGGTCTCGTCATCAAGCTTCATGAGCACGCCCGCGGGGCTGGACGCGATGTAGGCGGAGATGCCGCCCTCAAAGAGCTGCCCGGTGTACCACGAGCCGTCCTTGGCGGCGACGCCCACGCTGGTATAATACTCGCCGTCCTCATCCTGGGCGGTGCGCAGCAGCAGCCACATGGGCAGGTCGGTGCTCCGGTAGGTGCCCGCGTCGTACCAGGAGGGGATCACGATGCCGTGATAGACCGGGTCGGTGAGGATGGTGCCGTCGGTGGTGCACAGGCCGTAGAGGGACTGGGTATAGCCATACTCAAATTCCTCGTCCTCATCGGGGGTGTCGTTGATGCGCACCCGCATCTCGCTGCCGAGATAGGGGACGACGGTGCCGTAGCCCTCCGCGGGGGTGAAGTCGGTGAGCGGCCCGTCGGAAATGCGGCGGGAGATCACCGACCGGTCAGGGGCGGTGACCTTGTCCCAGTGGGTGACAAAGATGCCGCCGCCTGCGTCAGGGTTCTCCGACGGCGCGGAGGAGGGCGCTGCGCTGGGCGTCTGGCTGCCCGAGGCGGCGGGCGCGGGGTCGCCGCTGGGGCTGGGTGCGGCGCCCTGGCAGGCGCACAGGGTCAGCAGCATGCCGCACAGCAGCAGGGAAAGAGCGCGGCGCTTCATCTTACTTCACCTCCAAAACGGAGACATAGCCCTGCATGGCCACCAGCTTCTGCCCCTCCTCGGAGAGGATCCAGCGGTAGAGGGCGGCGGTGACGGAGTCCTCCGGGGTGTCTGCGGCCATGACCACATAGTAGGCGTTGCGGAAGGGGTAGCTCTCTTCCCGGATGGACTGGGCGGAGGGGGCCACGCCGTCCACAGCCAGCAGCTTGAGGCCCTGGGCCATCTCCATATCGTGGGCGTAGTAGTACACCGAGTAGCCGATGGCGCCGGCGGAGTTGTCGTAGGAGCGCACCGCCTCCATCAGGCCCATCATAGAGTCCACAATGTGGCCCTCCGGGGCGGCCATGAAGGGTACGTCCTTCATCACAAGCTTTTTCATCAGGGCCTGGCTGCCGGCGTCCTTGTTGCGCTGGAAGGGGACGATGGGCTCGTCGTTGCCGCCCACCTCCTTCCAGTTGGTGATCTTGCCGGCGTAGATGTCCTGAAGCTGCTGGGCGGTGAGGGAATTGACCGGGTTGTCGGCGTTGACCACGAACACCAGGCCGTCGGTGGCGAAGGTGTCGATGGAGGCCTTGAAGCCCGCCGCGTCCATCTCGTCATAGACCGAGGCGTTGGGCTCGCCCACGATGAGCAGGTCGGCCTTGCCGTCCATCAGAGCCCGGAAGGATGCGGTGGTGCGGGAGAAGTTGATGAGGTCTGCCACCTCGTCCTCGCTCTCGCCCAGCAGCAGCGAGGCGATGGCCCGGCCCAGGGGAGCGGTGGAGGTGGAACCGTCCAGCCGGGGGAAGGTGTCCCGGGTGAGAGCGATGGGCTGCGCCGAGGGCTGGGGGGACTCCGGCTGCACCGACTGGGACGGCGCGGCGGAGGGCTGGACGGAGGGGGAGGAAGAGGGCTGGCCGCCGGAGGGGGAGCAGGCGGCGAGGGAGCATATCAGGCACAGGGCCGCCATGAGGGCGGCGGGTGTTTTTTTGCGCATAAAAAGACCTCCTTATGTGTCTTGCTTCATTTTTAGACGCAGCAGGGAAAAATTTGTTCCGCCAGTTTCTCCATGATAGCATAGAAGAAAAAAACGGTCTGCTCAAAGCGGATACAGAAGGGGAACAAAGCGGAAACAAAGGTGAAAAAAGGGTAACAAAAGGCCGGCGGGCTTCCCGGAAGCCCGCCGGCCGGAAATCGTGCTTAATTCAAAAGGGAGCACACAAGCTCGGTATAGGCGGCGGGGTCGGGGATGGGCAGGCCCGCGATGAGCAGGGCCTGATGGTAGAGCACCTGCACATACTTTGCGGCTTTGCCCCTGTCGCCGGCGTCCAGCGCGGCCCTCAGGGCGGCAAAGGCCGGGGCGGCGGCGTTGAGCTCCAGTACCCGCTCCGCCTTCATGGCGCCGCCCCCCTCCACGCGGCTGAAATACTTCTCCATCTCGATGGATACCGGGCCGTCGGCGGTGAGCACCACAGGGGCGGATTTCAGGATCCTGGAGATGCGGGCCTCCTTGACGGCATCGCCCAGCGTCTCCTTCACAAAGTCCAGCACGCCCTTGTTTTCCTCGGCCTGCTTCTCCTGGGCGGCCTTCTCCTCGTCGGTCTCGGGCAGGGCGTCGCTGTCGGCGGCGCTCTTGAACTGCTTGCCGTCCACCTCGGCGAGCACCTGCATCACAAACTCGTCCACCTCCTCGGTGAGGTAGAGGATCTCGTAGCCCTTCTGGGCGATGCGCTCGGTCTGGGGGAGCTTGGCGGCCTGGTCGGCGGAGTCGGCGCAGACGTAGTAGAGATACTCCTGGCCCTCGGCCATGCGGGAGACGTATTCCCCAAGGCTTACAAGCTTATTTTCCTTGGAGCTCTGGAAGAGCAGCAGGTCCCGCAGCAGCTCCTTCTTGGCGCCGTACTGCTCCACCACGCCGTACTTGAGCTGCCGGCCGAAGGCAGCGTAGAACTTCTCGTACTTTTCCCGGTCGTCCTTCATGATCTTGAGCAGCTCGTTCTTGATCTTCTTTTCCAGGGCGGCGGCGATGATGGTCAGCTGCCGGGTGTGCTGGAGCATCTCCCGGGAGATGTTCAGCGAGAAATCGGGGGAGTCCACCACGCCCCGGACAAAGCGGAAGCAGTCGGGCAGCAGGTCGGCGCACTTGTCCATGATGAGCACGCCGGAGGAGTAGAGCTGAAGGCCCTTTTCATACTCCCGGGTGTAGAAGTCAAAGGGGGTGCGAGAGGGGATGAAGAGCATGGCCTTGAAGGTGACGGTGCCCTCGGAGGAGGTGGTGATGGTGGCCAGCGGCGCCTCCCAGTCGCCGAACTTCTCCCGGTAGAACCGGTCGTATTCCTCCTGGCTGACCTTGGAGCGGGGGCGCTGCCACAGCGGCACCATGGAGTTGATGGTCTTTTCCTCCGTGACCGTCTCCCATTCGGGTTTGTAGTTGTCGCCGGCGTCGGCGGGCTTTTCCTTCATGCGGTAGTCCTCCACCGTCATGCGGATGGGGTGGCGGATATAGTCGGAATACTTGCGGATGAGCTCCTGGAGCCTTCCGGTCTCCAGGTACTGGGAGTAGTTGTCGTCGTCGGTGTCGGGCTTGATAGACATGATGACGTCGGTGCCCCAGCCCTCCTTCTCACAGGGGGTGACGGTGTAGCCATCTACGCCGGAGGACTCCCACTTGTAGGCATCGGCCGCGCCGTAGCGCCGGGTGACCACGGTGACCTTGTCGGCCACCATGAAGGCGGAGTAGAAGCCCACGCCGAACTGGCCGATGATGTCGGCGTCCTTTTTGCCGTCCATCTCCTGCTTGAACTGGAGGGAGCCGCTCTTGGCGATGATGCCCAGGTTCTTTTCCAGCTCGTCCTCGGTCATGCCCACGCCGTTGTCGGACACGGTGAGGGTGCGCGCGGCCTTGTCGGGGGTGACGGTGATGCGGAACTCGCTGCGCTTGACCTTCACCGTATCGTCCGTCAGGGAGAGATAGGCCAGCTTGTCGATGGCGTCGCTGGCGTTGGAGATGATCTCCCGCAGGAAAATCTCCTTGTGGGTGTAGATGGAGTTGATCATCAGATCCATCAGCCGCTTGGACTCCGCTTTGAACTGCTTCTTTGCCATGATGTGATGCACCTCTTATATCGTGAATATTGTATTTATATGTTTTTAGCACTCTTATATCTTGAGTGCTAACTGTACTATAATACACCCCGCCGCGCTTTTCAACCCTTTTCATAGAAAGTTTACACATGCAGCCAGGAAGTTTTTCTTCCTCCGGGGCATGGAAGGGGGAAAAACGGGCCATGATAGAGGCGTCGGACGGTGCGCGGGGTGCGGAGTGGAAAATTTTGATTGCTTTTGCATAGGCGCGATGCTATAATAGCCCATAGTACGATTATAGTGCTGTTATTCTGCCATCCCACCGGGTTTTGGCCCGCTTCCGGCAGGTGCCGGGGCGTGCGGGCGGCAGCGCCGAGCCGGGGGTATCCCTGGGTGCGGCATGGGTGCTTTTTCGCTGCGGCGCTCGCGCTCTCCTGCGGCGCGCTGCGGCTCTGGGTCCGGCCTCTCTGGCCGGGCGGACATATTTTTGCTCATACAAACGCCTGACGGCGGATCGAAAAACCGGCAAAGCCGGAAACAGTACGAGGTGCAGCCTTGAAAGAATACGTCATTCACGGCGGGAGACCGCTTTACGGCAGGATCGACATCAGCGGGGCGAAGAACGCCGCCGTGGGCATCATTCCCGCGGCGCTGCTGGTGGAGGGGACCTGCCGGATCGAGAACGTGCCCCAGATCAGCGATGTCACGCTGATGCTCAACATGCTTCAGGAGCTGGGCGCCCAGGTGCGCAGCGTCAACCGCACCACGGTGGAGGTGGACTGCACCCATGTGCATAACCGCCGGGTGCCCTACGAGTCCGGACGGAAGATCCGGGCAAGCTATTATCTCATCGGCGCGCTGCTGGGCCGCTTCGGTTCGGCGGAGGTGCCCCTGCCCGGCGGCTGCGACTTCGGCGGCCGCCCCATCGACCAGCACATCAAGGGCATGTCCGCCATGGGCGCACAGGTCGAGGTGCGCAACGGCTACGTCTGCGCTCAGGCCGAGGGCGGGCGCCTGCGGGGCACCCAGATTTACCTCGATGTGGTCACGGTGGGGGCCACCATGAACATCATGCTGGCCGCCGTTCTGGCCGAGGGCATGACCGTCATCGAAAACGCCGCCAAGGAGCCCCACATTGTGGACCTTGCAAACTTCCTCAACTCCATGGGGGCAGACATCATGGGCGCGGGCACCGACGTCATCAAAATCCGCGGGGTAGAGAAGCTGCGGGGCGGGGAGTATTCCATCATCCCCGACCAGATCGAGGCGGGCACCTACATGGCCGCCGTGGCCGCCGCCGGGGGCGAGGTGCGCATTGCCAATATCATCCCCAAGCACATGGAGTGCATCACCGCCAAGCTGCTGGAAATGGGCGTTGAGGTGGAGGAGGACGGGGACAGCCTTATCGTCCGCCGCCACGGCCCCCTGCAGCGCACCAACGTCAAGACCATGCCCTATCCGGGCTTTCCCACCGATATGCAGCCCCAGATCGCGGCGGTGCTGTGCCTTGCCCAGGGGACAAGCGTCCTCACCGAGGGCGTGTGGGACAACCGCTACCGCTACACCAACGAATTCCGGCGCATGGGCGCCAAAATCCAGGTGGACGGGAAGATCGCCATCATCGAAGGGGTGGAATCCCTCACCGGCGCGCCGGTAGAGGCCTGCGACCTGCGGGCGGGCGCGGCCATGGTGGTGGCCGGCCTTGCGGCCCATGGCACCACGGAGATCTCCAACGTCAAGCATATCGAGCGCGGCTATGAGGATATCGTGGGCAAGCTCTCCGGCGTGGGGGCGGATATCCGTGTGGTAGAGGTGCCGGACGGGGAGCGCGTGAGCTCTGCGGGATAAACATGGGGCCGGGGCGGGCATCTCCGCCCCGGCTTTTATTACGGAGGGATTAGGCTTGCTCAAGGCGGCAACCATTGCCAGCGGCTCATCCGGTAACTGCGTGCTGGTGTCGGACGGCCGGGTACATATTCTCATCGACGCCGGGATATCTGCCCGGCGCATCATAAAGAGCATAGAGGCACTGGGGGCGGACCCTGCCGGGGTGGCTGGTGTACTTATCACCCATGAGCACACCGACCACATCGCCGGCCTTTCGGTGCTGTGCCGGCAGCTTGGGGCGGACCTCTATACCGCCGAGCCCACCGCCGAGCGCATCTGCGCCCGCGTACCCGCGCTGACGCCCCGCTTTGCGGTGTTTGCGCCCGGCGAGCGGTTCCGCGCCGGCCCCTTCACCGTGGGCACCTTCCCCACCAGCCATGACTGCGCCTGCCCGGTGGGCTATACGGTGGAGCATGAGGGGCGGCGGCTTGCGCTGTGCACCGACCTGGGGGCGGTGACCCGTCCGGTGCTCTCCGGCATCGAAGGGGCGGGGCTGCTCATCGGGGAGTTCAACCACGACGTGCAGATGCTCCGCGCCGGCCCCTATCCGGCCCGCCTCAAGGAGCGCATCCTGGGCAGCTTCGGGCACCTGTCCAACGAGACGGGGGGCAGGCTCGCCGCCTGGGCGGCCCGGCACGGGACGAGACACGTGGTGCTCGCCCACCTGTCCCGGGAGAACAACACCCCGGCCCTGGCCCTTGCCGCGGCCCGTTCGGCGCTTACGAGCGCCCTGGGCGAGGGCGCCGGGGACGTGGCGCTGACGGTGGCCCCCCGGAGCGAATGCTCGGGCTGGATGGAGGTGCCGGAATGCTTGGCGTGACGATCATCTGCGTTGGAAAGCTCAAGGAAAAATTCTATCTCGACGCGGCGGCGGAGTACCAGAAGCGGCTGCGGGGCTACTGCCGGCTGGAGCTCATCGAGCTGCCCGAGCAGCGTCTGCCTCAGGACCCTTCCGCCGGCCAGATCGCGGCCGCGCTGGACAAGGAGGGGGAGGCCATCCTCGCCCGGCTGCCCCGGGGCGGCAAGGTGGCGGCCATGTGCGTGGAGGGCAGACTGCTCTCAAGCACCCAGCTTGCCGACACCCTTGCGGGCTGGGCGGTGGCGGGCGTGTCCGACCTTGCCTTTGTGGTGGGCGGGTCTTACGGCCTCTCGCCCCGGGTGAAGGAGCGCGCGGACGTGCGATTGTCCATGTCCCCCATGACCTTCCCCCACCATCTGGCGCGGGTGATGCTCCTGGAGCAGCTCTACCGGGCCTTCAAGATTCAGGAGGGTTCGGGGTATCATAAGTGAGAGCGGGAGGATGAGCGCGATGGAGGAGACGCCGCGCCGGGCGCGTACGGCGGAAGAGCTTGACGCGCTGCTGCGGTGCCTGGCGGGCGAGGCCCGGGCGCTGGGCATCCCCGTCTCGCCGGAGCTGGACGGCCATGTCCGCATCAACCGCCGGGCCAAGACCCGCTTTGGCTGCTGCCGGCGCTCTGGCGGGCGCTATGTGATCGAGCTGTCCTGGCGGCTGCTGGACGCTGCGGAGGGCGCAGTGCGCCGGGTGCTGGCCCACGAGGTGCTCCACACCTGCCCGGGGTGCGCAAACCACGGCCCGCGCTGGAGGGAGTACGCCGGGCGGATGAACCGGGCCTATGGCTACGCCATCGCCCGCACCGACAGCTTCGAGGCCCTGGGCCTTGTAGACGAGCGGCAGGCCCGCTATGTGGTGTGCTGCACCCAGTGCGGGCGGGAGCTGCGGCGGATGCGCCGCTCGCCCCTGGTGGATCACCCGGAGCGGTACCGCTGCTCCTGCGGCGGGCGGCTTCAGGTGCTGTGAGGGGCGTACCAGCGCAGCGCCTCGGTGGTGCCCTGCCGGTGCAGGGCGGCGCAGGATACGGCGGCGTCGGCGGCGGTGAGAATGACGGCGGGGCCGTTTAGAGCGGCGGGCAGTGCGGCAATCAGGCGGTCAAGGGCCGGGGCCCCCAGGCGGACAAAGAGAAGGGACAGCACCGCCCAGGCAAGGGAAAAGGGCAGGCACACCCGCCCGCGGATGTGGAAGGGCATATTTGTATAGTCCCAAAACCGCACGCCCAGGGCATACTGATAGAAGAGGTCCATGGCGTACTCCGTGCAGGTGGCGCAGGCGAAGCCGAGAAAGAGAACACCCGGGCTTCCGGGGCGGAGGGGCTCGGTCATCGCGAGAATGAGCACGGCGGCAAAGCCGTACACCGGGCACAGCGGAAAAAGCAGGAAGCACTTGCGGTCCCGCTTGGGACTGCGGGTGGCCCGGGCAAAGGCCACCTCCAACAAAAAGCCGCCGAAGCTGCAAAAAAACCAGCGCCAAAACCAGATCAAAGGATGCCGCGCCCCTTTCCAAGCAGAGTATGCCATGATAGGATATGGCGGCGGGCGGTTTTCATACCCGGCAAATTTATTCTCTCGCACCCCGGCGGGCAAAACGATACAGGAACCAGGGAGGAACCAGGCATGCGCAGTTTGATTGATTTCAGCGATCTGTCCCGGGCGGAGTGGGACGAAATTTACCAGAGGGCCGATGCCATCATCAGCGCGCCGGAGCAGTTTATGGACGTGTGCCGGGGCAGGGTGGCCTGCAACCTCTTTTACGAGCCGTCCACCCGCACCAACTTCTCCTTCCAGACGGCCATGCTGCGCCTGGGCGGGTCGGTGTTCGGCTTTGCGGACCCCCGCTCCTCCTCGGTGTCCAAGGGCGAGACCCTCAAGGACACCATCAAAATGGTGTCCGGCTACGCGGATGTGGTGGTCATGCGCACCCCGTGGGAGGGGGCGGCCAAGGCGGCCTCTCTCTACTCCGACGTGCCGGTGGTCAACGCCGGGGACGGCGGCCACATGCACCCCACCCAGACCATGACCGACCTGACCACCATCACCCGGCTGCGGGGCGGGGTGGACGGCATGACCATCGGGCTGTGCGGCGATTTGAAAAACGGCCGGACGGTCCACTCTCTCATCAAGGCGCTGGCCAAATTCCGGGATGTGCGGTTCTATCTCATCGCCCCGCGGGAGCTGGCCATCCCGGACTATCTGCGCCGGTTTATGAAAGACAACGACATGCCCTTTGTGGAGGTCACCGGCCTGGAGGCGGTGATCCCCCAGCTGGACGTGCTGTATATGACCCGCATCCAGCGCGAGCGCTTTGTGGACCCGCTGGAGTACGAGCGCTGCCGGGGCATCTATGTGCTCACCCGGGCAAAGCTCCGGCGCGCCAAGGAGGACATGCTGGTCCTCCACCCGCTGCCCCGGGTGGACGAGATTGCCGACGATGTGGACGACGACCCCCGGGCGGCCTATTTCCGGCAGGCCCGGTTCGGCATGTTCGTGCGCATGGCCCTTTTGATGGATCTGGCCCGCCAGCCCCGGCAGACGCCGCCCCCGGTGGAGCTCGGGAAGGGGCGGGTGTGCCGCAACCCCAACTGCATTACCCGCACGGAGGGCTACCTGCCGCCCCTCGTGAAGGACAACGGCGGCGCGCCCTGCTGTGGCTACTGCGACGCGCCGCTCTAAAATAGGCCGCGCAGACCGGGGAAAGAGAGGATTTTGGGCTCGTGGCATTGACTTTTTGCCGGGAATCGGGTATGCTGTTTAAGCGGCATTGGGCGCGGGTGCGCCCGGTGCCCGCCTGGTATGCAGCGGTATCGAAGCGGTCATAACGGGGCAGACTCGGATTCCCAACGGGCCTGTCCTTTCCGTCCCCTCGAAAACCCTTGCTAATTCCGGGTTTTCAAAATTCCAAATCGAATACTTTTATGTTTTCTCTCCTGCTTTTCTCTCCAAAAGATTTT
>CAKUIM010000003.1 GCA_934660965.1 uncultured Oscillospiraceae bacterium | reverse complement strand
GCTGTCCTTAAAAAGAGACGAGCATGGCCGTTGGTATGCGCTGGCAGATCATCCGCAGCGGCAAATGGAACAGGCTCTGCAGGGGCCGCAGATGACAATGTGACAGGAGGTATAACGTGAAGAAAGAAACGATCACCATCCCTTTTGATGGAGACAAACTCGACGCCCTTGAATTTTCGCTCCGCAAGGAGCACTCGTCCGTGCAGGCCCGCATGGATGACGCACTCCAGCAGCTCTACGAGCAGACAGTGCCGGAGCCTCTGCGGGAGTATCTGGACAGTAAGGCTGGCCCCGCAGCGGCCAAGCCCAAGCGTCCCGTCAAGCCTGCCACGCCCAAGGCGCAGAGCAGCGAGCCGAAGCCCGTGGAGGCCGCAGCGAAGGAGGCCGGCTGATATGGCACAGCAGGAAGAAATTATTTTGTGGATCGACCGCCGATGGAGGGATGCCATCGAAAAGCATCTCAAGGATGAGACCTTGCAGGACCATCTGGAGAATGTACTCGATGAGCTCTGCAACCAGTTACCGGAGCGAGTATATGCACGCATCAGCCGGGAGATCTACGAAGAAAAACGTCTGGCAAAAGAGCAGGCGGAGGGCGCCCGCACCTACTCCGCATACCACGTGACTGAGGGCGGACAGGAGTGGTACTTCAAAACGACTCCGGGTGAAGAACTGCTGGAAGCCTGTAAAAAGCTCCGAAGCTACCTCAAGGAGGAGCCTGCGGACAAGCCGGACAGGTTCATCAAAATGTTCGCGGCCGGTGCTCCCATCACGGCAGAGGAATACAATTCGCTGACAGCCCTTCGCATGGAGAACACCGGCAAGGTGCGCGGCGTGTTTGATGCAGACTTTGATAAGAGCGCGTTCTCCGCTGTCCATATCATGAACGGTTGGCAGACCTGGGCGATGCGGGATGTGTCTGCGGCAGCCTACCATGCCGCAAGGTCGTACTTCGCGCCGGCAAAGGAGCAGTGGCGCAAGCTGCTGGATCATCTGGAGGGCAAAGAGATCACCTCGGCGGGCCACCTCTCCGCACACAACTTTTCCTTCGGCGAGGAGATCATGGAGATCGACGGAAAACTCAATTTTTATTTGAATGCGGACTTTGACGTGGACGCTGCCTTCGGAACCTTTGTTTGCACGGACCAGAACGATGACTGGCTCAATATCTATGCCAACTACGACATCGCGGAGGACAGGCTGTGCGATACGTTGGAGTTAACTCTCTGCAAGGGCGACGGTACTGAGTCGGAGTGGAGCTATCCGCTGAACGCGGCAGAAAAAGAAGTCCTGCTCCGCAAGATGGAGGACTTCTGTCGGCAGCAGACCGCCATGAGTCTGCACGACTACTCTCAGCAGTTTCGGGAAGAACAGGATCAGGCATCAGATATGCAGATGTGAGCGCGCAGGCAAAAAGGCCGTGCGCGTTTTTTGCTTGACGGACTATCTGTGCGCTGGTATCTTAGAGCAAAATATCTATAAGGGGGTGAACGACCATGATCGATTTTACCGACTGCCCTGTCGACCGTCTTCGTGCCTACGGCGGGGTGAACGGGCGCAAGATCAATATAACCTATCAGGGGCACAGCTATATGCTCAAGTTTCCTCCGCGACCCGGTGGATATCTGGAGAGTAGTTATGCCAACGGCAGCATCATCGAGTATGTTGCCTGTCATATTTTCGAGATGCTGGGCTTCCGAACACAGGAGACCCTGCTCGGAAACTATACGGACAGCCGCGGCAAGACGAAGCTGGTGGTCGCCGGCCGGGACTTCACAGAGGACGGCAAGCGGCTCATCGAGTTTGCCCAACTGAAAAATACCTGCATCGAAAGTGGGCAGAGCGGTTACGTAAAAGAGCTGTCCTCTATTCTGGAAGCCATCGAGGAGCAGTGTGCTTATCCGGCGGATAAGCTGCGGCGTTTTTTCTGGGATATGTTTATCGCGGATGCGCTCCTCGGAAACTCCAATCGGCACAACGGCAACTGGGGTCTCCTTGTGGATGATGAAAAGCAGGAGGTAGAGCTCGCGCCGATCTATGATTGCGGCTCCTGCCTGTACCCACTGCTTGATTTAAAGAAGATGGAAACCGTGCTGCAGGACGAGACGGAGATCGACCAGTACGTCTATAATTTGCCAACGTCCTCTATCGAAGAAGATGGAAAGAAGATACCGTACTTCTACTACATCTCCTCGCTGAAAGACCCGGACTGCAACGACGCACTCAAGCGCATCTGTCCGAGGATCGACCTCAATGCGATCCGGGACTTCCTCGAAAGCGTCCCGGAGCTGCTCCCGATCCAGCGTGAGTTTTATCTGACCATGTTGACCGAGCGCAAGGAGAAGATCCTGGACTACAGCTTGGATCTCCTGCTGGAGCAGGAGCAGCGCAGCTCCCCATTGCTGGGGATGTGAAACCGAACACTCGATACAGCGGGCCGTGCCGATCAGCACGGCCCGTTTTTTTGTCTGGCACTCGGCAGCTCCGTGAGGAGCAGAGCGCCGCACCAGAGCAAGCCGCACAATGGGCGCAGTCCCATTGATTTTTCACGAAAGCAACCACGGATTTTTTGTTGGGTTTCGTGAATAGCTTTCACGCCAGGGCTGTGCGATTGTGTTGGCACGGGCAACACCCGAATCAAAAACAAGGAGGACTACAACATGACGATCGATAGCGCAAAGGACCTGCAGATGAACATTGCAAAAGAGGGGCTGGCACTGCTGATACTCCACCCCACCTTCGATGTACAGTCTCACAGAGAATGCATTTCACTCATCGGCACAGCGTGGGGCATTCCCGTGGGAGATACACAGGAGGTCATCTCTCTGCTGGACCGGGAGCAGGAGGCGATCCTTGCCGCAGGCGAAAACGGCACAGTGACCCACGTGCTGCCGGAGGAAGAACTGCCCATGAATGCCAGTGGGCTTGAAACACTGGACAACATCTGGGATCTGTTTGAAACGAGCCTGCGGATGAGCAGTCCATATGCCCGGACAAAGATGTTCGAGATGGCAAAATGGCTGGAGGAGTCGCAGAACCTGCTGGATTGGATCGAGCAGACACCGAAGGAAAAGCAGGCATGGATAGACCAAGCCAACTGAGCAGACACAGGAAACGCAGCCGCCCCACAGTGGGCGGCTGCGCTCGTTCTGCCGCTGTTGCCCCCCTGTGAGCCGCTGTGTGCGGCTTTCGGGGACAGGGTGACACCCCTGCACCCAAGGCAGCTTCGAGCGCCGTTTGGCCCCGCTTTCGCACAGACTGCCGAGGGGCGGGGCTGAGAATTTGCCTGTTCGATAATCTAACAAGATAAAGAGAGGTGGTCGCAAAGCGCCCCCTCTCGCCCACAAAGCCCCGCAGTGCGGGGCTTTTCCGATACTTGCCCAAGGTCCACCTAAAACGGCTTTTTCGCCGGACGAGGTGGTCGACAGGACAGAAAACAAAGACACCGTGCGGCTTTGCGCGGTGTCACACAATTTTCGGGAGGTTTTACAGATGAATGACGAAAACAAAAAACGGACCGCAGTCTGGCTCACGCCTGCGGCGATCCACCGCATGGATAGCTGGCTGGAGAGCGCCAACTGCAAGACTCGCAGCGAGTTTATCGAGAAGGCCCTGCACTTCTACATGGGCTATCTCTCCGCCGAGGATACCACCGAGTATCTCTCCGACGCGCTGGTGACGACGCTGCGGGGGATCATCGACAACAACGCCAACCGGCTCAACAGCCTGCTGTTCAAGTCGGCGGTGGAGCAGGGAATCATGGCTCACACCATCGCCGCCCACTTTCGGGACACATTGGAGGACCGCCGGGCCCTGCGCGGTTATGTGGTGGACGAGGTCAAGCGGATCAATGGGCAGCTCCGGTTTGAGGACGTGCAGGACATCCAGCGTCAGATCCCGGATGATGCATGGCACGGCTAATTTTTATCTCGCCTTACATGAAGGGCGGCGCAAACGCATCCCGCCTGGCGTCCCGTACCCGCTACTTCGCCACCCGTGAGGGCGTGCAGCTTCTCAAGGACGACAACGCCAGCCTACCGGCCACGCAGAAGCAGCAGGACTACATCAAGCGCCTGCTCCGCAGCTTCCCGGAGGCGAAGGAGCTGGCAGAGCATGAGGACTATGTACGAACACCCAATCGGCAGACCGCCTTCGACCTCATCGAGCAGATCCACGAGGAGTTTATAGAGCCACTGAGCTGCCGGGAAAACTATCTGGGCTATGTGGCCAACCGCCCCGGTGTGCGGTCGCTGGGTGAGCATGGCCTGTGGGATGCCCACGGGAAGGTGCGCTCTCTGGAAGCCGCAGTGTCGGAGGTGGCAAACCATCCAGGGAATGTGTGGACACCGGTGATCTCGCTCCCTCGCGAAAATGCAGAACGGCTGGGGTATACGAACCTCGAAAACTGGCAGGCGCTCATCCGGTCCTCCATCACGGACATCGCCAAGGGTTACAAGATCCACCCGGACCATCTGAGGTGGTACGCGGCGCTCCATGAAAAGGAGAAGCACCTCCATGTCCACATGATCATTTTCTCCACGGACCCGAAGGAGGGCTACCTCACCAGGCAGGGTATCCGCAACATCAAGTCCGCGCTGGTCAGCACAGTCTATCGTGACGAGCGTCTGCACATCTTCGAAAGAAAAGATGAGCTGCGGGCGCTGCTCCAGCAGGAGGCAGAGTCCCGCATGGCAACGCTCATCGGGCAGATGGCAACAGGGAGTCTGGAGAACGACAAGCTGGAACTGCTGGTGGCTGAACTGGCCAAACGGTTGGGTGAGGTCTCCGGCAGAAAAGTCTATGGGTATCTGCCGCCGCGCGTCAAGCGCATCGTGGATGAGATCGTGGACAAGCTGGCGAAGGATGTGCGTGTGGCGGAAGCATACACGCTCTGGCAGGATCTCCGGGAACAGCTCTGCATCGACTATGACCAGACACCGCCGGAGCGTCTGCCGCTGTCCCGGCAGCGGGAGTTTAAGTCCGTGCGGAACATGGTCATTCGGGCGACACTCAGGCTCTCGGATATGACCTCACCCCTCGCGGGCGACATCGCAGAAGATGATGAAATGAATGACGAGGAAGAACCGGAAGCACCGACTGCTGCCGATGGTGACGAGGGTCGAAAGGTGCTCTATCGGCAGGTGCAGGAATACCGGGAAGCGAAAGCTTTGCTGAACGATGAAAAGACCGAACCCGGCGAGAAAGCCGTGGCGCTGACCACTCTCCACCGCCTGTGGGAGGAAGGATACTCAGTGGCGGCGCACCAGTTGGGCAAGGCGTACCGGGACAGACTCGGTGCGGCCGTTGACCTCGATGCGGCGGCGGATTGGTTCCGGAGATCCGCTGAGGCCGGGAATGACTGCTCCGCCTACGCCCTCGGAAAGCTGCTGCTGGGGCAGGACAAGTTTCCGCAGGCGCGGGAGTGGCTGCAAAAAGCATCGGAGCAGGGCGACCAGTACGCACGATACCGCCTCGGCAAGCTGCTGCTTACCGGGGCGGCTGGTGTACCGAAAGATGTGGACACGGCCATTCAGTATCTGAAGGACTCCGCTGCCCAAGGCAACCAGTACGCCCAATACACGCTGGGCAAGCTCCTCCTGCTTGGTCGTGAAGTGAAGCAGGACCGTGAGGAGGCGCTCCGCTATCTCAATCAGGCCGCCGCCCAGGGCAACGCCTATGCAAAGTATTTCATCGACCACCAAGATGACTTTGCCGGCGCGTCGGTTGGGGCCGTGCTCATTCGGATGCTCCATCAGATAAGCCGTATCTTCCGGGAGAACTCCGCCCAGCCTGCTATCTACGCCAGCATCCAGATCGATAAGAAGCGCAGGCGCAGGCTGCAGGAGAAGCGCATGGCAATGGGCCACAAGGCTGATGACCACGACGACAGTGGGTTGACACAGCAGATACAGTAGTAAGGAGGGACTATGTCAAAATTCATTCCATTCACGGAAGAACAAAAAGAACGGGCCGCCTCGGTGGACTTGGAGGAGTTTCTCCGCTGCCGCGGTGAGAAGCTCATTACCTCCGGCAGGGATAAGCGCCTTGCCAGCGACCACAGCATCACCATCCGAGGCTGCGAGTGGTTCGACCACGCTACCGAACAGGGCGGCCGAGCCATCAGCTTTGTGAAGCAGTATTACGGTGTTGGCTACCCCGAAGCCGTGACGATGCTGCTGGGCAACGACCTCGGCGGAGCCTATCCCGCGGCGAGAGAAAAGACCCCGGAGCCGCCTAAGCCTTTTAAGCTGCCGCCCGCCAACCAGACTATGCGCCGGGTGTATGCGTACCTGTTGCAAAAGCGTGGCATCGACCGGGAGGTGCTCAACGCCTTCGTCCGCAGGAAACTCATCTATGAGAGCTGTGAGAAGTCCATGGATGAGAGCAAGGAATACCACAACGCCGTGTTCGTCGGAGTCGATGAACACGGCGTTCCCTGTCATGGGCACAAGCGTGGCCTGTACACCGTAGGCAAGAGCTATCGGGGCAATATTGAGGGCAGCGACCCCAAGCACAGCTTTCACTACTATGGCAGAGATGACACGCTCTATGTCTTCGAGGCTCCCATCGACCTGCTCTCCTATGTCTCCCTGCACCCGGAAGGGTGGGAGGCCCACAACTATGTGAGCTGCTGCGGAGTGTCTGCCATCCCGGTGATGGAGGCCCTGCGGCAGCTCCCACAGGTGGCACAGGTGTACCTCTGCCTCGACAACGACGAGGCAGGTCATGCCGCCTGCGCGCGTATGGCAGAACTGCTGAAAGACCAGAACCTCTCTGCGGTTCGGCTCGTGCCGCAGCGCAAAGACTGGAACGATGATCTGACTCTGGGCGGCGAAAACGCCCAAGGTCTTACTTTGACTGAAATGGGGTGAACGATTGAACTCGAATATTTGGATGCTTGTCATGGCCGGGGCGGTCATGGCCCTTGTCATCGGCGGGCTGTCTCTGCTGTCCAACCACTACACACTCAGCGGCATTAAATCCCGGACGGTGGGCGACGGACAGCATGGCACAGCTCGCTGGGCCACGGCCAAGGAGATCAGGCAGACCTATGCTCATGTGCCGTTCAAGGTCAAGGACTGGCGCCGAGGACAAAACCTGCCCACGGAGCAAGGACTGGTGCTGGGCTGTACGGGCAGAAAAAATGAAGTAACAGCGCTGGTAGACAGCGACGACATCCACTGCTTGATGATCGCGGCCTCCGGCACCGGCAAGACGGCATTTTTTCTTTATCCCAACCTGGAGTATGCCTGCGCGTCGGGGGTCAGCTTCCTGGCGCTGGATACCAAGGGAGACCTCGCCCGCAACTACGGGACCATCGCCAAGAAGTATTACGGCTACAAGAACATCTCCGTCATCGACCTGCGAAATCCTACCCGCTCTGACGGCAACAATCTGCTGACCCTCATCAATCGCTACATGGACATCGCCCGCGCCGAACCGAATAACCTTGCGGCCAAGGCCCGCGCCGAGAAGTATGCCAAGATCCTTGCCAAGTCCATCGTCAGTCCGGAGGGCAGCTCTGACCACGGACAAAACGCCTTCTTCTACGATGCGGCGGAAGGTCTCTTATCTTCGGTGATACTCCTGCTGGCGGAGTTTCTGCCGCCGGATAAAGAGCACCCGGAGGAGCGCCGGCATATCGTGTCGGTGTTCAAGCTGGTGCAGGATCTGCTGGAGCCGTCCGGTGTGCGGGGCAAATCCCAGTTTCAAGTGCTTATGGACAAGCTGCCTTCGGAGCACAAGGCCCGCTGGCTGGCCGGTGCGGCCCTCAACAGCTCCGAGCAGGCTATGGCATCCGTCATGTCCACAGTCCTCTCTCGACTGAACTCTTTTCTGGACTCGGAGCTGGAGCAGGTCCTGTGCTTTGACAGCGCCGTGGATGCCGAAAAGTTTGCGGAAGAAAAATCCGCTATCTTCTTAATTCTCCCGGAGGAGGATACGACCAAAAACTTTATGGCGGGGTTGATGATCCAGAATCTCTCCCGTGAGCTGTTCGCCGTGGCGGATGAGAACGGCGGCAAGCTGAAGAACCGCGTTATCCTTTTCTGTGATGAATTGGGCACCATGCCGCCCTTTGATATCCTGCCGCTGTTCAGTGCCGGGCGCTCCCGGCTGCTGACGCTGGTGCCGCTCATTCAGTCCATGGACCAGCTTGTGAAGAACTATGGCAAAGAGGGGGCGTCCATTCTAATGGACAACTGCCAGGACGTGATCTGCGGCGGCTTTGCGCCTAACAGCGAGGCTGCCGAGACCTTCTCTAAGGCTCTCGGCAGCCGCACCGTGCTGTCCGGCTCCGTGAGCCGGGGCAAAAACGATCTAAGCCAAAGCCTGCAGATGATGGAGCGCCCGCTGCTGACAGCGGACGAGCTAAAGTCCATCCCCAAGGGCAGCTTCATCGTCCAAAAGACCGGCTGCCATCCCATGCGTACCCGCCTGCGGCTGTTTCTGGAATGGGGAATCACCTTCGAGGAGGAATACCGGGTCAAAGAGCAGTCTGCCCGCAGGGTCAACTATGCCGACCGGGAGGCGCTGACCCGTGCCATCCTGCAGAAGTATCCGCCCAAGACCGCCGAGGGGCAGAATCTGCGCTCCGGCAAGGGGAATGGGCAACTTCCCGGCTTGCCTATGCAGGATATGGTCATCGAGTCCGACGCATTCTGTGAGTGCCATCCTCCTCGCCGCGCCTATAATCTGCCCAAGCAGGAGGACACGCCGTGAGCTATTTTGACACTGTCTATGCAGACTCTCGACTGTCTCCAAGGTCCATCTCCGTCTATATGTACCTCAAGGACCGGGCCAACAGCTCCGGGAGCTGCTGGCCCGGCATCAAGACCATAGCCCGTGACCTCAACCTCTCCCGTAGCACCGTCAAGCGGGCGCTGACTGACTTAGAGAGATGCGGGTATCTCTCCAAGCTGCCACGGTATAGACCGAACGGGAGCAACACCTCAAATCTTTATACGCTTCAGTGAGCGAAAGTGGTTTGGTATCACATTTTGATACCAAACCACTTTGCCTAAATAAAGCGCCTCTGCTACCGCCCGCCAAGGGGGAATTGCGCTCATCTACTGGACCGAGGAGGGGGTCAATGTGACCCCACCAGAAGGACCCACTCTATCGGAGGTTTAAGACAGAGATAAGACAAGGACCACGGGAGAAATGACCGGAGTGAGCATTCTGCGGCAGAGTTTTCAAAAAATTAAAAACTTCAAAATCTGCGATGAGAAAAGCAGCAGATTTTGCGATGCAAGGTCGCGCGCAATGGTTGAAGAGAGGGGCAATTTTGAATCTGGAGATCTCAAAATCGGTAAAATTGAAACTGTCTGAATTTGAAGAATCAAATGTCGGTCGGCACTTTCTCGCCCTTGACAACGAAACATTCGTTTGCTACACTCTGTGCCAATTCAAGAATAGTCTACCGCATTGCTCGGCTTTGCGGAATATTCAGATCAATAGGAGGTCACCCGAATGAAGTCTAAGTGGAAGATCACAGTTGCATCTGCGGGCCTTGTGCTGACGCTGCTGCTCTCCGCCTGCCAGTCCGCTGCGCCGACTCAGACAACGCCAGCACCTGCGGCATCACCTGCCGTATCCGCCTCTGTGCTGGCGTCCTACATTGACATCGACGACGCGAAGATCGCCGCCCTGCAGGCGGCCTCCGTCACCGAAGAAAACGCCGAAGTAGCCGGTATTTGGCTGATTGGCGAGAACGAAAGCGCGCAGTATGCCGTCCAGTTCCGCACAAATGATATCTTATACCAGTACAATGTAAACGCCGTGACCGGTGAGGTGGCGGCCGCAGAGCCGGTGGACTACAAGCGGCAGGAGCGGATCGAGGCGCTGGAGCGCGAGGCCGAGACCACTGCCCAGCCCACGGGATCGACGGCTGCAACACCCGCACCCACCGCGGTCACCACCACTAAGGTCACAGCGGAGGAAGCCAAGACAATCGCCTATGCTCACGCCGGCATCAACGAGGCGGACTTGGTGTACTCGGAGGTCGAGCCGGAGTGGAAGTACGGCTCGACGATTTACGACGTCGAGTTTGTAGTGCTCGTCGGCAAGGACTACCTCGAATATGACTACAACATTGACAGCACGAGCGGCAAGATCCTCTCTTACGGCTCGGAGGTAGACAACTTCAACGTTCCCTCCAATGCCCAGACCGGCGGGATCACGCTGGACAAGGCCAAGGAGATCGCACTGGCCGATGCCGGTGTCGCGGCTGCAAACGCTTCCTTTACCAAAGGCAAGCCGGACTACGACGACGGCATCGCAGTCTTTGACGTCGAATTCTTTGTCCTCGACGGCAATGCATACAGGGAGTATGATTACGAGATCCGCGCCTCGGACGGATTCATCCTCAGTAAGAAAAATGAGGGTCCGGACTATGTCCCGTCCGCTGTTCCGCAGCCCGGCGGCTCCCAGACTTCCGGCGACATCGGACTGGAGCGCGCCAAGGAGATCGCACTGGCCAAGGTCGGCATCAGTGTTGCGGATGCTACCTTTACCGAGGCCAAGCCGGACTACGATGACGGTCGCCTCGTCTACGAATTGGAATTTGTTGTCACGGTCAACGGCACCGTAACGGAGTATGAGTATAAGATTGCCGCCGCGGACGGCACCATCCTCAAGTCCAGTGAAAAAACGAAGGGCTACACCCCGCCTGCAGCTCCGCAGCCCAGCTCCAGCGAGACTCAGACCGCCAACGACATCGGCGTGGAGAAGGCAAAAGAGATCGCGCTGAACCACGCCGGGGTCAAGGCCGCAGACGCCACCTTCATCGAGGCCAAGCCAGATTATGACGACGGCCGCCTTGTCTATGAGCTGGAATTTATCGTCATCTCCAACGGCACCGCTAAGGAGTACGACTACGAGGTAGCCGCTTCTGACGGCACCATCGTCAGCTACGATTATGACATCGAGGCCAGCTACACCGTTCCCTCCGGGAACACCCAGACCACCGGAACCCTCACCGAGGCGGATGCCAAGGCGCTGGCGCTGGCGCAGGTCGCCGGCGCGACCGCCGACAACATCTACAAGTGGAAGAAGGATTACGACGACGGCCGCTGGATCTACGAGGGCAAAATTGTCTACAACGGTTGGGAGTACGAGTTTGAGATGGACGCCTCTACGGGCGCGTTCCTGGAATGGGACATCGAGTCCGTCTTTGACTGATCACGAAAAGGAGAGGAAATATCATGACAAAATCTGAACTAATCGCAGCCATGGCCGAGCACTCCGGACTGAACAAGACCACCACTGAGCTGGCACTGAGCGCCTTTGCGACCGCCGTGACCAAGGCGCTTCAAAGCGGCGACAAAGTGCAGCTCGTCGGCTTCGGCACCTTCGAGGTGCGGGAGCGCGGGGCTCGGAAGGGCCGCAACGTCCGCACCGGCGAGGAGATCGACATTCCTGCATCCAAAACCCCGGTATTCAAGCCCGGCAAGGGGCTGAAAGATGCCATCCAATAAAACAAAAAGGCTCCTCCCGGACGATATCCGAGGGGAGCCTTTGCGTTCAAGGGATTTGAATATTGCTATTTTCAACTACTTATTTGAAAAAGTAAGTCTATAAAGTTGATCCAATGCATATTCAGGTGGAATATCGGGGCTTTTGTTATACTCACTGTACCATTGCTCTAATTGCCCGTCCGTAAGTGTTTTCATTTCGCTCAAAGCCTTTGTTACATCGTATTCGATTTTTGGCCTCTCATCACGTGCAGACTGTGCAAAATCAAAGTGATCACGATGTTCCAAAACGGCTCTTAATCTATGCGGTTCTACAACTTGGAGCATAGTAGTCATAGACAATTCATGATAGATCCACGGGGAGATCGTTGACTGCTTGCTGTTCTTTTTGATTTTATCCAATTCTGAAGCCATGTTGATTGACTGGGGCGTGTTAAAAAATATGATGCATTCTGTGTTGTATATCATTTCGGTCAATGCCGTAGACAGCATCATATGTACATGGCTTGTCGTGTAATTTCGTAAATCGTAGTCATAGGTGTTGGTTTTAGGCTTATAGCAGTATCTTTTGTCTATTCTGTTCAGCAGATCGTCGCAGTACCCCCAAGAGCATGAGTCGATAAACGCTTCCAAGCCAAAGGCATCGTGAAGCCAACCGGCAAATGCTATTACCTTATTGATATCATCATGAGAATGCGAAATAAACACATCTTTTTTGGAAATAGAAAACCAATGTTCTTTTAATGCGGTACCGTTGATGACACCGTCCTCTGTAATGTACTGTGCGAGGCAGTTGTGGACTTCTTCCTCATGCTTTTTGTATATAGCGCGACCGTGTTCCAAGCATGGGTTGATGACCCGGTTATAAAATGATCCGGCTGGAGAATAATTGAATTTTGTGTACATGATTCCCTCCTCGCTGTTGTATTTATACTGTCCTATACAAGTAAACCAAGCCAGCAATAATTGCGCTATAGAGCAAAAACTCCGACGGTGAGACTATCGCCCGGAGAATACCATACGGCCAGCCACCGTACTTTTTCATAGGGATCTCATATTCTTTAACCTGGACAATCGGCTGTTTTGGGCCGTTCCCGACGCCTATCAAATCGTTGTACATTCCAATAAACCGACGTTCTTTAGACAGGTAAAAAGAGTCCAAACACCAGAAAAGAATGGTTGCAGCAATAGCGGCCATCAAATAGATTTTGCTGCCTGGATGCTCGTCTGAGATTGTTGATACAAAAACTGCGATCAAAGCTGATGCAATCGTGATAGCCCAGCCCTTCATCTGGAATGAACACTGATTCATTCGGGCAATGTTATTTTGCAGAAATTCGAGATGCTTTTCATTTGGCTGTGATTTTATTGTTTTGTCTTGCGGTTGTGCCTTTTGCTCCTTTTGAGGCATATTCTCAGCTACCCCCCACTCTATGAAATCGGTTTTATGAGGTAGTTGCAGCGCACAGCCGTTGACTGACAGCCAAGCGAAGCAACTTTTTTATTTAGAATACACCATTTTTGGCTATTTTTCAATGGCACATATCCCTACCGCAATTGAACCGAATGTGGTAAACTTGGCATAAAGGAGGGAAAACCTATGTGTGCTACTATTATTGCAATTTTGTCCTATGCCTTTCAGATTGCGGGTGCGGCGCTTTTGCTGTTATGGAGCATTGGGAAATGTGATAAGAAAATAAAGCAAATGTGTATTGCAGAACATGGTGGTGGGCTAATCGGAACAGAAGATGAACAAGGAACGCATATCACGATTGACAGCAATTCTTTGCGGAGACATGCCAAAACTGTTTATCTCAATATCGCAGCATTCGTTGATATAATATCGGGCTACACACTGGCAATATTAGCTCGACCTGTTGATTACTCGCCTTGGTGTGTGCTGGCGATGGTGATAGCAAGTACTACGGGTATTCTACTGCTGAATGTTGGAATCGTGGTGCTTATTGCCAAAATTAAATGTGGCAAAGATGTTGAAATCTGTGACAAGCAAAATAGCAGCGGATTGTTGTCAAACGAAATGATATTTATCACAGAAAGCAGCGATAAGTCAGTCAAAGAATAAATAGCATAGTACTTCCCCCTCGGACATTCCGTCCGAGGGGGATTTTTTGTTTTCCGCAGGAGTAGCCTCTTTACGGCGGAGTAAACTATTGATACCACACTGAGGAGGTATCAATTATGGAGCACATCATTACACAGGCGCAGATCGAAGCCTACTGCGCGGCACTATGGTCGGACGAGCGGTCGGCGGGGACGGTGGCGAAATACCGCCGCGACGTGACCGCCTTTGCCGATTGGCTGGAGGGCCGCCCGGCCAGCAAGGAGACCGCCGCGGGCTGGAAGGCCCATCTGCTGGAGCAGCACTACGCGCCCCGGACCGTCAATTCCATGCTGGCTGCCGTCAACGGGTTTTTCAAGTTTGCGGGCTGGGACATCCGAGTCAAGTTTCTAAAAGTCCAACACCAGCTCTTTCGGGATACGGCACGCGAGCTGACCCGCACGGAGTACGACCGCCTGCTCGCCGCCGCACAGTCCGGCGGGCAGGAGCGGCTGGCGCTCATCATGGAGACCCTCTGCGCCACGGGTATCCGCATCAGCGAGCTGCGTTACATCACCGTCGAGGCGGCGGAGGCCGGACGTGCCACCGTTTCCCTCAAGGGGAAGATCCGCACGATCTTACTCAGTACGAAATTATGCCGGAAATTGCTGAAATACGCCAGAAAACAAAAAATCGCTTCCGGCGAGGTGTTCCTCACCAAAAGCGGAAAGCCGATCACACGGAGGCAGGTATGGTACGAATTGAAGCGGCTGTGCAAGGCGGCGGGCGTAGAGGCCAGCAAGGTATTCCCGCACAATTTCAGGCATTTGTTCGCCACGATCTTCTATCGGGCCTGCAAGGACATCGCCCGCCTTGCGGATGTGCTGGGGCATTCCAGCATCGAGACCACCCGCATTTACCTCACGGTCAGCGGCACGGAGCAGGCACGGCAGCTTGACCGGCTGGGCCTTGTATCGTAGAGCAACGAAATCAGCATTTTGTGATTTGCCCCAGAAAAATGCTCGACGATTATTTACATATTTCGCGCACATTATACCATGCCTTGGAGAAAAAAGCAATACCCACCATGTTGGTGGGAACGCCAAAAAGACCCACAAAAAATCTATATTTTGTGGGTCCGGTTTTTTGCGCTCTTATACAAGCAAACGCCGGAAAATGAAAATTGTAATTTTTCAGTTTTGAGGAAAAACCGAAAAATTTGCAGAGCCTAAAACAACGAAATGCTGATTTGGTCCCGCGCCGCTTCGTCGGCGCGGTTTTTGCTTATTGGCGAAATGCTGATTTTGTTGTTTACAGACGATTCAAGGGCGCCCCTCACCGACTGTCGGTCCATTTTTTAGCGGGCAATTAAGAGTGAGCAGCTCATGTATCTATCAGGAAGGAAGTACGAACACAGTGCAGCTGAACACAACGACCGATTATGCCATACGGGTGGCGCTCTATCTTGCGACGGTCCGCCGGGCGGCGGGCAGCGCCGAGATCTGCAGCAGCATGGGTATCCCGCCCGGCATCCTCGGCAGCGTCTCCAGACGCCTGCGGAAGCACGGGATCGTTGACACGCTGCGCGGGACCAACGGCGGCTATCTGCTGGCCCGGCAGCCGGAGGACATCTCCCTGCGCGACATCATCGTCGCCATGGAGGGCACCACAAGGATCAACCGCTGCCTGGAGCCGGACGGCTACTGCTCCCGCAACGGGGTGCCGAACTGCCCGGTCCACAAGTTCTACTCTCGCATCCAGACCAAGCTGGACGAGGCATTTCAAGAGATGACGGTCGCGGCTCTGCTGGCCGACGACCTCGATGAAAAGTTAGAAGCAATGTAACCGAAAAATATCGAGAGACGGAGGTGAGGATCATGTTCCGCGAGAGCGCAAGAGCGCGGCAGCGCCGTGTGGCTGCCTTTGCCGCGGTCCGCTGGACAGGCGTGTGGTGGCGTGAGTGCGCGCGCCTTGCCCGCGTCTACGAGCGCCTTGCCGACGATGATCCGCCGGATCATCCGGTGAAGCCGCCCTGCACCTTGAAAAACTGGTGGAGCACCGCTCCACCCCATACCATACCCACCCCCGTGAAAACGGGCGAACCGCGGGCAGGCCCCAAGGCTGTCCGCCGCTGTTACGCGAGAGGGGGTGATGGATGATGGAATACACCGCACAGGTCATCGCCGTTTTGCCGGTGCCGGACGCGCCGTCCCGCTGTTGGGATGAAACGCTCCCCGCGCAGGCAAGGAACGACACGCGCTCCCTCGGATATGAGGTGAGAGTACCGTCAGGACGGAACACAGACTCATGAATTCTATGAAAGAAAGGAACGTAATCACGACATGAGAAAACGACTCTTATCATGGCTCTTGGTGCTTGTCATGATATTCTCGCTGATTCCAAGCACCCTTATCACGTCGGCGTTCGCGGCGTCCGCACCCAGTGAAGGTGTGGACATCAGCGGGGCACAGAATCTTGATGACAGCGCCGATCCGATTGCATACGCTGGCGTATATCGCGTCAGCGGGCAGCGTCAGCACGCAATAAAGGTCACTGCCACGGATTCTGTTACGCTGGTGCTTGACGATGCGACCATCACGACGGCGACCTCGCCCATTGAGCTGGGCGAACATGCCAAGGTGACTATCGTCGTTGAGGACGGCACCAGCAACACGCTGACCTGTACGGCAGCGGAGATCAATGATACCAACGGCGGCAAAACCGCCGGTATCCTTGTGCCGAGCACTGCAACGCTGACCATTGACAAGGCTCTGGGTGCCAAGGGCAACGGCGAGCTGAAGGTCACGGCCGGTATCGGCGGCGCCGGTATCGGCGGCGGCGCCGGTGTTTATGGCGAGCGTGCCGGGAGCGGAGCCGATGGTACCGATGGTACCGGAAGCGCCGATCTATGGTATGCGCGTGATGGTTGGACAGTCAAGGGTGCTACTGGCGGCGCTGGCAGCGCTGGCGGCCAGGGCGGCAGAAACGGCACCGATGGCGGCTCTATGGGCAGCTTGACCATTAACAGCGGTGTAGTTAATGTTACTGGCGGAGCGAATGCCGCTGGTATTGGCGGCGGTGCCGGTCATGCTGGTGAAAACGGCGAGGACGGTACCGATGGAACAGAGGGGCCCAAAGGCGGTGCCTACCATATGCGTGCGGGCAATTACTACTCTCGCTTGTTTACCGGCGGCGGCGGCCATGGCGGCAGCGGCGCAGGCGGCAACGGCGGCAATGCCGGTCATGGTGGCAACGGTGGTACCGTTACCATCACCGGCGGTAGTGTGACAGTCACCGGAGGCGCGAATGCAGCAGACATTGGCGGCGGCAATGGCGGTCAGAACGGTGTAGGTGGTACTGGCGGCCAAGCCATTGATAAAGACAATAGAAACACCGTTACTTATTCTGCAATGGGCATCTACGACTGGGGCGGCTATAGCGGCAAGGGCGGCGCAGGCGGACAAGGTGCAGACGGCTGGAACGGTTCGGCGGGCAACGGCGGACAGGGCTCCATCGTTACCATCACCGGCGGCACCGTTGCTTTGACCAATGAAACAGTCGGCGGAGGCAAGGCCGGTGCTGAAACACCGCAGAGCCAGCGAAAAGAAGCGACTCTCGGAGAATCCGGTGGGAAACAAAATGCCGGTAGCTATAGTAACTACGGCGGCGTTACTTACATTTACACTGGGTTTACTGACGGCGGCAATGGCGGAAACGGCGGCGAGGCCGCGGCAGAACCCGCCCACAACACGCCGCAGGACGGCACCATTGGCACGCTGAAAATCTACGGCAAGAACCAGCAGAACCTCAAGTTCCTGTCGGAGACCTACAATGCTGCTGTCAGCGCCCGTCCTATGGCGCAGGATGGCACAAAGCTGTATCGCGCGGTCATCACCGCAGTTGATGCGGATGACAACGTCGTGGATGGCGCAGTTGCTTCTATCACCTATGACGGCAACACTTACACCGCGACCGGCGACCAGAATGGCAAGATCGTGATGTGGCTCCCGGAGGGCGCCTACACCCTCAGCCGCACCGATGTGACCCAAAAGTGGTCCGGCTGGATGAGTGAAACGGCAAGCCTGAATGTGACCACCAGCGATGATGCCACAGCAACAGCCAAGCTCGGCTTTAAGCTGACCTTCGCCGCGAACAGAGCGGACAAGGTCTATACCAACGGTACGGATACGCCCGTGACGTTGACGATGGATGCGACGGCAATGCGGAATGACACTGTCACCATGTCGGTGCGCTGGTTCAGAGAACCGATCCAAAAGACCGGCGCTGCAAATGATACGGAATACTGGCCGGAGGACTATGGCACGAAAGTTGCCTTTGAAGATGGTTATAAAGCTGCGGATGAAACCCGTGGGGACAAAGGCACAATGAGCGCGTCTGCGGCCAATGCCAAGCTGTTTGAGCTGCCCATCAACGAAAACGGCCGCTATTGGGCCGAGCTCACGATTGATTTGAATGGCAACCAGTTCCGCATGGTCCACCTGGTGGAGGTCAAGAACATCTACCGTGAGTTCCAGATCCAGACCCGCACGCAGGAGATGACCCGCGATGGCAGCGTGAAGTTTACTACCGAGTACGAGGCGCTGAAAAACGGCAACGGCACGGACTATCAGGCCAGCTACGGTTTCCCATGGGATCTGCACGGCTACAATTCGACAGATGTCACCAAGGGCACGCTGCTGACCGGCGTGGACTATGACAGCGTTCCGGTCACCGGCCTGACGAGCAAGGTCAAGTGGTACAATGCGGCCTTCGGCGCAAAAAGCACCGAGATCACCAAGAACACGGCGGGAACCGCGTTCATGCCGGTCACGCTGACGCTCAATCAGGATTTCCTGACGAACAATCAGGACGCCGACAAGGTGGGCGGCACGACCGACATCTCCAAGTACACCATCACCTACACGCCGGAGGGCATCCCGGTGGCCGAGGTCACGATCCGCGGCGTCGTGCTCAACGACAATGGCTCGGAGAAGGAAGAGCTGTGGAGCTACACGAACTCCTACCCGGAGGGCGTCACCGAGGCGACCATCGACGGCTTCGTGCAGGCGGGCTACCGCATTGACAAGGTGCTCGTCAACGGTGTGGAAAGAACCGGTCTGACCAACAACAGCATCCTCCTTGAAAACCTTCAGGGCACGCAGGAGAACAACTATACCGACGCAATCAGCAAGGTCGAGTTCGTCTACGTTTCCAACATGACCGACGTGACCATCCACGGCTATGTGAAGGGCACGACGGACAAGGTGTTCGAGGACAGAACGGTCTCCGCCGAGATCGGCAAGCCGTTCACATACCCCCAGCCGGTCGTTGACGGTTACGACAACGAGAGTGTCACCCCGGACGGCGGCAGCTTTGACGCGGTCGCCGAGGGCGCAGAGATCACGTTCTACTATCTGCACTCCACCGGCAACGTGACCTATCAGGCCGTGGACGCGGACGACCAGACGCCGCTGGCCAGCAAGACGATCACCGTCGCAAACGGCGGCCCGATTGATAAGACCGCGGCAAAGGCTGCCGCTGTGCTGGGCAGCATCCAGTATTACACCCTGACGGGCGACGGCACGGCTGCCGTCGACACCTATGACGGCCTCCATGACGTGACCGTCACCTACACCTACACCCGCAACAAGCACACGCTGACCGTCGTCAAAAAGGACGCGGACAGCGGCAATGAGATCGCCGGCAAGCAGCAGGAGATCGCAAACGTGCCCGCGGGCAAAACCTACACCTTCGGCGACACGGTCACGGCGGTAGACGGCTACACCGCAGTCGCGGCGCTCAACCCGACGAGCTTCGACATGGGCGACGCGGACGCAACGGTCACCTTCTGGTACCGCAAGAACGACGCCAACCGCTATGCGACCATCACCGTCAACTCCGTCTGCGATGGGGCTACATTCCAGAGCTATCAGATTCCGGCCTTCAAGGACGTGGCGCTGACCGTTCCCGCCCCGACGTGGATAGGCTATGCGCTCGAGGACCCGAAGGTCACCTCACAGAGGATCACCCCGACCGGCGATGCGCAGCACGACACGATCACCTTTAAGTATGTGCTGGACGCGCCGCAGAAGTTCACAGTGGAACTGATGAACGACAAAACGAACAAGCCTCTGACTGCGCCGGACAGCTATCAGACCGAATACACCCTCAAGAAGGGGGATTCGGTCACGATCCAGGCCCCGGCCATGAACGGCTTCGCAGTGGTCGGCAATTCCATCACCACCGTGACGTATGGCGCCGCGCTGGAAGGCAACAAGGTGACATTCCACTACGCTCCGGTTGAGACGGCGAACTTCGTCACGCACACCGTTGTGTTCACGGACGCCACCGAAAAGATCCAGTTCTACACCTACGACAAGCTGATTTCCAAGAGCGACACCGCAACGACGACCTACACCGCAGATTCGGTGAAGAACGTCATCGCGGGCTACAAGCTGCAGGACATCCGCATGGAGATCGATGGCGGCAGCCAGGACACGCAGACAGCGTCCGTCACGGCCCCGAACAATAAGAACGTGAAGATCGTCTACCGCTTTGTGGAGGACACCTCGCGGATCGTCATCAAGAAGGAGCTTTCGGACGGCACGACTGTCACGGATACCGTGCTTTCCGGCTACCGCACCGGCCTCAAGAACGTCGAGGTCACGGCCCCGCTGGTGGACGGCTACGCACTGGCGAGTGATGAGAAGCTGACGAAGTCCATCACCGAGCTCAAGAGCGGCGACAACGAGATCACGTTCCGGTACGACAAGATCGGCAACGTCACCTTTACGCTCAAGGAGCACAACGACGCGACCGGTGAGGACACGACCATCGCTGTCCGCAATGGCGAGAAGGACAAGACCTATGACCCGACCGCGGAAAACAACCCGCTGAACCTGAGCGCGTACAAGTACACGTTCCTCGCAAGCGACAAGGCCGACGTGCCGTTCAAGCCGGGCGGCAATCATTCGGTCACTGTGACGGATACGGGTACTCCGAAGAACTACGACGTGTACTACACCAAGGGCACCCGCCCGGTCAAGTTTGTGGCGGTGGACAGCGCCAAGTATCCTCAGCCTGCAGATATGGGCACGTTCAATGCTCAGCAGGCACGGGCTGCTGCTGTTGTAATCCGAGACGTGTCCGAGCGCGCCCGCATCGGCGAGATGTATAAGGCGTCTGCCCTGAGCGTGGACCGCTACGCGCTGAGCGACCAGATCACCAAGTACTACACGGTGGAGGACAGCGAGGAAACGCTGTATGTCTATTTCTGGTACAAGGCGAAGAGCGTCGGCACGGTCACGGTGCATTATCACACCGGACTGACCGGGAATAACCACGACACGGCAAAGCTGCTTCTGTCCTACTCGATGGATGCAGTCGCGGGCGAGAAGGTCATCATCAACATTCCGCAGTATCTGGAGGACGGCAAGTATAAGCTGCCCGACGGTGCGGATACGGCCAAGACCCATATCGTCACGACCGGCGATAACGTGGTGGACATCAACTACGAGCCGAACTTCGTCACGGTCAAGGTTATGACGAAGCGCAGCGACCATGCGAACCCCGCACTTTACGATACCTGCGAGGTCAACAAGACGGATGCGCAGGGCATCGTCACCGGCAACCTGACCCTGACCCCGCCGTACCGCGCGGGCTACACGCTGGTGGGCATCACCGGCGTTGGGAACGGCTCGGAAACGACGCTTCCCACGGACGTCTACCAGGACGGCAAGCTGACGCTGACCGGCCTGTCGGCAGATACGACGATCACTTACTATTATAATAAGACGAGCGCAACGGAGTATCAGTCCGACCTGACCATCTCCTACCTGTATAACGGGTATAAGCTGGCCAATGACAACCCCATCAAGGTCAACCGCGGTGAGGCCAACGCCATCGACATCCCGAGCTTCGAGGGCTACAAGGCGACAAAGTACCAGTTCACGGACGGCACGACCGCCGGCCAACCGACGGACATCGGCACGACGGGCATTTCCGTCACGCCGACGCAGACGACGGGTACGCTGGTCATCACCTATGTCCGCACGGATGGTTCCATCGTCCTGCCGGGCAAGGATGGGGAAATCGGCCCCGCGCCCAAGGATGCAGACAACATCATCGTCAAGCCCGGCGACAAGGAGCCGAGTATCGACGACAAGGGCAATGTCACCATCCCGAAGGATGACAACAACAGCACCGTAATCCGCCCCATTGACCCGGAAAACCCGGATAAGGGCAAGGAAGAGATCAAGGTTCCGGGCGGCACAGTCATCAAGCCCGACGGCAGCATCGTTCTGCCCGATAACGGCGGCACGATCAACCCCGGCGACAAGCTGCCCGATGCAACGCCTGCCGGTTACGTTTCCGTTGTCTACAAGGCCAACGGCGGCGCCGGCGATGATGTGATCGTGGTCGTTAATGGCACTGAGACCGCCGCCATCCGGAACCCCTTCTCTAACGGCAACCAGGTCTTCAAGAACTGGAATACGAAGGAGAATGGCATCAATGGCACCGCTTATAGCGAGGGCGCCAAGATCACCGGTATTACCGGCAAGGGCATGACGCTCTACGCACAGTGGGGCAAATCCACTGCCTTTAAGTACAGCGCAACGCTCATCTACCTGCCGAACGACGGCACCGGTGAGGCGAACAAGATCGAGGACACCGTTGGCGTCAACGACTCGCGGACCTTCTTCGAACACCTGAGAGCGGCAAACACCTTCGCTGTGGCTGACTGGACCTTTGGCGGCTGGAACACTGCGGCAAACGGCACCGGCACCCTCAAGGCTGCCAACGCCATCGTCGAAGTGGAAGCTGACAAGAACCAGACCTGGCACGCTCAGTGGTACAAGGTCGGAGCTAACGGCTCCATCACTGTCCCCGGTGACGGCAACCCCAACACCCCGGACGACAATGTGACGGCCAATGGCACCGGCGTGACCCGCGATCTTGACACCGGCAATATCAGCATCCCCGCCGGCGGCAATGTGGTCAAGGGCAACGAGACCATCGTACTGCCGGACGGCGGTATCCTGAAGCCTGACGGCACTATCATCATCACACGTCCGGGCGGCGGTACAATCACCATCCCCGGCGAGCCCGACCCGACGGACCCGTCGAAGCCGACGAAGCCCGATGTTACCAAGCCGGGCGGCGATAAGGACACGGACGCCGAGATCGTCACGATGACCTACCACAGCAACGACAGCACCGGCAAGGTGATGAACGTCAAGGCGGTCAAGGGCGAAAAGGTCGCCATCATCGCCAGCCCGTTCAAGTGGGACGGCTACACGTTCCTCAACTGGATGGGTACGGACAAGCAGGAGTACAACCCCACCGACGAGTTTACTGCTCGGGAGATGGAGTTCTTCGCCCAGTGGTACAAGAAGGACGACTCTACCGGCGGCAACGGCTCCATCGAGCTACCCGGCAAGGACGGCGCAATCGAGCCGCCTCACGACAAGGACAATGTCATCGTGACGCCCGGCAACGGCGGCACACTGGACGGCCCGAAGAAGCCGGACGGCAGGGTTGAGGTCACGGACGGCGAGGCAACTGTGACCCGTCCCGATCCCAGCGATAAGACGGGTGATACCAAGGAAGAGATCAAGGTCCCCGAGGGCACGATCATCTACCCGGACGGCACGATCAAACTGCCCGACGGCACGATCATCAAGCCCGGTGATAAGATCGACGACAACAACAACCAGACCGGCTACTTTGTAGTCACCTTCCTCAAGGGCGAGGCTGAAAACGGCGATCCGATCAAGATGGTCGTGAAGACCGGCAACATCAACCTGCCCGCAGCAAATACCTTTACTGCTCCTTCCGGTAAGATTTTCTCCGGCTGGAAAACCGGCGATGTGATCAAGCAGGCTGGCGATGCGTATGAGGTCACTGCGAATGCGACCTTCACGGCACAGTTCAAAAAGATCCAGACCGGCAAGGCTGTCGTGACCTTCGATTTCGACGGCGGCACGGCAGACGGCAAGACCTATGAGACCCGCACCGGCGATCCGGGTGCAAAGCTCGGCACTCTGCCCAACCCGACCCGCGGCGGTTATACCTTCAAGGGTTGGAACGAGCAGATCACCGAAAACACCCTGTTCGGTGCTGAAAACACCACTACGACCTATACGGCGCAGTGGACCGCAAAGACCTATACCATCCACTACAACGGCAACGGTGCGACCGGCAATGTTGCGGATCAGACCTATGTGTTCGACACCGCAAATGCAAAGCTGGCGCAGAACAGCTTCACGCTGGCAGACAAGGTATTCCTTGGCTGGAGCGTGAACAAGGACGCTACCAGCGCTATGTTCCGTGAGGGCGAAGAGATCGGAGACGCACTCCGTGCGATCCTGACGAACCTCGATAAGAATTCCGAGAGCGAGCTTACGCTTTATGCGATCTGGAAGGACAATCAGGTCACTCCGTCCGAAGCCATTGCCATCTTCGACTTCGCCGGCGGCAAGGATGCCAATGGCAACACCTCTATCCGTAAGACCGGCGCTGCCGACGCTGCGATCACCATCACTGCTCCGACCCGTGAGGGCTACACCTTCGCAGGCTGGGACAAGGGTGAGCCGAAGTTCGGTAAGACCGGAACCGTTACTGTGTTCACTGCACAGTGGACGGCCAACAAGTTCACCGTGACCTTCCAGTCCGGTGCAAACGGCACCATGCAGGGCGATGCTTCTGTCAAGGTGAACTATAACAGCTCTATCGAGGCGGGCAAGGTTCCGACCATCACCGCTAAGACCGGCTATGTGTTCATCGGCTGGGAGAACAACGGCAATGTTTACACCAACGAGGCTGTTGCATCCTTCAAGGTGACCAGCAATGTGACCTTCACTGCTCGGTATGAGAACATCAGCAAGGCAATTGCGATCTTCGACTACAACGGCGGTAAGGACGCAGACGGCAAGAGCTCCATCACCATGACCGGCATTGCCGGCGAGGAGATCACCGTCAAGGCCCCGACCCGTGAGGGCTACACCTTCGCAGGCTGGGACAAGACCGATCTGAAGTACGGAGTGGCTGGCTCCGTGACTGTGTTCACCGCACAGTGGACGGCAAACAAGCACGCAGTGACCTTTGTGGTCGGTGACGACACCAAGGGTGAAATGGACGGCGATGCTTCTGTTCAGGTGGATCACAATGGTTCTGTCGAGGCGAACAAGGTTCCGACCATCACCGCTAAGACCGGCTATGTGTTCATCGGCTGGAGCGACGGCACCAGCACCTATGCGGCTGAGGCCATCAAGAACTACAAGGTAACTGCTGATGTGACCTTCACCGCGCAGTACGAGGCGGACAGCAAGGCTGTTGTCATCTTCGACTTCAACGGCGGTAAGGACGCAGACGACAAGAGCTCCATCTCGATGTCCGGCGATGCCAATGCAACCATCAATAACATGGATGCTCCGACCCGCGACGGCTACACCTTCGCAGGCTGGAAGAACGGCGAGCAGGATGTCACTAACCTGGTATTCGGTGCGGCTGGCACCGTGACTGTGTACACTGCACAGTGGACGGTGAACAAGCACTCCGTGACCTTCAATGCCGGTAACAACGGCTCCATGACCGGCAATGATTCTGTCGAGGTCGATCACAACGGCTCTGTTGCAGCGGAGAAGGTTCCGACCATCACCGCGAATGAGGGCTTCGTGTTCGTCGGCTGGAGCGATGGCACCAGCGTGTTCGCAAAGGAGGCTATCCAGAACTACAAGGTAACTGCTAATGTGACCTTCACCGCACAGTATGAGGATGTAGCAAGCAAGGCTTTCGCCATCTTCGATTACGCTGGCGGCAAGGACAACAACGGCAAGAGCTCCATCATGATGACCGGCACTGCCGGTGCAGCGATCACCATCGCTGATCCGACCCGCACAGGTTACACCTTCGCAGGCTGGAAGAAGGGTGAAGCCACCAGCCAGAACCCGACCTTCGGTGCGGCTGGCTCTGTCACGACCTACACCGCTGTCTGGACGGCAGACCCGGACAAGACCGTCAAGGTCAACTTCGTGGTCGATGCGACCAAGGGCGATGTGACCGGTACGACTGAATTCGACGTCGTTTCCGGCAGCTTCCTGACCGAGGTCCCCACCGTCAACGCCAAGGACGGCTACACCTTCATTGGCTGGAGCGATGGCAAGAACACCTACTTTACCTCTGGTGTGAAGCTCTATGCGATCACCGGCGCGACGACCTTCACGGCTCTGTTCGAGAAGGCCGACAACAACAATCCGAACCCGCCTGCAAAGGACACCCTGACCGTCAGCGGCAATGCCACTGCAAAGCGCGGCGACAAGGTGAACTTCAAGGCACTGCTGAACGGTAAGGAAACGGGCAACGTGACCTGGACTGTCACGGGCGGCAAGACCAGTACGACGATCAGCGACGCTGGCGTTCTGACGGTCGGCAGCCTTGAGACCAATGGCACGATCCTGACCATTACCGCGACCTCCAAGTCCGACTCCACCCTGACGGCAAGCACTTTTCTCGTCGTTCTCGTGGATAGCGGCAACACCGGCGGCGGTTCCTCCGGTGGCTCCGGTGGCGGCGGAACCGTCACCGCCAGCTACACCATCACCGCTTCTGCCGGTAAGGGCGGCATCATCAGCCCCGACGGTACCATTAAGGTTTCCCGCGGTGACAACAAGACCTTCACCATCACTGCCGGCAACGGCTACATCATCGCCGACGTGCTGGTGGACGGCGTGTCCGTGGGTGCGGTGAGCAGCTACACCTTCGAGAAGGTGAGCAAGGATCACACCATCAGCGTTAGCTTCAAGGAGGCCCGCCCCGGCGTGGCCGATCCCAGCGAGACCGGCGTGGACCAGTGGCTGAGAGTGACCGATCATATCGCGTATATGCACGGTTACGACAACGGTCAGTTTGGTTCTCTGGACAACCTGACCCGCGCCCAGGCCGCCCAGCTGTTCTACAGACTCCTGGTCAACCAGGATGTGGACATCACCGTCAGCTTCACTGACGTGCCTGCAGACGCCTGGTACGCCAAGGCAGTCAACACTCTGGCCTCCCTCGGCATCATCAAGGGTATCGGCAGCGGCAAGTTCGACCCGGATCGTGAGATCTCCCGTGCCGAATTCATCGTGATCGCTACTCGCTTTGCCAAGGTCACTGACAAGATCAGCAGCCCCTTCGTGGACGTCGCGGATGACGCCTGGTATGCGCCTTACGTCACCACCGCCACCAGCTACGGCTGGATCACCGGTGTTGGCGAGAGCCGGTTCGCACCGGACGACCTCGTGACCCGTGCCGAGGCGGCCACCATCGTCAACCGGATGCTGGCCCGCAGCGCCGACCGCGAGTTCGTGGACGGCAACGCTGTTCAGCACTTCTCCGATGTGACCCCCGATGCCTGGTATTACTACCAGATCATGGAGGCGGCCAACGGCCACAGCCATCGCTACAGCGAGGACGGCTACGAGGTCTGGAACGGCCTCAACTAAACCCCAGCCAGCGGACGAGCGATCGATCCACTGACCGACGTACAAGGAGGAGGGGGACGCGAAAGCGCCCCCTTCTTCTCAAAGTGGCCCTTCGGGAGAAGGACCATTTTGAGAAGAAACTGCTATCTGAGCAGCCTTCAATTATCAAGATAAATTACTATTAAATTGCAGGCCAATATCTGGCCGCACTGTGTGGTGTAAGCTCCATGCGAATCTCTCTGGATGACTATTGCAGAAACAACAATAAGGAATACCTTTTAGAAGAATGGGACATTGCCCGGAATGAGGGCCTAAGTCCGAAGGATGTGATGTCCTCTTCCGGGAAGCGGGTGTGGTGGCACTGCAAACACGGCCACACCTGGCAGACGGCGGTCTACACCAGATCTAAACAGAACGCGGGCTGCCCGTACTGCAAGAACTGCAGGGCATGGCCCAACTATAACGACCTGGCATCCCGGTGCCCGGAACTGATGCAGGAGTGGCGTTGGGATCTGAACCGGGGCATTGATCCAAGAGAGCTGCCTCCGGGCAGCCATAAAAAGGCGTGGTGGACCTGCCGCGCAGGTCATGTCTGGCGGACGGAAATCGTGGTGCGGGCCGTCGGAGGCCACGGCTGCCCCATCTGTGCTGGCCAGGGCAAGCACTCCACGCTGGACGAGCGAACGAAGAAAGAATTTGAAGAAAGCAGGCGCAAGTAGGATGAGCAGCAGAATGAAGTACGGCATACACTACCTGATCCTGAACCTCTTGTTTGCCGCCGTGCTGCTGTGGCTCGTTCTTCTCACTCGCAAGAGCCTGCAGGTCTCTGCTCTGCCGTGGGCGGCAGGACTTCTCTGTGCGGCAGCCGCAGCGGCGGCCGTTGGGGCGGTATGGGCGGAGAAACGCACCCGGTCGCAGACGGTCACCATCCCCGGCGAGGTCAAGGTGCTGCTCGCGGTACTGGGCGTAGAGCTGGAGATGGAGACACACCGTGGCCTCACCTCCAAGGGAGACGGCACAAAGGTCTATGAGTGGGTCTCCCGCAATCCGCTGCGGGAGCGTTATCGCCGCTGGCTGACGGACCCCGTTGCCATCACGCCCGTTCCCGGCGGCGTGGTGGTGTACGGCCCGGCCAACGTGCTGGCCCGGCTCCAGAAGGCGGCAGAACAGCTATAGCGAACATAAGAAGGAAGGGCCCGGAAGCGGCCCATTCTTTCTCTAAACCGTTCTTTTTATAAAAAGGACTGCTTAGAGAAGGAACGACTCCATCCCTTCGCAAATCAAACTACGGAGGAATAGCCAATGAACAAACACCCCAAGAAAGCCCCCGCACGGATACTGGCCGCAGCACTGGCGGCGGTGATGATCACCTCGTCGGTGCAGATCGTGACCCATGCCGCGGATGCAGGCAGTACACAGACACAGGAACAGGAAGTATCCGCGTTCCGGTTCAAGTATCCTGCGGAGCATAGCTTCGCGGAGATCAATCATTTCTATGCGGAGCATCCCTACGATACCTCGCTGCCGGATGTGTACGACGCGATACCGGACATCGCCAACGAAGAAATCAACAACCGGATCGGAGACGACACCTCCGCATTGTTGGACGCTAAGGGTAAAGCGGATCGGGACAAGCTGGCGGGCAGTCTGTCCCAGGAAACGCTGAACAATGCCCTCAATGCCACGAACTTCATGCGCTACAGCGCCGGTTTACAGCTTTTGTATATCCACACGAATGACCGCATCGGCGGATTTCAGTGGAGAGCGCAGGCGGGTGCGGCACTGCTGGCGGAGCTGGGTACCATCACGCACAATGTCAGCGGCGCTGCGGCAAATGCGGCGGGCATCGTCAACGGCGTGTTCGGGTGGGCAAAGGCAGGTCCCGGCGGCTCCAACTGTGTTGCGGGCACCGGCGTAGCAAATAAGATGGTCAACAGCTTCATGCCTGACATTGGCAATGATAGAACGGGCTTGTCCCACCGCAGCTATATCCTCAATCCCGGATTGTCCGGCACCGGCTTTGGTGCTGCGAACCTGTCCGGTAAAAACAAGGCGGGCACTAATCGCGGCTCCGCCGTTACCATGATGGTGACTTATGCCGGAGCAGACCCGGACGGTCTGACGGCAGTACTGTGGCCGGGCAACCGCCAGCCCATTGAGACTTTCCAAGCCCGCGGCACATGGACGATGAAATACCCGGAGGGCAATCCCTATCAGGGTAACCCGTGGAGCTACTTCATCAATACCAATGACGCCAAGGTGGATACCTCCACCTTCATGGTAACGCTGGAATGCGACGGCAAGCCCACGGATATTCTGGACTTCAATAACCTCACAGCGGCGGAAAAGTCCGAGAACCGGCTGTTTACCATCAACAGCAATCCGCTCAAGCGGCTCATCGCGTTCCGACCCCATGTTGCGTATGACGCAGGCGATAAGGTCACCGTCACCATCGAGGGCATCGTGGATTCACAGAATCTCCCCATCCCTGTGAGCTACGACGTCCACTTCTTCCAGACCGGCACGGAGCCGCACCCCAATCTGGAGAACAGAGCTGTGAGCCGCACGGCAGAGGATACGGCGAAGGTCTCCTACACCGCAGACTATGCCGGCGCGATGCGATACCTCGTGCTGGACGCGAACGCAGCGGAGCCCACGGCTGAGCAGGTGCTGGCGGGCACGGAGATCTACCTCGGAACTGACCCGGCCACGCTTGACCTCACCGCACTGACCGGCAGCGGGGCAAAGAAACTCTATTACATCACCATCAGCACCACCGGCGCGGGCAAGGAGTATGCAGCCGCCAGCAAAAGCGGCGAGATGAGTGCCGTAAAGTCTATCGACATCCCGGAGTACACGACTGTTCCTGTCAGCTATACCGTTTCCTACGATTGGGGCACAGATTTCCCTGCCGGTGAAACGCTGCCCGTGAATGGCACCGTCTACCAGAGCGAGGATGAGGCCAAGGCTGCCGTGGACACCCACTACACCATCGGCTATACCGTCGAGGGACAGAAGGATGGAAAGGCTGGCACCTGGAGTTTCAGCGGCTGGACGGCGTCTCTGGATGGAACGACCGTGAAGTTTACCGGAAGCTGGACCTTCACTGAATCGTCCAAGGTGGACGCGGCCGCCCCGGCGGCCATCACACTGGTGAACGCCTCCTATGAGGTGGGCGACACCATCGCGGCTCTGGACGGGACCACCACTGTCTCTGACGATGGCATCATCAGCTATCAGTGGTATTCCTCCGACGCGGCGGATAACTTCAACGGCACGGCGATCCTCGGCGAAACGAATGCCGTCTACACGCCGGCCATCACTGCCGCAGGCACCTACTATTACTACGTGGTCGCGGTCAACACCAAGGCAGATGCCACTGGCAATACCACGGCCAGCACCACCAGCAATATGGCGGTGATCACCGTCCGGGACAAGGATGTTCCGGCGACCTACACTGTCTTCTATGACTGGGGCATGGACTTCCCCGCCGGCGAGACGCTGCCCGTGGATGGCGCCGTCTACCGGACCGAGGACGAGGCCAAGGCCGCCGTGGATACCAAGTACACCGCCGGCTATGCCGTCAAGGCGCAGAAGAATGGCAAGAACGGCACCTGGACCTTCTCCGGCTGGATCACTGCCGTGGAAGGCACTACTGTGAAATTCACCGGCAGTTGGTCCTTTGTGGAGGACACTCCGGCTCCCGTGGTAACACCCAGCTACACCATCAAGGCCGAGGACACCGCCAACGGCAAGCTGACCCTGAGCACCAGCCGCGCCGCCCGCGGCCGGATGGTGACCATCACCGTTACCCCCGATGAAGGCTTCATTTTGGGGTCTCTGACGGTCAGAGACCGTAACGGCAATCTCATTGCCGTTACGAAGGCCACTGAAAACAAGTACACCTTCAAAATGCCCTCCAGTGCAGTGACGGTCTCCGCCAGCTTTGAGGCGGAGGCCAAGGAGCCGATCCAGTTTGCCGACGTGAAGGAGAGCGACTGGTACTACGATGCCGTCCAGTGGGCCGCGCGGAACGGCATCACCACGGGGACCGGGAACGGGCTGTTCAGCCCGGCGGGCCTTGGCTCCCGCGCGGAGGTCGTGACCTTCCTGTGGCGCGCCGCAGGCAGCCCGGAGCCCACCATCACCGAGCACAGCTTCGTGGACATCGACTCCAGCGCCTATTACTGCAAGGCCGTGCTTTGGGCCATTGAGAACGGCATCACCGTCGGCACCGGCAAGACCACCTTCTCGCCGGACGTCATCGTGACCCGCGCCCAGATGGTGACCTTCCTGGCCCGTGCGGCCAAAGTGAGCACCTCTGACAGCGATAGCCGCTTCGCCGACGTGGCGGACGGCGCGTGGTACACCGCTGCGGTCAATTGGGCCGATGATAACGGCGTCACCAACGGTATCGGCGGCGGCAAGTTTGGCCCGGAGGCCGACTGCACCCGCGCGCAGATCGTGGTGTTCCTTTATCGGATCTACGGCAAATAATTTGCTGTTTTTCCAGACCTCCTACTATGAGAAGAATGGGGACTTCGGTCCCCTTCTTCTCCCAGCGCCCGAACGCTCGGACGTTGGGAGAAGAAACAGGAAAGGATTGAGACGAAAATGATCATGGTGATCTGTTCTGTTGCATTCTCCTTATACGGTCTGCTGCTGGCCGGACTGGCCTTCACAGGCAGGATCAAGAAGATCGGATATCTTTGTGCTGCCATGGCGGAGATCGTTGTCGTGACCGCTCTGCTGACCAAGCGAATGGCGGCGTTTGCCCTGATCGCCTTTCCCGCCGCGCTGGTGCTCCTGCTCTGCCTGCCGGAGCGCCGCACATCAAGTCGGCAGCCGGCAGCGCCGCCGCAGGAGCAGGACGCCGCCGAAGAAAAACAGGACCCCTGACAGGAGCGAACGATCACGATATGAATAAACAGCAGCTTATTAAGAAAGTAGCTCGCCGCAGCGGCGTGACGGAGGATGTCGTAGACAGCATCCTGAACCATACGCTGGACGAGATCGGCATGAGTCTGCTCCAGGAGCGGCGGGTCAATCTGGACCATTTCGGCCAATTCGAACTGCAGACCCGCCGCCACGGCGGGCAGCGCATGAAGGACGGCGTCCGCATCTGGCGGGATGAGGAACGGCGGGAGCTCGTTTTCAAGCCAGGCAAGGGACTCCGGGACCAGGTGTATGCCAAGGCGCGGCCGGCCAAGACCGCCACCGTCCACACGCTGGACGCCGAGGAGCTGATCGCCCTGGGCGCGGCGGAGCGCAAGGACCTGTGACACTGGGTACATCCATTACATTTTTGAAAACATACAGGTGAGAAACATGGACATACACGCGATCTTAGACCAGATCGATGAGATCATCTACATCAGCGACATCGAGACCAATGAGCTGCTGTACTTAAACCGCAGAGGACGAGACCGTTTTGGGACGATCCCGCTGGACGCCAAGTGCTATGAATTCCTGCAGGGGCAGAAAGACCCCTGTCCGTTCTGTACGAATGCCATGCTGAAAAGCAGTGCCGGTCACCGCTGTACCTGGGTGCGGCATCACCCCACAGTGGGCAATATGCTTCTGCATGACAGTCTCATCGAGTACAACGGCAGGCTTTGCCGCATGGAGATGGCCGTTGACGTCAACCGCTACGTCTCCGAGCTGAATGACGTGAAGCTGGATCTGGCCGCCGAAAAGAAGCTGGTGTCCTGCATCGAAAACCTCGTTATGGCCTCAGATTTTGATGCCGCGGTCGAATCCGTACTGAAGACCATCATTGAGCACTATGCGGCGGACCGGGCTTATGTGTTCGAAATAGACTGGGACAATAATGTGACCCACAATACCTACGAGGTCTGCCGCGAGGGCGTTTCCCCCGAAAAGCAGAACCTCCAGGACCTGCCCATCGCCGTCATAGCGGTCTGGATCGACATCTTCCGGAACCGGCAGAAGAAGATCAATATCATCGAGGACGTGGATGCCCTCAAGGATGACCCTGCCCGCCGGATCGAGTACGACTGCCTGCACCCCCAGGGGATCAAGAGCCTCATCACGGTGCCTGTGTTTATAGGCGGCCGGCTCCACGGCTTCTTAGGCATCGATAACCCATCGGCCAACGTGGACGCGCCGGAGCTGCTCACGCAGATCACCTACATCGCGGCCAACGAACTGCAAAAACGGCTGTTGACCGAGGATCTGACGAAAAAGAGCTACCATGACCCGCTGACCGGCTTGCAGAACCGGCTGGCCTACGATGAAGCGCTGGCCAAGCTGAAAGGTCCTGCCATTGGTCAGGGCATCGGTGTCGGCTTCGTTGATATGAATGGCTTAAAATACCTCAACGATACCCTTGGGATTGAGCACGGAAACAAGGCCATCAAGCGGACCTGTCGTGCAATGCGGGACTGCTTTGATGCGGATATGCTCTACCGGGTCAGCGGGGATGAGTTTGTGGTTCTCTGGCCGGATGTGGATTTTATCTCCTTTTACCATGTGAGCAGCGCCCTGCAGAAGGCTCTGGAGGATACCGAAGGCGGTATCGCGGCCTATGGCTATACTTGGGGCACAGCCCAGGACGACCTCCATGCACTGATTTTGGAAGCGGAGCAGCTAATGGGCGCAGAAAAGAAACGCTACTACCTGGAAAATGCCGCAGCCGCAGATAAGCCCCGCCCGGCCTATCTGGCCAGTCTGCTGCAGGAGATCCGGGCGAGCACCTTTGTGCCTTACCTCCAGCCCCTGTACAGCATTCAGGCGGGCCGAGTCTACGGGGCCGAGGCATTGGTCCGCAAGATTGGCCCGGACGGCCAGATCCACGTGCCGGTGGAGTTTCTGCACGTGTTGGAGCAAGAGCATATGGTCTCCACAGTGGATTATTCCATCTTGGAGCAGGTGTGTGAGCTGCTGACGAAATGGCGGGATGCGTGGCCGGAGCTGAAGATCAACTGCAATATGTCCCGGCAGACCCTCTCAGAGCCGAATTACTTGGAGCGCATCGACGAGATCCTCGCCCGCACCGGCGTGGACCCGGCACAGCTGACCTTTGAGGTGACGGAAGGGTCTCAAAACATCAAAATGGACCGTCTGGAGGCGACTCTGGACGCCATCCGAAGCCGGGGCATTACATTGGCCATCGACGACATGGGTACGGAAGCCTCCTGTTTGGAGATGCTCTATTTGACACAGATAGAGACCGTTAAACTGGATCGTAGCCTCATTTGTAAGGCAGAGCACAGTGAGCGTGAACAGACTGTAATCGCCAGCATGATCGATTTGTGCCACAAGCTGGATATGTACTGCGTGGCAGAGGGCATCGAGACGGCGGAGCAGGTAGAGCTGCTCCGGCAGATGCACTGCGACCGCCTGCAGGGCTACTACATCGGCAAGCCCATGCCGCCGGAGGAATTCTTCGGCAGGTTCTGCCCCAGGCAGAAATAAAAAATGAGTATGGAGCACGGAGCATGAAGCGGACTGGGACGGGCTGGATCAAGGGGCCCTATAAGAACAAGAAACGGGACTACAGCGGCTTGATCCTGCTGGCAGGACTGCTGGTGCTGGCGGCAGCGGTATTCGCACTGATCTGCAGCGCGCTGTGACAGATGGAGGCCCAAGGATGTATCGTTTGATCCTGTTTACGATAGCCATAGGCTTATTGATAGCTTTCCTGTATGTCCAGCACGTCTGGAGAGCCGCAGAGACACGGGCGTCAAAGGACGGTCCCACAGATGGACGCACGCCGCGGCGGCTCACGTTGCTGTGCAGGATCGTCGCTGCCGGTCTCTGCGTCTGCCTGTTCTTGATGCTGGCGATGACGCTCATGGTGCTGGGCCAGGAATTCCTGTTCCTGCGCTGGGCCTCGGTGGGGATATCCCTGTCCCGACCGGCGGCGCACACCCCGTACTTTATCTTGATGTTCGAGCTGGGCGGTCTCAGCATCATGCACCTCGCACTGTTCCTGCTGATCCGTTCGGCGCTCAAAGATATGACATATACCGCAAACAGCAAGCATCTGAAAGACAACAAAGTTAGAAAATGCAAGGGGGATACGAAATGAAGCGACAGAACATCCGACTGCAAAGAGCGGCCAGCGTGACACTCTCCGCACTGCTACTGGCAGGGACGATCCTATCTTCTGCCCAGGCCGCGGCATCAGAACCTTATGAGAGCCAGTCTGCCGTGATCGCCGCATATACCGATACACGCCAGAGCGGAGGCCGGGACAGCGGGAGCACGGCCATGAAGAAGTTGTCCAAGGCGGAGATCGCGCAGATGCTGGCGGATGCCCCACTGGACTGGTCCTCCGACGTGTTTGATGTCGTTCCCTCCTGCACGGCCCCCTTCGCCGCCGGCAAGGTCAAGACCTCGGCGCTGCAAGGCGCGACAGACCGGCTGAACCTTCTGCGCCGCCTTGCCGGACTGCCCGATGTGACATTGGATATGGGCTTATGTGAGGAAGCCCAATACAGCGCCGTGATACAGGGCTATAACGGCGGGCTGGATCATCAACCGACGCAGCCGGACGGAATGAGCGACAGCTTCTACGAAAGGGCATACGCAGCGTCCTCCAGCAGCAACCTTGCCGCCGGAGTAACGCTCACCTACGCGGTAGACGGCTGGATGGACGACAGCGACACCTACAATATAGACCGGCTTGGCCATCGCCGCTGGCAACTGAATCCGGTATTGGGAAAGGTCGGGTTTGGATATGTCGAGCCGACAGATTCACGGTATCGCTCCTACGCCGCGGAAAAGGTGTTTGATACCAGCGGCGGCGACTGCGACTATGACTTTATCGCGTGGCCTGCCTCCGGTAATTTCCCCTCCGAACTGTTCGACAACACCACCGCATGGAGCGTCACGCTGGGCCCGACGAAATACCAGACACCGCGGCAGTCTGACCTGACTGTGACACTGACCCGGCAGTCGGACGGAAAGGTCTGGACATTCCAAGGCGACGGATATGCTCCATCGTATAACAAAGACTTTTTCAATGTGGATCTCGACTACTACGGCGTACCAAACTGCATCATCTTCCGCCCGGAAGGGATCGAAACATACACAGGAACCTACACCGTCCGGATCGAGGGCTTGAAAACGACCGGCGGCCAGCGCGTGGATGACTTCACCTATTCCGTGGACTTCTTCGATAAAGACAACATAGAGCCTGAACAGCCTGAACAGCCTGAACAGCCTGAACAGCCGGAGCAGCCCGAACAGGGCCCTCTGTTCCGGGATGTACCGGCAAACGCTTATTACCGGGAGGCTGTCCAGTGGGCGGTAGAGCAGAAGATCACCGGCGGGACCTCCGCGGATACCTTTAGCTCGGACGCACCCTGCACCCGCGGCCAGATCGTGACCTTCCTCTGGCGGGCGGCGGGCAGTCCAGAGCCTCAGAGCACAACAGATCCGTTCAAGGATGTTGATGTGAACGCCTACTATTACAACGCCGTTTTATGGGCGGTGGAACGGGGCATCACCAGCGGGACCGGTGCGGATACCTTCTCACCGGATGCCACGGTGACCCGCGGGCAGACCGTCACCTTCCTGTATCGGGCGGCGGGGTCTCCCACAGTGAGCGGCTCCAGCTTTAGCGACGTGCCGGCAGGCGCGTACTTTGCGAACGCCGCTGCGTGGGCGGCCCAAAACAGCATCACCAGCGGAACCGGGAATGGAAATTTCTCCCCGCAGGCCAACTGCAGCCGCGCCCAGATCGTGACCTTCCTGTTCCGGCAGTACGGCAAATAAAGTGCGTTTCTCACGCATTCTCCTTTATTTTTCCTGCGGGAGGCTGGGGACTTCGGTCCCCGCCTTCTCCAAGCGCTCGACCGGCATGGTGGTGCGTTTGGAGAGGGCGACCCTTAGATATAAGTTTTCATAGGTGTAGGTATGGCAAGATACGAAGATCTGACCGGCTGCAGATTCGGGCTGCTGACTGTCATAAAGAAAGCAGATGAGACTGTAAATAAATATGCGGCATGGCGCTGCCGCTGCGATTGCGGCAATGAAATCACCGTGAGCTCAAAACACTTGAAGAGGAAAACAAAGACGAACTGCGGATGCATCCCGAAAAAGACAGCGCACAACGGTATGATCCCGGAAGATCTGACCGGTCGGGTCTTCGGGAGATTAGAAGTGATCTCCCGTGACCGGAACCGTGGGGATCGCACCTGTTGGCTCTGCCGCTGTGCCTGTGGAGCACTCCATAGTGCAACAGCGCATGACCTGAAATCCGGCCATGTGAAAAGCTGCGGCTGTGCATCCCACGAAAACAGCTTTCGGCTGGATCTGACCGACCGCAGATTCGGGCATCTGACCGCACTGCGGCCCTTAGAGGAAAGAACGCGCGGCGGCTCCGTGATATGGGAGTGCCGCTGCGACTGCGGCAAAATAACAAAAGCGTCTGCGGACAGCCTTATCTCCGGAAATACCGCCAGCTGCGGATGCCGCAGAGAGGAGATCGCAAAGGAGCTTCCTGCCCGCCTGCACATGATCGACGGTACGATCCTTGAACTGCTGCGGGGAACAAAGGCTCGCTCAGACAGCAAGACCGGGATAAGAGGCGTTAGTCTGACAGGAAACCAAACATACCGCGCTCAGATCCGTCTGTGCGGGCAGAGATATGACCTTGGCCGCTATAAAACCGAAGAAGAAGCGGTGCGGGTGCGGCAAAAGGCAGCCCGGCAGCTATACGATCCAATCTTAGAGGCGCATCGCCGCTGGCCCGATCATGCAGAAGCACATAAAGAGTGGGCGGACGAGCATCCTCTGCGCTTTGCCGTCATCCGTTATGGCAAAACAGAATTCGACGTGCTGTTTGATGGACTCCCTGACGATACATTGAATTCAGCGGGGCCGAAACACGGCACAGGATGAATGGAGCGCCAATAATAAACCGAAGGAGACACCATGAACAAAAGTGAACTTGTAAAAGAAGTGAGCCAACGCAGCGGGGTGTCCGGTGAGCTGGTAAAAATCGTTTTGCGGCAGACCCTCGTCAGCATTGCAGCACACGCGGCGGCTGGCGAATCTGTCATGATCAGTGGATTCGGCACTTTTACAGGAAGACAGGTGCGGAAGTACAGGATCAAAAGTGCAGAAGGCAGAGAGCGGTCCGGCGAGAGCACAAAAGTCAATCTGACCTTCCAGCCCAGCAAAACGGTATGGAAGATCACGGGAACACAGAAATAGCTCCATATAGGATTCAAACGACGGCCTTGGGCGCAGCGTCGCCCGCAAACCTTTCGACCATATATAAATGACGTGAGGGAAGGTTACTGTCAGCGCATGGGAGCCTCCCACCGTTTGAGTGGGGGGCTTTTATGTTACGAGCGACGCTAAAAGGGGGTCACACGGCCCCCTCGTGGTAATCCGCCGGCAAGGTTTCCCTTGCTTGTCTTTATCGTACCTGCGCCCATGGGTACAGGTATGCTCATAGAGCCGTAAACATTGGGCTTCGGGTAACCGTTGCTGATAATCACTTTTCTCCCGGCTGGCTTTGCCATGCCGGGAGATCTTGTTTTACGGGCCCGATCCGTGGGCCGCCCCCGTTTCTGGATTTTTCAAAAATTCAGAAATGGAGGAGCAAAATATGGGCTTCAATTATGCGGCAGAGAAGAAAAAGTTTGAAACGCTGTGGGCAAGGCTCCGGCGTGAATATAGGGCGGCCGGGATGTCCGATGCCGCCATCCAGAAGATGCACGATTTTGATTGGGAGGTGTTCAAGCAGGAGCGAATCTACCGCATTCATACGCAGGATATGGGCATTGGGATTTTCGATGAGCCTTCTGCCGAACAGGAGGATAAGTCTGCGCTGATGAAAAAGTTTCTGGAGGCGGTCAGCCATTGGGACGATTACGCTGCGGGGTCACGGTACGGCTGGATCGATGAGATTGACGATCCATTGCTCTGCGAGCGGCTCAAAACACTAAAAAAGACTGACCTTGATCTCTTGACTTTCATTGTGGTCGATGGGCTTTCTCAGACGGAAATCGCGGCCATTTGGGGCTGCTCTCCGCAGAATATTTTCAGCCGCCTTAAAAAAATTCAAAAAATTTTTCAAAAGTGATTGAAAAAAACGCGTTCTCGCTGCCTACCACATGAGGGGATCTTTTTCAGGCCCCTCTGAACCTTGAAAAATACCGCCCCAAGCGGTCACATCCGGCGACTTAAATACGTTGGCTGACGGCCGAGCGTCAGGCCGAGTGCGCGAGGACCACCTGTGCGGAGTTTTTCCGCATAAAAGGACGGCCTATAAGGTGCAGAGCGATACCCACTCAGGCCACAGCAGCTTTGGCAAACTGCCCCGCCATGACACCGTCAGCTCACAATGATACTCCTGTATGCAGCTTCGAGAGATCCTCGGAGGGGTGAAACTCCCGTGATGCGCGCCAGCGCAGTTTAAGCCGCCGCCCGTGTGCCTGGGGAAGTAGTGTCGAATACAGGCAAAGACGTAAAACAAGATAACTGCTCCGGCGGTGGGAGCCTCTGCTCTCACCGCCGGGGTGACATCACTCTTGCTTGCTTGCGGCAGAAGTATGGGGATCGTCCACCTCACCGTTCTTTCCGTTTTCTTTTTCTCTCCTCTCTCGTTTCATCAGACTGCTTTGTGCATAGATCCTTTTCTCCTCCTCCCGGACGGTCCTCATATTTGTGCCGCAAGACGAGCATCCGAAGGAGGGAGCATCATGAATCCAGATATCAATTTCTATGGGATCATCACACTGCTGCGCGTTCTGCGGGAGCGCGGTATTTTTACGGAAGCGGAGCTGCGGAAGGTAGCCGCGCAGATCGCTGCGGACACCGGTGTGGAGGTCGTTATTTCTCTCTGATCTTCCTCATGTTTCAGTAGCTTTCCCAGAGGTGTTGTGGTATTGTTTGTGCTGCCGAGGAGGTGGACCAGGATGGATGAAAAGCGAATGATAGAGGGCACGATGGCACTGGCGGGCAACCAACCCCGTGTCATAAAGATCGAGCCGACCGTGCAGCCCAGGCACGCTCTCCTCCGGGTCGCGGCATATACCCGTGTCAGCTCGGACTCCAGTGACCAGCTCAACTCCTTCGCGGCACAGAACCGATACTACACCAAGCTGATCGCTGAGAACACCGCGTGGCAGTTGGTAGACATCTACGCCGATGAAGGCATCACCGGGACTTCCGCAGAAAAACGAGATGACTTCCAGCGAATGCTGGCAGACTGCCGCAGAGGTCTTGTGGATCAGATCCTCGTCAAGTCCATCTCCCGCTTCGCCCGCAACACAAAAGACTGTTTGGAGGCAGTGCGGGAACTGAAGACGCTGGGGGTCAACGTCCGATTCGAGCGTGAGGGCATCGACACCGCCGATGTGAGCAGTGAACTCGTCACGGCGCTCTACGCCTCCTTCGCCCAGCGGGAAAGCGAGTCCATCTCCGGCAACCTGCGTTGGAGCTACCAGGCGAGGATGGCAGATGGACTCTTCAACACCTGCAAGGCCGCATGGGGCTTCCGCCTGCAAGGGCGGGAACTCATCGTCCATGAGGAGGAAGCCCAGATCGTGCGGCGGATCTTTCTGGAGTACCTGTCCGGCAAAAACGCTTATGAAATTGCCGACAGACTGAATCGGGATAAAGTCACAGGGCACGAGTGGAAGCGTAAGATGGTAGATTATATCCTTCAAAATGAGCGGTACGCCGGAAATGCGCTGCTCCAGAAAAACTACACGACTGACACCTTGCCAAGAAAGCGGAAGCGCAACCACGGAGAGCGGACGCAGTATTTCTGGCCGGACAGGAACCCCGCAATCATTCCGCAGGAACTATTTGACCGAGCCCAAGCCCTGCGGGGAAGTCGGCGCCGCGGTGAGACTCCGATCCACAATGAGGTCTCGCGCAAAATACGCTGCTCCTGCGGATCACGGGTCCGGGCAAAGCAGGTCCGCGGAAAATGGTATTGGTACTGCTGCCGTCATGATGAAAAGGGCGGCTGCACACTCACGCCCGTGCCGGAAGTGCAGACGGAGCAGGCGTTCTGCCGCCTCTACTACAAATTGAAGCACCAGGGCGTCGCTCTCCTGGAGCAGATGCTGACCACCCTCCAGACGATCCGCAATCGGAGAATGCTCTGGAGTGCTGATATCGTTGAACTGAACAAGTTAATAGCCGATCTATCCAGTCAGAATCATACGCTGGCCTTCCTCAAGCAGCAGGGCCTCGTTGATCCTGACATTTTTATATCCAAAAGCAACGATCTTGCCCGGCAGATACGGCAGGCCAAGCAGGACAAAGAAAAGTTGCTGGACTCCGAAAGGGATGAAACGGCGTCGCGGACACAGGAGCTGATAGAGCTGCTGGAGAGCGGCCCGGACTTCCCGGACAGCTTCGACCCGGACCTGTTCGATGCCCTGGTCGAGAAAGTCGTCATAGAGAACAACGATGCTGTCCGCTTCAAATTGATAAACGGTCTGGAGCTGAGAGAAAAAATCGAAAGGACGGTGCGCTGGTGAGCAATCGGAAGCTGCCCTTCGGATACAAGCTGCTCATGGGCGAGGTGGTCATCCACCAGGCAGAGGCCGCGGCGGTCAAAGAGATATTCCGCCGCTACCTGCAGGAAGCCGCATCCCTCAAGGAACTGGCAGACCTGCTCCGTGAGCAGGACGTACCCTATAACGCGGGCCGGGTCTGGAACAAGAACATGGTCGCAAGGATACTTGGGGACGAGCGATACACCGGTAAGGCCGGATACCCGCAGATCATTGAGCCGGAGGCTCTGGCCTCCGCCGCAGAAAAGCGGGTGGCCAGAGCGCAGGACCAGACCCCCAAGACCAACAAAGTCATGCGGAGGCTCTGCCGGCAGCTGGTCACTGTCGTGGTCGAGCGGCGAGTCACCGACCTACTCCACACCTTGATACGAGAGCCGGAACTGATACAAGCGCCCAAACAGAGCGGAAGCATAACGCCCTCTGCCCTGCAGACGGCGCTGGATAAGGCACTGGAGCAGCAGCCCATCGACGAGGATCTGGCAGGACAACTGCTCCTGCGGCTCATCGCCGAGCAGTACAGTATGCTTGGGGATGAGGAGTACGAGACCCTGCGGCTGCGCCGAGCATTTGAGGCCGCCCGGTTCAGTGACGATGTCACTGAACTGCTGAAAGACACGGTGGCGGAGATCATCGTGGAACGGCAGACAGTAAAACTGAGACTAAAGAACGGTCAGATCATTGAGAGGAGAGATCCAACGTGAGAGAGGAAGCCCCCAAGGTAATCATCATCCCTCCAAAGCCGGAGGCTACCAGGCAGGCAGAAATAAACAGGCAGCTCCGGGTTGCCGCCTACTGCCGGGTATCCACCAAGCAGGAGGACCAGACCAACAGCTACGAGGTGCAGAAGGAATACTACACGGACAAGATCATGTCCAACCCGGAGTGGACCATGGCAGGTATCTTCGCGGATAAAGGCATCACCGGGACGTCCACCAAGAAACGAGAGGACTTCCTGCGGATGATCCGCCACTGCAAGCAAAAGAAGATCGATGTGATACTCACCAAGTCCGTTTCCCGCTTCGCACGAAACACGGTGGACTGCCTGTACTACACACGGACTCTCAAGGCGCTCGGCATCGCAGTCATCTTCGAGAAAGAGAATATCAACTCTCTGGAGGAGGACAGCGAGCTGCGTATCACCATCGCCGGTGCGCTTGCCCAGGCGGAGAGCGAGTCCATCTCTGCCAACGTGACCTGGGGCAAGCGCCGGGCCTGCGAGGGCGGACGAGGGGTGACCATCCAGTACAAGTATCTGTACGGCTACCGCAAAGGAGCGAATGGCAGGCCGGAGCCAATTCCGGAGCAGGCGGAAGTGGTCCGCTGGATCTACGACCGCTACCTCGCCGGGGACAGCATTCGGATGATAAAAGCAGGGCTGGAGGAGCGCGGCATCCCGTGCCTCGAAGACTCGCCCAAATGGACACACAACCGCATTAGGAGTATCCTCCAAAACGAAAAATACTGCGGCGACGTTCTCCTGCAAAAAACCTTCCAGCAGGACCTCATCAACCGAAAGGTCATCAGGAACATCGGCCAGCGCACCATGTACCTCATCCCGGATTACCATGAGGGCATCGTCAGCCGAGAAAAGTACAACGCGGTGCAGACCGAAACGGCACGGCGCACCGCGGGCAAAAGCCCCTCCAAGAAAGCAGTCACGGGTCGGTCCTGCTACGCCAGTAAGTATGCTCTCTCGGAGCGTCTGGTCTGCGGCGAGTGCGGGACTCTGTACCGCCGGTGCGTCTGGACCCGCCCCGAAGGGAAGCGCATCGTGTGGCGCTGCACCAGCCGACTGGACTACGGCAAGAAGTACTGTCATAACTCCCCGACCATAGACGAGGCCCCGCTGCAGCAGGCCATCCTCACCGCCATCCAATCGGTGATGGAAGACCAAGGCGACATGGTCCGCAAAATCACGGGAGCCTTGCAGACGGAGACCATTCCATTCCCCGGCAGGACCATGAGCCTCGGTGAGATCGACCGCAGGCTCCGTGAACTGGAGGGACTGTTCGAGAAGCTGCTGGAAACAGCGGCGGACGACCCGCTGGCCTATGGCGGCCAATTCAAGGAGTTGTTGGACGAACAGACGGCTCTCAAGGAGACTCGCGCTGAGATCCTTGCAGAAAGCGCAAAGAACGCAGAGTCCGACCAGAAGATCCAGTACGCCGTGCAGGTACTGGAGGCCAGTCCGCTTCAAATCACAGAGTGGGATGAGAGCACCATCCGCCAGCTGGTAATGCAGGTAAAAGTGCTCTCCAAGGACGAGATCATGGTAACATTAAAGGGCGGCATTGAGCTCCGCCAGAGCATTACAAAATGAAGGAGGGAAAAGCATGGTCTTTGCGACTGGCGATTGCCACGGGAATTTTGAGCGGTTCAAGCCGGAATACTTCCCGGAGCAGGCGCAGATGACAAAAGAGGACGTTATGATCTGCACGGGAGACTTCGGCGGCGTATGGTTCGGGGACAGCCGGGACAACGCGGCACTGGACTGGCTGGAGAGCCTGCCCTTTACGCTGGCCTTCGTCTGCGGCAACCACGAAAACTTCGACGCGCTGGAGCAATACCCCGTGGAGGAATGGCACGGCGGAAAGGTACACCGCATCCGCCCTCATATCCTGCACCTCATGCGCGGTCAGATATTCCAGATAGAAGGCTGCAGCTTCTTCACCATGGGCGGGGCCAGCAGCCATGACATTGAGGATGGCATTCTGGAACCGACCGCCCCGAATTTTGAGCGAAGGCTCTTGATCCTGCAGAGAGATCCGAGGGCGAGATACCGTATCGACCACATCTCATGGTGGGCACGGGAGTTGCCCTCCGAGGCGGAATACACCGAAGCCTGGAATAACCTCGATAAGGTCGGCTGGGCGGTGGACTACATCATCACCCACTGCGCCCCGACAAGCATCGTCCGCAGGCTGGACCCACATTACGAGACGGACCGGCTCACGGACTTCCTGCAGGAGGTTTACGACAGAGCACGATACCACTACTGGCTGTTCGGACATTACCACGACAACCGAGCCATCGACGAAAAGCACATCCTGCTGTGGGAGCAGATGGTGCAGGTCATCTGAAATAGGGTCAAAGCAGAGAAAAACACGGTGACGCCGTGCTTTTCTCTGCTTTGAGCATGGATCAAGGCGCGCAGCGCCGGAAAGGAGGAGCTATGAATATCCGCAAGCCTGCAGACTACAGCGCTATGTTTGCCGCTTTGGGCGCCGCTGTTGCGGCTGGCCTGCCTCAGATGGAACTGTACCACCTGATCGGAAAGATCATCTGCGAGCGCCCAGAGAAGGGCGCTGCGGTGGCCGCTGCCGAGTACCTCACCGCGCAGGCCCCAGATGCGATCGGCTTTTCTCCTCGAAACTTGCGCCGGATGCGGGACTTTCACCGAATGTACGGTGACACATCGGATTTGTTGACGGAGGCCCTCTCACTGAACTGGACGCAGAATGTGGTCATCCTGGAGGCTGACCTGACCTTGGCCGAAAGAGGCTGGTATATCCGGCAGGCCGCCGCGGGCGGCTTGTCCAAGGCGGAGCTCCTGCGGATGATAGAATGTTCTGCTCATCTGGAAATTCCTCTCGACCAAATGGCTGATTGCTGTTATACTGAAGATAATGACAAAGTTTCGGAGCGTGTTCAGCATGAAGAAGATCCTGTTTATCTGCCACGGCAACATCTGCCGCAGCCCGATGGCCGAGTACATCATGAAGGACTTGGTGAAGAAGGCTGGGCTGGAGTCCCAATTTCACATCGAGTCCGCGGCGACCAGCCGGGAGGAGATTGGCAACCCGGTCTATCCTCCTGCGCGGCGCAAGTTGGCCGAGCATGGGATCACCTGCAGCGGTCACACGGCACGGCAGCTTACGAACCGGGACTACGACGAATACGACCTGCTGATCGGCATGGACAGCGCCAACCTGCGGGATATGTACCGGATATGCGGCGGCGACTACGAAGGCAAGATGTCCCTCCTGATGGACCATACCTCCCGCCCCGGCAATGTGGCAGACCCTTGGTACACCGAGGACTTCGAGGCGACATGGCGGGATGTGCTGGAGGGGTGTCATGGCTTGCTGGATGAGCTGATGGAGGATCACAGAATCCAACTATAGAGGAAAAGATTGATGGATAGAATAATGATGAAAGTCGGAAATGAAGCGTTGGCCTTCTATGAGGTTGGGGCAAGGGAATACCTTACTTGTATTAAAAATGTAGCTTCAGATCCAGAGAATTACTTTTATCGGTTGATTCCGGCTATTGTTAACCTTGCTTTTTCGATAGAGCTGTCATTTAAAACTTTTATCAACGAGATAGACGCTAAGAAGTGCCGGCACGATTTGCAAAAGTTGCTTGAGCACGTTGGGAATCCTGTAAAGGATATCCTTGTGGAAGCGGTCATTGCCGAAATGAAACAATGTGATGCCGCTTTTAATGAGGAGTCATTTTGGGCGTATTTAGATCGGAACAAAGAGGCTTTCGAAGATTGGAGATACTACTATCAAAGAGGCAAAATCGTTGATATTACATTCTTGTATGATATGGCAACCGTAATGATCAATGTTGTAAAAGGCATAAAGAGGGCTCAGGAAACTATTGAACAAAGATGACGATTCTTGTAAATTATAAAAAGTTCGATTTGAGCGCAGGAGCCTAAAACTCATGAATTCGATGGCCTTGTTATTCTCTCCGCGATGCTATAGCGAGAATAATCCAACGGGAACAAAAAAGCACTACAACGTAGAGGTGAAAATGAGTGACACAGAACGATAAAATTCAGTTATTTGAGGACAAGCGCATCCGTACAGCGTGGGATGAGGAAAAAGAAGAATGGTACTTCTCCATCGTCGATGTTTGTGAGGTGTTGAGTGGCACAGATAACCCGCGCCGCTATTGGAGTGATCTTAAGAGAAAGCTAAAGGCTGAGGGCGCAGTTGAAATGTACGAAAAAATCGTACAGTTGAAAATGACTGCCCCAGATGGCAAGAAACGGCTGACCGATGTGGCTGACACGGAGCAGCTTCTCCGCATCATCCAGTCCATCCCGTCACCCAAGGCGGAACCGTTCAAACTCTGGCTGGCACAGGTTGGCCGGGAGCGTATTGAAGAAACCATTGACCCAGAGCTGACCATTGAACGGGCGCTGGAAACCTACCTCAAGAAAGGTTACACCCGCGAGTGGATCAACCAGCGGCTACAGGCCATCCAGGTCCGCAAGGAACTGACGGACGAGTGGGATGCCCGCGGCGTCCAAAAGGGCGTAGAGTACGCCATCCTCACTGATGAGATATCCCGTGCGTGGTCGGGGATGTCCACAAGGCAGTATAAGAACCTAAAAGGCTTGAAAAAAGAAAACCTCCGTGACAACATGACCACACTGGAGCTGGTGCTGAATATGCTGGCAGAGGCAACGACAACCGAGATTTCTAAACAGAAAGCCCCCTCTACTTTCTCGGAGAATATAGCGGTCGCTCGTGAAGGCGGGGAAGCTGCCGGAATTGCCAGAAAGGCAGTTGAGGAACGCACTGGCGTTCCCGTCATTACATCAAAAAACGCAGCACAGCTCAACCAGGTCGTGACATATTTACTGGAAGATACCGCTGATGATGCGTTGAAAAAGGGTACGGGTAAATAGGCCACGGGCGCAACACAGACGGACAGAAGAAGCAAATCCGCCGAAATTACTTCTTGACCACTCTCCATACTTCTGCTATAATAAATGCGAAAAGAGGTCGAGTTTTTAACAGAACAGCTCCGAAAAAGGGCTGGGGGTTCGAAAATCGACAGTGCCACCCTATGACAAAAAGAAACACCAGCCAAGCGGCTGGTGTTTCTTTTTGGGTTTTTCTTGCTCGGCTCACTCCACCCTATGGCGTTTTAATTGGGGGATAGAGATTTTATGAAACGAAATGGCTACGGATTTACATTGTTGGAAGTCTTGGTCGTAATCGCAATTATCACCGCGCTGATTGTAATTGCAATTCCGACGTTTGCGGCGCAGCTTGAGAAGAGCCGGGAGTCAGCGGATATTGCCAACGTGCGCTCTGCCTATGCGCAGGTTTCCGCAGAAGCTATGCTGGGAAATTCCGGAATCGAAGTAACCGTTGCGCTGAAGCAGAAGCGCGCTGACTGGCAGTCGGTAGACCCTGTCAATATCGGCGGTATTATTCATTATAAGAATCAGGGCAATACGGATAACTGGAAGGGGACTGCGGCGCCTGGCGGAAGCTGCGTGGTTACCTACAGTGAGGAGTGCGGCGTAGTGCTCACATGGAGCGGAGAAGCAGCCCCTTCCGGTCCGGATTATCCGTTCAATACAAATGAAACCGGTTTTTTCTCTCTGCTCTACAATACGGATTTCTGGAAGAACGGGGAAATCAAGAAGAACAGCAATTTCGAGTTTGACTCCCGGTGTACGGATTCGAGTTTTATTCCGAGCATTCTGGACGAGATTGGAAAGCTGGATAACAGCCTTCTGCAGCAGCCGGACTGTACATGGGCATTCCTGGGGGACGGACGGGATAAGAAGGAGGCAAATCGGTACCTTTTCTGGACCTCTCTCAATACAAATAATGTAAAAGCCGGGAAGCAGATCCCTGTCATAATTCAAACTGGTGATGGAAAATATTATGTTTCCGAGACCACGACCGGCCGGCGCGTGATCGGCGGGAAAGAATATGTTGCGGTTTCGGAACGCCTCACAAGCCAGAAACAGTACCGGGAGGTATTGGATCGCGGCAAGGAGTATTCCTCGCTGGAGGCGGCCTATGCTGCCTATCTGACGGCCCTGGCCGATTCGAGGTATGACCAGATCCGAGATTCCTGAATTGATGAACCGCAGCGAGAACATCTGATGATAAAAGGCCCCGCCGGACCGAAGTCCGGCGGGGCCTTTCAGTTTCGGAGGGCTGAATCAAAAGGCCACATGCAGGAACAGCGCCACGCAGCACAGAATGAGCGCCAGGGGAACATACACATAGCGCCCCACGCTGTACCACAGCCGGCCATGCTGCCGCGCGCTGCCCAGGTTGACGGCGGCAAGCAGCTCGTCCTTTTTCATGACATAGAACCAGGAGATGGCCCCCAGGGTGGCACCGATGGGGATAATATAAATGGAGACAAGGTCCATCCAGGGGCCCCACTGGGAAATGGCCTCCATGCCCAGCCCCGCGCCCAGGCACAGCACGCACAAAATCATCAGCACCGCCGCCCGGCTGAGCTTCGGAAAGCGATGGAGCAGAGACTCGGCCACCGCCTCGAACATGTTCTGCAAGGAGCTGACGCCGGCGAAGATCATGGCCACATAGAGGATAACGGCGAAAAGCCGGCCAAGGGGGATGTCCTGAAGGATGGTGGGCAGGGTGACAAAGAGCAGGCTGGGGCCGGCTCCTACGTCCAGCCCATAGGAGAAGCAGGCGGGGATGATGACCAGGGCGGCCACCACGGCGGCGATGGTGTCAAAAAGGGCAGTATACTGGGAGACGCTTACCACGTCCTCCTCCGGGGAGAGATAGGCGCCGTACACGATCATGCCGCTGCCGGTGACGGACAGGGAGAAGAAGGCCTGGCCCATGGCCCAGATCCAGATCATGGGGTCGAGCAGCGCCTCCCAGCGGGGGGTGAACATGAAGCGATAGCCCTCCGCCGCGCCGGGCAGGAAGGCCACCCGCACCGCCAGCACAAGGAAAATCAGGAAAAAGAGGGGCATCATGACCTTGTTGGTCTTTTCAATGCTGTGGGCGCCGAGGAAAAGGGTCAGCAGGGTGCCCGCCACCACCACGATGTGGTAGGGAACCACGGAGAAGGACGTGGAGGAGAAGGCGGAGAACCACGCCCCGGCGTCAGAGGTCATGAGCGTGCCGAACAGGGAGCTCACCAGCGCCTTGAGGATGTAGGTCACAATCACGGCGTAGCCGATGGCGATGCACAGCGACCCCGCCAGCGGCAGCCACCCCAGCACGCTGCCCGCCTTGCCGGCCTTTTTGCCCCGGGTGGCCCAGGCGGCCTTGTAGGTGCCCAGGGTGCCGGTGCCAGCCCGGCGGCCCATGGCGAATTCGGCAGGCAGGCCCACATAGCTGAAAATGACGACGAACAGCAGGTAGATCAGCAGAAAGGCGCCGCCGCCGTTGCTGCCCAGCTTGTTGGGAAAGCCCCAGACGTTGGCCATGCCAACGGCGGAGCCCACCGAGGCCAGGATAAAGCCCCAGCGGCTTGCAAAGCTTTTTGTGTTTTTCTTCTGCTTCATTGTCTCACGCAACCTATCCTCATTGATCTTGCATGAAAAACCGCAGAAGGCGGTCTGCACTTCCACGGCGTTTCACGGGCCGCGGCGTTTGACTCCGACCGCCCGGCCAGTTGGTTATGATTTTAACGCTTTAGCAGTTAAAAGTCAAGAAGAGAAAATGAGGGGTTGACACAGGGCAGGGATGAGGGTATCATCGCCGTGTGATTAGCGTAGGCTAACTGCGCCGGCAGAGCACATGGCGGGTTCGCCGGGATATCTGAGAGAAAAGGAATGAGTCATATGATGAAAACAGTGCTGAAGATAGACGGCATGGCCTGCGGAATGTGCGAGGCCCATATCAACGACGCCATCCGCCGGGAATTCGCGGTGGAGAAGGTCAGCTCCTCTCGCGGAAAGGGGGAGACAGAGATTATCTCCAGGGAGCCGCTGGACGGCGAGAGGCTGAAAAAGGTGATTGCCGACACCGGCTACACCCTGCTGGACGTAAAGACGGAGCCCTATGAGAAGAAGGGCTTTTCTTTGTTCCGCCACTGAGCGCAGGAAAGCGCATAAAAGCCGGGCCGCCTGACCGCGGAATAGGTCGGGCGGCCTTTTTTGCGCCGGGGCCCGCCGCCGCGGCGGCATATTCCGCCGGCACGCCGCATAAAGTTATCCCATCATGACGGCGGACAAGGGGGCGGCGGGATGAGCGCGACATACAGGCGGCGTGTGGAGGGCAGAGGCAGGCGCAGCGCCGGAAGGCGGAAGTCCGGGGGGGCGGGGACGCAGAGCCGCTGCCTGGCGCAGCTGGCTGCAAGCCTTCTGCTCTTTTTGCTGGTATTCGGCGCCCGGGGGCTGTTTCCCGCTCAGGCCGGGGCGCTGGGGGAGACCCTGCGGGCAAACTCCGACTTTTCGGGGGCGGTGACGGCCTTCCGTGCCGCCATTTCTAAAGGGGAGAGCTTTCAGACTGCCGCTCAGGCCTTCTGGGACCGGGCCATGGGGCGGACGCGGGGAAATGAAAGGGACGCAGCGCGGCCGGGCGGGGACGGCCCGATGGATGAGACGCTGCCGAAGCTGCCGGACTATGCCTCGCGCATGACGCGGCCCGACTGGCCCCGGCAGGGAACCGAAAACGAAGAGGACACGCAGCCGGGGCCGACATCGTCGGCCCCGCCCGTTTCCCCGGAGCCCGCCGTGGTGACGGCGGTGGCCCAGACCCATAACGAGGCAGGGGAGGCGCTGCCGAAGAACGTGAGCCTGGAGTTTTACGAGCTGGGCCTTGCCCGGGTGGCTGTGCCGGTGTCGGGCAAGGTCACATCCCCCTTCGGCTTCCGGGATCACCCGGTCAGCGGGGCGTACAGCTTCCACACCGCGCTGGACATCGGCGTTGACAAAGGGACAGATGTGCTGGCCTATGCGGACGGCACGGTGCGCTATGTGGGGGAGAACAGCATTTTCGGGCTATATGTGAAGGTGGATCACGCAAACGGGGTGTCCACCTTTTACGCCCATTGCAGCAAGCTGCTGGTGAGCAAGGGGGACGAGGTGAAATGCGGCCAGGTCATCGCCAAGTCCGGAGACACGGGCAACGCCACCGGCCCCCATCTTCACTTCTCCATCGAGAAGGACGGCGTGCGGCTCAACCCGGCCTATTATCTGGAGCTGTAAAGGTGAAGCGCCTGCGTGTTGAGCCGGGCTTTCTGCTGCTGATGGCCGGCCTTTTTTATCTGGATGAAGGGGTGGGGCTGCTGGGCTGGGCTGCGGCGGCCTGCCTGCTCCACGAGCTGGGGCACTACCTGGCTGCCCGGGCGCTGGGCGGAAGGCTGGGGGCGGTGGAGCTGTCCTTCCTGGGGGCACAGCTGCGCATGGAGTACCCCGGCGGGGTGTCCTACACCGGAGAGCTGATCGCCGCCCTGGCTGGGCCGGCGGTAAACCTGCTGTGCGGCGCTGCCGCCGCGGCGCATGGGGCGCTGCTGCCCGCCTGGGCAAGCCTGGGCCTGGGGCTTTTCAATCTGCTGCCCGTCCTGCCGCTGGACGGCGGGCGGGTGCTGTGGTGCGCCGCGGGGGCCCTGCTCGGCGCAGACGGGGCGGAGCGGTGCCTTGCGGTGTCCTCCGGCGTGGTCATCGGGGTGCTCGCCGGGCTGGGAACGGCGGCCGCGGTGCGCTATGCCAACTTCTTTTTGCTGATTATGGCGGCATGGCTGCTCCGAAATGCCATTTTTCGGCGGGAAAAGGGAAAAAACTGCTTGCATTTATGACCGGAATGTGGTAACATACCTAAGTCTAAAAAAGGGCGGTCCTCTGCACGTTGCAAACGGAGTCACGAACGCCTATCATTAGGAGGAGATCAGTATGGATCTGATGCAGCAGTTTAGCAGCAAGTATATGAAGGACGAGGCTCCTGCCTGCAGCGTGGGTGACACCGTGCGTGTCCACATCCGCGTCAAGGAAGGCAGCCGCGAGCGTATCCAGGTGTTCGAGGGCACCGTCATCGCCAAGAAGCACGGCGGCATCGAGGAGAGCGTCACCGTTCGCCGCGTGTCCTACGGTGTGGGCGTTGAGAAGGTGTTCCCCCTGCATGCTCCCACCGTGGAGAAGATCGAGGTCGTCCGCCGGGGCAAGGTGCGCCGCGCCAAGCTGTACTATCTGCGCGACCGCGTCGGCAAGGCCGCCAAGGTCAAGGAGAGCCTGTAAAAACTGTATGGACTGAAAAGGAGCGGCGACCCCGCTCCTTTTTTGTCATTCCCGGGGGAATGCCCCCGGCAGCGGAAAGGAGCATGACCGGTGAATATCCAATGGTACCCCGGCCATATGACAAAGACCCGCCGCCAGATGGCGGAGGACATCAAGCTTGTGGACATTGTGGCCGAGGTGGTGGACGCCCGCATTCCCATTTCAAGCCGCAACCCGGATATTGATGCCCTGGTGGGGGGAAAGCCCCGGCTGCTGGTGCTCAACCGGGCCGATCAGGCGGACGCCGCCGCCACGGCGCGCTGGCGGGAGTGGTTCCGGGGCAGCGGCTGCGCCGTTTTGGAGACCGAGGCCAAGACCGGCCGGGGAACCCGCCAGTTTGCCGGCGCAGTGCGGGAGGCGCTCAGCGAGAAGATCGCCCAGTGGCGCGCCAGGGGCCAGGTGGGCCGGCCGGTGCGCATCATGGTGGTGGGCATCCCCAACGTGGGCAAATCCACCCTTATCAACCAGGTGGCCCGGCGCAAATCCGCCAAGGCCGCCGACCGCCCGGGGGTCACCCGGGGCAGGCAGTGGGTGACGGTGGACAGCGGCCTGGAGCTGCTGGACACCCCCGGCATCCTCTGGCCCAAGTTTGAGGACGAGACCACCGGGCTGCATCTTGCCTACACCGGCGCCGTGCGGGACGACGTGATGGATGTGGAGGCCCTGGCGGGGAGCCTGCTGGGCCTTTTGAATGAGCGCTATCCCCAGAATTTGCAGGAGCGCTACAAGCTCGCCCTGCCGCCGGAGACGCCGGGCTGGCAGCTGCTGGAGCAGGGGGCCCGCCGGCGGGGCATGCTCGTCTCCGGGGGTGAGGCGGACACCGAGCGGATGGCCCGGGTGGTGCTCGATGAGTTCCGCTCCGGCAAGCTTGGACGCTTTACACTGGAGCTGCCGGAAGACATTCGGCCATAACCGGCCTTGGAAAGGAGACCTTCCCATGTGGGAGCTGGAAGAGAGCCTGCGCCGGGAGCGCGGCTATACGGCCATTGCCGGGACAGATGAGGCCGGGGCCGGCCCGTTGGCCGGGCGGGTGTACGCCGCGGCGGTGATTCTGCCCTTCGGGCTGGAGCTTCCTTACCTCAATGACTCAAAAAAGGTCACGCCAAAGCGCCGGGATGTGCTTTTCGACCGCATCCGGGAGGCGGCGGTGGCCTGGGCCATAGCCTATGTTGAGCCCGAGGAGATCGACCGCATCGACATCTTGAATAGCCGCATCAAGGCCATGACCCTGGCGGCGGACGCCCTCTCGCCCGGGCGGGACTTTCTGCTGGTGGACGGCAACCGGGACCACGGCAGCCTCTGCGCCATCGAGGGGCCCCATGCCGCGGTGATCGGCGGGGACGCCCGCTCGGCCAGCATCGCGGCAGCGTCCATCCTTGCCAAGGTGGCCCGGGACCGGTATATGGAGGAGATGGCCCGGCTTTACCCCGAGTACGGCTTTGAGGCCCACAAGGGCTATCCCACCCGGCTCCACTATGAGCGGCTGCGCCAGTATGGGCCGTGCCCCATCCATCGGCGCAGCTTTCTGAAAAAGCTGTGAGCGGCGGGGGAGACGCCCGGCTGCTGGGCCGCTGGGGAGAGGGCCTTGTGGCCGGCGACCTGCGGCGGCAGGGCTGGCAGGTGCTGCACATGAACTACCGCTGCCGCTTCGGCGAGCTGGATGTGATCGCCCAGGACGGGCGGTATCTTGCCTTTGTGGAGGTAAAGCTGCGCCGCAGCGGCGCCTTTGCCCCGGCGCGGGCCTTTGTCACGGCGGAAAAACAGCGGCGGCTGCGCCTGACGGCGGAGTATTATCTGCTCTCCCATCCCACCGATCTTCAGCCCCGGTTTGATGTGGCGGAGGTCTACGCCCCGGAGGGCCTTGCCACCCGCGCGCCGGAGATACACTATTACCCCAACGCGTTCTGACGCGCGGGAACATAGGGGGATTATCATGAATGCATCATGCCTTTTTGACGCCCACTGCGATACGCTCATGCGCTGCTGGGAGACGGGGGAGAGCCTCATCTCCAACGGCGGCGCGGTGGACCTTGACCGCCTGGGGGAGTACGGACGCTGCTGCCAGGTGTTCGCCCTCTTTGCACTGGACAGCATGGACCCGGCCAAGGGCAGCGAGCGGATCTGCCGGGAGGAGCTTGACATTCTGCTCCGGGCGGTATCGGAGTATCCGGATCGGATTGCGCTGTGCCGCAGCGGGGCGGAGATCCGCCGGGCCAACCGGGAGGGCCGGGTGGCCGCCCTGGTGTCGGTGGAGGGGGCCCACAGCCTGGGGTGCAGCATCGAGACGCTGCGCGCGGCCTATGATGCCGGGGTGCGGGCGGTGAACATCACCTGGAACAACGCCAATATCCTCTCCGGCAGCCACTGTGAGGAGCCGGAACGGGGATTGAGCCCCGATGGCCGGGTCTTTGTAGAAGAGATGGGACGCCTTGGAATGCTGCCGGACGTGTCCCATCTGTCCGACCCGGGCTTCTGGGATGTGGTGGAGGTGTCCCAGATGCCGGTGATTGCAAGTCACTCCAACTCCCGTGCGGTGTGCCCCAACACAAGGAACTTGACGGATGCGCAGTTTACTGCCATAATAAAACGTCAGGGGATTGTCGGGCTTAATCTCTGCCGGGAGTTTGTGGGCCTGGGGGAGGACGTGGACGGCCTTGTGGCCCATGTGGAGCACTTCCTGGCCCTGGGCGGCGAGCACACCGTGGCCCTGGGCGGCGATCTGGACGGCTGCGGCCCCGTTGACGGCATTCCGGACAGCGCCCGCTGGCCGGCGCTGTGGGAGGCCCTTGCGCGGCGCAATTATAAAGAGAGCCTTTTAGAGGATCTTTTTTACAATAACCTCATGAGAGTGGTGGATCAGCTGTGAACTACATCAGTACAAGAGACAAAAACCTGCATATGAGCGCGGCCCAGGCCATTGCCGGCGGCCTTGCCCCCGACGGCGGCCTGATGACCCCGGAGCGCTTCCCGCGCCTTGCCCCGGGCGACCTTGCCCGGCTGTCCGCTATGACCTACGAGCAGCGCGCGGCGGACATCATGAAGCGCTTCCTGGACGACTTCTCCGAGGAAGAGCTGCTCGCCTACGCCCATGCGGCTTACGGCGGCGGGAAATTCTCCAGCCCCGACGTCGCGCCGGTCCATCAGGTGGACGCGCACACCTACTGCCTGGAGCTGTGGCACGGCCCCACCTGCGCTTTCAAGGATATGGCATTGCAGATGCTGCCCCACCTGCTCACCGCGTCGCTGAAAAAGACGGACGAGGACAAGACGGTATGCATTCTGGTGGCCACCTCCGGCGACACCGGCAAGGCCGCCCTGGAGGGCTTCCGGGACGTGCCGTCCACCCGCATCCTGGTGTTCTACCCCAAGGACGGCGTGTCTCAGGTGCAGGAGCTGCAGATGGTCACCCAGGAGGGGGCCAACGTGGGGGTGTGCTCCGTCATCGGCAACTTTGACGACGCCCAGACCGGCGTCAAGCGCATCTTCTCCGACCGGTCTCTGGCCGGGGAGCTTGCCAAGCGGGGCTATTTCCTCTCTTCCGCCAACTCCATCAACTGGGGCCGGGTGCTGCCCCAGGTGGTCTACTACATCTCCGCCTACTGCGACATGATGGCCTCCGGCGCCATCCGGGAGGGGCGGGAGATCGACGTGTGCGTGCCCACCGGCAACTTCGGCAACATTCTGGCCGGCTATTACGCCAGAAAGATGGGCCTTCCCATCCGGCGGCTTATCTGCGCCTCCAACAGCAATAACGTCCTCACCGACTTTATCCGCACCGGCGTTTACGACCGCAACCGCGCTTTCTACCACACCTCGTCCCCGTCTATGGACATCCTCATCTCCAGCAATCTGGAGCGGCTGCTGCTGGAGCTGTCCGGCAGCGACGAGCAGGTGCGCGGCTATATGAAGGCCCTGGGCGAAACCGGCCGGTATGAGGTGAGCGCCGGGATCTTTGGGAAGCTCTCCGAGGCGTTTGCCTGCGGCTGCTGCGACGACGCGCAGACCGCCCGGGTGATCGGCCGACTCTGGCAGGAGCACCGCTATCTCATCGACCCCCACACGGCAGTGGCCTTCGATGTGCGTGAGCAGACCCGCCTGGACGATACGCCCACCCTGGTGGTGTCCACCGCCAGCCCCTACAAGTTCTGCGCCAGCGTCCTGCCCGCCCTGGGCGTGGCGCAGGTCCAGGAGGGCGTGGCCGCCATCGGCCAGCTTGCCGCCCTGACCGGGGTGGAGGCTCCGCTGCCTCTGACGGGCCTTGCCGGCAAGGCGGTGCGCTTTACCGGCGTGACGGAGAAGGAGCAGATGGAAGCGCGCGTTCTGGAAATGCTCAAGTGAGGTGAGGAAATGGCCCTGTACGCCATAGGAGATACCCACCTTTCGCTGGGCGGCAGCAAGCCCATGGACGTGTTCGGCGGCGCGTGGAAGGGCTATGTTGACAAGCTGCGCGAGGGCTTTGCGGACGTTTCCGAGGAAGATACGGTGGTGCTGTGCGGCGATCTGTCCTGGGGCATGTCTCTGGAGGAGGCAGCGCCGGACTTTGCCTTTCTCAACGCCCTGCCCGGCGAGAAGTGGCTTGTCAAGGGCAACCACGACTACTGGTGGAACACCGCGGCCAAGATGAACGCCTTTTTTGCTGCCAACGGCTTTACCAGGCTCCATATCCTGCACAATACCTGCGCCCGGTACGGCCAGACAGCCCTGTGCGGCACCCGGGGATGGTTTTTCGAGGAAAACGCTGCGCCCCATTCCGAGAAGGTGTTCCGGCGGGAGCTGATCCGGCTGGAGGCGTCCCTCAAGGCAGCGGGGGAGGGGGATAAGCTGTGCTTCCTGCACTACCCGCCCCTGTACCAGGGCTACCTCTGCCAGGAGATCCTGGACCTGCTGGAGCGGTATGAGGTGCGCGCGTGCTATTACGGCCACCTGCACGGGGCCAGCCACCGCCTGGCCCGGGAGGGGCGGTACGGCAGCGTGGACTATTTTCTTGTGGCTGCGGATTACATCGGTTTCCGTCCCAAAAAAATCATGGATTAAGTGAAAAAACAGTGGAAATCTTTTGCAATATCTGATACAATAACCTGGATTTACGATCAATTATGGGCGTGCTGTATTTGGGCCGCCTGCACGGAGGAATTCACAACATGAACATCAAGAGTACCGAGAAGAAAGAAAACAGCACCGTCGAGCTGGTCATCGAGGTCGAAGCCGCTGAGTTTGAGGCCGCGCTCAACAAGGCCTACGCGAAGCAGAGAAAGAACATCGCTCTGCCCGGCTTCCGCAAGGGCAAGGCCCCCCGCAAGATGATCGAGGCGATGTACGGCCCTCAGGTATTCTATGAGGACGCCATTGAAGAGGCCTATCCCGATGCTTACGCCGCCGCCCTGAAGGAGGCCGGCATTGAGCCCGTGGCCTACCCCAAGCTGGAGGTGCAGGAGGTGGGCAAGGAGGGCTTTACCTTTAAGGCCGTTGTCACCGTGGCCCCCGAGGTCAAGCTGAAAAAGTACAAGGGCATGACCGCCCCCAAAAGCGAGGTCAAGGTCACCGACGAGGATATCGAGCAGGAGCTCAAGCCCTACATCAACCGCGCCACCCGCCTTGTGACCGTGGAGCGCCCCGCCGCCAACGGCGACACCGTGGTCATCGACTTCAAGGGCCTGAAGGACGGCGTGCCCTTCGAGGGCGGCACCGCCGAGAATTACAGCCTGGAGCTGGGCTCCGGCGCCTTTGTGCCCGGCTTTGAGGAGCAGCTCGTGGGCGCCAAGGCCGGCGACGAGAAGGCTTTGGATATCACCTTCCCCGAGGAGTATACCCCCGAGCTTGCCGGCGCCGCCGTCGTGTTCGAGGTGAAGGTCCACGAGGTGAAGGAGCGCCAGGTGCCCACCGTGGACGACGAGTTCGCCAAGGACGTGTCCGAGTTTGAGACGCTGGCCGACTTCAAGAAGGACCTGGGCGAGAAGCTTGCCGCACGCCGGCAGGAGCAGGCCGACCGGGAGTTTGAGAACGCCCTCATCGAGAAGCTCGCCGACGGCATGGAGGCCGAGATCCCCCAGGATATGATCGACTATCAGACCGACCGCCTGGTAGAGGAGTACGCCATGCGCATCCAGAGCCAGGGCATCAAGTTTGAGGACTATCTGAAGATGCTCAACATGTCTGTGGATGATGTGCGTGCCCAGGCCAAGGAGCAGGCCGAGCGCCGGGTGCGCACCGACCTGGCCCTGGATGCCGTGATCAAGGCCGAGGGCCTTGAGGTGAGCGAGGAGGAGCTGGACGCCGAGATCAACCGCCTGGCCGAAGAGAACAGCATGGAGGCCGAGGCCGTGCGCAAGGTGGCCCCCCTCGACGAGATCCGCAAGGGCATGCTCAACAAGAAGGCTGTGGAGCTGATCGTGTCCTCCGCCAAGGTCAGCAAGGCCGGTACCCGCAAGAGCACCAAGAAGGCCGCCGACAAGGCCGAGGAGCCCGAGAAGAGCGAAGAGGCCGGCGAGGCCAAAGAATAAGGAATAATCTGGCGCATTCCGCGGGTATACTGTGCAGGTAGCACGGGTGCCCGGGCGGGAAGGAGGAATTTCCATGAGTTTAGTCCCGTATGTAATTGAACAGACCAGCCGGGGGGAGCGCTCCTACGACATCTTCTCACGGCTGCTCAACGACCGGATCATTTTCCTCAGCGAAGAGGTCAACGCCACCACGGCCTCCCTGGTGGTGGCCCAGATGCTCCATCTGGAGTCTATGGACCCGGATAAGGATATTCAGTTTTATATCAACAGCCCCGGCGGCTCTGTGACAGACGGTATGGCCATTTATGACACCATGCAGTATATCAAGTGCGATGTGTCCACCATCTGCGTGGGTATGGCGGCATCCATGGGGGCGTTCCTCCTGGCTGCCGGCACCAAGGGCAAGCGGATCGCGCTGCCCAACGCGGAGATCATGATCCATCAGCCGTCGGCCGGCACCCAGGGGCAGATCACCGACATGGCCATCCACCTCAAGCGGCTGGAGACCATCAAGAAGCGGATGAACACCATCCTGGCGGACAACACCGGCAAGTCGGTGGAGCAGGTCACAGCGGACTGTGAGCGCGACAATTTCATGACTGCGGAGGAGGCCAAGGAGTACGGCCTCATTGACCGCGTCATTTACACCCGGTAAGCGACAAGAGCGGGGACATCATCGTCTCCGCTCTTTCCTGCACTATGCCGGTATGCCGCATTTGCCTTTTAGAAATGCCGCGGCCCGTATTTCCCGGGGCTGCGGCGGCGGAAAGGACGTTTTTATATGGGTAGAGACGACCAGAAATCAGTTCGCTGCTCCTTCTGCGGCAAGCATCAGGAGCAGGTAGAGCGCATCATTGCCGGCCCGGGGGCTTATATCTGCAACGAGTGCGTACACCTGTGCATGCAGATTTTGGGCGAGGACTATGACGAGGACCGCCCCGCCGGTGACATGCCCGACGTGATCCCCACACCCCAGGAGATCCGCGCGGTGCTCGACGAGTATATTATCGGGCAGGAGGATGCCAAGGTGTCCTTGTCTGTGGCGGTATATAACCACTACAAGCGCATTTATTACGGCGGCGGGGACAATGTGGAGCTGCAGAAGAGCAACATCCTTTTGGTGGGCCCAACCGGCAGCGGCAAGACTCTCTTTGCCCAGACGCTGGCCCGCATTCTGAAGGTGCCCTTTGCCATTGCCGACGCCACGACCCTCACCGAGGCGGGCTATGTGGGCGACGACGTGGAGAATATCCTGCTGCGGCTGGTGCAGGCTGCCGACTATGACGTAGAGCTTGCCGAGCGCGGCATCATCTATGTGGATGAGATCGACAAGATCGCCCGGAAGAGCGAGAACACCTCCATCACCCGGGACGTGTCCGGCGAGGGCGTACAGCAGGCCCTGCTGAAAATCCTGGAGGGGACGGTGGCCAACGTGCCGCCCCAGGGCGGGCGCAAGCACCCCCAGCAGGAATTTATCCAGATCAACACCAAGAACATCCTCTTCATCTGCGGCGGTGCCTTCGACGGTCTGGAGAAGATCATCGAGCAGCGTCTGGATCGGAAGAGCGTGGGCTTCGGCGCAGAGCTGCGCAGCAAGGAGAGCGACCGGGAGACCGATATCTTCAAGGAGGTACAGCCCCACGACCTTCTGAAATTCGGCATCATTCCGGAGCTGGTGGGCCGACTGCCGGTGATCACCGCCCTCAAGGCGCTGGACCGGGAGCAGCTGGTGCGGATTCTCACCGAGCCGAAGAACGCCCTGGTCAAGCAGTACAAAAAGCTGATGGAGTACGACGGGGTGGACCTGGAATTTGAAAGCGGCGCACTGCGGGCGGCGGCGGACAAGGCGCTGGAGCGCCAGATTGGCGCCCGGGGCCTGCGGGCCGTGCTGGAAGAGGTCATGATCCCCGTGATGTACGAGGTGCCCTCTGACCAGAGCATTGCCAAGGTGGTCATCACCGAGGATGCTGTGCGGGGCGCCCAGCCGCCGGAGATTACCCGGGAAGAGAACCGTCCGGCCCGGCCGCGCCTGGGTGCGGCGTCCCTTCGGGCAGAGCGGGGCGGAAAGCGCAGCCCCAAGGGGAGCGCATCGTAATGACGAGTGAACGGGCAGGGGGGCGGCAGATGCTGTCCCCCTGCTTTTGAATCAAGGAGGTAAGTGTTTTGTCTGCATTCGTACCGGACCAGGGCGTGGAAATGCCGGCCCTGGCACTGCGGGGGATCAATATTTTCCCCCATATGCTGGTCCATTTTGATGTGGTGCGGGAGGCCTCCATCAAGGCAGTCAACGAGGCCATGGGCAGCAGCCAGCCAATCTTCCTGGTGGCCCAGAAGGACCTGAGCTTGGAGGCCCCCGGGGAGGACGATTTGTGGGCTATCGGCACCATCGCGGCGGTCAAGCAGATTCTGCGCCTGCCGGACAACAACGTCCGGGTGATGGTGGAGGGCTCATCCCGTGGAAAAATGCTGCGCCTGTGCGCCAAGGAGCCGTACCTGCTGGCCCAGGTGGAGACCATTTCCGCCGCCGAGGGCCAGGGCCGCAGGACGTCCCCAAAGATGGAGGCCTACGTCCGCCAGGCGTATTCGCTGCTGGAAAAGTATATGCAGCTCTCCGACCGGGTGACCTCGGAGACCTATCTCAAGGCGATCTCCAGCGACGACCCGGGCTATCTGGCCGACTATATTGCCCAGAACATCCCCATGCGCCACGAGGACAAGCAGGCCATTCTGGAGGAGCTTATCCCCGGCCGGCGGCTTGAAAAGCTGGTGCGCATCCTCACCCGTGAGGTGGATATCCTGGAGGTGGAGGGCGACCTGGAGGCCAAAATCCGGGAGCAGGTGGCCGCAAACCAGAAGGAATATTTTCTGCGGGAGCAGCTCAAAGTTATCCGCAGGGAGCTTGGCGAGGGTGAGGGCGACGACGAAATATCCGAGTACCGCGCGCGCATCGCCAAGGCAAAGCTCCCCGGCGCCGTGCGCGCCAAGCTGGAAAAAGAGGTCTCCCGCCTTGAAAAGCAGCCCTTCGGCTCCGCGGAGGCGGCGGTGGAGCGCAATTATCTGGACATCTGCCTGGAGCTGCCGTGGCTTGAAAAGACCAGGGAGCGGGCCAATGTGGCCGCCGCCCGGAAGGTGCTGGATGCGGACCACTTCGGCCTTGAAAAGGTGAAGGAGCGCATTCTGGAATACATCGCCGTCAAACAGCTCTCGCCCGAGCTCAAGGGGCAGATCCTGTGCCTGGTGGGCCCGCCCGGCGTGGGCAAGACGTCCATCGCGGCGTCGGTTGCCCGGGCGCTCAATCGGAAGATGGGCCGCATCTCCCTGGGCGGCGTCCATGACGAGGCGGAGATCCGCGGCCACCGCAAGACCTATGTGGGGGCCATGCCCGGGCGCATCATCACCGCCATCCGTCAGGCCGGCACCGCAAACCCGCTGTTGCTTCTCGACGAGATCGACAAGGTGGGCACGGACAGCCGGGGGGACCCGGCCTCCGCGCTGCTGGAGGTGCTGGACAGCGAGCAGAACGCCACCTTCCGGGACCACTTTCTGGAGCTGCCCTTCGACTTGTCCGACGTGATGTTCATCACCACCGCCAACACCACCCAGACCATCCCCCGGGCGCTTCTTGACCGGATGGAGATCATCGAGCTGACCAGCTATACCGATGAGGAAAAGTATCAGATTGCCCGCCGGTACCTGCTGCCCCGGCAGCTGGAGCGCCACGGCCTTGCAAAGGGCCAGGTGCGGGTGACTGCCAAGGCGCTGCACGCCGTCATCGCCGCCTACACCCGGGAATCGGGCGTGCGCCAGCTGGAGCGCGAGCTGGGCGCCCTGTGCCGAAAGGCCGCAATGGAAGTAGTAGAAGGTGATGTAAAGCAAATTACCATTACAGAAAAAAACCTGAAGGCATACCTGGGCGTGTGCCGCTATCCCCAGGAGAAGCTTGCGGAAAAGGCCATGGTGGGCGTGGTGAACGGCCTTGCCTGGACGTCGGTGGGCGGCGAGATCTTGGAGGTAGAGGCAAACGTGGTGCCCGGCTCCGGAAAGATCGAGCTGACGGGTAACCTGGGCGACGTAATGAAGGAGTCCGCCCATGCGGCGCTCTCCTACATCCGCAGCCGCAGCGAGGCCCTGGGAATCGAGCCTACTTTTTATAAGGATAAGGACATCCACGTCCACTTCCCCGAGGGGGCCGTTCCCAAGGACGGGCCCTCCGCCGGCATCGCCATCGCAACGGCCATGGTGTCCGCCCTGACGGGCCGGCCGGTGCGGCAGGACGTGGCCATGACCGGCGAGATCACCCTGCGGGGCCGGGTGCTGGCCATCGGCGGGCTCAAGGAAAAGACCATGGCAGCCCTGCGCCACGGCGTGGGCACCGTGATTCTGCCCGCGGACAACGTGAAGGACCTGGACGACATTGACCAGACCGTGCGCGCATCGCTGCACTTTGTGCCGGTGGAGCAGGCTGACGCGGTGATCGACCGTGCCATTCTGCCGGCCCAGGAGCCCAAGGCACTGTGCTGCGCCGGAGCGGAGGGCGGTCGATGAGACTCAACGTCAATCAGGCGGAATTTGTCCGCTCGGCGGCGAAAAGCGCGGACTTCCCCCGGGACCGGCTGCCTCAGATCGTCTTTGCCGGCCGGTCCAACGTGGGCAAGTCATCGGTCATCAACCGGCTTCTCAACCGGAAAAACTTCGCCCGGGTGGGCGCGGCGCCGGGGAAAACCGTCCACATCAACTATTTTCTCATTGACGGCAAGCTCTACCTGGTGGACCTGCCGGGCTACGGCTACGCCAAGGTGTCCCAGAAGGAGAAAGAGCGCTGGGGCCGCCTCATCGAGGCATGGTTTGCCGACACCAAGCTTATGACCTTCGGCGTGCTCATCGTGGATGCCCGCCACAAGCCAACGACGGACGACTGCGTGATGGCGGAGTTCTTCAAAAATGCCGGGAAGCCCTTCCTGGTGGTGGCAAACAAGCTCGATAAGCTGAAGAAAAGCGAGGTGGAGGGCAACCTCGCCCTCATCCGCACCACCCTGGGCCTTTCGGACGAGACCGTGCTGCTGCCCTTTTCCGCCGAAAAGGGGGACGGCCGGCAGCAGCTGCTGGATGCAATCGTCACCCATGCGGGACTGTAAGCGCCGCGGATTTCCATAGCATGCGCTCCCCCTGCGCCTTTGCCGCGGGAGGGGCGCATGTTTTTGCCCGGTGGGGTGAAAATGGTGCCGGCGGGGGTGAAAATGGTGTTGACTTTGCCCGCTGTTTGTGCCAAGATAGGTGTCCGAGTGCAAAATCGAGTTTTTGAGTTTTTACGAGGTTAGCAGGATGGAAAAGAAGGCTCAATTTCATACAAGGCACCGCTCCGCAGCCATTGACATGGTGGAGGGCTCCCTCTGGAAGGGGATTTTGTTCATCAGCCTGCCGCTGATGGCCTCCCAGGTGCTGCAGGTGCTGTTCAACATGGCGGACGTGGCAGTGGTGGGGAAGTACTCAAGTCCCCAGGCCCTGGGCTCCGTCGGCTCCACCACCACCCTTGTCACCCTCTTCACCGGGCTGCTCATCGGCCTGGGCTGCGGTGTAAACGTAAAGGCCGCGCAGTTTCTGGGGGCCAAGCGGGAGCGGGAGCTGAGCGAGAGCGTTCACACCGCCCTCATTTTATGTACCGCCGCGGGGGCCGTCATCTGCGTGCTGTGCTTTGTGCTGGCCAAAGGGATGCTGGAGCTGCTGGGCACCAAGGAGGATCTGATTGACGGCGCGGTGCTCTACTTCCGCATTTATGCCTTCGGCATGCCGGCCCTGGGCATCTTCAACTTCGGAAACGGTGTGATGAGCGCCAACGGCGACACCAAGCGCCCCCTTGCCTATCTCACCGCGGCCGGCATCCTCAACCTGGCGCTCAATCTCTTCTTCGTCATCGTGTGCGGTATGGCGGTGGAGGGGGTGGCCCTGGCGAGCATTATCTCTCAGTATCTGTCCGCGGGGCTGACTCTTGCCCGGCTGTTCCGGCTGAAGGATGCCTGCGGCCTGAGCCTTTCCCAGCTGCGCATTTACCGGGGGCGGTCCGGCCCCATCCTGGCCTTGGGTGTCCCCGCCGGCATCCAGAACGCCATTTTTGCCGTGGCGAACCTCTTCATCCAGGCGGGCGTCAACACCTTTGACTCTGTTACGGTGGAGGGCAGCTCCGCTGCCGCCAATGCGGACGCCATCGCCTTCAATGTGATGGCCGCCTTCTACACCGCCTGCTCCACCTTCATGGGCCAGAACTGGGGCGCCCGCAAGCATAAGCGTGTGATTCAGAGCTACTTTATCAGCCTTATCTACTCGGTGGCAACGGGGCTTCTCGTCGGCCTGCTCTTCCTTTTCCTGGGCCGGGAGTTCCTCGCGCTCTTTACAAACGATGCCGGCGTTGTGGAGACCGGCATGCAGCGCCTGCGCATCATGGCCTTCTCCTATGCCGTGTCGCCCTTTATGGACTGCACCATTGCCGCCTCCCGGGGCATCGGCAAGAGCGCGGTGCCAACGGTAATCGTCATTATGGGCTCCTGCGTGTTCCGGGTGATCTGGGTGTACACCATTTTTGCCTATTTTCGCACCATCCCGTCCCTCTATCTCATCTATATCTTCTCCTGGACGATTACGGCTATTGCGGAGATCATCTATTTTGCCGTCACCTACCGCCGCCTGAACCGTGCTCAAGAGCTGGAGGCTGTGGCTGCGCCCTTGAAATGACCGGGCGAATATGGCATAATAAAGCGAATACGATTGAAGCGGGGCGACCCGCAAAGGAGGCAGCCATGGACAGCAAAGCAGCAAGCAGAGAAGAGATTATTTCCAAATTTCACGACGGGCAGACCATCGCCATCGGCGGACAGACCAGCCGCTGCATGCCGGAGCGTCTGATCGGCTGTATTTTGGAGAGCGGCGCAAAGCATCTGACGATTTACTGTATTGATACCGGAATTCCGGGTGCCGGTGTCGGCCGGCTGATCGACGCGGGCGTCGTAGATCATCTGATTACCACCCATGTGGGCACCAATCCGGTGACCAATGCCCAGATTCAGGCCGGGACGCTTACCGTGGAGTTCAGCCCCATGGGCAGCTTTGTCGAGCGTATCCGCAGCGGCGGCTTTGGGCTCGGAGGCATTTTGACCAAGACCGGCCTTGGCACCCTGGCGGAGGAGGGCAAGCAGGTGGTTGAGGTGAACGGAGAGTGCTATCTGCTGGAGCCGGCGCTCCGTGCGGACATTGCCATTACATATGCCCGCCGTGCCGACCCCATCGGAAACCTTGCATATCGCGGCAGCACCGGCCGGGCGACGCATCCGATCGTCGCCACCTGCGCGGATCTTTCCATCGTGGAGTGCGACCACTTCTGCGACCTAGGCGAGATCACGCCGGACGAGGTGGAGCTGCCCGGCATGTTCATCGATATGATTCTGGTGTAAGGGGGGCGGGAAATATGGATAAGCGTCTTTTTATCGCCCGCCGGGCGGCCCGCTATTTCAAAAGCGGCGATGTGGTCAACCTTGGCTTCGGCATCCCCAGCCTGTGTGGGGCCTATGCGGAGCCCGGCGTGTTCCTCCAGAGTGAGAACGGCTTCCTGGGCGTAGGCGCCATTGCCGAGGGCCTGAACATCAACGACCGGATGTTCAACGCCGGCGGCATTCCCTACATGGCGGTGCCCGGCGCCTGTGCCTTTGACGTGGCCATGTCCTTCGGTATCATCCGCTCCGGCCGGATGGCGGCCACCGTGCTGGGCGCCTTGCAGGTGTCGGAGGCGGGGGACATCTCCAACTGGGCCAGTCCCGGCCGGGCCTTCGGCATGGGCGGCGCCATGGACCTGGTCAACGGGGCCCGGCAGGTGATCGTGGCCATGGATCACTGCACCCGGGACGGTAAGCCCAAGATTTTGAAGGAATGTACGCTGCCCTACACGGGCCGGCACTGTGTGAACCATATCGTCACCGACCTGTGCGTCATTGACGTAGTGCCCGAGGGCCTGCTCCTGCGGGAGATTGCGCCGGGCCTGACGGTAGAGGACGTCCAGGCCAAGACTGAGCCCACCCTCATCATCGCCCCCGACCTGAAGGTGATGGGCGAGTAACCCTTATCGGAAATAAAAACCAGGCCCGATGCAGACGCATCGGGCCTGGTTTTTGTCGGGGGAGAGCCGGGCGTCACAGCGTGGCGCGGATAACGTTCCGGATGACGGCGAGCTTGTCCTCCCGGGCGCCCTCCGGGCGGAAGGGGGCATCGTCGGCGCTGCGCCCCAAAAGGGTCTGCATCCAGACCGCCGCGGCGGCATACCGGCCGTAATGGAAGCTCAGATGGAGGTCGTCCCGCCAGAGCCCGTTCTCGCCGTGCCCGGAGAAGCAGGGCAGGGGGCGCAGGGCCTCGATGACGTCACCCACGGGAATGACGGGCAGGCTGTGTCGGCGGCAGAACTCCGCGCTGGCCTCCGTAATGGCCCGGGCCATCTCCTCGCAGGAGCTGTGGTAGTACTTTGCGAAAGCGGGGTAGGCGCTGCCGGCGGGGTAGGCCCAGGTTTTGTGAAAATAGAGCTTTGCCCCGGGGGCGCAGCGGCCCACGCACTCGATGACGGCGGTGCCGCCCGGCTCATAGCTGTCCGCAATGCCGGATTTGTGGCTGGCCTGCTGGATGGTGACAATGTCCCAGGGGCCTTCCTCCAGTGCCTCCCGGATGGAGACCATGCGCTGCGTAGGCACGCCGTTGAGGTCGTACCGGTAGGCCTTGGCATCCGTCTCAATGTTGCGCGCGTGAGCTCCCAGGGTGCAGGCGCCGATATAGAGGTTTACCGTTTTAGTCTCCACGCCCGCCGAGGCGGCCATGTCGTGGAGGTAAGTGGTGGCGTCCTCGGAAAAGCTGTTGCCGATGGCAAGGATGGTTTTCATAGCGCTGCCGCTCCTTTCGCTTTGCCTGTGCTGCTGCTGCCCGGTAAGGGGGCAGGGAAAGAAAAAACCGGACTGCCCATCGAAATGCGCAGTCCGGTTTTGTTTAGAAGGTGAATTACTTCAGCTCGACCTTGGCGCCGACCTCTTCCAGCTTCTTCTTGAGAGCCTCGGCGTCGTCCTTGCTGACGCCCTCCTTGAGGGCCTTGGGGGCGGACTCGACCATAGCCTTGGCCTCGGCCAGGCCCAGGCCGGTGATCTCGCGGACGACCTTGATGACCTTGATCTTCTCGGAGCCAACCTCGGCGAGGACGACGTCGAACTCGGTCTTCTCCTCGGCGGGAGCAGCGGCGGCAGCGCCGGCGGCGGGAGCGGCCATGGCGGCGGCGGAAACGCCGAACTCCTCCTCCAGAGCCTTGACGAGCTCGTTGAGCTCGAGAACGGTCAGGGACTTGACTTCTTCGATCATAGCAGTAATCTTCTCGCTAGCCATGATAAAAAACCTCCTTAATAAATGTTAAAATGAATGTTTCCCGCAGGGGGATAGGGGATTACTCGGCAGGAGCGGCCTCGGGGGCGCTCTCGCCGTCCTTCTCGGCGATGGCCTTCAGGACGATAGCCAGGCTGGTAATGGGCGCGAGCATCATGCCGAGCAGCTGTGCCACCAGGCCGTCCTTGGAGGGCAGCTCGGCCAGCGCGGCCACATCGGCCAGGGGGAGGACCTTGCCGTCCATGAAACCGGCCTTGATGTTGAAGCGGTCGCCAAGCTGCTTGGCGTACTTGTTGACCACGCGCATGGGCGCGATGGGGTCGCCCTTGGACACAGCCAGGGCAGTAGCGCCGTGCAGAACATCGTCCAGCTCGTTCATCCCCACACTGTTGATGGCGAAGCGAACCAGGGTATTCTTGACGACGGAGTACTCCACGCCGTTCTCGCGCAGCTCGTTGCGCAGCGCGGTGTCCTCGGCAACAGTGATACCCTCGTAGTCCACCAGCACGCCGGCAGAGGCGTTCTGAAGGGTTTCGGTCAGGGCAGCCACCACGGCCTGCTTTTCACTGAGAACCTTTGCATTGGGCATTTGGAATTCACCTCCGGAAAATTGGATGCAGCAGAATTTGCCTTCACGCTGCGGACCCGCCCCAAATGTCGGCACGATTGCACCGGCGAGGGAAGATTCTCCGCGATTCCAACAAAAAAAGCTGCTCTCGTGTCAAACGAAAACAGCATCACAATCCATGGGATATATTGTCAGCTGCATTCTCGGCAGGCTTTACACCGGGGAACCCCGGCAACCCGCTGTCTTTGAACACGAATGGTATTATATCAGCCCCGGAGGGCCCTGTCAAGACCCTCCGAGGGATATAAATGAAAGAAGTTGTCACGCTCGGATCGGGCGCGCGGCCGGGTTGCTTTCCCTGCATTCCGGGCAAATCCATCCGGGGCGCTCGCCCCTTCTTGGGTTTTGCCCGTCATTGCGGTCCAAGCGCCCCTGCGCGCCTGTCCTCACGCTTCGTGCTGTCACGCTCGGATTGGGCGCGCGGCCGGGTTGCTTTCCCTGCATTCCGGGCAAATCCATCCGGGGCGTTCGCCCCTTCTTGGGTTTTGCCCGTCATTGCGGTCCAAGCACCCCTGCACGCCTGTCCTCGCGCTTCTTACATAAACTTCGCGCTGTTGATCTTCACGCCGGGGCCCATGGTGGAGGCGGCGACGCAGCTCTTCACATACTGGCCCTTGGCGGCGGCGGGCTTGGCCTTCACGATGGCGCCCATGAGAGCGTTGAGGTTGTCGGTGAGCTTCTCGGGGCCGAAGGACACCTTGCCGATGGGGCAGTGGATGATGTTGGTCTTGTCCAGACGGTACTCCACCTTACCGGCCTTGATCTCGTTGACGGCCTGGGTCACGTTGGGGGTGACGGTGCCGGCCTTGGGGGAGGGCATCAGGCCCTTGGGGCCCAGGACCTTACCGAGGCGGCCCACAACGCCCATCATGTCGGGGGTGGCGACCACAACGTCAAAGTCAAACCAGTTCTCGCCCTGGATCTTCTGCACCAGGTCCATATCGCCCACGAAGTCGGCGCCGGCGGCACGGGCCTCCTCGGCCTTGTCGCCCTTGGCGAAGACCAGCACGCGGGAGGTCTTGCCGGTGCCGTGGGGGAGGACGATGGCGCCGCGCACCTGCTGGTCGGCGTGACGGGAGTCAACGCCCAGCTTCACATGCAGCTCAACAGTCTCGTCGAATTTTGCGGTAGCGGTCTTGGTCACAAGCTCCATCGCCTCGGTCACGTCGTACTGGACGCTGCGGTCGATGAGCTTGGAGCTGTCGATATACTTCTTGCCTTTAGCCATGTTTACTTCCTCCTTTCCCTTACTCGCCGATCAGCACGCCCATGGAGCGGGCAGTGCCGGCAATCATGCTCATGGCGGCCTCAACGGTAGCGGCGTTCAGGTCGGGCATCTTCAGCTCGGCGATCTTGCGCAGATCCTCCTGGCTGAGGGTAGCGACCTTGGTCTTGTTGGGCACGCCGGAGCCGGACTCGATCTTGCAGGCCTTCTTGATGAGAACGGCGGCGGGAGGAGTCTTGGTGATGAAGGAGAAGGAGCGGTCGGCATAGACGGTGATCACCACGGGGATGATCAGGCCCATGTCCTTCTTGGTGCGCTCGTTGAACTCCTTGGTAAAGGCGGCAATGTTAACGCCGTGCTGGCCCAGGGCCGGGCCCACAGGGGGCGCGGGAGTTGCCTGGCCGGCGGGGATCTGCAGCTTTACATATCCAGTGATTTTCTTAGCCATTTTGAACGGAACCTCCTACATAAAATGTGGTGGTGACGGAGCGCCTGGGGCGCGCCTCCCACGGGGGTTGACAGCCGGGTGCTGTCAGTGAACGAGCTCGACCTGGTCAAGCTCCAGCTCGACGGGGGTCTCCCGGCCGAACATGGATACGACCACGCGGACCTTGCCGCGGTCCAGATCCAGCTCTTCAACGGTGCCGATGAAGGACTCCAGGGCGCCGTCGATGATTTTGACGCTGTCGCCGACGCTGTAGGACACGACCACCTCGCGCTTTTCAACGCCCAGGGCCGCGATCTCTTCGTCGGTGAGTGGGATCGCCTTATTGGCCGAACCGACAAAGCCGGTCACGCCGCGGATGTTGCGCACCAGATGCCAGGTCTCATCGGTCATGACCATCTTGACCAGCACATAGCCGGGGAACACCTTGCGGTCAACGGTCTTGGGGCCGTTATCGGTGATCTCGGTGACGGTCTCCATGGGGATGCTGACCTCGGTAATAAGGTCTTTCATGTTGCGGTTTTCCACAGATTTTTCAATGCTCGCGGCCACGGTGTTCTCATAGCCGGAGTATGTGTGGGCAACATACCACTTCAATTCGTCTGCCATGCCGGGCTCCTTAGTTAAAGATGTTCAGCAGGGCTTCGACGACCATCTTGATGACCCAGTCAAACAGCCAGATCATAACGCCTACAACCAGAACGCAGGCAATGACGATCGCCACGTTTTTCGCGGTGTCCTTCGCGGAGGGCCAGGTAACCTTCTTCAGCTCACCCTTGAGGTCCTTGAACCAGCGCCCGATGCGCTTGAACACCGATTCCTTTTTCTTCTCGGGAGACTTGGCCTTCTTTTCAGGCTTGTCAGCCTGGGCGTCGGCCCGTTTTTCCAGTTCAGACATTTTGTCACACCCTTCTTTCTTTGAGCGTCCAGAGCCCATTACTTGGTTTCGTTATGCACGGTATGCTTTCTGCAGAAGGGGCAATACTTGTTCAGTTCCAAGCGCTCGGTGGTGTTGCGCTTGTTCTTGCTGGTGTTGTAGTTGCGCTGCTTGCACTCAGAGCACCGCAGGGTGATCTTGACACGGTTACCGGCTTTCGCCATATTGGCACCTCCTTTGTTATTACCCGCCCGACAAAAAACGCCGGAGCGGCCTTTGCCGACTCCGACGCCAAACAGGGACAAAACGCCCCGAAAAAGCTACGGAAGGTCGGCATGCTTTGCCTCCCTGTGACCCGAGAAGGGAAGAGGGTTTTTGCGCCTATCCCGTAAAAATAAGCACAAAAATAAAGCCCTGCTCACAGGTATGATCATTTTACCACGGATGTATTTCCCTTGTCAAGCGGTATTTTATCCTTTATAATAGGAAAAACGAAGGAGTTCAGGGCGCCGGAACCTCCGGCGCGGAAAGGGGAGAGGGACATGCGGATTATGGCCATCGACTATGGGGACGCCCGCACCGGCGTTGCCATCTCCGACCCCGCCGCTATGATGACCGGGCACACGGCGGTGGTGCGCAGCCGGGATGCCCGGCATGCGGCGGAAGAGATTGGGGAACTGGTGCGGAAATACGGCGTGGAGGAGCTGGTGCTGGGCTTCCCGCGGAATATGGACGGCAGCGAGGGCGCCCGCGCGCAGCTCTACCGGGATTTTGCCGCGCTGCTCACCGAGACTGCCGGCCTGCCTGTCCGCCTTTGGGACGAGCGGCGCACCACCATTGAGGCCCACCAGATTCTCCACGCAAACGGGAAGAAAATGAAGCAGCACCGGGACACGGTGGACGCCGTGGCTGCCTCGCTGATTCTGGAGGGGTATCTGCTCCGCCGCAGCCAGGAGCAGGCGCGCGCCTCGCGGCAGCCCTGAAGGCAGCGGGAACTTTTTCCGGCCGGCGGCCGTCTATCCAGACAAAGAAAGGAAAGGGGAGCTGACCATCATGCGCAGAGCCATGATATTGCTGTTGTGTGCCCTTATGGCGGGTGCCCTTGCGCTGCCGGCGGCGGCAGACCTGGTGTGGGAGCCCCACGGGAACAGCTTTTACGAACACCACCGGGAGGAGTGCTCCTATCTGGGACGGAATTTTCTCGCCAACGGCAGCGCGGGCTATGTGACGCTGCATGCCGCCCCCGGAGGCGCGATGCAGGTGATGAACCTGCCCAACCGTACCCAGATCTACGTGGGCTACACCTGGGAGGAGAAGGGAATGTACTGGGCGGTGACGGAACTCTCCACCCAGGACGCCGCCGGTACCCGCACCCGGCACTCGGGCTGGGTGCCTCTGGACGACCTGGCGCCGGTGTACGACGGCATTTCCTTTGAAGAGGACCACGGCGCGGAATTTGCCGAATATGACGGCTCCGGAGACGGTCTGACGAGCGTATGCCTCTACACCTACCCCGGCGGCATCTATTGCGGCGAGCTGAAGGAGAACCGCGCCTATCTGCCCTTTGCGGAGACCTTCCATAACCTCTACACCGACAGCGAAGGCCGGCGCTGGTCCTATGTGGGCTACTACATGGGCCGACACAACGCCTGGGCATGCCTGGACGACCCGGACAGCGACGAGCTTGGGATTGACGCGCCGCTGTCGGTGTCGGAGGTGCGCACCGGCACGTCGGAGGGGATGGTGGAGCCCAGCAGCAGTGTCCCCGCCGTCATTCCGGACTGGGTGGTGCCGGCCTGCCTTGCGGTGCTGGCGGTGCTCATCACCGCCCTGACTGTCCGGGGCAGGCGGCGGAAGCAGAAGCACCAGGCATAAAGCAAATAAAAGGCAGCGTGTATGCCCGTTTTTGGGGCGTACACGCTGCCTTTTTTTCGCTGCCCGGCGGCTTAGCGGTCGAAGGCCGGGTTCATATAATAGACGTTTTTCTCATTCATTTTCTGCCGCGCCAGTTCCACCGCTTCGCCGAAGCGCTGGAAATGGACGATCTCCCGCTCCCGCAGGAAGCGGATGACGTCGTTGACGTCCGGGTCGTCGGACAGGCGCAGGATGTTGTCGTAGGTGACCCTGGCCTTCTGCTCGGCGGCCATGTCCTCGGTCAGGTCGCAGATTACGTCCCCCTTCACCGCCATGGAGGCCGCATTGTAGGGCCAGCCGGAGGCCGCGGCGGGGTAGACGCCGGCGGTGTGATCCACAAAGTAGGCGTCGAAGCCGCCCTCGCGCACCTGCTCGTCGGTGAGCTTCCGGGTCAGCTGATGGACGATGGCGCCGATCATCTCAAGGTGGCCGAGCTCCTCTGTGCCGATATCGGTGAGCAGGCCCTTGAGCTCGGGGTAGGGCATGGCGTAGCGCTGGGAGAGATAGCGCAGGGACGCGCCCAGCTCGCCGTCCGGGCCGCCGTACTGGGAGATGACAAGGGCGGCCAGCTTCGGGTCGCAGTTTCGAATCTTCACCGGGTACTGCAGCTTTTTCTGATAAACAAACATTTAGTTCCGCCCCCTGTCTGCACCATTTGTGCCGGGATATTCCCACGGCCACGGGTCGTTCAGCCATGTATAGGAAGAATCCTTTACAGTGTCTGTCTGATAAAGGGGCCCGTACATCGCCGTGTACCGCGCCCGGCCCTCACGGGCGAGCTTTTCGTACTGCTGATAGAGGGCGAAGGCCTCGGCGTCGCTCTGGTGGGTGTCGAGATAGAGGCCCAGCTCCGTGATGACAAATTCAAGGGCCTGGAGCTCTGCCGCCGCCCGCCCGGCGGGGGAGGCGGAGACTGTTTTGACGCGGAAGGGCAGGTTCAATCCGGGAAACAGCGTGCCGTTTTCCAGCGCCTGGGTGTGGGAATAGAGCTCGCTGCCCGTCTGCTGAAAGGGAACATATGGCACCGCCAGCGGGGCGCAGGGGGGAAGGGTCCCGCAGTGATCCTCGCAGGGGCGCGGGGTCGTGCCCTGATTGTTATCCAAGATCATTCCTCCTCGGGAGATGTTTGGCAGACGCTGCTGCCAGACCATTCTATGTCCCGGTGCGCCGTGCGGTCCCGCCCCGGGGGCGAGACGGAGAACAGCAGGGATAGAATTTCGGCCCTTTTCATAATTTTATCGGGGAGGGGTCTGGTATGAAACGGACAATTGTGTTATTATTGGTATGCCTGTGTATTTGTTTCTGGGCGGGGCTGGCGTCGCCGGGCGGGGAGAGCGTCCCCGCGTATGTCCCGGCGGCCTACGAGCTGCACACCGTGGTGGTGGACGCCGGCCACGGCGGGGAGGACGGCGGGGCGGTTTCCGCCGCCGGAGACCGGGAGAGCGGCATCAACCTCGCCATCGCCCTGCGCTGCGACCAGCTTCTGGGGCTGTGCGGCGTGCCGGCAGTGCTCACCCGGGCGGACGACCGCTCCATTCACAGTCCGGAGGCCCGGACGCTCCGGGAAAAGAAGGTGTCCGACCTCCATAACCGGGTCAGCCTTGTGGAGGGGCAGCGGGGCGCCATGCTTTTGAGCATCCACCAGAATTCCTATCCGGAGGCGCGCTACCACGGCGCCCAGGTATTTTACGGCCGGGGGGAGGAGAGCAGACTCTGGGGCGAGCTGACCCAGCGCACCCTTCTGGCGCTGGATGGGGAAAACCGCCGGGCGGCAAAGCCCATTTCGGAGGGCGTTTATCTGATGGCCCATGTGAACTGCCCGGCCATCCTGGTGGAGTGCGGCTTTCTGAGCAACCCGGAGGAGGCGGCGCGGCTGCTCACGCCGGAGTACCAGACGAAGGCGGCCGCGGCCCTTGTCAGCGCCTGCATGCAGCAGCTGTGGGCCATGGGGTAGCGGACGAGGTGCGGTTTTGACACATTTACGGCAGAGGGGGGACCCTTTGCCGGCAGAGGAGAGAGACGGTATGAAAGCAAGCGGTACTCATAAGGTTTTGCTGGTTCTGGCCTTTTGCCTGACGGTATTCTTGCTGTGCGCCCCGGCAGGGGCGGCGGACGTTGTGGCCTCGGGCGAGTGCGGCGCGGAGGGCAGCAGCGTCTCCTGGACGCTGGACAGCGCGGGGCTGCTGACCATCAGCGGGACCGGCGCGATGGAGGATTATACCTATAGCCGGGTGCCGTGGGAGGAGTATCGGACGGCGGTTAAAACAGCGGTGATTGAGTCGGGTGTGACGAATGTCGGTGGGCGGGCGTTTAGTGGCTGCAAAAGCCTGACCGGCATTGTACTCCCGGAGGGTGTTGTCCAAATTGGAGATTACGCTTTTTCATATTGCGAGAGCCTGACTGAAATCACACTTCCGGGTTCTGTGGAACGTATCGGCAGTGGTGCATTTTCTCGGTGTAAAAATATGCGCAGTGTTACGGTTTCAAAAGGCTTGTCCAGTGTTGGAGATTCTGCCTTTTCTTATTGTGAGAGCTTGGATAGCGTTTATATTACCAACATAAACGCCTGGTGCCATATTGAGTTTGGCAGCACAGAAGCAAACCCGATGTACCAGGCGAAAAATATCTATTTGAACGGCGAGAAAATCTTTTCTGTGACGGTACCGGAGGATGTAAAATCCTTAAAATACACCTTTATGGGCTTCCGGGAGCTGATCCGGGTGACCCTTCCGGACGGCTTGACGGAGATTGGCGACAGCGCATTTTCCAGGTGCAGCAGCCTGACTTCCGTCACCATTCCGGAGAGCGTAGAGAAAATTGGCGACGATGCTTTTCTCTACTGCACAAGCTTAGTTGATATTGTAATCCCGGAACATGTAACAAGCATTGGCGCCCGTGCATTTGACGGCTGTGGAAAGCTGACATTTATTACCATTCCGGAGAGCGTGGTGAGCATTGGTAAGGAAGCGTTCTTTGGCTGCGGCAGCCTAACTGGTATCACGCTCCCAAGTGGTCTGACCAGTATTAGCAGTTCAATGTTTACCAATTGCCACGCCCTCACTGGCATCACCCTTCCCGACGGCGTAACAAGTATCGGCAATTCCGCGTTTGCACACTGTGAAAATCTGGAAGCTATTTCCATCCCAGAGAGCGTGACCTATATTGGTGAGTGGGCTTTCTTCTACTGTACGGGCCTGACCGCAATTACGATTCCCCAAAGCGCGCAAAATATTGATTATGGAGCGTTTAATTGTTGCAGAAGCCTGGCCAGTGTCACAATATTGGCCGGCACTCAAGACATCGGAGAAGAGGCGTTTGGCAACTGCTACAGCTTGACCGATATTACGATCCCGGCAAGCGTAAAGAGCATCGAATCCAGCGCTTTTTATGAATGCAATAACCTCACCAACCTCTATCTCTCCGACATCGGCGCCTGGTGCCGCATCAATTTCGGCAGCGGTGACGCCAACCCGATGTACTACGCGAAAAATATCTATCTCAACGGCGCCAAGCTGGAGACGCTGGAGGTGCCCGAGGGCATCCAGGCCATTCTGCGGTACGCCTTTGTGAATGCAGCCTCCATCCGGCAGGCGGCGCTGCCCCAAAGCCTTGTGGGCGTTGCGGCTAACGCCTTTTCCGGGTGCAGCGGGCTTGCGCGGGTATACTACGCCGGCAGCCAGAGCGACTGGGGCGCCCTGAACATCAGCGCCGGGAACGAACCCCTGACCCAGGCGGAGCGCTTCTACGGCTCCACCATCGACCGCTATGTCTGCCGCATCACCGTCACCCCCTGCGACGGCGGGCGGATCTACGCAGACCGCAGCACCGCCGAGGCGGGGGACACCGTCACCATTACGGCCACGCCCTTTGCCGGCTATACCCTCGACGCCATCTGCGTGGACGGAGCGCCCATCGACGGCAACCAGTTCACCGTCACCGGGAACCACACCGTCACCGCGGTATTTACCCTGCTGCCGGTGGTGGGCGGCACGCCGGAGTACCGGCTGGAGGGAATCGGCGTGACGACCCAGGCCGGGGAAAAGCTCCAGGAGCTGAAAGGGGAGACCCTCCTGGTGTCCATCTCCATCAAATGCGTGGAGGAAAATTCTCCCGCCACCGTGATGCTGGCCCAGTACGACGAAAAGGGCCGCTATCAGGGCCTGCTGTGGCTGACGCTGGAGAAAATGCCGGCGGGCGGGGAAGTGAAGGTCACCATCCCGCTTGACAACAGCGGCGGGAAAATCGCCAATCTGAAGGCCTTTGTGGTCAGTTCCGTCACGTCCTTCATCCCGGTGGGCAACGCGGTCTCCTTCGGCAGTGTTTGAGCTTATTAGTTAAAGGATTGTGAGCTGGATGGCAAAGGCGAAAACGGTATTCTACTGCACCCAGTGCGGGAACGAGACGCCGAAGTGGCAGGGAAGATGCGCGGCCTGCGGCGCGTGGAACACCATTGTGGAGCAGCCGGCCCAGGCTGCCGCCCCCAGGCACGCGGCGGCCCGCCCATCCGGCGGGGTCGGGCTGCACGCGCCCCGGCCCCTTGCCCAGGTGGAGACCACGGACGAGCTGCGCTTCCACACCGGCATGGCGGAGCTTGACCGGGTGCTGGGCGGCGGCGCGGTGCGGGGGTCGCTGGTGCTCATCGGCGGCGCGCCTGGCATCGGCAAATCCACCCTGATGCTCCAAATCTGCGACAATCTCTGCCGGTTTGCAAGCGTTCTATATGTATCCGGCGAGGAATCGGAGCGGCAGATCAAGCTGCGCGCCGAGCGGCTTGGTATCCGGGGGGAGGGGCTGCACCTCTATTCCGAGACCAGCCTTGACAGCATCACCGAGGCGGCGGCGCAGCTGCGCCCCGACGTGCTTATCGTGGACTCCATCCAGACACTGTACCGGGAGGAGAGCACCTCTTCCCCTGGCAGTGTCGCGCAGGTAAAGGAATGTACCTTGACACTGATGCAGCTGGCAAAGGGGCAGGGGATCACGGTTTTTGTCATCGGCCATGTGAACAAGGAGGGGGCCATTGCCGGGCCGAAGGTCCTGGAGCACATGGTGGACTGCGTGCTCTACTTTGAGGGGGAGCAGCACAACAGCCACCGCATTCTGCGCGCGGCGAAAAACCGCTTCGGCGCCACCAACGAGATCGGCGTATTCGAGATGGGGGACAACGGCCTTGTGGAGGTGCCCAACCCGTCGGAGGCGCTGCTGTCCGGCCGGCCCCAGGACACGCCGGGCACCTGCGTAACCTGCGTGATGGAGGGCAACCGCCCGGTGCTCTCGGAGGTGCAGGCCCTGCTGGCCCCCAGCGCTTACGGCAACCCCCGCCGCTCCAGCAACGGCTTTGACTACAACCGGGCCATGATGCTTTTGGCGGTGCTGGAGAAGCGGGGCGGGCTGATGCTCTCCAACTGCGATGCCTACATCAACGTGGTGGGCGGCCTGTCGCTGGACGAGCCCGCGGCGGATCTTGCCATGGTGCTGGCCCTGGCGTCCAGCTTCCGGGATAGGGCGGTGCCCAACGACCTTGTGGCCATCGGCGAGGTGGGCCTGACCGGCGAGCTGCGCCCGGTGGGCCTGCTGGGCCAGCGGCTTTCCGAGGTGCGCCGGCTGGGCTTTACCAAATGCCTGCTGCCCCAGCGCAGCGCGGGAAAGCTCAGCGCGCCGGAGGGGCTGGAGCTCATCCGGGTCAAAAATATCCGGGAGGCGCTGGCGGTGCTGGTGTAACGCCCTGCGGCTGCGGTGTGAAGTTGGCGCAGAAGTCGTTTGGCACGGTGTTCTGGCTTTTGATCGCCGTATCCAGCGTGCAGCAGCCGTCCCGCTGATAGATGCAGTTTTGCGTGCATGCGATAAGACTCATAAAAGGCGACCTTTCTGCCGCGTGATAGGCTGCGGCATGTTGTGAGGCAAGGCGGCCGCGCCGGGAAGCGCCCGCACTGAAATGCTCTTGGTGTTTTGCGGCGGTGCAGCCTTCGCAGATACCAAACTGACCGGGCTGGCTGAAGATGCGTTCCAACAGAGAGAGCTGTGATCAAACGTTGGCGGCACCGTCAGAATCGTGTGGGCCGCGGCTTGTCCGTTTAAACTGAAAGACCGGAGAGGGGGGATTCGGAAATATTTCGTCAACTCAACAAAATGAAAATTTTGTTGAGTTGAGAGGAGGGGCACGGCCCCAATAGGCCGACCAAGCCGACCAAACGGCAAAATAGCTGCATCGGGCCGCCGCACGGCTGCATGCCGCGATAATGCGCCCAGGCACGCCGGAGCCAAAATGTGAAAGCGTCAAACAAAGCGCCAAACGTTAAAAGCATTCGGTCGAGCCGCACCGGCGCGTCAGCTTGACATCTCCAGGCTGCTTTAGTTTGCCCGCGCCGCCTCTGAAATATTTCCCGCAAATGCTATGACTGATTACCGACAGGAAGCGCCCGCCGTGATCCGGGATTTTCTTTCTTATCACGAGACCATCCAGGGCCACTCCAGAAAAACCATCGACGAATACTATCTTGACCTGCGCAACTTTTTCCGGTATATCAAGCTCGAAAAAGGCCTTGTGCCGCCGAAAACGCCGCTGGACGAGATCTCCATCGACGATGTGGACCTCAACCTGGTGCGCAGCGTCCGGCTGAGCGACATCTACGCCTATATGAGCTTTTTAAGCCGCGACCGGGCCAAAAATGCCAAAAATATCCAGGATGGATATGGTTTACAGGCGTCAACCCGGGCCCGAAAGGCCGCAACCATACGTTCGTTCTATAAATATCTCACCAATAAGACAAAGCTGCTGGACGAAAATCCCGTGCAGGAGCTGGACGCGCCCAAGCTCAAGCAGACGCTGCCCCGGTACCTGACGCTGGACGAAAGCATTCAGCTTCTCGACAGTGTGGACGGCGAAAATGCCCAGCGGGACTACTGCATCCTGGTGCTGTTTCTCAACTGCGGGCTGCGGATCTCCGAGCTGTGCGCCCTGAACCTTGAGGACGTCCGGGACGACCGGCTGCGGGTGCTGGGCAAGGGCGGCAAGGAGCGTGTGCTCTACCTCAACGCCGCCTGCCGCAGCGCCATTGACGACTATCTGGCCGTGCGGCCCCGCAATGCCGGCGCAGACGCCCGCGCGCTCTTCCTTACCCGGCGGCACACCCGGGTCACCAAGGACGGCGTCCACTATGTGGTCAAAAAGCGCCTGACCGCCGCCGGCCTTGACAGCCGGAAGTATTCCGCCCACAAGCTGCGCCACACAGCGGCTACTCTGATGCTGCAAAACGGCGTGGACGTGCGCACCCTGCAGGAGGTTCTGGGCCACGAGCACCTGAACACCACCCAGATTTACACCCACGTGAGCAGCGAATCCCTGCGCAGCGCAGCCGACGCCAATCCCCTGGGCAGCGTGAAGCGCCGGGGCCGGCCGCCCAAGGCAAAAGAGCCGGAAAAAGACGTATAATATGCAGAAAACAGCCTTCAAAGTAGGAAAATACTGCTTGCAAAGGCTGTTTTTGTGCGTGCGGCCCCTTCCCCGCCAAATTCACTCGAACAAGGGCTGGCCGGGCTGTGCGCCGATATTCTCATTCTCCCCTGTCCCAGGCCCGGTGTCCTCCCGCCCGGCGGGGGCGGATGGGTCCCAAAGGGCGCCGATGATGTGGAGAAAGCGCAGCTCCTCCACGTTCTGATAGGTGCCCAGGGGGCGGTTGTCCGCATCGTTGGAGTGGGCGGCCACCAGGACGTTTTCCGGCGACGGCGGCGAGCCCACGCTGACCACCACCGGCGTGTGGGCGAAGATCTCCCGGCTCTCCCGGAAGCGCAGCTGGACAAAGTCACCGGGCTGCAAGCCGGCAATGCCGGTACTCACGCCGAAGGGGCCACGGGACAGCTCCCTCCGGGTCATGAAATTCCAGAAATACTCCACCCCCGCCCAGGCGGCGGACCGGTCGTCCGGCGAGAGATAGTACCAGCCAAGCTCCGGGGTGAAGTTCATCACCCCTGTCCCGGCGTAGAGACATTGGGACGCAAAATTGGTGCAGTCGCCGCCGATCTGGCTGAAATCATAGTATTCCGGGTTGCGGCCAAAGGCCCAGCGGTGGGCGTAGCGTACGGCCCGGGCCCGGTCATAGGGCAAAAACAGCATGGGGCCTCCCCTCTCCTTCTCTCGGTTTGGCCATCCTATGCAAAGGCCGCTCCCGGCGTTCCCGCGCCTGCCCATGGGTGCTGCGCGGCACGGGTGCCAGCTTCTGGCAGCGCAGGCTCGGAGGCTACAAATTACGAGGGTCAAAAGTGCCAATCGCCCTTGCAATTCCTGGTGGTTGCTGATAGAATTTTAATACACTGTAAACGCCCTTGCAATTTTCAGTGGTTGCTGATAGAATTTTGATACACTGTAAAGGAGATGGTAAGCAATGCCTCTTGTCACAACCAAGGAAATGTTTGAAAAAGCCTACAACGGCGGATATGCCATCGGGGCCTTCAATGTCAACAATATGGAGATCGTGCAGGGCATCACGGAAGCCGCCAAGGAAGTCAACGCTCCCCTGATCCTCCAGGTCTCCAAGGGCGCCCGGGCCTATGCAAATCACACCTATCTCATCAAGCTGGTGGAGGCTGCCGAGATCGAGACCGGCCTGCCCATCTGCCTCCACCTGGACCACGGCGACAGCTTCGAGCTGTGCAAGAGCTGCATCGACGGCGGCTTTACCTCTGTGATGATCGACGCCTCCAGTAAGCCCTTCGAGGAGAACATCGCCCTGACCCGCCAGGTGGTGGAGTACGCCCACGACCACGGCGTGGTGGTGGAGGCCGAGCTGGGTGCTCTGGCCGGCATTGAGGACGAGGTCAACGTCTCCGCCGAGAACTCCTCCTACACCCGTCCGGAGGAGGTGGAGGAATTCGTCTCCAAGACCGGGTGCGACTCCCTGGCCATCGCCATCGGCACCAGTCACGGCGCGTTCAAGTTCAAGCCCGGCACCAAGCCCCAGCTGCGCTTCGACATTCTGGAGGAGGTCTCCCGCCGCCTGCCCGGCTTCCCCATCGTGCTCCACGGCTCCTCCTCCGTGCCACAGGAGTATGTGAAGATGATCAACGAGAACGGCGGCAACATGCCCGGCGCCATCGGCGTGCCCGAGGATCAGCTGCGCCATGCCGCGTCGCTGTCCGTATGCAAGATCAACATTGACTCCGACCTGCGCCTTGCCATGACCGCCACCATCCGCAAGTTCCTCCACGACCATCCCGATAAATTTGACCCCCGGGAGTATCTCAAGCCCGCCCGCGCCAACATCAAGGAGCTTGTCAAGCACAAGCTGGTGAACGTGCTCGGCTGCGACGGCAAGGCATAAAAACGCCGAAGGAGGGTAAAAAATGTCTGAACTGAAAGGCGCTTGTATCATCGGCCAGTCCGGCGGCCCCACCGCTGTCATCAACGCCAGTGCCCAGGGCATGATCGAGGCGGCCCTGGTGGCCAAGAACATCACCCGGGTGCTGGGCGCAGCTTACGGCATCAAGGGCGTGCTCAACGACCGGCTCTACGACATGGACCAGGAGGACCTGGCTGAGCTGGCCCTTTTGAAGTACACCCCCTCCTCTGCCCTGGGCTCCTGCCGCTATAAGCTGGCTGACCCGGACCAGGACGATACCGACTACCGCCGTATTCTGGAGATCTTCAAGAAGTACGATGTGCGCTACTTCTTCTATAACGGCGGCAACGACTCCATGGATACCTGCAACAAAATCTCCAAATACATGCAGAAGGTGGGCTATGAGTGCCGCATCATCGGCGTGCCCAAGACCATTGACAACGACCTCAACGGCACCGACCACTGCCCGGGCTACGGCTCTGCGGCCAAGTATATCGCCACCTCCTGCATGGAGGTCTGGCAGGACGCCCATGTGTACGACACCGGCATGATCACCATCATCGAGATCATGGGCCGCCACGCCGGGTGGCTGGCCGGGGCCTCTGCCCTGGCCTCCTGGGCAGGCTTCGGGCCGGACCTTATCTACCTGCCCGAGGTGGACTTCGACATGGACCGGTTCCTCTCCGACGTGAAGGGCGTCTACGCCAAGACCGGCAAGTGCCTGGTGGCGGTGTCCGAGGGCATCCACTACCAGGACGGCACCTTTGTCTCCGAGGCCAAGACCTCTGCCACCGACGGCTTCGGCCATGCCCAGCTGGGCGGCCTTGCGGCGCTGCTCGCCGACGTGGTCAAGCGGGAGACCGGCGCCAAGGTGCGGGGCATCGAGCTCTCCCTTCTCCAGCGCTGCGCCGCCCACTGCGCCGCCAAGCGCGATATTGACGAGGCCTACCAGGCTGGCCTGACCGCCGTGAAGGCTGCTGCTGCTGGCGAGACGGACAAAATGGTGGCTTTCCGGTGCAGCCGGGAGGGCGGCTACAACTGCGAGCTGACCCTCCAGCCCCTTGACATCGTGGCAAACCTCGAAAAGAAGGTGCCCCGGGAGTGGATCAACGAGGCTGGCAACGGCGTACTCAAGCCCTTTGTGGACTATGCCCTGCCCCTCATCCAGGGGGACGCCAACACCCCCCAGGAGTTCTCCCTGCCCCGGTTTGCCAAGCTGCGGAAGGTGCTGGCGGAGTAAGGCTGCCGGTTCTCCTGCGCATTGAGGATTAAAGATGGGAAAAGCCCCTGCCGGCATATCGCCGGCAGGGGCTTTGTCTTACGCAGGGGTGCTGAAGGGCGGGGTCAGTACTGCTCACTGGCGCGCAGCTGAATAAGAAGACGGCGGTAAAAATCCTCTGTGATTCTGGCGCGCTCCTCCTCGGGATAGTCGTAAAAGCCCTTTCCATTTTTGACGCCAAGATCTCCCTGCTCCACCCGGCGGCGCAGAGCATCGCAGGCATGGCCTGAATTGTCCAGGGCGGGAAGCAGATTATCTTCTGCGGCAAGCCAAACATCCAGCCCGCCCATATCTGCCACCCGGAGCATGCCGGTGGTGGCGTTGCGGAAGCACGGGCCGTACATCAGTGCGCAGTCGATGTCCTCGGGACTGGCGGCGCCGATCTCCATGAGATGGAATGCCTCCCTGGCCTGGGCGTGGAGCAGCCGGTTGGCAACCATGCCGGGGATGTCCTTCAGGACACTTATAACGCGCTTGCCGCAATTGGTGTAAAGCTCTTTCACCTGGCAGAAATTCTCTTCGGACATATTGCCGAATTTGGACAGTTCCGCAATAGGCAGCAGATACGGCGGGTTGTACCAATGACACACCATGCACTTTCCCTGCCGCTGGGGCGGCAAATCCGCAATCACATCGAAAAGGCGCAGGCTGGAAGTATTGGTGGCAAAAATCGTATCCGGCCGGCAGACCCGGTCCAGCTGAACGAATAAGGATTTTTTCAGCTCAAGCTGTTCCGGGCAGACCTCCAGCACATAGTCTGCATTCTGGGCGGCGTCAGCAAGGTCCGCACACAGTGTAATACGCCCCAAGGTCTCTTTCGCCTGAGCTGCGGTGAGACAACCTTCCCGGACGAGAAAACCTAGCTCATCCTCAATCAGCCCCGGCGCCGCCTTGCGCACAGCGTCGAAGGGCTCATAGAGCCGTACCGGATAGCCGTGGCGGGCAAAGGTGTGGGCAATGCCCCGTCCCATGGTTCCGGCACCCAATATGGTGATATTGCGTATCATAAAGGCCTCTGCCCTTTCTGCTATTTTTTCAGGCTCAAAATCTCCCGGGCCTCGTCCGAAGTGGCCACCTCGCAGCCGTACTCCTCGATGACCCGGCGGGCGCGGGCAATGAGCTGCATGTTGCTCTCGGCCAGAACGCCCTTTTTGTACACCAGGTTATCCTCCATACCAACCCGGATATGGCCTCCGGCGGCGATGGCGGCGTACATGATTTCCATGGCGCCCTTGCCCACGCCGAAGGCGCTCCAGGTGGAGTCGGGGGAAATTTCCCGAAGGATGGTGCGCATGCTGACCAGATTCTCAATGGTGGCGGTGACGCCGCCGGCGCAGCCCATGCAGAACTGGAAGTGCACGGGGGCCTTGAGAATTCCCTTCTGGATGTAATACTGGGCCTCATAGAGCATGCCGGGATGGAATACCTCTACCTCCGGCTTCACGCCCGCCCGCTGCATCTCGGTACCCATACGCTCCAGGAAGGGCGGATTGTTGTTGAACACGCCGAAGTGCATCCAGTTCATGGTGCCGCAGTCAAAGCTGGCCATTTCGGGCTTGAGTGTCATGAAGGGGGCCAGGCGGTCGTCCTCGGAGTTGGCGATGCCGCCGGCAGCCGTGAGGTTGATGATGATGTTGCAGTCCGGGTGGTTTTCGCGGAGCAGGTCCAGCACCCGGCGGAAGGTCTCGACCCGCATGGAGTCCTTACCTTCCGCATCCCGGACGTGAACATGGGCCACGGCTGCGCCGATGCGCCAGCACTGGTAAATCTCTTCGGCAATTTCTTCTGGCTGGAGCGGGACGTTGGGGTTATCCTGCTTGCTGGGCCACGCGCCGGTGGTGGCCACAGTGATGATGCGCTTATTTTTCAGATTGCTCATAATACAAGACCTCGTTTCGCTTCAAGTTTTTTGCGGGGGTTGACCCTTCTGCGCTTGATTCCTGCTTTAGAAAAGCTGCGGCAATGTAAACCGGTCGAGGCAGGCCATGGTGGGCATGGGGATACGCCCGGCCTCAAAGTCCTTGACGATTGCAATAATGGTATCGCAGGTGGGCGTGGGGATGCCCAGTTTCCTGCCCCACTGGCTGCAAATGCCCACGATGTAGTCGATCTCGCAGGGGCGACCCTTCTCCATATCCTGAAGCATGCTGGCCTTCAGGGGACGATGGGGCTTGAAGTATTCCCGCAGCCACGCCTTGGCCTGGGCAAGGCTCTGTGCATCCTCGAAAGCGAGGCTGTAGTAGCTCCAGCCGGGCACCAGATCTACCAAAGTGATGCCTTGGGCCCGCACGAGTTTCACCACCTCGTTGCCCACGCAGGCCGCGCAGGTACATGCCTTTTCATCGTCCAGAATACGGTCATAGGTACAGCCCAGGGCGGCGGACATGCCGCTTAGCGTGGCGTTCTGGATGACCTTGGACCAGCGAATCCCCATGAGGTTATCTACCACCGTACACGTGCCGGACAGGCGCAGCAGCTCAGCCACCTGCTGAATCCGCGGCGTGATAGAGCCGTTAATTTCCCCGATCTCATAGCGCATAGCGGAAATATCGGACGTCAGCTCCGATACGCCAGGGCCCTGGAATGTTGCACCCCAGCCCACGACGCCGCCCACCGTCCGCTCCCGGCCAATGACCTGGGCCACCGATTCCTCCGGGACACCGTTTTGCAGGGTGCATACAACGCTCTCCGGCCCCAGATGAGGCAGCAGCTGCCGCAGTGCAACCTCGTTATAGGTCTGCTTAGCAAGCAAAATCACAACGTCGTAGATCCCGTCCATCTGCTCCGGGGTAATGGCATGAACCGGGACGTTCAAAAGCTGCATTTTCCCAATCACACTGGCGCCATCCCGATTCAAGGCGTCCACATGAGCCTGGTAAGCGTCAATCAACGTCAGGTCGCCGCCATTTTTGGCGGTCAGCGCGCCGATAATGGTACCCAGAGAGCCGGTTCCCATGAGTGCTGCTCGCATAAATTATTTCTCCTCCTCGAATGCTTTGAAGATTTATTCCGCCTTCTGGCAATAGTAAATAAGATAATTGGCAGCATCCGTCAGGGTAATGGTACCGTCATCCTGAATCTCCAGCTTCCAATCAAATTGAATGCTGTTGTCATCCTTGCGAATGCCGTGGAAGCTGCTGTCGTCAGTCCACTGATAGGTGCTCTCGTTGACCAGAGAGCCATTAGAGGTGTACTGGATATCTTTTTCGCCGAAAATAAAGAAATCATTGGGCGTTTCGGTGCGGTAACCGCCGGTGGTCAGGTCCCAGGCAATCAGCTTCCATTTGCCGATCATCATTTCGGCGTTGGTCTGCTTCGCTTCGGGCTCCTTGACGGGCTCGGGCGTGGCGGAGGGCTCAGGCTGCTGCGTAGGCTCGGGCGTGGCGGAGGGCTCAGGCTGCTTGCTCTCTTCCGGAGCCTTGGTAGGCTCTGGCTTTTCAGTATCCGCGGGCGCCTGCGTCTCTTTAGAGGCCTCGGTCCCCTCCGGAGCGGCTTCGGGTGCAATTTTTTCGATCAGCTTACAGACATAGGTAATGCCATAGCGGCCGTCCGCAATGCACAGCAGGCCCTCTTCATTGCTCCAGCAGCCGCCCTCCATAGGTGCGCTCCAGTCGGTAATTTTCAGCATGCCGTTTTCATAGGTGTAAGCGGATGGATATTCCTGGCCGGCGCCGGCATCATAGGTCATGCCGCCGCTCTCAAACACATAGTACTGTGCGGAGCCGAGGGGCGCCCATGAACCGTCGCTGTCAACGACCCAGCCCAGAATCTCCCACTTGCCGAGAAGGCCGTCGGCAGAGACATCGCCGGCCTTTTCTGCGGTGTGGGTGTCAGCGCTCTGGAGTTCGCCCTCATAGCGCACACAGTTGTAGCAGATGCCGTTGGCGGTATCCTCAAAGACGAGCGCGCCTTTGGCATTATTAAGATACATAGTCCAATCTGCTACTGCATCGGAATTCAGGTCTTTAAGCTTGAGCGTATAGACATCTTCGATGCTGTAGCTGTTATGGGTTTTGACAATACCGGAGACAACATAGTCCATCACATCGTCGGTAAAGACCAGGTAGTTCCCAGAAAGGCTGGTCTCAGAGCCGCCGTCAAGCAGATCCCAGGATACCATCTCCCAGGTACCGATAAGTTCTGCCTGAGCAATGGCGGTGCGCTCTTCGGCCGGCTGGCTCTGGCTGGGCTCTTCACTGGGGCTGGGGGCGGGCGTTTGCTCCGGCTTTCCGCCGCAGGCGGCCAGGAAAAGGACCAGTACGGTAGCCATCAGCCATGCAAGGGTCTTTTTCATATTTATTCTCCTTCCTATTGGGGCGCGGGCATAGACTGGTATTTGGTATTTATAATCTGACATCCAGACCCACAGCTTCTGCCCCGACGCTATTCCTTCTGTTAGCGTTTTTCACCCTTTTCTTTTAAAAGAATATCATGGGGGATGGCGCGGCGCAAATATCCATTTTTTCGTGCTTTATATATGCGCACGGAATAAGTTTCGGTGAAAAAACACAAAAATAAGCGCTGCCACGCCCAAAAACCGGTTGTGGCAGCGCTCGCTTGTATCTATAAGATTATGGATATCCATTCTTTTTGAAATGGCGCGCATATGAAATTCTGACTCCGTCAGCCCTCGGACGTAAAATCTCCCAGCATTGTAACAAAATCATTAGCCAGCGGCGAACGCACCGTGTTGGAGCGTTGGAGCCACCCCATCTCGAAATGCATATCGTCCCCGGGGACAGGAATCAGCCGGATATCGTCAAAAAAACCATAACGCCGGCGGATACCATCGTTGATGAGAATGAGGGAAAACCCATCCGTCTGGCACACCATCTCCCGCATGGTTCCGGTGCTGGTGGTGCAGATCTCGCGGTTAGATGCCTCAAGCTTTGTTTTGCCGAACAGCTGCCGGACGAAATCCCAGCCGGTAGTCTTGAAGGGCGAGGAGGGCGAGATGCTTACAATGGGCATGGACGCCAAACGCTTTAAATCGATTCCCTGTACGCTGGCGGGATAAGCTTTGCTGTCACGGCTTACGCCGATATAGGGCCGAACATTGCCAAGGCGGTGATACTCGACGCCGCTGGCTTGGGCGCGCTTGGCCACCCGGCGCAGCTCCGGCTGCCAGAAGGAGACAAGCCCGATCTCTACGTCCCCTTTGTTAATGAGCTTAAGCTCGTCGTCGAAGCCGCACTCGATGTAACGGATATTGATGGAATTCTGGCAGTATTTATGGTAAATCTCCGGCAGCAGCCGCTGCATAAAGTGATAGGACATGGCCGCCACGCTAAGCTCCATGGTAAGGCTGGTACTTTTGCTGCCAAAGAGCTCTTCCAGCTTGCCGGCCTGGTCAATGACGTCCTGGGCGTTGTCCACAAACCTGCGCCCGATGGGGGTAAGCCGAACGCCGGTGCTGCCGCGTTCAAAAATCTGGACACCCACCTCTTCCTCAAATTTCTGGAGGATTTTGGACACGCCAGGCTGGGAAATATACAGATTTTGCGCTGCCTTCGAGATAGAGCCAGCCCGGGCAATCTCGACAATAACCTCGATTTGAGATAAGTTCATTGGTACACCCTCCCAGCTTGATTTGGCTTTATTATACGGCGTTTTCACACTGCCCGTCAATCCCGAACAAAAATGCCTCTCTTGACTCCAAGAGAGGCATTTTGAAGAACCGGCCATTCGCAGCCTTTTACACCTTCAGCTCGGCGCTGTGCCCCTCCAAGGCGGCGGCGTGACGGGCGAGGACGGGGTCGACCGCCTGCTCCAAAAACTCCGTCACCTGCTCCGGGCAGCGGCCGATATACCGTGACGGCTCCAGGTGAGCCGTGAGCTCCTCAAGGGACAGGCCGAAGAGCGGATCGGCCGCAATGAGTTCAATGAGGTTGTTTGTAAGGCCTTTTTCCTTTACATTATAGCCAGCCTCAATGGACAGCGTGCGGATACGCTCGTGGAGCTGCTGCCGGTCGCCGCCCTTCTTCACGGCGTCCATCATGATGTTCTCGCTGGCCATAAAGGGCAGCTCTTCCATGATATGACGATGGATGACCTGCTCGTGAACAATCAGGCCGGAGGCCACATTTTCGTAGATGTTGAGGATCGCGTCTACAGCCAGAAAGGCCTCGGGGACAGAGATGCGCTTGTTGGCCGAGTCGTCCAGAGTGCGCTCAAACCACTGGGAGGCGGCGGTGAAGGCGGGGTTTGCGGCGTCCGTCATCACATATCGGCCCAGTGCGCAGATGCGCTCGCAGCGCATAGGATTGCGCTTATAGGGCATGGCGGAGGACCCGATCTGGTTCTTCTCAAAGGGCTCCTCCACCTCTTTGAGGTGGCAGAGCAGGCGCACGTCGGTGGCAAACTTGCTGGCCGATTGGGCGATGCCGGAGAGGGTGGCAAGGATGGCGCTGTCCACCTTGCGGGAGTAGGTCTGGCCGGACACGGGCACCGTCTCGGCAAAGCCCATTTCCCGGGCAATCTTCCGGTCCAGCTCCCGGCACTTCTCGTGGTCGCCCTCAAAAAGCTCCAGGAAGGAGGCCTGGGTGCCGGTGGTCCCCTTGCAGCCCAGGAGTTTCAGGCCGGAAATGCGGTACTCCACCTCGTCAAGGTCCATAAGCAGCTCGTTCATCCACAGGGTGGCCCGCTTGCCCACCGTCACCAACTGAGCCGCCTGAAAGTGCGTAAACCCAAGGGTTGGCAAGGATTTATACTTGTCAGCAAATTCACTCAGGCGCTTGAGCACGCGGACGAGCTTGTCCCGGATGAGGTGCAGCCCCTCCCGCATGATGATGACGTCGGTATTGTCGCCCACGTAGCAGCTGGTGGCCCCAAGGTGGATGATGGGCATAGCCTTGGGGCAGAGGGTGCCGAAGGTATGGATGTGGGCCATGACATCGTGGCGCAGCTCTCGCTCCTTACGGGCGGCCAGATCGTAGTCGATGTCGGTCAGGTGGGCCTCCATCTCATCGATCTGCTCCTGGGTCACAGGCAGGCCCAGCTCCATCTCCGCCCGGGCCAGGGCGACCCACAGCCGCCGCCAGGTAGAGAATTTTTTGTCCGGCGAAAAGATATACTGCATCTCATCGCTTGCATACCGGGAGGATAAGGGACTTTCGTACTTTGCATGATTCACGGTGACTCTCCCCTTTTGGGCATATATTGTGCCCCTGCCCCGCTGTTTTCGCTGGGGAGAGGGCTGGAAATAACCTATCAGGCACAAGGGCGCGCAGTGCGCCTTTTGTGGCTATTATAGCACAGCGCCGCTGCCGCCACAATACGCAAAAACCGCAAAAAAGCGGGTATGCAGCGCATACCCGCTTTTTTATTTCGTTATACTCCGGCGAAAGGCTCAGCCCTGCTCGCGCATCTTGGCAAAGCACTCGCTGCAATACACAGGACGGTCAGACTTCGGCTCGAAGGGAACCTTGGCCTCGCCGCCGCAGGCAGCGCAGGTGGCGGTGAAGTACTCGCGGGGGCCGCGGGCAGCGTTCTTGCGGGCATCACGGCAGGCCTTGCAGCGCTGAGGCTCGTTCTGGAAGCCACGCTCTGCATAGAATTCCTGCTCACCGGCAGTGAACACGAACTCCTGGCCGCACTCTTTGCATACTAAAGTCTTGTCTTCGTACATGGAAATACCCTCTCTTTGATTTGCCCAAGCCCTAACCGAAGTGATTGTGCCGGGACAGATAATATTTGCGCCAGCTTCCGCTGGTATCGCCGGGATTATGGTGCAACCTTGCGCCGGATGCGCTGCACCGCATTGTCTACAGACTTTGTGCTTCTGCCCACCTGCCGGCCGATCTCTTCATAGGAAAGGCCGGACAAATACAGCGCCAGAATCCGCCGCTCAAGCCCAGACAGGCACGCCTTGAGCCGCCGCAGACGATCGGCATGCTCCTCGCGGTCTATGATGGATTCCTCCGGATCATAGCCCACGCCCCCCGCTGCGTCCATAGGCAGGCTGTTGTTGAGGGGGGCGTGCTTGTCCCGGGAGGCCGAGGTCACCGCCGAACGGACGCGGTTGCGGATGCATACCCCCGCAAAGGTCTGGAAGGTGACGTCACGCTCCGGGTCAAACTCGCGGATGGCCTTCAAAAGGCCGAACATAGCTTCCTGCATGAGATCCTCGCTGTCGCCCCCGGCAAGGAAAAATGGGCGGGAGCAGATGCGCACCAGGCGGTGGTACCGCATCACCAGGACTTCTTCCGCGACGCGGTCGCCCGATGCGGCCAGCATGCACAGGGCCTCATCGCTGTGTTGTGTCTTGTTATCTGTCGTTTTCATAAAATTACTTTAACAGTATACGCCGCGATTTGTGATTTTGTCAATAGCGTATACAAATATTTTCCTTTGCTTATATGTTTTTTGTCGATTTTATCAGGGCTGCGAGTTCTTCTGCATAGCACGCTGCCTCATCGTGGTCGCTGGCCTCCACCATGACGCGGATGAGCGCCTCGGTTCCGGAGGGGCGCACCAGCACCCGCCCTTTGCCGGCAAGCTTAGCTTCACGCTCGGCAATGGCGTCCCGCAGCCACCGGGCGGCCATAATGGCCTCCTTGGCGGCGTTTCCACCCTCCACCGGGACGTTGACCAGGGCCTGGGGGCAGCGCACGCAGGCGCCGAAGAGCTCCGACGCGGGCTTTCCGCTGTGCTCGAGCAGGGAGAGAATCTGCAGTGCGGTAAGCTGCCCGTCGCCGGTGGTGGCGTAGGCCCGGAAGATCATATGGCCGGACTGCTCACCGCCGATGGCGTAGTCCTTTTCCACCATGCGCTCGAGGACATTCCGGTCCCCCACGTTGGTGCACTCCACGTTGATGCCGTGCTCCTCGGCAAAGAGATGAAGACCCAGGTTGGACATCACGGTGGCCACCACAGTGTTGCCGGTGAGCTTCCCCTCTGCCTTCAGTCCCAGGGCGCACAGGGCCATGATCTGGTCGCCGTCAATGCTGCCGCCCTTCTCGTCCACTGCAAGGCAGCGGTCGGCGTCGCCGTCGAAGGCAAGGCCCAGGTCGTACCCGCCGGCCACCACCATGGCGGCCAGGGAGTCCATGTGGGTGGAGCCGCAGCGGGCGTTGATGTTCACGCCGTCGGGGTCGGCGTTGATGACGTCGGTGCGCAGGTCAGGGAAGCGCTCAAACAGTCGGGCGGCGGTGGAGGAGGCGGCGCCGTTTGCGCAGTCTACCAGGATGCGCATGCCGGCGAGCCGGCCGGACACCGACGCTGCCAGGTGGTCGATGTAGTCGTCCGACGCCTTGGGGGCGACGTAGCGCACCTTGCCGATGTCCCCCCGGGTCTTCCGGGGCACGGCGGCGGCGCCGGAGAGGACGATGGCCTCGATCTCCCCTTCCAGCTCGTCGGAGAGCTTGTAGCCCCGGCCGTTGAAAATCTTGATGCCGTTGTGCTCGAAGGGGTTGTGGGAGGCGGAGATGACGATGCCTGCATCCGCTCCGGCGTCCACAGTGACCCAGGCTACCCCCGGCGTGGGCAGCGTGCCCAGGTCCAGCACGTCTGCCCCGGCGGTACACAGCCCGGCCACCAGGGCGCCCTTCAAAAGATCGCCGGAGATACGGGTGTCCTTGCCGATGGCCACCAGCACCCGGCCGTTCTTCCCCCGGGAGAGCACCGACGCCGCGGCAAGGCCTACCTTGTAGGCAAGCTCCGCGTCCAGCCCCTCATTGACGATTCCGCGGATGCCATCGGTCCCAAACAATTTTCCCATGTGAGAATCCACCTCGATCAAATTCCAAATTCGCGTTTCAGCGCCCGTTCCGTCGCGGCAAGCGATGCGGCAGCCGGCAGCAATTCAAGGCACGTAATGATTCCGCCGACTATGCCGACTGTGGCAACATCCAGTGTGACAATTCCCAGGACGATCATAGAAAAAGCGGCAAAGGCAACAGAAATCCATCCGCACTTTATCCATGTTTTCCCGCAATACTGATGGGCATAATCCCAAGCCTGCTTGCTGGACATGGAGCGCCGGGTGCGATAGCCAAAAACAATATTGATGGAGCGCGGCGGCTTTTGCTGCCAGCGATACCCCAAAAACAGCATGGCGGCCGGGAGCAGAAGCACGCAGACAAACATAAATACATAGAACCCGACCATATCAGCTGCTCCTTTTTACAGCGTCAGCTGTTCCATCCCGTCGTCCGGCACGGCAAGGCCCAGGTGCGCATAGGCCTTCCGGGTGACGCACCGGCCCCGGGGGGTGCGCTTCAAGAAGCCCAGCTGCATGAGGTAGGGCTCGTAGACGTCCTCCAGGGTGACGGTCTCCTCGTTGATGGTGGCGGCCAGGGTATCAAGGCCCACCGGGCCGCCGCCGTAGTGCTCGATGATGCTGGTGAGCATCCGCCGGTCGATGTCGTCAAGGCCAAGCTCGTCGATCTCCAGCGCCCGCAGGGCCCGGTCGGCCACGCCCTGTGTGATGACGCCGCCGGCGGTGACCTGGGCAAAGTCCCGCACCCGCCGGAGCATCCGGTTTGCAATGCGGGGAGTGCCCCGGCTGCGCCGGGCAATCTCCAGGGCACCGGAATCCTCGATGGGCACGCCCAGAATGCCGGCGGAGCGCCGGACGATCAGCGAGAGCTCTTCCGGGGTGTAAAGCTCCAGCCGCAGCGTTACGCCGAAGCGGTCCCGCAAAGGCGCGGAGAGCTGCCCCGCCCGGGTGGTGGCGCCGATGAGGGTGAATTTGGGCAGATCCAGCCGGATGGAGTTGGCCGACGGCCCCTTGCCGATGATGATGTCAATGGCGTAATCCTCCATGGCGGGGTACAGAATTTCCTCCACGGAGCGGTTGAGCCGGTGAATTTCGTCCACGAACAGAATGTCGTTTTCCTGAAGGTTGGTCAGCAGCGCCGCCAGGTCGCCGGGCTTTTCAATGGCCGGGCCGGAGGTGATGCGGATGTTGACCCCCATTTCGTTGGCGATGATGCCGGACAATGTAGTCTTGCCAAGGCCCGGGGGGCCGTGGAGCAGGACATGGTCCAGGGGCTCGCCGCGCATTTTGGCCGCCTCAATGAAAATACCGAGGTTGGCCTTGGCCTTCTCCTGGCCGATATATTCCGTCAGGGTTTTCGGGCGCAGAGAGACCTCCCCCGCGTCCTCCGCCGTAAGGCTGGTGGTCACCAGGGGCTGGGAAGATTCGAAGCTCTCTTCCGAAAAATCAATGCTCAAGGGATCACATCCTTCCTGAAACAGCTTAAATCACTGCGGTTGGGGGCGCGCCTTACTGCATCATCCGCTTCAGGCACTGCTTGATGACCTGCTCCAGCGTAAGGCCGGAAAGGTCCATGCCCTTGAGGGCGGCGGCAATCTCCTGCTGGCTGTAGCCCAGCACCGCAAGGGCGGCGGAGGCCTCGCTGACCTTATCCTCGGGGATGACGGCGGTGCCGCCGGCAAAGCTCTCCATCCCGCCGCCGGCAAGCTGGCCCTTGGCGAGCTTATCCTTGAGTTCAAGAATGATCCGCTGGGCAATCTTCTTGCCCACCCCGGGGGCGCTGGTCAGGGCCCTCTCGTTACCGGAGACGATGGCCAGGGCAAAGCCCTCGGGGCTGTTGCACGAGAGGATGGCAAGGGCAGCCTTGGGCCCCACGCCGGACACCCCAAGCAGCATGCGGAAGGTGGCGAGCTCCTGCTCCGAGGCAAAGCCGTAGAGCTCAAAAATATCCTCCTTCACGTAGAGCATGGTGTAAAGCTTTGCGGCTTTACCCATGTTGAGAGAAGAGAGCGTATAGGACGTTGTATTGCAGGCATAGCCCACGCCGCCGCAGTCAATGACCGCCAGATTGGGCAGCAGCTGGGCCACCGTACCCTGAACGTAGTAAAGCATAATCTTCCTCCCAAATTCAAAGGGATAGCAGCTGCGAGGTGGACGAGCGCGCGTGGCACAGCGCGATGGCCACCGCGTCGGCGGCGTCGTCCGGCTTGGGCACTGCCGCCAGCCCCAGGATACGCCTGGTCATATCCATCACCTGGTGCTTTTCGGCCTTTCCGTAGCCCACCACCGCCTGCTTGACCTGGGACGGGTTGTATTCATAAATGGGCAGGCCCAGCCGCTCGGCGCTCATGATGATGACCCCCCGGGCCTGGGCGACACCGATGCCGGTGGTAACATTGTTGTTGAAGAAAAGCTCTTCAATGGCCATCACATCCGGGTGAAACCGGCGCACCAGGGTCTCGAAATCGTCCGCGATCTGCAAAAGCCGGGCGGACAGCCGCACCCCGGCGGGGGTGTTGATGGCGCCGCAGCGGACCAGACGCTGCCGGGCGCCGGCGTGCTCCACAAGGCCGAAGCCCACAATGGCGTAGCCCGGGTCGATCCCTAAAATCAGCATGCGGCGCCCTCCCTTCCGGCAAGCATGCCGCGGCATGCCGGTGAAATTCAAACTATTGTACCATATCGGGCTCCCTCTTGCAAGGCGCAGCCGCGCCGGATATGGATACGGCAGCGTAAATAGGTGCCCGGGAGTGCTCTCCGGGGGATAATCCCGGGGCGGCGCGGCCATACTGCAATCAGGAGCGCGGCCCTGCATGGCGCGCTCTGCCCTTACATATCAGGTGCAGCGCGGGAGGGATGCGGGCATGGAAATGAAGAAAACCCTTTGGTTCGCCGCGGCGGGGGCTGCGGCCGGGCTTGTCAACGGCTTTTTCGGGGGCGGCGGCGGAATGCTTCTGGTGCCGCTGCTCGCCGGAAAATGCGGTCTTTCCCAACGCCGGGCCTTTGCCACTTCGGTGGCCGTTATTCTGCCGCTGTGCGCCGTCTCCGCCGCCATCTACCTTACCCGTGGCGCATTGGACCTGCCCTCTGCCCTTCCCTATCTGGCCGGCGGGCTGATCGGAGGGCTCTTGGGTGGTCGGCTGTTCCGCCGCCTTCCAATGCCGTGGCTGCGCCGTGCCTTTGCCCTGCTGATTTTATACGGCGGCGTCCGGGCGCTGCTGTAAACGGCCATGAAAGCGTATATTCTGCCCATTCTGGCTGGGGCGGCGGCGGGAATCCTGTCCGGCTTCGGCGTGGGCGGCGGCTCGCTGCTGCTTATTTACCTCACGGCCTTTGCCGGTGTCGGCCAGGCCCAGGCCCAGGGGATCAACCTGCTCTACTTCCTCCCCGCCGCTGCGGCGGCGCTGCCCGCCCACATCAAAAACCGCTATATCGAGAAGGCCGCCCTGCTGCCCGCCATCCTGGCCGGGTCGGCATGCACGGCGCTGGGGGCCTACCTGGCCTCCGGCATGGATACGGCGCTGCTGCGCCGCTGCTTCGGGGCGTTTCTGCTTGTCATCGGCGCCCGGGAGCTGCTGCGCCGGGACAAGGGCGGCGAAACGCAGCCGTAGCCGTCGCTCAGCCCCGCAGGATGCCGCTCTCCGCCACGGCGGCGGCGATCTCGTCCATGACCGCGGCCGGCCGCACCAGGGCGAAGCGCACGTGGCCCTCCCCCAGGTCGCCGAAGGCGGCGCCGGGGGTACACAGCAGACCGGTGCGTTCCAAAAGCTCGAAGCAGAAGGCCACGGAGTCGGTGCGTCCGGCGGGCAGCGGCGCCCAGGCGAACATGCTGCCCTGGCTGTCCGGCACGTCCCAGCCGGCGCGGCGCAGGCCGCCGCACAGCGCGTCCCGCCGGGCCTGATACTCCGCGCGGTTGCGCGCCACGCTCTCCTGGGGCCCCTCCAGGGCGGCGATGGCCCCGTACTGTACCGGCAGAAAGGCGCCGTAGTCGATCTGGGAGCGCAGGCGGCGGAAGCAGCGCACGATGTCCCGGTTGCCCAGCACGAAGGACACCCGTGCGCCGGTGAGGTTATAGGTCTTGGACAGGGAGTTGAACTCCACCCCAACCTCCCGGGCGCCGTCGAAGGCGAGGAAGGACTTGCCCACCCGGCCGTCGAAGATGATGTCAGAATAGGCGTTGTCGTGAAGGATGATGATCTGATAGCGGCGGGCAAAGTCGATGAGGCGGTGGTAGAACTCGTCCGGCGCGGCCACGCACACCGGGTTTGCCGGGTAGGACACCACCATGCACTTTGCCCGTTGGGCCAGCGCGGGGTCGATGGCGTCCAGATCAGGCAGATAGCTGTTTTCCGGCCGCAGCGGGTAGCGCACGCACTGCGCGCCGCAAAGGGCCGGGCCGATCTCAAAAATGGGGTAGCCCGGGTCGGGCACCAGCACCACGTCGCCGGGGTCGCACAGGGCCCAGCCGATGTGGGCAAGGCCCTCCTGGGAGCCGTACACCGTCATAAGCTCATCCCGCTCCAGCTCCACGCCGTAGCGCCGCTGATACCAGTGCTGCACTGCCGCGGTCAGCTCCGGAAGCTCCCCCAGGGAGTAGCGGTAATTGCGCGCATCGGCGGCAGCCCGGGCCACGGCTTCTACGATATGGGGCTCGGGCAGGAAATCCGGCGTGCCGATGGACAGATTGTATACGCCCTTGCCGGCGGCCTCCCGCTCCCGGCGTTTTTCGTCCAGCACATTGAAAATACCGGGCTGGAAGCGGTCCATTTTTTCTGCGAATCTCATCTGCATAGGGGTTTAGCCTTCTTCTCTCTGTTTTCGCTGACGGCAGGTCCCCCCTGCCGTCTTTTATTTCTTTATTGTTTGAGCTGGGAGAGCAGCTGGGCGCAGCGCGCCTCATCGTCGTCGAGCAGCAGCAAAAGCTGCTCCTCCCCAATGACCGGCACGTCCAGCTCCTGGGCCCGGCGCAGCTTGGAGCCCGCCGCCTCGCCGGCCACGACGCAGGAGGTCTTTTTCGACACCGAGCCGGACACCTTGGCCCCCAGCGCCTCCAGCCGCTCCCCCGCCTCCTTGCGGGAAAAGCCGGAGAGCTCCCCGGTGAGCACAAAGGTCAGCCCCGCAAGGCGGTCGCCCGCCGGGGCGGCCAGACTTTTCATATTGACCCCCGCCTGGGCAAGGCGCTCGATGAGGTGGCGGCTCTGGGGGGCGGCGAACCACGCCGTAAGGTACCGGGCGGTCACCGCGCCGATGTCGTCGATGGCGGTGAGCTCCTCCTCCCCGGCCCGGGAGAGGGCGTCCAGGGTGCCGAAGTGCTCCGCAAGGAGCTTTCCGGCCTTCTGCCCCACCTGCCGGATGCCGAAGGCGTAGATAAGCCGGGCAAGGTCGTTGCCCTTGGAGCGCTCGACGGCGGCCAGGAGGTTCTCCGCCGATTTTTTGCCCATCCGGTCCAGGGCGGCCACCGCCCCGGCGTCGAGATAATAAAGGTCACTGGGGGTCTTGATAAGCCCGGCGTTCACCAGCGCCTCCACCACAGCCGGGCCCAGGCCGTCAATGTCCATAGCGTCCCGGCTGGCAAAGTGGGTGAGGTTGCGCAGCAGCTGGGCCGGGCACTCCGCCCCGGTGCAGCGGATGTGCGCGCCGTCCTCGTCCCGCTCCACCGGCGCGCCGCACACCGGGCAGCGGTCGGGCAGATGATAGGGGGCCGTCCCCTCCGGCCGCTTGGCGCGCACCACCTCTACGATCTCGGGGATGATCTCCCCCGCCTTCTGCACCACCACGGTGTCGCCGATACGGATGTCCTTGTCGGTGATATAGTCCTGGTTGTGAAGGGTGGCGTTGGTCACCGTGGTGCCGGCCAGGCGCACCGGTGCCACCACCGCCTTGGGAGTGAGCACCCCGGTGCGGCCCACCTGAACCACGATGTCCTCCACCACGCTCTCCTTACGCTCCGGCGGGTACTTATATGCTGCGGCCCAGCGGGGATACTTGGCCGTTTCGCCAAGGGCCGCGCGGCCTGTAAGGCTATTGAGCTTTACAACCGCGCCATCGATCTCAAAGGGGTATTCCTCCCGGCGCTCCCCCAGCTGTTCCACCTGTTCCATGGCCTCACCGATGGTGGCGCACGCCGCGGCGTCGATCATCCGGAAGCGCAGGGTGCGCAGATAGTCAAGGCTCTCGCTGTCCGTCCGGAAGGTAAGCTCCGGGGCGTACTGGATGTTGAAGAGCACCACGTCAAGCCCCCGGCTGGCGGCGACCTTTGGGTCAAGCTGGCGCAGGGAGCCGGCAGCGGCGTTGCGGGGGTTTGCGAAGAGGGCCTCTCCCCGCTCCTCCCGCTGCTCGTTCAGGCGCAGGAAGGTGCTCCGGGGCATGTAGACCTCCCCCCGGACAATGAGGGTTTTCGGCGCTCCCTCCAGGCGCATGGGCAGGGAGCGGATGGTGCGGATGTTCTCCGTTACGTCCTCACCGGTCTGGCCGTCCCCCCGGGTGGCCCCGCGGACAAAGACACCGTCCTCGTACTCCAGGGCGACGGACAATCCGTCCACCTTGGGCTCCACAATATACTGCACGTCGTCCGCGCCCTCCCGGACGCGGCGGTCAAATTCCTCCAGCTCCTCCCGGGAAAATACATCCTGAAGGCTTTGGAGGGGCACCCGGTGCTGCACAGGCTGGAAGCGCTCCAGCGCCCGGCCACCCACCCGCTGGGTGGGGGAATCGGGGGTGACGGTCTCCGGGTGGGCCTGCTCCAGCTCCTCAAGCTGCCGCAGGAGCTTGTCATATTCAAAGTCGGAAATGGTGGGCTCGTCGAGCACATAATAGCGGTAATTGTGCTCCGAGAGCGTGCGGCGCAGCTGTTCGATCTTTTGGTAATCATCCATGTTCAGCCGTCTCCATTTAAGTTAAGATAGGCGCTGGGCACCTGCCCGACGATCACGGTCTCCGCCACGCACACGGGGCTTGTAAGCGACACCGGCAGCCGCCGCCCGGGCAGGAGCAGCTGCACCGTCACCGTGACGTCCATGAAAATGCGGTGAAAGGTCTGGTTGATGCCGGCCTCAGAAAACTCGTGGCGCAGCTCCACCTGCACATCCCCCGCAGACAGGACGCGGGCGCGGATCTCCGGCCCCCGGCCGGAGAGAAAGGCCCAGGAGGTGAGGGAGCCGATGGGGACACCGAAGCGTTCCTCCTGCAATCCGGCAAGCTGCTGCTCCACCGTCTCGGCCACGGCGGCGCGCAGGGCGCTGGTGGCGGAAAGGCTGCTCTTGAGGGCTGTGATGCGGCCCTCACCGTCCGTCTCCGCGCGGACAAGGTCCTCATAACCCAGGCCCTGCTGCGCCACGCACCGGGAAACGGCGGCGGAGATCAGCGTAGCCAGGCGGTTTACGGCGCTGCTCTCGGCCAGGGCCTCTAAAACGGGCCGGAAGCGCAGATTGACAAAGACGAGAAACGCGGCGAACAGCGCCACGGCCACCGCCCCGGCGCTCACCGCGCCCGGCACCCTGCGCCGGCGAAAGCGCGCCCAGCGGCAGCGAAGCGGCACACCCATAGAGAACACCCCCTATGGAACTGTATGCGCCATCGTCTGTCCGCCATGTCAGGGCTTGAGCAATTCCTCCACCGCCAGCATGATGCCGGCCTTGCCCGCCTCGTAGGTGAGGCCGCCCTGCATATAGACCGTGTAGGGCTCCCGCATGGGGGCGTCCGCCGAGAGCTCGATGGACGCGCCCTGGATGAAGGCTCCCGCCGCCATGATGACCGGGCAGTCGTAGCCGGGCATGTCCCAGGGCTCCGGCGTGACATAGGAATCCACCGGCGCGCCCATCTGGATGCCCCGGCAGAAGCGCTTGAGCCGCTCGGGGCTGCCCAGGCGGATCATCTGGATGATATCGTGGCGGACCTCATCAGAGGCAGGCTCCGCCTTATACCCAAGAAGCTCCATCATTTTCGCGCCGAACACGGCGGTCTTGAGCGCCTGGGCCACGGTGTGGGGGGCCATGAACAGCCCCTGATACAAAAGCCGGTTGTTGCCCAGGGTGGCACCGCACTCCCGGCCGATGCCCGGGCAGGTCAGGCGCATGGCGGCGCCCTCGATGAGGTCATGCCGGCCGGCCAGATACCCGCCCGTAGGGGCAAGGCCGCCGCCGGGGTTTTTGATGAGGGAGCCCACTACCAGGTCGGCCCCTACATGGGTTGGTTCCTGCTCCTCCGTAAACTCGCCGTAGCAGTTGTCCACCAGGATGGCGGCGTCGGGGTTATTCTCCCGGATGACGGCGCACATATGCCCGATCTCGTCTACCGAGAGGGACGCCCGGGTGGCGTATCCCCGTGAGCGCTGGATGAGCACCGCCCGGACGCTCTTATCCCGCACGGCGACGGCCAGGGCGTCGAGGTCGGGGGTGTCCTCCGGCGTCAGGTCCACCTGGCGGTAGGCCACACCGAAGTCCTTCAGGGAGCCTGTCCCCTTGTCGGCAACGCCGATGACCCCAAGGAGCGTGTCATAGGGCGCGCCCACGGCGGACACCAGGGTGTCCCCCGGCCGCAGGACGCTGAACAGGGCCGACGAGATGGCGTGGGTGCCGTTGACAAAGCCGATGCGCACCAGGGCGTCCTCGGTGCCGAAGAGCTGGGCGTAGATGAGGTCCAGCTGCTCCCGGCCAAGGTCGTCGTAGCCGTAGCCGGTGGTGCCGGCAAAGTAGCCCTCCGCCACCCGGTGGTCCTGAAAGGCGGAGAGCACCCGCTGGGTGTTGTGCTGGGCGATGGCGTCAATCCGGGCAAACTGCTCTCCAAGACCCTGCTCCGCCTGGCGGGCAAGAGCGAGCACCTGCTCGCTTACCTGAAAAGGCATATTCCTTAACACTCCTTCTCCAGCTTGGCTTCCGCAAAGGCTGCCACCAGGGCGGCACAGGCAGAAATATCGTTTTGATCCACCATCTCGGTGGGGGTATGGACATACCGGCAGGGCACAGAGATGCCGCCGGCGCGCACGCCGCAGCGGGTCTGGTGGATGGCTCCGGCGTCTGTCCCGCCGGAGCGGATCACGTCCCGCTGGGCGGCGATGTTTCCGGCCTTGGCAAGGTCCATGAGCAGCTCCACAATCTTGGGGTCGCAGATCACCGAGCTGTCCATAATCTTCACGGCGGCGCCGCCGCCCAGCACGCTGCTGTTGAGGTGCTTGGAGCCGGGCTCGTCGTCCGCCACGGTCACGTCCACCGCGATGCCGCAGTCCGGGTCCACCCCCCAGGCCGCGGTTTTGCCCCCCCGCAGGCCCACCTCTTCCTGGACGGTAAAGACGAAATAGAGGTCGTTTTCCGTCTGGTGGAGCTTTTCCATGGCCATGAGCAGCACAAGGCAGGACACGCGGTTATCCATATAGGGCGAGATAATGCGGCTGCCTGCCTGAACCGTCTGGGTGCCGTACACCGCCACGTCGCCCACGCGCACCAGGCGCTCGGCCTCCTCCCGGCTCTCGGCGCCCAGGTCGATGAAGAGGTCGGCGGTCTTGAGCTTGCCGGGCTCGATGTCCCGGTCGGCGCTCACCTTGCCGCAGGCGCCGTTGCGGAAGCGCACCGGCGTGTGCAGCACGTCCGCCGGGTGTACGCCGCCGATGGCGCCCACCCGGGCAAAGCCCTTTTCGTCAATGTGGGTGACCACAAGGCCGATGGAATCCATGTGGGCGGCAAACATGACCTTGGGCCCGCTGCCCTTTTTGCGGCAGATGAGGTTTCCAAGGGTGTCCCGGGACGTCTCATCGCAATACTGCCGGGCGATGCGCTCGATCACGCCCGCCGCGCCTGTCTCCGCGCCGGAGGGGCCGAAGGCGGCGGTAAGCTCGCAGAGAACTGCCATCATATCCATTTGTGTAATCCTCCTGTCTTTCAGCACCCGGCGGCGACAGACTGCACAAACAGCCGCGCCAGGGTGAGCATATGCTTCATATCGGAAATGCTTGCCACGCTGCTGGGGGCGTGGAGATAGCGCACTGCGGCGGAGATGCCCGTCACCCGGACGCCCGCCTTAGTTTTCTGGATGGCGCTGGCGTCCGTCCCGCCGGCCAGATAGTGCTTCATCTGCCAGGGGATGCCGTTTTGCTCCGCCAGGTCCCGCAGCAGCTCGAAGAGTGCCCGGTCGTAAATGGCGCCGCCGTCCATCCAGGAGATCACCGGGCCGCGGCCGGGCCAGCACACCTGGCAGTGCTCCTCCAGGGCGGGGTTGTCCGCCGCGGTGGTGCCCTCCAGCACCAGGGCGATGTCCGGCGTGACGGAGAAGGCCGCGCCGAAGGCGCCCCTGGTGCCCACCTCCTCCTGCACGGTAAAGACGAAGGTGCAGTCCATGGGCAGCGGCTCCTCCAGAAGCTTCAGCAGCACTGCGCAGCCCACCCGGTCGTCAATGGCCTTGGCCTTGAGCATGCCGCCGCCAAACTCCACCGCATCGCTTACAAAGACGCAGCAGTCCCCCTCGCTCACCTGTACCCGGGCCTCTTCCCCGCTGACGGCGCCGATGTCGATGTAATAGTCCTCCAGCTTGGGAACACTTTTGCGCTCCTCCGGCGTGGTCATATGGATGGCCTTGAGCCCGATGATGCCGGGGACCTTCTTCGGCCCCACCAGCACCTGCTTGCCCAGCAGCACCCGGCGGTCGATGCCCCCTACGCAGGAGAATTTCAGGTAGCCCTCGTCGGTGATGGTGCGGACCATCAGGCCAACCTCGTCCATATGGGCGCAGAGCATCAGCTTATTCCCTGTGGGCTTCTCCCCTTTTTTGAATACGATGAGGTTGCCCATGGCGTCCACCCGGACGCTGTCGGCATGGGGCTCCACCCGGGAACGGATGTAATCGCGCACCTCGTCCTCCCAGGAGGACACGCCGGGCAGGGCGCACAGCGTTTTCAGCGTATTTACCATTGGGCGCCGCCCTCCTTTCCAAGGCCCTGGACAAAGGCCGCGAGCAGCTGCGCCACAGCCTCCAGGTCGTTTACGTCCAGCACCTCTACCGGCGTGTGCATATACTTGAGCGGCAGGGACACCACCGCCGTGGCGATGCCCTCATTGCACACCTGCATGCCCCAGGCGTTGGTGCCGGTGTGGCCGCTCATGACCTCCTTCTGGACGGGGATGCCCGCCTGCTCGGCCTTCTCGAAGAGCCGCGTGGTCATCCAGCGGGTCATGTTGGGGCCGATGCCGATGGCCGGCCCGCCGCCGATGGCGCAGGTCCGGTCCTTGGGGCTGTCCGGCGTCCTCCCGTGGGTCACGTCCACCGCCACGCAGTAGTCCGGATTGATGGAGCGGGTGCCGGCAATGGCGCCGGTGCCGCTGACCTCCTCCCGGGTGCTGCCCATGATATACAAATCCACGTCCAGCTCCCTGCCCTGCAGAAGCTGGGCCGCCCGCAGCAGCGAGACAAAGCAGGAGCGGTCGTCCATCGACTTGGCGCACAGCTGATGCTCCCCCAGGGCGGTAAAGCCGGCGCGGAACACCATGGGGGTGCCGATGGGGATGCAATTCTTAGCTTCCTCCTGGGAAAGGCCGGTGTCCACGAAAAACTCGTCGATGGGGGGCGCCTTTTCGCGGTCCTCCGGGGAGAGGACGTGGGGCGGCAGGCAGGCCACCACCCCCAAACGGGGCGGGTCGGTGAGGATGGTCAGCTCCCGGTCGGGCAGCATCCGCTGGTCTACCCCGCCGATGGTTCCAAAGCGCAAAAAGCCCTTCTCGATCCCCGTGACCACAAGGCCGATCTCGTCGAGGTGGGCGTCCAGCAGCAGCCGGGGGGCGTTTTCCTTCCCGCAGCGGCGCACGCCGATGACGTTGCCCAGCCGGTCGGTCCAGACCTCGTCCATCAGCGGGCGCAGCAGCTCCAGTGCGGCCGCAGCAGCCGGGCCTTCAAAGCCGGAGGGCGCGCCCACAGCGCACAGCCGCTCCAGCATTTCTCTTACTTCCACGGTTGTCACTTCCTTTGTGTCTTGTGTATCTTGTCTGCCCCCTCGGGGCGGTGGGTTCAAAATGCCTCCACCAGGGCGCGGAAGGCGTTGCCCCGCTCTTCAAAGTTCCGGAACTGGTCGAAGGACGCGCTGGCCGGAGAGAGCAGCACGATGTCCCCGGGCTTTGCGGCCGAGCGGGCGGCGGCCACGGCATCGGCAAGACTCTCACGTTCCATGATCTCCGGCGCGCCGGGGGCGTAGCCGGGGGCCCCCTCCACCGCCGCGCGGATCTTGGGTGCGGTAGCCCCGGCCAGGATGAGCAGCCGGACCTTCTCCACAATCTCCGGCCCCAGGGGTTCGTATGGGATGTGCTTATCGTAGCCGCCGGCGATGAGGATCACCTTCTGGCGGAAGGAGCGCAGCCCGGCGATGGTGCGGCTGGGGCTGGAGGCGATGGAGTCGTTATAATAGCGCACGCCGTCCACCTCCCGCACCAGCTCGATGCGGTGGGCCACCCCGGGGAAGGTGCGGGCAAAGCTGCGGATGGTTTCGTCGGAGACAAGGCCGTCCACCGCCGCCATGGCGGCCATATAGTTCTCAATGTTGTGGTCGCCGGGAATGAGGATGTCCGCCGCCGGCAGGACGGGACGGCCGTCCCGGACGATGGCGCCGTCCTGGAGCCAGAAGCCCCGGCCCAGGTTCTTTTTACGGCTGAAGAGGGTGACGCTGCCCCGGGCCTCACCGGCCATGGCGGCGGTAAGGTCGTTGTCGGCATTGAGCACCAGCTTGCTCTCGCAGCTCTGGTGCAGGAAGATGTTGCGCTTGGCGTCCACATACTCCTGCATGTCCCGGTGGACGTCCAGATGGTTGGGGGCGAGGTTTGTGATCACCGCTACATCCGGACTCTGGTCCATGGTCATCAGCTGGAAGGAGGACAGCTCCAGCACCGCGAAATCCTCCGCGCGCATCTCCCCTGCCCGGTCAAGGAGCGGGTGGCCGATGTTGCCCCCCACATACACCCGGCAGCCAGAGGCCTTCAGAAGCCCCGCGATAATGCTGGTGGTGGTGGTCTTTCCGTCCGAGCCGGTGACGGCGATGATGCGGCAGGGACACACGGAGAAAAAGGCCTCCATCTCCGAGGTGAGCACCGCCCCCCGGGCCTTGGCCGTCTCAATCTGCGGAAGGTCCGGGCGCATGCCGGGGGTGCGGAAAATGACCTGGGCCCCCTCCAGGTGGTCAAGGTAGCCCTCCCCCAGGCAGCACACCGAGCCCCGGCGCTCCAGCTCGTCGATATAGCCGTCAAAGGCGGCGCGCTCCCGGCGGTCGCAGGCAGTCACCTGCGCCCCGGCGCGCAGCAGCAGCTCCACCAGCGGCCGGTTGGAGATGCCCAGGCCCAACACGGCCACGCGCTTGCCCTTCAGGCTCTCCAGATATTCATCCAGTGCGGATTCCATCATCAAAACTCCTTTATCCAGAATCAGGCGGCGCCGCCGCCGAAACTCTAACTTATTTATTATACCCTGAATATTTTGATTTGACAATTATAATCCCGTCAAGTACAATGCTTTTTGCAAGCAAGCTGGACAGCCGCGTGGTACGGCCGAAAGGCCCCCCATGAGGAAAGTCCGGGCTCCACAGGGCAAGGATAACGGGTAACGCCCGCCGAAGGCAACTTCAGGACAAGTGCAACAGAGATATACCGCCCCGCCGGCGTCCGCGCCGGCGGAGTAAGGGTGGAAAGGCGGAGATAAGCGCCCGCCCGGTGCCTGGGAACAGCGCACCGCTGTAAACTCTATCCGGAGCAACACCGTGGCAACGCATACGGCCGGCCCGGCCGCGTTATGGAGGTGGCTGGAGCGCACCGGCAACGGCGCGCCAAGATAGATGGCTGTCTTAAATGACAGAACCCGGCTTACAGGCTTGCTTGCACCAGAAAGCGGCAGAGCCCTTGGCACAATTTCTGTGCCGGGGCTCTGCCCTTTTATTAAATTTTTCCAAACGCTTGCCTCCTTTGCCCGCAAGAAGGTATACTGAGAAAAATCGACAATACAAAGGAGGGCTTGGCCATGCTCCGGTTTCGTGACGGCTTTTATGCCGACGTGCGCACAGAAGACCGCAGCCGCACCATCATTAGCTATAAGGGCGGCGTCCTGGAGGAAATCAAAAACCGGATGGAGCGGCGGGCGTTTCTCCGGGTCTACGACGGCAGGCTCTGGTACTACGCCGCCGTGACCGATCTGGACCGCCTGCAGGAGACGCTGGACGGGCTGTACGCCGCTGCCGCCGAAAACCCCAATATCGAGGACGACCCCATCGTCCGGCGGTTCGAGCGCAACCATGACGCGCTCTGGTGCTTCCGGCACTGCTCGGTCCGGGACGTCCCCATGGAGGAAAAGCAGGCGCTCATCCGTTCCTGCCTGCCCCTGATGGCCGAAGAGCCCTGCATCACCCTGGCCCGGGCCCGGTATCTTGACCGCAGCAGCCTCTTTCACTTCTGCTCCAGCCTGGGCGCGGACATCACCTACGACTACCAGACCTGCGGCCTGGCCCTCTCCTGGGATATGGCCGAGGGGGACAAAAAATTTTCCGGCTACTGGCAGAAGGGCGGCACGCGCTTTGACGAGCTCCGCGGCCTGGAGGACCAAATCCGCGCCGCCGTGGCGGAGCAGGCTGATTTCCTGCGCCGCTCCGTCCCGGTGTCGCCCGGGAAATATCCGGTGGTTCTCTCCCCCCAGGCCGCCGGCGTCTTTGCCCACGAGTCCTTCGGTCACAAGTCCGAGTCCGACTTCATGCTCTCCGACGAGTCCATGCGGGCGGAATGGCAGCTGGGGAAAACGGTGGCCTCCCCCATCCTGTCCATCGCGGAGTGCGGCAGCATCCCGGGCTGCGGCTATACCCCTTACGACGACGAGGGCACCCGGGCGCGTAAGAATTACCTCATCAAAAACGGCATCCTGGCCGGGCGGCTCCACAGCGCCCAGACCGCCGCCGCCCTGGGCGAGGGCCTGACTGGCAACGCCCGGGCGGTGGACTGCACCTTCGAGCCCATCGTGCGCATGACCACCACCTATATCGAGGGCGGCGACCAGGACTTCGAGCAGCTGCTCACGCCCATCCAAAAGGGCTATTTTATCAAAACCATCCAGCACGGCAGCGGCATGAGCACCTTTACCATTGCCCCCAGCCTTGCCTATGAGATCGTCGACGGCAAGCTGGGCCGCCCGGTGCAGATCAGCGTCATCACCGGCTCGGTCTTTGAGACGCTGGGGCTGATTGACGGCCTGACGCGGGACGTGGAGCTGCTCTCCTTTGTGTCCGGCGGCTGTGGCAAGCTGGAGCAGATGGGCCTGCCCGTTGGCTTCGGCGGGCCCTATGTCCGGGTGTCATCCATGAACGTACAGTGAGGGAGTGAATATGGAAAAAGAATTCTTGACCCAAACCTTCCGCAGCGTGACACTCAACGTCACCGCCGGCAGGATCGACAGCTTCCGGGAGCAGGACGAGACCTCTGGCACCGTCCGGGTCTATGACGGCGACTGTATCGGCGTGGCCGGCAGCCTGGGGCAGTGCGATGAAGCCGCCCTGACCGCCAAGGCCGAGGACGCCCTGGCGCTGAAAATCCCCTACCCCTGCGACCTGGGCGAGGCGCTTGTCCGGGAAGAGCTGCGCGAGGAAGAGATCATCCCGGTGCCGGAGCTTATCCCCACGATGCAGGCTTTTCTGGACCGCCTGGGCGAGGCCTGCCCCCGCTTTGCCTTTTCCAATAAAATCAGCCTGAACTATGAAAAACGCACCTACCGCAATTCCCGGGGCCGCCGCCTTGCAAGCTCCGGCCGGAGTATTTCCATCGAGCTCATCGCCCAGAGCCGGGGCTCCGGAAACCTGATGGACGCCGTATTCGGCTACTGCGGCAGCCATTTCGACCCGGAGGCCCTTCTCGGGCAGTTCAAGGCGCAGTATGACGCCTTTTACCGCCCTGCCGACCTTGCCCCCGGCCGTTACCCTGTCGTCTGGGAGGCCCCGGGGCTCTTCGAGAGCTTCCTCCCCCACTTTTCCGGTGAAATGTACGCCTCCGGCGCGTCGCTTTTAAGCGGGAAGCTGGGGCAGCCGGCCTTTTCCGAAAAGCTGACCCTCCGGGACGACCGGAACCCGGAAACCAACCCGGGCTGCTGCTTTTTTGACGCGGAGGGCTGCGTAGCCCCCGGCCTGCGCCCCACCCTTGCGGAGAAGGGCGTGCTCACCGGCGTACTCACCACAAAAAAGTCCGCCCGGCGGTTCGGCCTTCCCAACCTGGGCACCGCCCAGGCCGACTACGACGGCGTGCCCGCCCCCGGCTTCCGGCGGTTCTATCTGGAGCCCACCGCGGATCGCCTCGCCGCCCTCGTCCCGGGCAAGGCCATTTTTGTGGGCTATGTCTCCGGCGGCGATACCACCCCGGACGGCCACTTTGCCACCCCGGTGCAGCTGGCCTACCTCATGGAGGACGGGAAGCTGGCGGGCCGCCTGTCTGAGCTGAATGTCGGCGGCAATTTCTATGAGCTGCTGAGCCGGGATTATCTCGGCGCCGTGCAGGGCGACCCCATGGAGGACAGCGTCACCTGCGCGGTGATAATGGACGTGGACAAGGCCTGACCGGTAGGCTCAGTCCTCCCGGTGCGCACCAGGCAACAGACGGCAAATCCCCCGGAGCGGCCTTTTCGCCGTCCGGGGGACTTTTATGCGGATAATGCCTGCTTACTCCTGATCCCAGTTGTGCCAGACGTTCTGGACGTCGTCGTCGTCCTCCATGAAGTCGATGAGCTTTTCCATGTTCTTCACGTCCTCGGGGTTGGAGAGGGTGACATAGTTCTGGGGCACCATCTCCACCCGGGCGGACAGGAAGGTATAGCCCTTCTCCTCCAGCGCGGTGAGCACGGCGGCAAAGTCGTCGGGAGTGGTGTAGACGGTGAAGACCTCGTCCTCCGCCTCGAAGTCGGAGGCGCCGCAGTCCAGCGCGTCCATCATGGCCACGTCCTCGTCCAGGTCCTCGCGCTCAATGACCAGCACGCCCTTCTGGTCGAAGGACCAGGACACGCAGCCGGCAGCGCCCAGGTTTCCGCCGTACTTATCGAAGATGTGGCGCACATTGGGGGCAGTGCGCTGGCGGTTGTCGGTGAGGGCCTCCACGATGACGGCCACGCCGCCGGGGCCGTAACCCTCGTAGGTGACGGCCTCGTAGCTGTCGGTGCTGCCGGAGCCCAGGGCCTTCTCGATGGTGCGCTTGATGTTGTCGTTGGGCATATTGGCCGCGCGGGCCTTGGCAATGACGGTGGCCAGACGGGAGTTGTTGGCCGGGTCACCGGAGCCGCCCTGCTTGACCGCCACGATCATCTCCTTGGCGATCTTGGTGAACGCCGCGGAGCGCTTGGCGTCCGCCGCGCCCTTGGTTTTCTGGATGTTATGCCACTTGGAATGTCCGGACATGGTGAAATCTTCCCTTCGTACCTTTGTAACGGCAGCTTGAGCCGTAAAAATTCGGTGATAATTATAACATCTGCGCCCGCACTTTGCAAGGCTAAACCGCACATTTCGGAGTTCAAAGCGGAAATATCCGGATTTTTTGAAATTTGGCCTTGCTTTTTTGCCCGGTATCTACTATAATCGTAAATGCTTCCGTGCAGATATCGTCTGCGGCGGAGCACAGCCCCCCGGCAAAATATGAATTATATATGCGGATGTCGTCTAATGGCAGGGCCCCAGCTTCCCAAGCTGGCGACGCGGGTTCGATTCCCGTCATCCGCTCCATTGATCGGCTGCAAAATCGCTTGGTTTTGCAGCTGATTTCTTTTTTGACCCTTTCTGAAGGCAGGGAGTGTCAGCGAAAATGCCTCTGCGAGGCTATCGCGTGGTTTTGCCGATACAAAAACAGGGAACCCCGAAAGGGGTTCCCTGCTTGTCGTTTACTTGTTGTACGCTCTGTACAGGAAGGTGACGATCTGCGCTCTCGTGCAGTCGTCGTCGGGGCCAAACAGAC
>CAKUIM010000002.1 GCA_934660965.1 uncultured Oscillospiraceae bacterium | reverse complement strand
AGGAGGTAGAAATCTTCTACCGCTTTATCGGCAAAATTGATTGAATGATACCAATATCTTTAACTATGTGATACCGGCGCCACCATGCCGGACATCCAGCTGCTGCCCGAGCTGTCCGTTCTGCTGGGCACCAGCATCGACGCCCTCTTCTCCCTCACGGACGGCAGCCGCTTTGCCCGCATTGAAAATATGATCGAGGACAAGCGCTTTCTCACCCCCCAGGAGTTCGGGGCGGAGGAGCGGTTCTTGCAGGATAAGTGCGGGGATGAGGAGGACGCGCCCCGCGCGGCGCTGCTGCTGGCCCAGCTCTACTGCAAGCGCGCCCGGGAGTATCAGGAGCTGGCCGCGCCCATCGCCCGCCGGGCGCTGGAACTCGCCCCCGGGTGCAAGCAGGCCCACAACGCCATCTTTGACGCCGAGGGCGGGACCTATCTCGACTGGAACGTCGTAAACCGACGGGGCACCATCGCCTTCTACAAGGACTTTGTGGCCGCCCACCCGGAGGAATACAGCGCCTATCTGTGGCTGCTGGATTTGCTGCTGGCCGATGGGCGCTGCGCCGAGGCCCGGCAGTATCTTGCGCGGCTGCACCGCCTGCGCCCGGGCTATAACGACGAGCTGTACCTGGGCATCATCTGCAAGAAGGAGGGGAACCTGCCCGAGGCCCTGGCCCACTGGGACAAGATGTGCGCCGACTACGGTGAGCTTTGGCAGGCCTGGGTCACCCGGGCGAGCGAGCTTGCCAAGCTCTGCCGCTACGACGAGGCCATGGCGGACTATGAAAAGGCCCTCTCCCTCATGCCCCGCCCCCGGTTTGTGGACCCGGAGGAGGCCATGGCCCAGATCTGTGAGATTCGGGGGGACTACGCGGGGGCCATCGCCCACTATGAGCGGCTTTTGGACATTATGCGCACCGACTGGGACCAGACCCAGGGCGAGGCGGTGGACGCCCCCCGGCGGGAGATCGAGCGCCTGCGCGATCTCCAGAACGCCTGACGGCGGCGGGCGGCGCAATGCAGTAAAAAGAGCCCCCTGCGCACATGCGCAGGGGGCTTTTGATTTGGAGAGCATACCGGAGGCGGGGCCGCGTCGGTTCAGAAGGGCAGGCCATCCTCGTCGCTGCCCGGTTCGGGCGGCGGGGCAAGGGTGCCGGAGGTGAGGGCACCGGGGCCGTATTTGGTGCGGATGGAGTCCATCACCCGTTCGATGGTCTCGTCCCGCCGGCGGCGGTCGGCCTCTTGGGGGTGAAAGAGGTCCAGCTGCTCGGCGGCCTCGTCCTCCCCCACCAGATTCTGGGCGGTGAGGGTGATGGCGCGGATGGGGCTGCCCGGGCGCCAGCAGCCTGCCAGAATGTCCGCCGCGGCGGCGGAGAGCCCCCGGGCGGTGCAGCAGGGGGCGGGGAGGGGGCGCTGGCGGCAGATGTCATGAAAGGCCGGGTCCCGGATGGTGAGCTGGAGGGTGGTGGCCTTGAGACGGTGCCGCCGCAGCCGGATGGCCACCTGGTCGGCAAGCAGGGCCAGGGCCCGGCGGATATCCTCCCGGGCGGTGAGGTCCCGGGGGAAGGTCTCGCCGTTGCCCACGGACTTGGGGGGTGTGTAGAGCCCCGCCGGGGCCACCGGGCTTTCGTCCAGACCGTTGGCATAGCCCCAGAGCAGCGCGCCCTGCTTGCCCAGCAGGGCGACGAGGGCGTCCCGGTCGAACCGGGCCAGGTCCCCGATGGTGTTCACGCCGAACCGGGCAAGCTCCCGGGCGGCGGCCCGGCCCACATATAAAAGGTCGGTCACCGGCAGCGGCCAGACAATGTCCCGGAAGCTGCCGGTGGAGATGACGGTGGTGGCATCGGGTTTGCGGTAGTCGCTGCCCAGCTTGGCAAAGACCTTGTTGAAGGACACCCCCACCGAGACGGTCAGCCCCGTCTCACGCCGCACATCGGCGCGGATGCGGTCGGCCAGAGCCCGCTCGTCGCCGCCGAACAGGTGGAGGGAGCCGGACACGTCCAGCCAGCTCTCGTCGATGCCGAAGGGCTCCACAAGGTCGGTAAAGCCCTCGTAAATGGCGTTGAGCCGGCGGGAATAGTCCCCGTAGCGGTCGTGATGGGCGGGGAGGAGCACCAGCTCCGGGCACTTGCGCCGGGCCTGCCAGATGGTCTCCGCGGTTTTTACCCCGAAGGCCTTGGCCGGCTCGTTCTTGGCCAGGATGATGCCGTGGCGGCTCTTCGGGTCGCCGCACACCGCCACGGGCCGCTCCCGCAGCTCCGGGTGGGAGAGCAGCTCCACCGAGGCGTAAAAGCTGTTGCAGTCGCAGTGCAGAATGACGCGCTCCATTCCCATCCCTCCTACCGGGTTTGTCCGTATCAAAGAATAGCACAGCGGGGCGGAAAAGTCAAACGCTTGTTCTAATCTTCGGGATACTCCGGCGCGGGGGACACAGATGGAGCGCCCTCCGGGGCGGCGCTGTCCGCCGCTTCATCCTGCGGCGGGGAGAAATCGGTGAGGGCCAAATCCAGGTCCACATTGCCCCGGATGCCGGGCACCGAGCCGGTGCTGGTGTACTGCCACATGGAGAAGTGGTAGCGGAAGGTGGTGAAGGCGTAGTCGGCCGTGTAGTGGGCAAGCCAGAAGGGCCAGGCGGTGAGGGCGGAGAGGTCCAGCTCGCCGTAGGCCTTGGAGGGGCTGAAGTACACCATGGGCAGGTAGCCCGCCGCCTCCACGGCGGAGCAGAAAGCGGCGGCGCAGGCGGTGATGACGGAGCCGTCAGCCTCCCGGGTGCGGGAGGTCTCGGCGCTCTGCCGCTCCCAGTCAAAGACCACGGGATAGGTGATGGGGCAGCCGTCGATGAGGGAGAGGAGGAAGTCGGCCTCTTCCAGGGCTTCCTCTTCGGTGAGGGCCTGGGAGAAGAAGTAGACCCCTACCTCCAGTCCGGCGGCCAGGGCGCCGTCCATGTTGGCGGCGAAACAGGCGTCCTCAAAAAGGCCGCCCTCGGTGTAGCCCCGGTAGCCAGCCCGGATCATGGCAAACTCCACCCCGGAGTCCGCCGCGGCCTGCCAGTCGATCTCCCCCTGGTGGCTGGAAACGTCCACCCCCACATGGCTCACCCCGGCGCCGTAGGTGAGGTAGCCGCCGCTGACGGCAAAGGCGTCCGGATCGTAGGAGTTGCGGGGAACAGGGTCAGCCGGGCGCCGGGCGGCGCTTTCACAGCCGGCGCACAGCAAAAGGGCCAGGAGCAGCGCAGCGATGCGGCGCATGGCGCAGTGCCTCCTTTCGCATTTTTTCACAGCATACCACAACGGGGCGGAAAAGACCAGCCCCCGGCGGGAATCGGGCCAAGGCGGGGCTTGCGCTATGGCGGGGGCTGTGGTATCATAAATCAAAGCGGCAGCCGGTGAGGGCGGCGCTTTGGACGAGGAAAGGGAGTCTGCCGCGGCCGGATACGGCAGCCTATGGGTGACGATATGCATATTTATGAATCGGCGGAAAACTATCTGGAGGCCATTCTGGCGCTCAGCGAGCACGGAGCGGTGCGCTCCATCGATGTGGCCCAGCAGCTGTCCGTCTCCAAGCCCAGCGTCAGCCGTGCCATGAGCCTGCTGCGGGAAAACGGCTATGTCCTCATGGATAAGGACGGCTTTCTCACCCTCACCGACACGGGGCTGGAGATCGCCCAGCGCATTTACGAGCGCCACCGGCTGCTCTCCAAGTGGCTTGTCACCCTCGGCGTGCCTGAGAAGATCGCCGCCGAGGACGCCTGCAAGATCGAGCACGACTTGAGCGTGGAGACCTTTGAGGCCATCAAGCGCCACGTACAGCAGGCGCAGTGACCCTGCGCGCATGAAACAATAAGCCTCCCCCGAACGACGCCGGGGGAGGCTTTTGCGTATCTTAGGCCCAGTCAGTTCTGCCGGGCGAAGAGCCGGGCGCGCAGGGCGGGCACCGCCTGCATCACGCCCAGCACGATGAGGTTCACCGCCAGCACCAGCAGGCACAGAATGCCGTTGTAGAGCATGGAGTAGAGCCAGGGGTTCACCATGGGAAGACCCAGGAAGGTCTCGGGCATGTACATATACCACACCAGAGCCCCGGCCAGCGTCATGGACACCCAGCGGCCCAGCACGCCCAGCACGCTGCCCCACAGCCAGCCCAGCTTCTTGCCGGCGGCAAAGCCGCACAGGAACACCAGGGTGTAGGCCACCACGTAATCCAGCAGCATGGACTGCCAGGAGATGGCGATGCCGCCGCCCAGGAAGTACTGGAGCACGCCGTTGACAAGGCAGCAGCCCAGCGACCACTTGGGGCCCCACCGCAGGCAGTAGAGCAGGATGGGGATCATGGCGAAGTCCACCGAGCCGCCGTTGGGCATGCGGTAGAGACGAAAATAGCCCAGCACGGTGGCCAGCGCGATCATCACAGCGGCCTCCGTCAGGGCACGGATACGGTTGGAGCTTTTTGGCTTGTTGTCTTTCATAGCAGCTTTCTCCTTCTGAACAGATGTTCTTCCGGGGACATACTGCGGCTAAGGAGCATGCAGCGATGGGGCTGAATAAACTTCCTACGCCGGTATTACCCGGATCAGGTTTGAGGGACTGCCCGCCGGGCAAGGCGCGCATCTCAGCCGGACTTCCGTCCAGCGCCCCTGTTATTCTGAGCGTTGCTATCATATCACACCCCGGCCCCGGATACAATGGTCAAAATGCCGGTTTCTTTTTGGGCTTTACATTTGGGGGCGGTTTTACTATAATATACCCTATGATATTGTGCCCCGAAGCCGGGGCTTTGGATGAGAGGGACCGGTATGCTGCAATTTGACGAATATAAAGTGAAGATCAACAACCTCAAGCCGGAGCTTGAGAAGCTGGGCAAGGCTCTGGACCTGGAGAGCGCCGAGCGGGAGCTCGACATGCTCCACGCCGAGTCCGCCGCCGACGGCTTCTGGGACAATGTGGAAAAGGCCCGGAAGACCCAGCAGCGCATCAGCCAGCTTGAGGACAAGGTCAACGCCCAGCGTAAGCGCCTTTCCACCCTGGACGACCTTCTGGTGCTGTGCGAGATGGGCAACGAGGAGGAGGACGAGTCCCTGGTGGGCGAGGTAGAGGAGGGCTACGGGGCCCTCATCCAGAACATGGAGACCGCCCGGCTGGAGACCCTGCTCTCCGGCGAGTACGACGACAACCCCGCCATCGTCTCCCTCCAGGCCGGCGCCGGCGGCACCGAGGCCCAGGACTGGGCCCAGATGCTCTACCGCATGTACACCCGCTGGGCGGAGCGCCACGGCTTTACCTACTCCATTCTCGACTACCAGGAGGGGGACGAGGCGGGCATCAAGTCCGCCGCCATCCGCATCGAGGGGCAGCACGCCTACGGCTACCTCAAAAGCGAGCACGGCGTCCACCGCCTGGTGCGGGTATCCCCCTTTGACGCCAACGCCCGCCGCCAGACCTCCTTTGCCGCCATTGAGGTCACCCCCGAGATTGACGACAGCATCGAGGTGGACATCCGCCCCGAGGACATCGAGATGCAGGTCTACCGCTCCTCCGGCGCCGGCGGCCAGCACATCAACAAGACCTCCTCCGCCGTGCGCCTGATCCACAAGCCCACCGGTATCGTGGTGGCCTCCCAGCAGGAGCGCAGCCAGTTCCAGAACAAGGAGACCTGTATGAAAATGCTCCGCTCCAAGCTGGTGCAGATCAAGGAGCAGGAGCACCTGGACAAGATCTCCGACATCAAGGGAAACCAGCTCAAGATCGAGTGGGGCAGCCAGATCCGCTCCTACGTGTTCATGCCCTACCAGCTGGTGAAGGATAACCGCACCGCCTATGAAACCAGCAACATCAACGCCGTCATGGACGGCGACCTGGACGGCTTCATCAACGCCTACCTCACCGCCCTTGCCACCGGCAGCTGGGCCACGAAATAACAGCACGCTGCGCCGCGGAGGATTTCTGCGGCGCAGTTATTTTGCTGCCAGATTTGGAAAAAAGGACGAAAAACTTGTGTAAAATGCCTTGAAAACTGCGGCGGTTTCGGATATGATGGGGGTGCGAACGGGCAAGGGGGAAGCAGACCCCTTGCTGCCCGGCGATCATGGAAAAAAGAAAGGTGGCTATTCAAGTGAAGAAGAAATTACTTTCCTTGCTGCTGGCCGTGGCGATGGTCATGAGCCTTGCTCTGCCCGCCCTGGCGGACAATGACGTGCTCATCGCGCCCGCCCCCAGCGACGGCATCACCATCCTTTACAGCAACGACGTGCATACCTACATCGACAAAGACGTGACCTATTCCAAGGTGGCCGCCCTGAAGAAGAGCCTGGGCGAGGGCACCCTTCTGGTGGACGCCGGCGACCACATCCAGGGCACCGCTTACGGCTCCATGGACAAGGGCGAGACCATCATCAAGCTGATGAACGCCGCCGGCTATGACCTGGCCACCCTGGGCAACCATGAGTTTGACTACGGCATGGACGGCTGTATGAACGCCATCAAGTGGGCCAGCTTCCCCTATGTGTCCTGCAACTTCTACCACGAGAAGAACGGCACGGCGGGCGAGAGCGTGCTGGACTCCTACAAGGTGTTCGAGGTGGGCGGCAAGAAGATCGCCTTCGTAGGCATCACCACCCCCGAGTCCTTCACCAAGTCCACCCCCGCCTACTTCCAGGACGGCAAGGGCAACTACATCTACGGCATCGCCGGCGGTAAGGACGGCGCGGAGCTCTATGCCGCCGTGCAGAAGGCCATCGACGCCGCCGCCAAGGAGGCCGACTATGTCATCGCCCTGGGCCACCTGGGTGACGACCCTGCCTCCGACCCCTGGAACTCCGAGGACGTCATCGAGCACACCACCGGTCTGCTGGCCTTTATTGACGGCCACTCCCACTCCACTGTGGAGGGCAAGCAGGTGAAGGACAAGGCGGGCAAAACCGTCATGCTCACCCAGACCGGCTCCTACTTCGCGGCCCTGGGCCGGATGACCATCGCCAAGGACGGCACTGTGACCACCAAGCTCCTCCACGGCGAGGACCTGAAAGACCTTGAGGCCGACGCCGATGTGAAGGCCATCGAGGATGCCTGGATGACCAAGATCGACAATCAGCTGGGCGAGAAGATCGGCTCCATCAGCGATACCCTGGATAACTACGACGCCGACGGCAACCGCCTGGTGCGCAAGCAGGAGACCAACTCCGGCGACTTTGCCGCCGACGCGCTGTACCACCTCTTCGACAACATGGATATGGATGTTGACCTGGCCGTGATGAACGGCGGCGGCGTGCGCAACGGCGCCATCACCGGCGACATCACCTACAAGACCTGCAAGGAGATCCACACCTTCGGGAACGTGGCCTGCCTTATTAAAGTGACCGGCCAGCAGGTGCTCGACGCCCTGGAGTGGGGCGCCAAGGACGCCAACGCCGAGGGCACCCGCGAGAACGGCGGCTTCCTCCAGGTCTCCGGCATCAAGTACACCATCAACACCGCCGTCCCCTCCACCGTGCAGAAGAACGAGAAGAACGTCTGGGTGGGCGGCCCCACCGGCCAGTACCGGGTGAGCAACGTTGAAGTGCTCAACCGCAAGACCGGCAAGTACGAGCCCCTCAAGCTGGACGCCCACTACAACATGGCCGGCTACAACTACACCCTGCGCAACCTGGGCGACGGCTTCGCCATGTTCTCCGGCGCCGAGAACGTGCTCGACTACGTGATGGAGGACTACATGGTCGTGGCCAACTACGTCAAGTCCTTCTCCGGCGGCAAGGTCACCGGCTACGCCAAGAGCGCCGGGCGCATCACCATCGTCAACGACCCCACCAAGGTTGACTTCACCGACGTGTCCGCCGATGCCTGGTACTATGCGGCCGTGAAGTACGTGCAGGAGCAGAAGATCATGAACGGCACCGGCGCCGGCGTGTTCTCCCCCGATGAGAGCGTCAACCGCGCCATGCTCATGACCATGCTGGCCCGCCTGAGCGGCAAGGACACCACCGGCGGCGAGACCTGGTATGAGAAGGCCGTTGCCTGGGCCGTGGAGGACGGCATTTCCGACGGCACCAACCCCACCGGCCCCATCACCCGCCAGGAGGTCGTCACCATGCTCTGGCGCTACGCCGGCAAGCCCGAGTCCAAGGCCGGTCTGTCCGCCTACCCTGACGCCGGCGACGTGGCCGACTGGGCCCAGCAGGCCATGCAGTGGGCCGTGGAGCAGGGCGTCATCAAGGGCTCCGACGGCAAGCTGCTGCCCGGCGGCACCGCCATCCGCGCGGAGATCGCCCAGATCTTCATGAACTTCAGCAAGACCCTCAAGGGCTAAGCCCTTATCCCACCCGCTTGCTTCAAGGGCGGCGCGGCCATTGGGCCGCGCCGCCCTTTGCCATGTGCCTGCACATTGACTTTTTCCGCTGCGGTGCCTATAATAAAAATAGAAGCGCCGCCCTATGTGCATGGGTGTGCGCAGGTCCGGCCGCAGCCTTGTCTGGCTGCCGGCCCCCGTTGCCGCCGGAGTGCGGCAACGATTCAACACGGAAGTTAGCGTTAGCTAACTAAAGAAGAGATCTGAACTGCACATCTGCCCGGGCTGGGACCCGGGGCAGGGTGCAGACAGGGCCGCCGGGGCCGGAAGGCCTTGGGCGAAGCGGAAAGGAGGAAACAGCGCATGGCTGTTGTATTGCTGCTGCCCCTGCTGGGCACCAGCCTGGGGGCGGCGATGGTATTTTTCTTGAAGGGGGACATTCCGCCCCGGGTGGAGAAGCTGCTGCTGGGCTTTGCCTCGGGGGTGATGATCGCCGCGTCGGTGTGGTCGCTGCTCATCCCGGCCATCGAGCAGTCCCGGGGGGGTGCGGTGCCGGCGTGGCTGCCGGCGGCGGTGGGCTTTCTGCTGGGCATCGTGCTGCTGCTGGCGCTGGACAGCCTGGTGCCCCACCTCCACCGCCACAGCGACAAGCCCGAGGGGGTGCGCGCCCGGGTGTCCCGCACGGCCATGCTGGTGTTCGCCGTCACCCTCCACAACCTGCCCGAGGGGATGGCGGTGGGTGTTGCCTACGCCGGTGCGGCGTCTGGCAGCGCGGGGGTGAGCATGACCGGCGCCTTTGCCCTGGCCCTGGGCATTGCCATCCAGAACTTCCCGGAGGGTGCCATTGTGTCCCTGCCCATGCGGGGGGAGGGGGCGAGCCGGGGGAAGGCCTTCTTGTACGGCGTGCTCTCCGGCCTTGTGGAGCCGGTGGGCGCGGCGCTGACCATCGCCCTGGCCCGGCAGCTCACGCCGGTGCTGCCCTATCTGCTCTCCTTTGCCGCGGGGGCCATGATTTATGTGGTGATTGAGGAGCTCATCCCCGAGTCCCAGGCGGGGGAGCATTCCAACCTGGGCACTGTGGGGGCCGCCGCCGGCTTTGTGCTGATGATGGTGCTGGACGTGGCCCTGGGCTGAAGGGAGGACAATGCGAAAATGCGGAAAGGCTCCTGCCGCACCTGGCGGGGGCCTTTTTTGCCCCCGTGGGGAAACGTTCAAATTCTGGATGAATTTGCCATGTTTTGATTGCTTCCCGCCTGGAAATCTGGTATAATTTTTGAGTAAATAATTGAAAAGGGGAGAAACGGACATGAAAAAACGGCTGTTAAGTGCCCTGCTCATCCTGTGCATGGTGTTCCCGGCGCTGCCCGCGCCGGCCTTTGCCGCAGGCAACGGCAAGGCCATCCAGTTTGGCCTGGGCGGCATCGCGGGGTATGACAGCACCGCCAACGCCTATCAGTATCTTTACTTCGGCCAGTGGGGCGACACCGTGGGCGGCACGGTGACGCCGGCCCAGAAGTCCCCCATCAAATGGCGTGTGCTGGACACCAAGACCAATGAGGACACCGGCCGCGACGGCCTGTTCCTCCTTGCGGACCAGGTCATCGACACCCGCTTCCGGTTCGGCACGAGCGACGCCGACTATCTCTGGGCAAACAGCGCGGCCCGCGCCTGGTGCAACGGCACGTTCTTCAACGGCGCCTTCTCGGCGGCGGAGCAGGCCGTGGTGCTGGCCGTGACCAAGAGCGACCGCGAGGCGAAGTGGGGAACGGACATTCCCGGCACGGTCAGCGCATTTTATAGACCGTATGACAACATTCTAAACGGCGACAAGGTCTTTTTCCTCTCCTGGCTGGAGATCCGGGAGGAAAAGTACGGCTTCCCCAGCGCCACATCCGCGAACAGCACCCGCATCGCGGGCCCGATGTCCGCCGACGGGACCTACGGAACGGGCTACTGGCTGCGCTCTTACTCCAGGGACGAGGAGGACGTCTGGGTGGTGGGCCAGATCAGCAGCTACCGGGGCGACGAGCAGTCCCAGGCTGCCGGCGAAATCCAGGGCGCCCGCCCGGCCATGAACCTTGACCCGGGCAAGGTCTGGCTTGTCTCAGCCGCTGTGGGCGGCAAGTCGGCGGCCGGGATGGACGGCGGCCTTGCCGCCGTGGCGGACTATGCCGGCAGCGAGTGGAAGCTGACGCTGCGCGACACCAGCAGGGACGGCTTTGCTGCCCATGCCCAGGTGTTTGACGGGAAAAATCTGACCGTATCCTACTCCGGGGCCGTGCCCAAGACGGAGAGCGCGCCCAATGAGTATATTTCCGCCGTGATCCGGGACACCACCGGCGCCGTCTGCTACTACGGCCGCCTGACCCAGCCCGAGAGCGCCTCCGGCACCCTGAAGATCGACCTTTCCGGCATTGACATGTCGGACAAGACCATCGCCCTGTTCTCCGAGCAGTATAACGGCGACTGCCGGACCGATTATATGGGCGTGACCAGGACGGTCAACTTCGCGCACAATGCCTATGCCGTGACCAATACCCTCACCCACATCACCACCAGCAATCCGGCGGACTACCGCCTCATCAGCGACACCGCAGACTACACCGCCACCCTCACCCCCGACGAGGGCTATGTGCTGCCCGAGACCATCACCGTCAAGGTGAACGGCAGCGAGCTTCCCGCGGCGGACTACACCTTTGCCGGCGGCGCGCTGACCATCCCGGGGGCGAAGATCAACGGTGACATTGAGATCATCGCCGACGCTATCGCGGCCGTCTACTCCATTGAGGCCGCCCCCGCAAGCCTTGACTTCGGCACGGCCCAGTTCGGCTATACCGCCCCCGCGGCCCAGAGCGTCACCATTACCAACACCGGCAACCAGCCCATCACCGTGGATCTGCCCACCGGCAGGGACTATGCGGTCACGGCGGTCTCCGGCTTTACGGGCGCGTCGGCCAGCATCGCCCCCAACGCGGCGGCGGTGTTCTCCGTCCAGCCCCGGGAGGGCCTTGCCGTGGGCGCCTATCAGGAGACCCTCACCATCTCCGGCAGCAACGGCGTGAGCGCGGAAGCGGCGCTTGCCTTTGCCGTGGAGCGTGCGCCCCAGGCCGCCCCGGCGGCCCCGGAGCTTGAGCGCCGGACCACCACCAGCATCACCCTCAAGACCATCCCCGCAAATGAAAACGGCGCACAGCCCGAGTACAGCAGGGACGGGCAGACCTGGCAGGACAGCCCCGAGTTCACCGGCCTGGAGTCCGGCAAGGTGTATACCTTTGTGGCCCGCTACAAGGAGACGGTGGGGTATCTCGCCTCCCCGGCCAGCGCGGGCACCGACCTCAACCCGGAAATCCTCCGGCCCGACTATTTTGCCCTGATTTTTGAGACCAACGGCGGCAGCGCCATCTCCCCGGTATACGGCCCCTACGGCACCCAGGTGGATTTGGCGGGCTATGTGCCGGTGCGCTCCGGCTACACCTTCCTCGGCTGGTACAGCGATGCGGCCCTGACAAGCCGTGCGTCGAGCGTTGTGCTCACCGGCAGCGTGACGGTCTATGCCGCCTGGCAGGCCCGGCAGGCCGCCGGCAGCGGCTTTGCCGATGTGCCGGCGGGCAGCTACTACGAGGAAGCGGTGAACTGGGCGGCGGGCAGCGGTGTCGCCGCCGGCGTGGGCGGCGGCCTCTTTGACCCGGAGGGGCTGTGCACCCGGGCCCAGGCCGTCACCTTCCTGTGGCGCGCAGCGGGCAGCCCCATGCCCCAGGGCGCTGTCTCCATGCCCTTTACCGACGTGGCCGAGGGCAGCTATTACTACTACGCCGTGGCCTGGGCGGCGGAGCACGGCATCGCCGCCGGCGTGGGCGGCACCCTCTTTGACCCGGACGGCCTTTGCAGCCGCGGCCAGATCGTCACCTTCCTGTGGCGGATGATGAAGTCTCCGGCGGCGGAGGGCGGCGCGGCCTTTGCGGACGTTGCCGAGAGCGACTACTATGCCGGCGCAGTGGCCTGGGCCCTCCGGGAGGGCGTGACCACCGGCACCACCCCCACAACCTTCAGTCCCGCCGATCTCTGCACCCGCGCCCAGATTGTTACCTTCCTCTGGCGGGCCCTTGTGTAACGCAGACGCATAAAATCCGGCCCGCGCCATAGGGCGCGGCGCGCTCCGGCCCTGAAAGGCCCCGCAGCCCGGACACTTCGGTGTCCGGGCTGCTTTTTTTGCGCCCTGCGCGCGCTTTTTTGCTTTGCGTGAAATAAAATCGGCGGCGTTTGGGAAAGGTAGAGGCTGTAAAGCTGTGAAAGGAGGGCGGCAGATGATGCCAGCCATTGAAGTGAGAAGCGAGATCGGCCCCCTGAAGCGGGTGCTGCTCCACCGGCCCGGCGGGGAGCTGGAAAACCTCATGCCGGAGTATATCGAGCGGCTGCTGTTCGATGACATCCCCTATCTGAAAATCGCCCGGGAGGAGCACGACGCCTTCTGCGAGGTGCTGCGGAAAAACGGGGCGGAGGTGGTGTACCTGACAGACCTTGTGGCCGAGTCCATCCTCAATGAAGAGGTGCGCCGGGAATTTCTCCGGGAGTATATCGCCGAGGCGGGTGTCCAGGGGGAAAAGCGCATCGCCCGCATGATGGAGTATTTCGAGTCCATGTCCCTCAAGAACATGGTGGAGAAGATGATGGAGGGGGTGCGCAAGGCGGAGATCCGGGGCTATGGCCGGAAAAACCTCACCGACTACCTGGACGACTACTATCCCTTTGTCCTTGACCCCATCCCCAACCTGTACTTCACCCGGGACCCCTTCGCCGCGGTGGGTTCGGGCGTCACCATCCACCGCATGTTTACCCAGACCCGCCGGCGGGAGACTCTCTTCGCCAGGTATATTTTCCGCTACCACCCCCAGTACCGGGACGTGCCCGTCTACTATGACCGGACGGAGGGCGCCTCCATCGAGGGGGGCGACATTCTGGTTTTGAGCCCCCGGGTGCTGGCGGTGGGCATCTCCCAGCGCACCCAGCCCTGGGCCATCGAGCGGCTTGCCAAGCGCCTGCTGGACGGCAAGACGGGCTTTGAGAAGGTGCTGGCCATCGACATCCCCAAAAACCGGGCCTTCATGCATCTCGACACGGTGTTCACCATGGTGGACCGGGACAAGTTCACCATGCACCCCAATATCACAAGCGACCTGCGGGTCTTTGTGCTGGAGGGGGGCGAGGGGGGCCATCTTGCCATCACCGAGGAGCACGGGAGCCTGGAGGAGCTTTTGAAGGAGCATCTGCACTTAGACCGGGTCACCCTCATCAAGTGCGGCGGCGGCTCGCCCATCGACGCCGCCCGGGAGCAATGGAACGACGGCTCCAACACCTTCTGCATCGCCCCGGGCCGGGTGGTGGCCTACAGCCGCAACTATGTCACCAACGCCGTCATGGCCGACGCGGGGGTGGAGGTGCTCACCATCCCCAGCAGCGAGCTGAGCCGGGGCCGGGGCGGCCCCCGGTGCATGACCATGCCCCTGGTGCGCGGGGAAGTCTGATAAAAAGGAGAAAAATCGTTATGGCAGTCAATCTCAAGGGGAAATCCTTCCTCACATTGATGGACCTGTCCGGAGAGGAGATCCGCTACCTGCTGGACCTGGCCCACGACCTGAAGGCGAAAAAGCGCATGGGTCTCCACGGCAAGGCCCTGGCGGGCAAGAACATCGTGCTGCTCTTTGAAAAGACCTCCACCCGCACCCGCTGCGCCTTCGAGGCGGCGGCCCGGGAGGAGGGGGGCGGCGTGACCTACCTGGACCCCGGCTCGTCCCAGATGGGCAAAAAGGAGTCGCTGGAGGACACTGCCCGGGTGCTGGGCCGGTTTTTCGACGGCATCGAGTACCGGGGCTATGACCAGCAGGCGGTGATCGACCTTGCCCGCTACTCGGGGGTGCCGGTGTTCAACGGCCTGACCGACCTTGACCACCCCACCCAGATCCTGGCGGACATGCTCACCATGGAGGAGCACCTTGCAAAGCCCCTTTCCCACTGCAAGGTGGCCTTTGTGGGGGATGTGCGCAACAACATGGCCTACGCCTGGATGTACGGCTGCTGCAAGATGGGGGTGGACTTTGTGGGCTACGGCCCCCAGACACTCATCGACGGCGCGGACAAGGCGGTGTTCGCCGCCTGCCGGGCGGAGGGGGAGCGCACCGGCGCGGACATCCGATTGTCAGACAACATCGACGACCTGCGGGGGGCGGACGTACTCTACTCCGACATCTGGGCCTCCATGGGGGAGGAGGACCTCATCCCCGAGCGGGCCAGGCTCCTGGCCCCCTACCGCATCGACGAGGCCATGCTGGACGCGACCGGCAATCCGGAGGTGCTGTTCATGCACTGCCTGCCCTCCTTCCACGACTTTGAGACCAGGCTGGCCCGGGAGTGGAAGGAAAAGGGAGTGGACATCCGCGAGGTGACGGACGAGGTGTTCCGCGGCCCCCACTCGGTGGTGTTTGACGAGGCGGAGAACCGCCTGCACACCATCAAGGCCGTCATGGTGGCTACGGTATGAGCGGCCCCATCAAGGTGGTGGCGGCCCTGGGGGGCAACGCCCTGGAGGATAAGGCCCTGCCCCCCACCGCCCAGTCCCAGCGCGCGGTGGCCGCCCGCACGGCCCGGCAGCTGGCCCGGATGTCGGCCCAGGGGTACGAGCTGGCCATCGTCCACGGCAACGGCCCCCAGGTGGGGCGCATTGTGCTGGCCGGGGAGACGGCGGCGGACGTCACGCCCCCCATGCCCTTTGATGTGTGCGGTGCCATGAGCCAGGGCTATATCGGCTATCACCTCCAGCAGGCCCTCACCGAGGAGCTGCGCCGGGCGGGACGGGACGTCCCGGTGGTGTCCCTGGTGACCCAGATGGTGGTGAACCCGGACGACCCCGCCTTCCAGAACCCCACCAAGCCCATCGGCCCCTTTTACACCCGGGAGCAGGCCGCGGCGCTGGAGCGGGAGCGGGGCTATGTGATGCGCGAGGACTCCGGCCGGGGCTGGCGGCGGGTGGTGCCCTCCCCCAAGCCGGTGCGCATTGTGGAAATCGGCACCATCCGGACGCTTTGGAGCACCACCATCTCCATCGCCTGCGGGGGCGGCGGCATCCCGGTGGTGGAGCGGCCCGACGGCACCCTGGAGGGGGTGGCGGCGGTGATCGACAAGGACCTTGCCGCCTGCCGCCTGGCCCAGGAGATGGAGGCCGACGTGCTGCTCATCCTCACCGAGGTGCCCGCCGTGGCCATCCGCTTCGGAAAGCCCGGCCAGACCGACCTGGGCCACGTCTCGCCGGAGCAGCTGGAGGTCTATGCCCGGCAGGGGGAGTTCGGCGCGGGCTCCATGCTGCCCAAGGTGGAGGCGGCCGCGGCCTTCGCCCGCAGCGCCCCGGGCCGCCGGGCGGTCATCACCTCGCTGGAGCTGGGACTGGAGGGCCTTGCGGGCACCCGGGGCACCCAGGTTGTGGGCGGCGGGCAGCAGGAGGGATGACGCCATGCGCAGGTTCAAGATGCCCACCGCCTATACGGTGCTCTTTCTCATCATTCTGTTGATGATCGCCCTGACCTGGGTCATCCCCGCCGGGCAGTACGACTACCGGGAGGACGGCGAGCCCATCGCCGGCAGCTACCACCGGGTGGAGCAGCAGCGCCAGAGCATTTCCGCTGTGGTAACCGCCCCCATGGAGGGCCTTTACGAGGCCATCGACGTGGCGGCCTTTATCCTGATGGTGGGCGGCTTTCTCGGGGTGGTGTCGGCCACCGGCGCCATCAACGCGGGCATCGCCGCCATCATCCGCGCCCTGCGGGGGCGGGAAAAGCTCCTCATCCCCATTCTGATGTGCGCCTTTGCCCTGGGGGGCACCACCTTCGGCATGGCGGAGGAGACCATCGCCTTCTACCCCCTGGTGCTGCCCATCGTCGTCGCCGCCGGGTACGACGCCCTCACCGGTGTGGCCATCATCCTGCTGGGGGCGGGGGCCGGGGTGCTGGGCTCCACGGTGAACCCCTTCGCCACCGGCATCGCCGCAGGCTTTGCCGGGGTGTCTCTGGGGGAGGGGCTGCTGCTGCGCCTGGCGCTGCTGGCGCTGCTGCTGGCCCTGGCCATCTGGACGGTGATGGCCTACGCCGGGCGGGTGAAGGCGCAGCCGGAGCGCTCTCTGGTGGCGGAGCTGCGGGGGGAGCACCTTTCCCACTTCGGCGGCAGCGCCCCGGAGGGGGCAAAACTCAATGGCCGGCAGAGGCTGGCGCTGCTCTTCTTTGCCGCCACCTTCCTTGTGATGGTGTACGCCGTCATTCCCTTCGGGGAGATGGGGGCGGCCCTTCCCGAGCTGGGCTGGTGGTTCCCGGAGCTCTCCGCCCTGTTCCTGGGCGCGGCCATCCTCACCGGCATCTGCTGCGGCCTTTCGGAGGAGGAGACGGTGAACGCCTTCGTCTCCGGCGCCGCGGAGCTGCTGGGGGTGGCGTTCATCATCGGCATCTCCCGTGGCATCACGGTGGTGATGAACAGCGGCAGGATCACCGACACCATCCTGAGCTGGGGCGAGTCGGCCCTGGCCGGGGCGGGCAGGCTCACCTTCATGGCCCTGGTGTATCTCATCTATCTGCCCCTGTCCTTTCTCATCCCGTCCACCTCGGGGCTTGCCACCCTCTCTATGCCCATCATGGCGCCCCTGGCGGACTTTGCCGGAGTGAGCCGCAGCCTTGTCATCACCGCGTTCCAGTGCGCCTGCGGCCTTGTCAACCTTGTCACGCCCACAAGCGCCGTGGTGATGGGGGCGCTGGCCATCGGCCATGTGCCCTACGACCGGTGGCTGAAATTCATCTGGAAGTATCTGCTGTGCGCCTTCCTGCTCTGCCTGGGCCTTTTGTGCCTGGGGGCGCTGGCAGGATAGAAAAAGCCCGCATCCGGGGGGACCGGGTGCGGGCTTTGCGCGGCTTGTTACATTTTGAAGATAATGCCGGTCAGGGCGGCAAGGCCGATGAAGCAGATGGGGTGGAGCTTTTTGGCCGGGGTGACGGTGATGAGGGCGAAGATGACCGCCGCGAGAATGATGGCCGGGAAGTTGAAGTAGGCCGGGCCGAAGGGGGCCTCCCGGTTGAGCAGGGCGATGGCGGCCACCTGGAGAAGGGCCGCGGTGATGAGCGCCACCGACGCCGCGCGCAGGCCGTAGAACACCGCGTCCACCGCCCTGGACTGCCGGAAGCGCTGGAGAAATTTTGCGATGACCAGAATGATGATGATGGAGGGGAAGATGAGCCCCAGGGTGGCCACCACCCCGCCGGGGATGCCGCCGCAGGCAAAGCCCACGTAGGTGGCGGTGTTCACCCCCATGGGGCCGGGGGTGGACTCGGAGATGGCGATCATGTCTGCCAGCTGCCCGGAGGTGAACCAGCCGGTGCGCTCCCCAAGGTTGGTGAGGAAGGGGATGGTGGCAAGGCCGCCCCCCACGGAGAACAGGCCCACCTTGCAGAACTCCCAGAAAAGGCGCAGATAGATCATGCCTTGAGCCCCCCCTTCGCCGCCCGGACACACAGCCCCGCCGCGCCGGCGAGCACCACCAGCACCACCGGGGAGGTGAGATAGTCCAGCACCGTACCCAGCGCGCCGCCGGGCAGGGGCACGAAGGCGCCCACGGCGGCCAGGATGAGCACCAGCGTGTAGAGAATGCGGGTGGGCCAGTCGATGACGGAGTTTTTGCACAGCTTGATAACGCTCTTCAGAATCAGGGCCACCACGCCCGCCCGGATACCGTTGAAGGCGTGAATCACCCACTGGATATGCATGAAATTGCTCAAGAAGGCCGCCACCACCAGAATGATGACGATGGACGGGAACACCACGCCCAGGGTGGCAATGACGCCGCCGGGTACGCCGCCGATGCTGCTGCCCACAAAGGTGGCAGTGTTGACGGCGATGACACCGGGGGTGCACTGGCCTACGGCGTAGTAGTCGGAGAGCTGATCCTCGGTGGCCCAGCCCCTGTTGTCCACCAACTCCCGCTGGAGGATGGGTAGCATGGCGTAGCCGCCGCCGAAGGTGCATACTCCCACCTTTGCGAAGGTGAGGAAGAGGTCAAGATACTTATTCAAGAAATGTCACCGCTTTGCTGTTTTGAAAATTTCCACTCCGCCCCCTTGTTGGGGCGGAGCGTGCGTGCCTTTGCGGGGGCCCTGTTTGGGCGACTGGCGGGGAGACCCTGCCGATTACTCCAGCCCCTCCAGCTCATCGAGCCAGAGCTTTGCCACGGCGTCAGACGGCATGCGCCGCGTCGCCGCAAGCTTCGCATTTCTCGCTTCCGCCTTTTGGCGAAAGCTCGGCCGCTTCGCTGCGTCTCCTTTCCCCACAAAGGCGGTGCCTTTGCGGGGGCCCCGTTTGGGCGACTGGCGGGGAGACCCTGCCGATTACTCCAGTCCCTCCAGCTCATCGAGCCAGAGCTTTGCCACGGCGTCAGACGGCATGCGCCAGTCGCCGCGGGGGGAGAGGGTGAGGGTGCCCACCTTGGGGCCGTCGGGCAGGCAGGAGCGCTTGAACTGCTGGGAGAAGAACCGCCGGTAGAAGTTTTTGAGCCACTTGAGGAGGGTGGCCCGGTCATACTGCGCCCCCAGGGCGTACCGGGCCAGCCGCAGTACCTTCCGGGGCGGGAAGCCCCAGCGCACGGCGTAGTAGAGGAAGAAGTCGTGGAGCTCATAGGGGCCCACCAGGTCCTCGGTTTTCTGGGCGATCTCCCCGTCCTTGGGGGGAAGCAGCTCCGGCGAGACGGGGGTATCGAGAATGTCCCGCAGCACCGCGCCCAGCCTGCCGCCCCGGTCGTCGGCCACGTAGGCCACCAGGTGGCGCACCAGGGTCTTGGGGATGGAGGCATTGACGCCGTACATGCTCATGTGGTCGCCGTTGTAGGTGCACCAGCCCAGGGCAAGCTCGGAGAGGTCGCCGGTGCCGATGACAAGGCCGCCGGCCTTATTGGCGATGTCCATGAGCACCTGGGTGCGCTCCCGGGCCTGGCCGTTTTCAAAGGTGACGGAGTGGTCATCCATGCTCTGGCCGATGTCGGCAAAGTGCTGGCGCACCGCGTCGCCGATGTCCACCACACGAAGCTCCGCCCCCAGCTCCCCGGCAAGGATCTCCGCGTTGGAGCGGGTGCGCGCCGTGGTGCCGAAGCACGGCATGGTCACGGCGATGATCCCGCCGCGGCTGCGGCCGAGAAGGTCGAAGGCCATGGCGGTGATGAGGATGGCCAGGGTGGAGTCCAGCCCGCCGGACAGCCCGATGACCGCGCAGGGGGCGCCGGTGTGCTCCAGCCGCTTTGCAAGGCCCAGGGCGGCAATGCGCAGGATCTCGTCGCAGCGCTGCGCCCGGTCCTGCTGCCCCTGGGGGACGAAGGGGGCGGGAGAAACGGGGCGGGTGAGGGCCGTCTCGGTAACATCAAGGGGGAAGCCCTGCCGCCAGACGTGCTCCGTGTCCCCGGTGAAGGTGTTCATCCGCCGGCGCTCGTAGATAAGGCGCTCTAGGTCCAGCTCCGACACCGTAAGGCCGGTGGAGAAGCGCTTTTCTGCAAGCAGCGCGCCGTTTTCCGCGATCATATTGTGGCCGGCGAACACCATGTCGGTGGACGACTCGCCCTGCCCGGCGTCGGCGTACACATAGCCGCACAGCAGCCGGGCGGACTGGCCGGTCACCAGCTGCCGGCGGTAGGCCGCCTTGCCCGCCACCTCGTCGCTGGCGGACAGGTTCAGAATCACCGTGGCCCCGGCACGGACAAGGGCAACAGACGGGGGCTGGGCGGACCACAGATCCTCGCACAGCTCCACTCCCACCACAAGGCCGGGCATGGCGTCGCACTCAAAAAGACCGCCGGGGCACAGGGGCACGTTCTCCTGCCCGGCAAGGCTGACGGAAAAGTCCGCGCCGGCGCCGGAGACGAACCAGCGCTGCTCGTAAAATTCCCCGTAATTGGGAAGACAGGTCTTGGGAATGAGACCCAGAACCTCTCCTTTTTGTATTACAGCGGCGCAGTTATACAGTTTGTTATCCCATTTGCACCGCACCGGCAGGCCCACGGCGGTGAGCATGTCCAGCCCGGCCGTCTCGCGCAGGATATGGGACAGGGCGTCCTCCGCGCCGCGCAGCAGGGTGTCCTGCAAAAAAAGGTCGCCGCAGGTGTAGCCGGTGACGCACAGCTCCGGCAGGGCCAGGACCTTGACGCCCCGCTCCGCCGCCTCCTGCATCAGGGCGATGATCTGCCGGGCGTTATAGGCGCAGTCCGCCACGCGGATGGCCGGGGTGCCCGCCGCGGCCTTGATAAAGCCGTCTTTCATAATTGCGCTCCTCCTTTCAAACCGGGAAAGCACTGCTATGATACCCTAATTTTTTGGAAAATGCAAGGCGCAGGCCGGGGAAATGCACGGGGAGGAAAATTGGGGGTGGGGGAGAAAAATGGCCGGGGCGGGCCTTGTGCGCGGGCGGGGGTTGTGATAGAATAACCCGAAGTGATGCCCCGCGGGGCAAAGAGAGAAGAGAGCACAGAGAGAAAGGGAGGAAGGCGCGTCGGGGGAGAGGGCGCGCCGGGGAAAACTATGCCCACAGAGATTGGATTTGACAATAAAAAATACCTGGAGCTGCAGTCGGAGAAGATCCGGGAGCGGATTGAGCAGTTCGGCGGCAAGCTGTATCTGGAATTCGGCGGCAAGCTCTTTGACGACCACCACGCCGCCCGGGTGCTGCCGGGCTTTGCCCCGGACAGCAAGATCCGCATGCTGCTGGAGCTGCGGGAGAGCGTGGAGATCGTCATTGCCATCAATGCCGCCGCCATCGAGCAGAATAAGGTGCGGGGCGACCTTGGCATCACCTACGATGAGGACGTGCTGCGCATGATCGACACCTTCCGGGAGAAGGGCCTTTATGTGGGCAGCGTGGCCATTACCCAGTACGCCGGCCAGAGCGCGGCCGACGCCTTCCGCCGCCGGCTGGAGGCCCTGGGCATCAGGGTCTACCTGCACTACCCCATTCCGGGCTATCCCCACAACATATCCTACATCGTCAGCGAGGACGGCTTCGGCAAGAACGATTATATCCGCACCCAGCGGCCCCTGGTGGTGGTCACCGCCCCCGGCCCGGGCTCGGGCAAGATGGCCACCTGCCTTTCCCAGCTCTATCACGAGCACCGCCTGGGCGTCCGGGCGGGCTACGCCAAGTTCGAGACCTTCCCGGTGTGGAACCTGCCCCTTCAGCACCCGGTGAACCTGGCCTATGAGGCGGCCACCGCCGACCTCAACGATGTGAACATGATCGACCCCTTCCACCTCCAGGCCTACGGCAAGACCACGGTGAACTACAACCGGGATGTGGAGGTGTTCCCCGTGCTGGCGGCCATCTTCCGCCAGATCATCGGTGAGAGCCCCTATCAGTCCCCCACGGACATGGGGGTGAACATGGCGGGCAACTGCATTGTGGATGACGCCGTGGTGTGCGCCGCCGCCCGGCAGGAGATCATCCGGCGCTACTATACCGCCCTGTGCGACCGCCGCCGGGGCCAGGGCAGCGACGAGATTATCTATAAGCTGGAGCTGCTGATGAAGCAGGCGGGCGTCACCGGGGAGCTGCGCCCCGTGATTGCCGCGGCAAACCGCCGGGCCGAGCAGACCGGGGAGCCGGCCGCCGCCATCGAGCTGCCCGGCGGCGAGATCGTCACCGGAAAGACCAGCGACCTCATGGGCGCGTCCAGCGCCGCCCTTTTGAACGCCCTCAAGGCCCTGGCCGGCATCGGCAAGGAGACCCATCTCATTTCCCGCCAGGCCATCGAGCCCATCCAGTCGGTCAAGGTGCGCCATCTGGGCAGCCACAACCCCCGTCTCCACAGCGACGAGACCCTCATCGCCCTTGCCATCTCCGCCGCCACCGACCCGCTGGCGGCCCGGGCGCTGGAGTGCCTGGCGGCGCTGCGGGGCTGCCAGGCCCATTCCTCCGTCATCCTCTCGGGGGCGGACAGCGGCATCTATGCAAAGCTGGGCCTGCAGCTCACCTGCTCCCCCCGGTATCAGACCAACTGCCTCTTCCACAGATAAAAACCTCCCGGCGCGCACTGCCTATGCGGTGCGCGCCCTTTTTTGTGCGGGCCTTAATGGTTTTTTAAGGGCTTGCGCCGTTGCATCTTAATGGCCTTTTTTGTATGATAGAGAAAACACCCGGCGGGAGGGACCGACTATGTATACCATACTGATCTGCGATGATGACCGGGATATCGTCTCTGCGCTGGAGATCTACCTGAGCAGCGAGGGCTACCGCACCATCTCCGCCTGCAACGGGGAGGAGGCCATCGCGGCGGTGGAGCAGCAGGGGGCGGACCTGGTGCTCATGGATGTGATGATGCCCAAGCTCGACGGCATCCGGGCCACGGCAAAGCTTCGGGAGCGGGGGAATATCCCCATCATCCTGCTCACCGCCAAAGGCGAGGACGCGGACAAGGTGCTGGGGCTGAACATCGGGGCGGACGACTACATCACAAAGCCCTTCAACCCCATCGAGGTGCTGGCCCGGGTGAAGAGCCAGCTGCGCCGCTATACCCTGCTGGGGGGCAAGGGCCCGGCGGAGCCGGACAACGTGCTGCGCAACGGCGCCATCGTCCTCGACGACGACGCCAAGGCCGTCACCGTGGACGGCGAAGGGGTGAGCCTGACCCCCATTGAGTACAACATCCTGCGCCTTTTGATGAAAAACCCCGGGCGGGTGTACTCCACCGCCCAGATCTACGAGCAGGTGTGGAACGACCCGGCCCTGGGCTCGGAGAACACGGTGGCCGTCCATATCCGGCACCTGCGGGAGAAGATCGAGATCGACCCCGCCGACCCCCGATATCTCAAGGTGGTGTGGGGCCTGGGCTATAAAATGGAGAAGATCGGATGAAGTGGAGAGAAAACGCGGCCGTGAAGGCCCTGGCCTTCATGATGGCGGTGGTCGGCTTTACCGCCGCCGCCATCATGGGCTGGTATCAGCTGATGAACTACGACGTCCTCTGGGGGGAGTATGCCGGGTACGACGCCGGGCCGGGGGAAGGGTACACGGTGCAGTACCTCGAGCAGCTCGACTGCGCGCGGCTCCAGCAGCTTTTGGAGTATTACAACGCCCGGGACCTGGGGGAGGAGCTCTCCGCCTATCTGAGCCAGACCCAGGCCGCCCTGGAGGAGCGCTTTGACCCCTCCGCTACCAACCTGCGCTGGCAGGCCCGCTCCAGCGCCGGCGCGGTGCGCTACGGAAATGCTGCCGGGGCGGTTCCCGCCCGGGCCCAGGGCCTCTATTGGGGGTCGTTCTCCTACCGGGAGGCAGACGGGAGCTCCCAGTGGCTGGAGCTGGCGCTGTGGCTGGACGGTGACATGGCGGTGGACGACTGCTACCTGCGGGCCTACGAGTCGCTCAACCAGTGGAAGGCGGCGCGGGGCGCGCGCCTTGCAGAGACGCTGCTGTGCGCCGGCGCGGGGCTGGTGCTGACGGTCTACCTGTGCTGGGGCTGCGGCCACCGCCGGGGGCGGGAGGGCATCTCCCTGAACTGGTTCCACCGCATCCCCGGGGATTTGCTGCTGGTGCTCATGGGGCTGTGCGCCTTCCTGCTGCTGGGCTTTGTGTGGGAGGGGCTGCGCTTCAGCGGCTTTTACGGCGAGACGCCCATGTTCCTCCAGCTTCTGGTGGTGGGCGCCGTCGTGGCGGCAGCTGCGGCGCTGGGCATCGGTGCCCTTGTGACCTTCTGCGCCCGGTGCAAGGCCCATACCCTGCTGCGCAACACCCTGATCTGGCGGCTGTGCGCCTTTCTGGCGGGGCTGCTTCGCCGGGTGGGGCAGGCCCTGCCCCTTGTGTGGAAGTCGGCCCTTGCCGGCGTGGGCTATCTGTTCTTTACCGTCCTCACCCTGGTGCTGGCGGAGAACCTTATGTGGATGTGGCTGCTGGGGTCGGCGGTGTGCATCGTCTATCTGTGCCTGTGGGCCTGCCAGTGGAAGCGCCTGCGCCAGGGCGCCCGGGAGATCATCGGCGGCAACGCCGGCTATCATATCGACACCGCCCATATGCTGCCCGACCTGCGCCGCCACGCCGACGAGCTCAACAATCTGGGGCGGGCCATCTCGGACGCGGTGGAAGACAGGATGCGCTCCGAGCGGTTCAAGGCGGAGCTTATCACCAACGTCTCCCACGACCTCAAGACCCCCCTGACCTCCATCATCAGCTACGTGGGGCTGATGAAGCAGCTGCCGGTAGAAAACCCGCAGCTGCGGGAGTATCTGGATGTGCTGGACCGGAAGAGCCAGCGGCTCAAGAAGCTCACCGAGGACCTGGTGGAGGCATCCAAGGCGTCCACCGGAAACCTTACGGTGAGCCTGGAGCCCATCGGCCTTACGGAGCTGTGCGAGCAGGCCCTGGCCGAGTATGAGGATCGCCTTGCCCAGAGCGGCCTGCGGGTGGTGCGCACCTTCCCCGAGAAGGCGGTGTGGGTCCGGGCGGACGGGCGGCATCTGTGGCGGGTGCTGGACAATCTCCTGTCTAACTGCGCCAAGTACGCCCTTTCCGGGACGCGGATTTATGTGGAGATCCGCGCCTATCCGGACTGCGGGGAGCTGTCGGTGAAGAACATCTCCCGGGACGCGCTGAATCTGCCGCCGGAGGCCCTGCTGGAGCGCTTTGCCCGGGGGGAGGAGTCCCGCACCACCGAGGGGTCGGGCCTGGGGCTGTCCATTGCCCAGTCCCTCACCGAGCTTCAGGGCGGGCGGTTTGACGTGAGCATCGACGGGGATCTGTTCAAGGCCACCGTGACCCTGCCCCTGGCGCCGCAGGACGGGCAGGGCCCGAAAACCCCATAAACCCATAAAAATCGAAGAAGCCTCGCATGGCGCGCCATGTGAGGCTTCTTCTTTGCGTGTCAGGACCTGTGGTGACGAAAGGGGAGAGAATTAATCGCTGTTATTCGGCCAGACTTCTGCCCAGGGCGCGGCAGGCGGCCAGGGCATCGTCGTCGGGCGCCTCGTGGGCGATGAGGCCCTCGCCACCGCACAAAAGGGCGCCGGCGGCCTCGGCGCGCGCCTGCCAGTCCCGCATCCACTGGCCGTCGCCCCAGCCGTAGGAGCCGAAGAGGGCCACCTTCCGGCCGCCCAGGCTGCCCTCCAGCCGGGTGAAGAAGGGCTCGAATTCAGACTCCTCCAGCACCTCGGCGCCCATTGCCGGGCAGCCCAGGGCCAGGGCGTCGTATGCAAGGGCCTGCTCGGGGGTAATCTCACTGACCTGGCGGATGTCGGTCTCCAGGCCGGCCTCCTGGGCACCCTGGGCCACGGCGAAGGCCATAGCCTCGGTGTTGCCGCCCATGGACCAGTAGATAACTGCTGCTTTGCTCATTGTTGTTGCCTCCAGTTTTGTTAGATTGATTTTTTGTTTTCAGAAATTCGCTGGGAAATGCCCGGGAAGGTCATACCGCCTCCAGCAGCTGGGCGAAGGGGGTTCCGGCCTCCAGCTGCCCATAGAGGTGCTCCCGGCACAGGGCGTACAGCCGGAACATTTTTTCCGCCGTGTCCACCCGGCCGTAGACCTTCCACAGGCCGCACAGCTTGCAGTTCTGCCCCTTGTTGCGGCAGAACCCCTCCACGTCCTCCGGCGGATAGCCGAGGAACAGCCCGATCTCGTGGGGGAACTCCTCGCCGGACAGCCGCAGGGAAAGGGTGCGCAGCATAGCCTCCATCCCGGCGGGGTAGCCCGCCCGGGCAAGCATCTGCGCCACCTCCGGCCGGGCAAGGCGGGCGCGCAGCAGCTCCGGCCGGTACACCAGCAGCAGGTACTGCCCGCCCCGGCGCCGCAGCAAGCGCAGGCACACCCCCCGGCCCTCCAAAAGGGCGCGGTAGCGGGCAAGCACCGCCCCGGCGCCCTGCCGGGCGCACCGCCAGGAGATGAGGTCTGCCGGCTTGAGCCCGGACAGGGAGGGGGCGCAGTGGAAGACCAGGTCCCGCTCCAGCTGTTGTACCGCTTGTTCCATGAGGGCCTCCTTCTGGTGGTTAGCAAAAGCTAACTACTGGGCAAAAAGAATAACGGGGTCGCCGTTAGTTAGCGTATGCTAACTGCAAAAACAGAATAGCATGCCAGCCGCCCCCTTGTCAAGAGAAATCCTGCCGCCTCTTGCAAAATCCGGGAAAAATGGTATACTAAAGCAGACTATCCGCGCCCTGCGGCTTTGGCCGGGGCGTGAATCGCTGAAAGAATAGAGGGGACTGACTATGGATCGTATCACCATTGCCAGCGTGTTTGCCGACGGCGAGCGCCTGGACGGCCGGACCGTTACGGTGATGGGCTGGGCCCGCACCATCCGGGATATGAAAACCTTCGGCTTTATCGAGCTCAACGACGGCTCCTGCTTCAAGAATTTGCAGGTGGTCATGGACGCGGGGGTGCTGGACAACTACAAGGAGATCGCCGGGCAGAACGTGGGCGCGGCCCTTATCGTCACCGGCACCGTGGTGCTCACCCCCCAGGCCAAGCAGCCTCTGGAGATCAAGGCGGCGTCCATCGCGGTGGAGGGGACGTCCACCCCGGACTATCCCCTTCAGAAAAAGCGCCACTCGGTGGAGTATCTGCGCACCATCCAGCATCTGCGCCCCCGCACCAACCTCTTTTCCGCGGTGTTCCGGGTGCGCTCGGTGGCGGCCCACGCCATCCACTGCTTCTTCCAGGACCGGGGCTTTGTCTACGTCCACACCCCCATCATCACCGCCTCCGACTGCGAGGGCGCCGGCGAGATGTTCGAGGTGACCACCCTTGACATCGCCAATCCGCCCCGCCTGCCCGACGGGAGCGTGGACTACTCCAAGGACTTCTTCGGCAAGCGGGCCAACCTCACCGTGTCCGGCCAGCTCAACTGCGAGAACTTCGCCATGGCCTTCGGCTCGGTCTACACCTTCGGGCCCACCTTCCGGGCGGAGAACTCCAACACCCAGCGCCACGCCGCCGAGTTCTGGATGATCGAGCCGGAGATCGCCTTTGCCGACCTCAACGACGACATGGACCTGGCCGAGGACATGATCAAGTATATCATCAACTATGTGATGGATAAGTGCCCGGACGAGATGGCCTTTTTCAACTCCTTCGTGGACAAGGGCCTTGTGGAGCGGCTGCGCCACGTGGCAACCTCCGACTTCGGCCGGGTGAGCTACACCGAGGCGGTGGAGATTCTCAAGGCCCATAACGACAAGTTCGATTATAAGGTGGAGTGGGGCTGCGACCTCCAGACCGAGCACGAGCGCTTCCTCACCGAGCAGGTGTACAAAAAGCCCGTGTTCGTCACCGACTACCCTAAGGAGATCAAGGCGTTCTATATGCGCCTGAATGACGACGGCAAGACCGTGGCCGCCGCCGACTGCCTGGTGCCCGGCATCGGCGAGATCATCGGCGGCTCCCAGCGTGAGGAGCGGCTGGACGTGCTGGAGGCGCGTATGGCCGAGTTGGGCCTTGACCCCAAGGACTACTGGTGGTATCTCGACCTGCGCCGCTATGGTTCCTGCCGCCATGCCGGATTCGGCCTGGGCTTCGAGCGGATGGTGATGTACCTCACCGGCGTATCCAACATCCGCGACGTGGAGCTGCATCCCCGCACGGTGGGCAACGCAGATTTTTAAGAAGAAAAACAGGCCCCGATGTGTCTGCCCCCGCCGGGCAGCTCCGCGTCGGGGGTTCTATCAAAAAGCCGCCCCGGCGCAGCCGGGGCGGCTTTTGCATCTATACTTGCGGTTACTCGAAATACCCGCCGATGAAGGTGTCTACCGTGGCCCAGTAGAGCTCCGGGTCGGTGCCCACGGCGGTGGTGTGGACGGCGCCGGGAATCCACAAAAAGCTCTTGGGGCACTTGGCGGCCTGGTAGAGCTTGCTCATCATCTGGGCGGGGACAAAGGTGTCCTCCACGCCGTGGATGAAAAGGGTGGGGGTCTGGGAATTGCGCACGGCGTCGATGGGGGAGACGGTGCGCAGGTCGAAATCCGTCTTGCGCAGGATGGTCTTGCGCAGCATGGAGAAGGCGGGGCCGTGCATCACCGCGGGGATGCGGCTGCCCTTGATGTGGAACGTGCTGATGACGTGGCGGATTTCAGACTCGATGGAGGAATAGGCGCAGTCGGACACGGCGGCCTTCACGTTCCGGGGCAGGGCACCGCCGGTGGCCATGAGCACCGTGGCCGCGCCCATGGATACGCCCAGCAGCAGAATCTGGGCGTCGGCATCCCGCCGGGTGACGTAGGAGATCCAGCTGACCAAATCCAGCCGCTCCTGGAAGCCCCAGGAGACATAGTTGCCCTCGCTGCTGCCGTAGCAGCGCTGGTCGGGCAGCAGCACGTTCCAGCCCTGCTCGTGGAAGCGCTTGCCGTAGACGCCCATGGCCTCGTGGGTCTCGTTGAAGCCATGCATGCAGATGACCCAGCGGTGGGTCTCCTTCGCGGCGGGGACCACGGCGGCCCAAAGGGCATAGCCGTCCACCGACTGGATGGTGGCGGACTGGAAGCCCTCCCCGGCCCGGGCCCACAGCCGGCCCTCGTGCTGGGCGGCGGGCTCGTCCTTTTCCTTGGCCGGGTCACGGGGAGCGGGGGTGACGACCTGATTATAAAGAGCATAGAGCCCGTTGTTCACTGCGGCGGCGCTGCCCAGCGTGCCTACGCCGGCGGCCAGGCCCAAAAGGCCCAGCTTCGTTCCTTTTTTCATGCCAAACGGCCTCCCAAGGTTTTTTCTTATCATACTCCAGGGAGGGGGTGGCCGTCAATGTGCCGGGTGTGAATCTTTTGTGAATCTTTGTTTACCCCGCCGGGCGGGGAAAGTCCTTAGAAAATCACGGTGAGCAGCATTTTGAAGCGCTTGGGGGCGGCATGCGGGCGCGCTTGACAACCGAGGGGAAACATGGTAGAGTAACGAAAGTAAATGCAGGGAAAAGGACAAGTACCCTTGTCGGCGGACATGCAGAGACGGAGCGGACGGTGCAAGCTCCGGCCGCGGCAGGCGGGAAGGCCCCTTGGAGCAGCGGCCCGGAAATGGGCTGCCGGCCCTCCGCCGTTATCGGAGCAGAGTGCGGGCAGTGCCCGAAGTCAGGTGGGACCGCGGATCGTTTGATTCGCCCTGAGCCAGTATGCGGCTCGGGGCGTTTTTTATTGTATGGGGGAGTGTGCGGATATGCCGGAAGAGCGCAGCGCGGGGCTGGACGCCCTGCGGTGCCTTGCCATCGCTATGGTGGTAACGATCCATGTGACGGCCCCGTGCCTTGCGCTCGCGCCGGAGGGGGCGGCCTGGTGGAGCGCCTTTGTGTGGGGGAGCCTTGTGCGCGCCGCGGTGCCTTTGTTCTTCCTGTGCAGCGGGGCGCTGATGCTCCGGCGGGACATCCCGCTGCGGCGGCTATATGGGCACAATATCCTGCGGATTTTGCTTGCGCTGCTGTTCTGGGCCTTTTTTTACCGGGTGTACGCCCTGATTCAGGACGGCGGCCTCACTCCCCGGGGGCTTTGGGAGGCTGTGAAGCACACGCTGCTCTTCCACCATGAGTTTCACCTCTATTTTCTGCACATCCTGCTGCTGGTATATGTGTGTCTGCCCGTAACCCGCGCCTTTGTCCGCGCCGCATCCCGGCGGGAGGCGGAATATGCCCTGGCGGTGTGGGCGGTGTGCGGCGTGCTGTTCCCGCTGCTGCGCTATTTCTGGCCCTTCTCTCTGGCGGGGGTGGTCACCGCCTGGTGGCTGCTGCCGGCGGGGTGGGCCTCCATCGGCTGCGGGGTGCTGGGCTGGTATCTCTTAGAGTACGGCGGAGAGATTCCCCGGCGGTATTTCGCGCTTGCCTTTGCGCTGGGCCTGGGGCTTACCCTGGGCGGCGGGGCGGCGGCCAGCATCCGCGCCGGGGCGCTGTCCGAAATTTTCTGGCAGGGCTGGTCCCCTGGCCCCATGCTCATGGCGGCGGGGCTGTTCGGGCTGCTGGCGCTGCGGGGCGCGGGGTGGAAGCCGCGGCTGCGGCGGGCGCTGGCACGCGGGGCAAAGGCGTCCTTCTGCGTCTATCTGGTGCATGTATTTTTCCTTTATGCCCTGCGGGACGCCGGCATTACGGCCCAGGCCATCCCGGCGCTGCTCATCCCGGCGGTCACGGCCCTCATCCTGCTGCTGGGCGGCCTTGTGTATGCCGTTTTGTGCCGTATCCCCATCGCAAACCGATATCTCATATAAAAACAGGGAAAACCATTTCTTTTGAAGGAGTGTTCGTATGAAAAACACGGAAAAGACCATGGACAAGATCGTCAACCTCTGCAAGGGCCGGGGCTTTATCTTCGCCGGCAGCGAGATCTACGGCGGCCTTGCCAATACCTGGGACTACGGCCCCCTGGGCGTGGAGCTCAAGAACAATGTCAAGCGCGCCTGGTGGAAGAAGTTCGTCCAGGAGAACCCCTACAACGTGGGGCTGGATGCCGCCATCCTCATGAACCCCCAGACCTGGGTGGCCTCCGGCCATCTGGCCGGCTTCTCCGACCCGCTGATGGACTGCCGGGAGTGCCACGAGCGCTTCCGCGCCGATAAGGTCATCGAGGACTGGTGCGCCCAGACCGGCTACACGCTGCCCAAGCCCATCGACGCCTTCTCCCAGCAGGAGATGAAGGCCTTTGTGGACGAGCACGAGATCCCCTGCCCCACCTGCGGCAAGCACAACTTCACCGACATCCGCCAGTTCAACCTCATGTTCAAGACCTTCCAGGGCGTCACCGAGGACGCGAAGAACACTGTTTATCTCCGCCCCGAGACCGCCCAGGGCATCTTCACCAACTTCGTCAACGTTCAGCGCACCACCCGGCGCAAGCTGCCCTTCGGCATCGGCCAGATCGGCAAGAGCTTCCGCAACGAGATTACCCCGGGCAACTTCATCTTCCGCGTGCGGGAGTTCGAGCAGATGGAGCTGGAGTTCTTCTGCCAGCCGGGCACCGACCTGGAGTGGTTCCAGTACTGGCGCAATTTCTGCCACCAGTGGCTGCTGTCCATCGGCCTGAAGGACGAGAACCTGCGCCTGCGCGACCATGACCCGGAGGAGCTGTGCTTCTACTCCAAGGCCACCACCGACTTCGAGTTCCTCTTCCCCTTCGGCTGGGGCGAGCTGTGGGGCGTGGCCGACCGCACCGATTACGACCTCAACCAGCACCAGACCACCTCCGGCAAGGACCTGACCTACTTCGACCAGGAGCGCAACGAGCACTATATCCCCTACGTCATCGAGCCGTCCCTGGGCGTAGAGCGCTCTGTGCTGGCCGTGCTGTGCGACGCCTACGACGAGGAGGTGGTGGACGAGGCGAAGAACGACGTGCGCACCGTCCTGCGCCTCCACCCGGCCCTGGCCCCCTTCAAGGCGGCGGTGCTGCCCCTCTCGAAGAAGCTCGCCGACAAGGGCCGGGAGATTCAGGCGGAGCTGTCCAAATACTTCATGGTGGACTATGACGACGCCGGCTCCATCGGCAAGCGCTACCGCCGCCAGGACGAGGTGGGCACCCCCTACTGCATCACCGTGGACTTCCAGACCGTGGGCAGCGACACGGAGGAGGCCGACCACGCCGTCACCATCCGCGACCGCGACACCATGGAGCAGGTCAGAGTGCCCATTTCCGAGCTCAAGGCTTGGCTGGACGAGAAAGTAGCGTTTTAAATAGGCTTTTTTGGAGGCGAGACGCGCAATCTGCGGCCGCCGCCCTCCCGACAGGATGAAAAACCCCCTCGCCCTCCCATTCGGGAGGGCGAGGGGGTTTCTGCATATTCGGGCCGGCGGTCTGCCGCCTCACACTCCGGCGAGATACTCTGAGACGTAGTGGGCGGCCACAGCGCCGTCGGCGGCGGCGGTGACGATCTGGCGCACCGCCTTGGCGCGCACGTCCCCGGCGGCGAACACCCCGGGCAGACTGGTGCGGGTGGACTCGTCAGCCGCCACATAGCCCCCCTGGGCCGTCTCCACCTGGCCGGCGAAAGGCTCCGTCACCGGCTCCCGGCCGATGCTCACAAAAAGCCCGTCGCAGGGGAGGGCCAGGCGCGCCCCGCTGCGCACGTCCCTGAGCGTCACGCCGGCAAAGCGGCCGCCCTCGGCGGTGATGCCCGCGATGGTGTACTCCAGATGCAGCTTCACATTGGGGGCGGCGGCAAGGGCCTTTGCGCTGGCGGCGTCGGCGCGCAGCGTGTCCCGCCGGTGGATGAGGTGCACCGTTTCGCACACCCGGGAGAGCAGCAGCGCGTCTGCCGCCGCCGAGTTGCCGCCTCCCACCACCGCCGCGGTCTTGCCCCGGTAGGCCATGCCGTCGCAGGAGGCGCAGTAGTGTACTCCCCGGCCAAGGAAGGTGTCCTCCCCGGGCAGGCCCAGCTTCCGGGGCCGGGCGCCGGTGGCGAGAATGACGCTGCGGCCGGAAAAGTTGCCGCTGCTGGTGTGCAGCACCTTCACCGGCGCCGCAAGCTCAGCGGAAAAGACCTCCGCCATCTCGGTTTTCGCGCCGAAGCGCTGGGCGCCCCGCTGCATCCTTTCGCCCAGGGTGTAGCCGTCCACCCCCTCGTCAAAGCCGGGGTAGTTGTCGATCTGGAAGGTGAGGGCCATCTGCCCGCCGGCGCACAGCTGCTCCACCACCAGGGTGTCCAGACCGGCGCGGGCGCAGTAGAGGGCGGCGGTGTAGCCGGCGGGGCCTCCGCCCAGGATGAGCACGTCGTAAATGTGGTTCATAGGGCCTCCTTTCCCGCCTGCAAGGCGGCGGGGGCTTTGCTTACAGCAGGTCCAGAATCTGATTTTTGGGCCGGGCGCCCACCGCCTGGTTGACCACCCGGCCGTCCCGGATGACCACCAGGGTGGGAATGCTCATCACGCCGAAGCGGGCGGCAAGCTCGCCCTGCTCGTCCACGTTGACCTTGCCCACCTTGATGTCGCCGCGCTCCCGGGCGATCTCATCCACGATGGGGGAGACGATCCGGCAGGGGCCGCACCAGCTGGCCCAGAAGTCCAGCAGGACGGGCTTGTCGCTGCCCATGACCTCTTGCTCAAAATTGTCCTTGGTAATGGTGATAACAGACATCATCGATCCTCCTTATCTTTTTGTATCGCCGGGGCCGGGGCGCGCAGTGGCTGCAGCCCGGCGCGGGGGTTCGGCCTTAGTGTGCGCCGGGGGGCGGCGCTTTAGCCGCGGCCGGCCGGTCACAGGAAAAATGCGTTTGCGGCCGGGCGGGAATAGGTTTGCTCCAGCATAGCCGCATGAGAGAGAAAGGCGGGGTCGTCAAAGCCCTTGGCTCCGGCAGGGCAGCGGCGCACGCAGCTGTGGCATTTGATGCAGGTGCCGGTAATGCGGGCGGGGTCGGCGGGGTCGATGGCGGACATGGGACAGTGCCGGGCGCACAGGCCGCAGCCCAGGCACGCCGCCGGGTCGGTGACGGGGACGGCCTTGAGAAAGCGGGCGGGCGCACCGTCAAGCCCAAGCGGGACGTAGTAAGGGGCGTCGGCGCTGCCGGGAAAGGCGGGGGGCTGGAGCGGGCCGCCGGCCCGGAGCTTTTTTGCCGCGGCGTCCAGAAAGCGCAGCAGCTGCTGCCGGTCCTGCTCATCGGGCCGCCCGGCAGCCAGAGTCCCGGAAAAAACATGGCGGCAGACAAGCGCTGCGCCCGCCACAGGGAGAAAGCCGTTTTGGGAAAGAACGGCGCCGAGCTGCGCGAGAGAATTGTCAAAAGCGCGGTTTCCGAAGGTGACAAGGGCCACTGCCGGGGTACCGGCGCCCCGCAGCCTGCTGCGAAAGTCCGGCAGGATTTTGTTGGGCAGCCCTCCGGCGTAGGTGGGCGAGCCGACAAGGACCAGGTCGCGGGAGGTAAAACACTGCGCGGTGTTCCGATCTTCCGGCAGAGTGAAGGGCCGCTCTGACCAGGGAAGGCCCAGAACCTGGGAGAGATGCTCTGCCGCCGTGCATACGGCGGCGCGGGTACTGCCAACGGGGCTGAAGGACAGGGCATAGATCTGCTTGAGTTCCATCGGCGTGCACCTCCTGTTTTGCCTTTAAGATAAGTATAGCGGCTTTTGGCAGGCGTGTAAAGCGGTTGGACGCAAATAAAAAGCAGCACCGCTTCGCGGTGCTGCTTTTGGTGGAGACTACAGAACTCGAATCTGTGACCTCTTGCGTGTGAAGCAAGCGCTCTACCGGCTGAGCTAAGCCTCCATATTGGTGACCCGTACGGGACTCGAACCCGTGTTACCGCCGTGAAAGGGCGGTGTCTTAACCGCTTGACCAACGGGCCTGATTGCCCAAGGTGGGCGGACTTTGTGGCCCGAAGGGGCGGCACGCCGCCGCTCCTTCGGGATGGTAGCGGCGACTGGATTCGAACCGGTGACAACTCGGGTATGAACCGAGTGCTCTAGCCAACTGAGCTACGCCGCCATAAAGGCAAGGGTTAGTATACCTGATTGGCCGGAGTTTGTCAAGCGTGTTTTCGTGTTTTCCCGCTCTTTTTTCCGCGGGGAGGCGCCATCGCCTCCCCGCGGAGAGAGATCAATGTTTCTTGGAAAGGGCCTCACGCACGGCGGCGATGATGCCGTCGGCAGTCAGGCCGTAGGCGGCGAGCACCTTCTTGGCGGCGCCGGAGCGGCCGAACTCGTCGCGCACGCCGTGGCGCACCACCGGCACGGGGCAGTGCTCCGCCACGCACTCGCACACCGCGGAGCCCAGGCCGCCGAGAATGTTGGCCTCTTCGCTGGTGACGATGGCGCCGGTCTCCCGGGCGGCGCGGATGACGATCTCCTCGTCCAGGGGCTTGATGGTGTGCATGTCGATTACCCGCACGGAGACGCCCTCGGCCTTGAGGGTGTCGGCGGCCTTCACGGCCTCCTGCACCATCATGCCGGCGGCGATAACGGTGACGTCGCTGCCATCCCGCAGCTGGGCGCCCCGGCCCAGCTCAAACCGGTAGCCCGGCGTCTCGTCGGTGACGGAGTCCACCGCCAGGCGGCCCAGGCGCATATAGGCGGGGCCTTCGTACTCCAGCAGCGCCTTCACAGCGGCGCGCATCTCCGGGCCGTCGCAGGGGGAGAGCACCAGCATGCCGGGGATAGCGCGCATGATGGCGTAGTCCTCGATGCACTGGTGGGTGGCGCCGTCCTCGCCCACGGACAGGCCGCCGTGGGAGCCGATGACCTTCACGTTCAGCCGGGGGTAGGCGATGGAATTGCGCACCTGTTCCCAGGCCCGGCCGGCGGAGAACATGGCGAAGGAGTTGATGAAGGGCTTTTTGCCGCAGGCGGCAAGGCCGGCGGCGATGCCGGCCATGTTTGCCTCGGCAATGCCGATGTTGAAGAACCGCTCGGGGCAGACGTCGGCAAACTTTTTGCTCATGGTGGAGCCGGACAGGTCGGCGTCGAGCACCACAAGCTCGGGATACTCGTCCGCCAGGGCGGCAAGGGCCTCGCCGTAGGCGGCGCGGGTGGCGATATTCTCTGCCATGTCAGTTCCCCTCCTTTACAGTGTGGGCTCCGCCCTGGGCCACGGTGACGATGGAACGGCTGATAAGCTCGGCCTCGTTGAGCTGCGCGGTGATGGCCTCGCTGGTGGTGAAGCCCGCCTGCCAGGCCAGGTCCATGATCCGGCGGCCCAGTTCGTCGTGGGCCTTGTGATACTGCTCCTCATTGGGGGCCTTGCCGTGCCAGCCGGCGTTATTTTCCATGAAGGACACGCCCTTGCCCTTGACCGTGCGGGCCAGAATGACGGAGGGCTGCCCCTTGACGGCGGCGGCCTTGGCGAAGGCGCGCTCAATGGCGGCATAGTCGTGGCCGTCGCAGGCGATGACGTTCCAGCCGAAGGCGGCCCACTTCTTGTCCAGGGGCTCGGAGGGCATCACATCGGCGGTGGCGCCGTCGATCTGAAGGCCGTTGACGTCCACCACAGCGCACAGGTTGTCGAGCTTAAATTTGGCGGCGGCCATAGCGGCCTCCCAGATCTGGCCCTCCTCCAGCTCGCCGTCGCCCATGAGGGCGTACACCCGGTAGCTGCGGCCGTCGGCCTTGCCGGCAAGGGCCATGCCCACCGCGGCGGAAAGGCCCTGGCCCAGGCTGCCGGTGGACATGTCAACGCCCGGGACGTGGTGCATCTCCGCGTGGCCGGACATATGGCCGTCGATGGAGCGGAAGAGCCTGAGCTCGGCGGTGGGGAAGTACCCCCGCAGCGCCAGGGTGGGGTAGAGGGCGGGGGTGCAGTGGCCCTTGGAGAGCACAAAGCGGTCCCGGTCAGGCAGGTGGGGCTGGGCGGGGTTGATCCGCAGCACGTTCTGATAGAGAACGGTGAGGATGTCGGCGGCGGAGTAGGAGCCGCCCAGGTGGCCGGAGGCAGCGGAGTACACCATCTCCAGACCCAGCAGGCGCGCCTTGGCGGCGGTGAGAGCCAACTGTTTGGTGTCCATGAAGCAACAATCCTTTCTTGGGGAGGCGGCCCTCCCGCTCATTACCTTCTATTGTACCCGAGGCGGGGCGCCTTTTCAATGCCCTTTGGGCAAAATAACGCCGGAAATTCGGCCTGCCGCCCGCCCCTTATTCTATGCCCCGGGTGCTGCGGCAGTAGGCAAGGCGGCGGTAGTCCGCCACCAGCTCCGCCCCGGCGGGGGAGAGGGCATCGGTGAGGACGCCGTCCTCCACATACCGCCCGCTGTCCTGGATGACGCTCACCCGCTCCCGCACGGCCCGGGTGGCCTGGGTGAAGCTGTCCCCCGGCCAGCCGAGGCGGTCGAAGAGGTGCCCCATCAGAAAGCAGGGGGACAGGTCGGGGCCGTCGCCGGTAAAGTCGAAGGGCAGCACGGCCTTGGCCGCGTCATTTGCCCAGATGAGATACCGGGTGGACCAGTAGTTATAAAAGCCCTCCCGGGTGGACTGGTCAAGGTTGACGCCCAGGGCCTCATAGACGCTGTTGGCGTTGCCAAGCCAGGGCATGTGGTCGCCGAACACGATGAGCACCACCGGCTCGTCCAAGGCCCGCAGGGTGTCCACCAGCGCGGCGAGGTGGGCCTGGGTGTCCATCACCGAGCCGAGATAGTTTGCCAAAATGGTGCGGCTGCCCTCGTCCAGGTCGTGGTTGACCACAAAGTCGTCCACCTCGCCCCACCAGCAGCGGTCGCTCTCATAGGGGCCGTGGCCCTGGTAGGACACGGAGAAGGAGAACTGCGGCGTGCCCGAGCCCAGCCGCTCAAGCAGGTCAGCGGTGAGCTCCGGGAAAAAGACCTTGTCCATGCCCACCGCGCCGCCGGTGAGCTCCCCATAGTAGTTTTCCACGAACCGGTAGGACTCAAAGCCCAGATAGGAATTGATGTTCTCCCGGTTGTAGAACCAGTTGTAGCAGGGGTGGTCGCCGGAGGTCTCATAGCCCTGGCTCTTGAAATACCAGGGGTAGGACGGGGTGGCGCGGCGGTAGTTATACTGGGTGGAAAGGCCGGTGAGGAAGGCGCGCTCGGTGTTCACCGTGCCGCCGGCGAAGATGTTGGTCACCAGGTTTCCGGTGTAGCTCTCCGCCTCCAGGGCGTGGTAGAGGGCGTAGGCGTCCTGAGCGTACTCGATGCCGCCGAGCCTTGTAAAGTCGGCAAAGGCCTCCAGCATGATGCCCACAAAATGCACCTTCTGCCCCTCCGGGATGTCGGCGTCGGGGTACTGGGCCAGCTCTGCCTGGGCGTCGGCGGCGCTGTACCCCTCCGGCGGGGTGGGGAAGGCGTCGTGAATGGAGTAGAGGAAGGGGTAGAAGCTCCCCCGGGAGACGTACTGGTGGGTGGCGGCCCAGGGGCTTAGAAGGTCCAGGTTGACGGCGGTGGCATTGTAGAGCCCCTCGCTCAGATAGGGCTTTGCCCCGGCGGCGGTGAGCAGCACTGCGGCGGCCAGGACGATGAGCCGCGCGCGCCCCCGGGGGACGCCCCGCACAAAGAAAATGAGGAACAGGAGGCCCAGCAGCGCGCACAGGAGCACCGCAATGAGCCGGGCGTTGAGGAAGAGCCGGTACTGCCCGGCCATCTTGCCCGCCTCGCCCAGGATGAGCAGGTCGGCAAAGAGCACCGGGTCGTTGCGGAACACCATCTTATAGTAGTTTCCGAAGGCCAGCAGCAGGGCAGGCACCGCCCCGAAGAGGTAGGCCGCCCAGCTCCGGCCGGTGACGGCATAGCCCAGCAGCATCAGAAGGGCCACCGGCGCGAAGTTCAGCAGGAAGAGCTGGGGGTGGCGCAGATACCCGAGAAAAATGCGCAGGGTATAGCTGCCCGGGGCCAGCAGCAGCATCACAAGGGTCACGCCCACGGCGGCTGCAAGCAGCACAAAAGCATTCCACAGCCAGAAAAGCCGCCGCTTTGCCGGGGACAGGCCCGCCTCCGGCCGGCGCTGGAAGAGGAACAGGGAACGGAGCTTGCCCATAGGGGCGCATCCTCCTTTTTCTGAAAAGTAGAAGGGAGCAGGCGGCGAGCCTGCTCCCTTTTGCGAACGCAGCGCACCACATGGTGCCCCGGAAGGGGGCTTACTCGGTGGTGTAGTTATCAAAATAGCCCTGGATATAGACGATGGGCGTGCCCTTGTCGCCGCTGCCGGAGGTCAGGTCGCACAGCGAGCCAATGAGGTCGGTCAGCCGCCGGGGCGTGGTGCCCTGGGAGGACATGCTGCCCACAAGGCTGCCGTCCTTCTTGCGGATCTCGCCGCGGATGGCGTCCTGCAGGGCCTTGCCGGAGAGGGCGGCAAAGTCGTTGTCGGCCAGGTACTTGAGCTTGAGCTCATTGGGGGTGCCCTCCAGCCCCGCGGTGTAGGCCGGGGAGACCACGGGGTCGGCCAGCTCCCAGATCTTGCCGATGGGGTCCTTGAAGGCGCCGTCGCCGTAGACCATGACCTCCACATGCTTGCCGGTAGCCTCCAGCAGCTTTTCCTGGATGCTGTCCACCAGCTCCTGGCAGTCCCGGGGGAAGAGCTTGACCGTGTCCTCGGTGGACTTGTTGGAGCCCAGCAGGCCGTACTTCTCGTTGTAGCCGCTGCCGTTGACGCTTGCGGTCATCAGCTCGTCAAGGCCGGCCACCCGCTCGGCCCCGGCGGCCTTCAAGAGGCGGCTGGTGCGGCGGCGGGTGTGGATGTCGCAGTGGAGCACATTTTTGGTGTAGGGCAGGATAGCCCGGCAGTCGTTGGCGAAGATGATGTCCACCTCGGCGCCGCTCTCCCGGATAAGCTGGGCGTAGTAGTCCACATAGTCGATACCGGTGAAGGGGTGGAGGGGGCTGCCGAAGAGGGCGCGGTACTGCTCCAGGGTGAGCACGTCCTTGTAGGGGTCAACGCCCTTCTCATCCAGCACGTCCAGGTCGATGAGGTGGTTGCCCACCTCGTCGGAGGGGTAGGAGAGCATCAGCACCACCTTTTTTGCGCCCCTGGCGATGCCCCGCAGGCAGATGGCAAAGCGGTTGCGGCTGAGAATGGGGAAGATGACGCCGATGGTTTCGCCGCCGAGCTTGGCGCGCACGTCGGCGGCAATGTCGTCTACGCCGGCATAGTTGCCCTGGGCCCGGGCCACAATGGCCTCGGTCATGGCAACGATGTCCTGGTCTCTGATCTCAAAGCCGTCCCGGCTCTGGCCGGCGGCATCCAGTATGCACGCCGGAACGATCTGGGAGAGGTCATCTCCGCTGCGGATAATGGGGGCGCGGATTCCCCGAGAAACGGTACCGACCATCCGATCCATTGAGCAACACCTCGGAAATTCTGTTCAGATTTTCTGCCGCCGGGCCGCGGGGCGGGACAGCAGCATTGCTTATCATAATATAAAAAAACGTATTTGAAAAGAGAAAATAGGGATTTTTTCCGTCTTTGTGCGAAAAAACCGGGAAAAGGGGCCGTTCAGACCGTCACATGGATTTGATAACGCTTAATTTTGGCGTAGAGGGCCGTGCGGTCGATGCCCAGGGCCCGGGCGGCGGCGCTTTTGTTGCCCTTGGCGTTGATGAGGGCGGCCAGGATGGCCTCCTTCTCCGCCTGCTCCCGGCTCTGGCGCAGCTGGGCGGGGTGGTCCGGGTCGCCGGGCAGCGTGGCGCCGGTGCCCTGGGCCATGCGGGAGAGGAGAAACTTGAAGTCGCTGCCGGTGAGCACCCCGGAGCGGCGCAGAACGCAGGCCCGGTCGATGGCGTGCTGAAGCTCCCGGACGTTGCCCGGCCAGGGGTAGCTGCGCAGCAGGTCGTAGGCGTCGGCGCGGATGTCCAGGACGTTTGTGTTGTTGGAGAGGTTGCTGGCGGCGATGAAGTGGGGGCACAGCAGGGGCAGGTCGTCCAGCCGGGCGCGTAGGGGCGGGGCGGAAATCTCCATGGAGTTGAGGCGGTAGAAGAGGTCCCGGCGGAATTTTCCTTCGTCCACCAGCTCCCACAGGTTGCGGTTGGTGCTGCTGAGCACCCGGATGTTCAGGCTGATGGGGTGGCTGCCGCCCACCGGCTCCACCTGCCGGTCCTGCAGGACCCGCAGCAGCTTGGACTGGAGCTCCAGCGACATCTCGGCGATCTCGTCGAGCAGGATGGTGCCGCCGTTGGCCTGGACGAATTTGCCCGTCTGCCCCTGGCGGCTGGCGCCGGTGAAGGCGCCGGGAACGTAGCCGAACAGCTCCGATTCCAGCAGCTCCTTGGGGATGGAGGCGCAGTTAATCTTTACAAGGGGGCCGTCCCGCCGGGGGGAGAGGCGGTGGATGGCGTCGGCGATGAGCTCCTTGCCGGTGCCCGTCTCGCCGGTGATGCACACGGAGATGTCGGAATTTGCCACCCGCTCGATGGTGCGGCGCAGCTCCATCATGGCGGGGGACTGGCCGATAAGGCGGGCGCTGACGCGGGCGACGGAGGTAACCTTGCCGCTGCTCTGCATCTGGCGGGCCTCCTCGGCGGTCTCAAAGAGCTGGTTGAAGCTTGTGAAGGTGGTCACACCCACGGCCCCGGCGATCTCGCCCGCCTTCCACACAGGCACCCGGCTGCACACGTTATTGGACTCCAGGGCAAAGCCCCGGTCGGGATAGTAGATGCGCACGCAGCTGGTCCGGGGCGCCTGGGACTTGACCACCTTGGGCAGCTCCGACCAGGGGATGGCGTCTGTAATCTTTCTGCCGATGATTTCTTCCTGGGGCATGCCGAAGGCGTCCGCATATTCCTTATTGATGTATACCACCCGCTCGTTTTCATCGATGGCGATGAAGTAGGGCAGCGACTCAAATACGGCCCGGGCGTAGGCGGCGAACTTGGGATCATGCTCCAGCTGGGTCATAAAATCGTCCATGGCGGGAACCTCCTTTTGCTGTATCTGACAAAAAGTGAGGGGAAATTCACCAATGCAGGTGTTGTGTGTAAAAAACACCACACCTGTGGGGAGGATACCACACAATTCTGGAAAAAGCAAGGAGAAAATGTGAACTATGGCGAAAAATACACAAAAATAAGTTGGCATATAACTTGCAATAGCATTGTTATGACCACAAAAATTTCAGAATCCCCTCACGGAGGGGTGGGAAATGTGAAGCGGCGCCCCTGCGACTCGGATGTTCGTTTGTGAAAAAACGAACAAATAAAAGCCGAAAAGTTGTTGTGTGGGAGTAACACAACACACGTTGTGAAAACACAACAGTTTTTGCGGCGCAAGGGTCAAAAAAGGGCGAAATCATGTGGGCGGCAAGTTGGCATACAGCTTGCAATATACAGTTGCGTCAATAAATTTACACAGGAGGTCTTGCACAATGCGCGCCGCAATTTTAGGAGCCGGCTCCATCGGGATGACGACTGGGGCTTTGATTGCAAAGAACGGCGGTCAGGTGGATCTGATCGATTCCTTTGAGGGGAACGTCATCGCCCTCAACGAGAAGGGCGCCACCGTCACCGGTACTCTGGACTTCAATGTTCCCGCCACCGCCCTCACCCCGGAGCAGATGACCGGTATTTACGATTTGGTGGTTCTGCTGTGCAAGCAGACGGCCAGCAAGGAGGCCCTGGAGAGCCTGCTGCCCCACCTTGGCCCCGAGAGCGTGGTGTGCACCCTGCAAAACGGCATCCCCGAGGAGACCGTGGCCCAGTACGTGGGCTGGGAGCGTACCATGGGCGGCATCGTCTGCTTCGGCGCAACCTGGAAGGCCCCCGGCGTTGTGGAGTGCACCTCCGAGGCCATGGACAAGGTGCTCTTCGTCATCGGTGAGCCCAGCGGCAAGATCACCCCGCGGCTGCTGGAGGTCCAGAAGTTCCTGGGCCAGGCCGGCGTGTGCAACATCTCCGAGAACCTGATGGGCGAGCGCTGGCTGAAGGTCATGATCAACGCCGCCATGAGCGGCATGTCCGCCGCCCTGGGCTGCACCTACGGCGACGTGATGGACAACGAGGTGGCCCTGCGCGCCGCTGCCCACATCTTCTCCGAGGCCATCAAGTGCTGTCATGGCCGCGGCTACCATATGGAGCTGCTCGATGGCCATGACATGGAGAAGCTGGAAATCAACGACCCCGCCGACATCCCTGGCAATATGGAGACCATCCGCACCCTCTGGGCGCCTCACCGCCGCCTGAAGGCCAGCATGCTTCAGGATCTGGAGAAGGGCCGCGCCACCGAAATCGACGCCATCGACGGCAAGGTGTGCGACACCGGCCGGGAGGTGGGCGTGCCCACCCCCTACAGCGACATGGTGGTGGCCTGCGTCAAGGCAGCCGAGCGCTTCCGCACGGTCATGCCCATGGAGGAGGGCCTGCGGTTCTTCGCCGCGCTGGACTCCCTGGAGCAGTCCTGCACCAAGCGCTGATCTGAAAAGGAGAAAACTCTCATGAAGAAAATTGATACGGTCGCGTGCCTGGGCGCCGGCGTCATCGGCGCCAGCTGGGCCGCCTGCTTTGCCAAGCAGGGCTGCCAGGTGCGGCTTTACGACATCAAGGACGAATTTCTCACCGACGCCCAGCGCCGCATCCGCCGGGATCTGTCCTTCCTGGCGGAGAAGGGCTACCTGGCCCAGGAGGACGTGGAGCGCGCCATGGAGCGCATCACCTACACCACCGACCTTGCCGCCGCAGTGACCGGTGCTGGCTTCATCCAGGAGTCCGGCCCGGAGAACTACGAGGTCAAGCGAACCATCATGGAAGAGGTGGACCGCTCCGCCCCGGCGGACGCCATCTATGCCAGCAGCACCTCCGGCCTGCTCATCACCGAGATTGCCAAGGCCTCCGTCCACCCCGAGCGCTGCGTTGGCGGCCACCCCTATAACCCGCCCCTGCTCATCCCCCTGGTGGAGATCACCAAGGGCGAGCAGACCAGCGACGAAGCGGTAGAGGCTGCCAAGACTTTCTATATCCAGATGGGCAAGGAGCCCATCGTCCTCCACAAGGAGACCCTGGGCTTCATCGCCAACCGCCTGCAGATTGCCCTGTCCCGAGAGGCCTGCGACCTTGTGCACCGCGGCGTGTGCTCCATTGAGGATGTGGACAAGGCCGTGTGCTTCGGCCCCGGCCTGCGCTGGGCCATCATGGGCCCCAACATGGTCAACCAGCTGGCCGGCGGTGCCGGCGGCTTCCGCCACGCTCACGACCACATGTCCCACTCCGCCGAGACCTGGCTTGCCGACATGGCCACCTGGACCCACTTCCCCGAGGGCTGGAGCGACTTTGCCCAGAAGGGTGTCAATGAGGAGATGGCCCACCGGCCCGCGGAGTTCGGCCGCACAAACGAGGAGATCATCCGCGTGCGGGACAACATGCTCCTTGAAATCCTCCACATGCACAAGAAGATTTAAGGCCGGAGGACTTGCATGGAGACAGAATACCAAAGACTTTACCGGGAAAAGACCATTGCGCCGGAAAAGGCCCTTGATTTTGTGCCCGACGGCGGCGTGATTGTCACCGGCGGCGCGGCCCAGGAGCCGGCCACCTTTTTCTCCCGGCTGCACACCATCGCCCCGCGCATCACCCGTCCGGTGCAGATCTACAACACCGGCAGCGAGCGCGTCCCGCCCTTCCAGTACCTCACCAACCCGTCCTGCTTCGGCAAGTTCCAGAGCAACCCCTGGTTCTATATGTCGGGGGACCGGAAGGCGGCCCCGGAGATCACCTCCTACACGCCGGTGCACTACCACGGCATGACCAGCCGCTTCCCCTACGAGCGGGTGAACGTCTTTATCTCCGGCTGCACCCCCATGGACCGCCACGGCTTTGTGCGCCTGCCCCTGTCACTGGCCTTTGAGCGGCAGATGATGGAGCGGGCCGATATCATCATCATGGAGGTCAACCCAAACCTGCCCAACGTCTACGGCGACAACGAGGTCCACATCAGCGAGATCGACTATCTCTACGAGGTGGATACCAAGCTGCCCATGCTCCCAGAGATTCCCCTGAGCGAGACGGACATGCAGGTGGGCGAGAACGTGGCAAAGCTCGTCCGCGACGGCGACACCATCCAGCTGGGCATCGGCGCCATCCCCAATTCGGTGGCCAAGGCCCTCGCGGGGAAAAAGGACCTGGGCATCCACACCGAGATGCTCTCCTCGTCGGTGGTGGAGCTTGCGGAAAAGCGGGTGGTAACGGGCCGGAAAAAGACCCTCTTCCCCGGCAAGATCGTGGCGGCCTTCGCCTACGGCGACGCCCACCTCTACGACTTTATGACGGAAAACCCCTGCGTGTACATGATGGACGCCAAGACCCTCAACGACCCCCAGATCATCGCCCGAAACGACAACATGGTGTCCATCAACACCTGCATGCAGGTGGACCTCACCGGGCAGGTGTCCTCCGAGACCATCGGCCCGCGCCACTACAGCGGCAGCGGCGGCCAGAACGACACGGCGGAGGGCGCCATCCACGCCAGGAACGGCCGGTCCATCATCGCCGTCCACGCCACCAAGCGGGGCGGCACGGTGTCCACCATCGTCCCCATGCTGGAGCCGGGCGCGGTGGTGTCCCTGTCCCGCAATAACCTCGACTACCTGGTCACCGAGTTCGGCATCGCCGATTTGCGGGGCCGGCCGGTGCGCCAGCGGGTGCGCGAGCTTGTGAATGTGGCTCACCCCAGGTTCCGCCGGGAGCTGTGGCAAAAGGCGCTGGAGTTCGGCATGGTCACCGCCTACGACCCCGAGCCCGACTTTCCCGAATGACACCGGGCAATGCCCCAACGTTCCAATTTGTGTCCAGGCCGCAGAAGGCGGCTCGATATAAAGGACAAAGAAATCAAAGGAAAAGGAGAACCAAAAATGAAGAAGATCCTGGCCATGATCCTTGCGCTGGCAATGTGTCTCTCCCTGGCTGCCTGCTCCGGCGGCGGCTCCAAGGAGTCCCAGCAGCCCAGCAGCAACCCCGGCACCACTTCCCAGGCTCCTGCCGAAGACGGCGTGAAGAACGTCAAGATCGGTGTGCTGCTGCCCTTCTCCGGCGCCAGCTCCTACTATGCCGAGCACCAGTTCTACGGCATCAAGTATGCGCTGGATCATTTCCTGAAGAATTCCGACTATGATACCAGCAAGCTCAACATCGAGCTGGTCACTGCCGACTCCACCGGCACCGCCGACGTGGCCGTGACCGAGTTCGAGCGCCTGGTCAACGAGGAGAAGGTCAACGCCGTTATCGGCCCGTACAACAGCGGCGCCGGCGCTGCCATCGCTCCCCTGGCCGTCAAGTACAAGGTCCCCGTCATGATCGTCAACGCCGTGTCCGACATCATCATGCAGGAAGAGAACACCTATGTCTATCGCACCAACCTGGGCGATAAGGACGGCAACGCCAGCTACATGGAGTTCCTCAAGTTCATGATGGCCCTGCCCGGCGGCGGCATCAGCAAGGTCGCCTACGTCTATGAGAACTCCGACTACGGCACCAGCATGTACAACAACCAGAGCACCAACGTGTTTCCCGAGCTGGGCATCGAGGTCGTCCTGGCTGAGCCCTTCACCAGCGGCTCCGGCGACCTGTCCGGCGTGGTGAACAAGGTCAAGGCCTCCGGCGCCGACATGGTCATGGTGTGCGCCTTCACCGAGGACGCCGTGCTCTTCACCCGCCAGATGGCCGAGTATGAGGTGGATGTGCCTATCTTCGGCTGCGGCGCCGGCTTCTCTACCGAGGAGTATGTGCAGCAGGCCGGCGACAAGGCCGAGTACGTTCTCAACACCGGTTCCTGGCTCTATTCTCCCGAGTCCATGAGCGACGAGGCCAACGAGATCTGCAACGCCTACATGAAGGAAGCCAACACCACCGTTCCCAACGAGACCTTCGCCAACGGCTGGCTGGGCATGTACTCCCTGCTGGACGCTATTTACCGCGCTGACAGCGCCGGCCGCGACGACATCGCCAAGGCCCTCGAGGCCACCGACATCCCCGCCGGCCACCCCGCCCTGATGTTCCACAGCACCTTCGGCGGCATCCGCTATGAGGATGACGGCACCCGCTACAACCAGAACGCCTTCGCCGGCATGATGCTCGCCCAGTTCCAGGGCGGCAAGTGGGAGATTCTCTCCATGGACGAGGACACCACGCTCGTCTGGCCGGTTCCCACCTGGGCTGAGCGCGCGGCGGGCTAATCAAAGCAGACTCTGATATTCTGATATTCTGACATTCTGACAACCCTGGCAATTCTGACATTCTGATATTCCAAGCACCAAATCACCCTTCGGCGCCCGGCTCTGCAGGCCGGGCGCCGGGGGGCGTACCCGTGGCAGCTCAAACGAGGGAGCACTGCGGCTCCCGCGGAGGATAGGCTGCTGATCAACACTGTCTCGAGGCAGAAAGGGGAGCGTCCATGAGCGCAGCAGTAATCGGACAAACATTGATCGATGGCATTTTGGTTGGCGGCGTATACTCCACCATTGCGATCGGATTGAGCCTGGCCTTTGGTCTTATGCGGATCATGAACTGGGCTCACGGCGAATTTTTGATGGTCGCCATGTATATCGCATTCGAAACGGTCATCCAGTTCGGGATTGACCCGTATCTTTCCCTCCTTATCACCGCGCCTATCATGTTCCTCATCGGCTTTTTTCTGCAAAAGGTCATCTTCAACCGCATGCTGGACAAGGACTCCTCCCGTGAGCCGCTGTCCATCCTGCTCTTCACCGCCGGCCTTGGCATTTTCCTGTCCAACATCGCACAGGTCATCTTCACCTCCAAGTCTATCGCGGTGAACACCAAGTACACCAGTACCACCATCAAGCTGGGCAGCATCATCATCTCCAAGCCCAAGCTGATCTCCTTTGTCATCGCGATGATCGTCACCCTGATCCTCTACATCATCATCCAGCGCACCGAGTTCGGCCGTGCCCTCCGGGCCACCGCCCAGAACCGCCAGGTGGCGCAGCTCATGGGCATCAACCACAAGATGATCTACGCCCTTGCCTTCGGCATCGGCCTTGCCATCACCGGCCTTTCCGGCTCCCTGCTGGTGCCCAACGCCTCCGTGTATCCCACGGTGGGCAATACCTACAGCAATAAGTGCTTCATCATCGTCGTGCTGGGCGGCAAGGGCAGTATCCCCGGCTGCCTCATCGGCGGCATCCTCATCGGCCTGATTGAGAAGTTCGGCGCTCTGTTCTGGACCGAGGCCTATGCCCAGGTCGTGGTGTTTGCACTGTTTATCCTGACCCTGCTCTTCCGGCCCTCCGGCCTGATGGGCAAGGAAAGCACCTGATGGAAAGTGAGGCGAATGACGATGAAAAAGTGCAGAATCTGGACGCGCTATAAGAGCCTCATCATCTTTGCTGTGCTTGCAGCTCTCGTTCCGCTGGCGGCGCGCACGGAGTACACCCTGCATACCTTCTGCATGATGATGCTCTATGCCTTCCTCTCCAGCAGCTGGAACATCCTAGGCGGCTTCTGCGGCCACTTCTCCCTGGGCAACGGCCTCTATATGGGCCTTGGCGCATATATCACGGCTGCTATGTTTAAGTACGGCAATATCTCCCCGTGGATCAGCATGGTGGCGGGCGCCCTTGTGGCGGCGATTATCTCCATTATCGTCAGCTACCCCTGCTTCAAGCTGCGCGGCTCCTACTACTGTCTGTGCACGGGCGCAGTGCTCAGCCTCTTCCGGCTGGTCATCTGCAACGAGCAGAAAATATTCGGCTTCGACCTGGGTGCCTCTGTGGGCCTTCGTATCCCCTGGAGGGGCGGCGTGGGCAACATCCAGTTTGAGAGCAAGATGTCCTACTACTATATGATTCTGGTGCTGCTGGCTGTGGTCATCTTCATCAGCATCTTCCTTCAGTATTCCAAGACCGGCTATTACTTCTCCGCCATCACCACTAACCAGGAGGCGGCGGAGGCCCTGGGCGTGAACACCACCAGCTTCAAGCTCAAGGCCCAGGCCATGAGCGCCTTCCTCACTGCCCTTGGCGGCAGCTTCTACCTGATGCTCATCATGTACATCGACCCCAACCGCATCCTGGGCGCTGCCTTCTCCATCGAGATTATGATGTACGCGGTCATCGGCGGCATCGGCTCCGTCTGGGGCCCCGTGCTGGGCGCCCTGGTGCTCTACCCCATCAGTGAGGGCCTGCGCGGCGCGCTGGGTACCAACGCCTCCGGCATCCCCACCGCAGTTTACGGCCTCATTATGATGCTGGTCATCTACTTCATGCCCAAGGGCATCTTCCCCTGGATCTCGGAGCACATCAAGGCTTTCTTCTCCAAGCGGAGCAAGCCGGCCGCTGAAAAAAAGGAGGTGGGCTAAATGGCGGATGAAGTGATTCTGGACGTACAGCATGTGACGAAGAAGTTCGGCGGCCTGACCGCCAACGAGGACGTCAACATCCACCTCAACCGGGGTGAGATCCTGGGCCTGATCGGCGCCAACGGCGCGGGCAAGACCACCCTGTTCAATATGCTCTCCGGCGCGCTGAGCGTGACCTCCGGCGAGATCCTCTTCAAGGGCCAGCCCATTCAGAACAAGCCGGCCAACGCCGTGTGCAGGCTGGGCGTGGGCCGTACCTATCAGCTGGTGCAGCCCTTCACCAACCTGTCCGTGATCGACAATGTCATGGTGGGTGCCTTCCTGCGCTACCCCAAGTATGACGACGCCCGGGCCAAGGCCGAAGAGGTTTTGAAGTTCACCGAGCTCTATGACATCCGCGACGTCCGGGGCAATAACCTGACCCTGACCCAGATGAAGCGTATGGAGGTCGCCAAGGCCCTGGCCACCGAGCCGGAGGTGCTGCTTCTCGACGAAGTCACCGCGGGCGTCAACCCCAAGGAGCACCCCGCCTTCATGAAGCTGGTCACCGACATCCGTGGCAGCGGCATCAGCATCATCATCATCGAACATGTCATGCGGGTCATCATGAACATCTCCGACCGGATGTACGTGCTCAACCAGGGCAAGCTCATTGCCGAGGGCACGCCCAGGGAGGTCTCGCAGAATCCCGCGGTCATCAGTTCTTACTTTGGGGAGAAGAAACATGCTGAAAATTGATGATATTTATGTAAATTACGGCAACTCCGAGGCCCTGCGCGGCATCTCCCTGGAGCTCAATGAGGGTGAGATGATTGCACTGCTGGGCGGCAACGGCGCCGGCAAGACCACCACCATCAACACCGTTTCGGGCCTGACGAAGCTTGTCAAGGGCAAGGTGTACTTCGAGGGGGAGGACATTTCCCAGGTCCCGCCCCACCTGCGCGTCAAGCGCGGCATCATCCAGGTGCCCGAAGGGCGCAAGCTTTTCCCCTTCCTGAGCGTGTACGACAATATGCTCGTGGGCTCCTACCTGCCCCACTGCCGGGAGCGCCGCCAGGAGAACCTGGACTTCTGCTTTAGTATGTTCCCCAAGCTCTACGAGCGGCGCAACCAGATGGCCAGCTCCATGTCCGGCGGCGAGCAGCAGATGTGCGCCATCGCCCGGGGCCTCATGCAGTGCCCCAAAATCCTCATGCTCGACGAGCCGTCCCTGGGCCTTGCCCCCATCGTGGTGAGCAGCATCTTCGACAAGCTCAAGGAGATCAACAACAAGGGGGTGACCATCCTCCTGGTGGAGCAGAACGTCATGTCCTCCCTGGAGATTGTGGACCGGGCCTACGTCATCGAGATCGGCCACAACGTGGTGGACGGTCCCGCCGACGAGCTCATGCGCAATGAGGAAGTCAAGCGGGCCTACCTGGGCATTTGAGAGAAGGATTGGCTTTGCCCGATCACCCGGCTTTATCATGATTCCCGCCCTGCGCAGCGGGGCGGGAACTCATATCTTTTTTCGGCAAATAGACGGGAAAGGTGTAAAACATACCACGTATTGGTGATTGCACTGCCAAAATTGTTGTAGTATATTGTAGGAGAGGAAGCGTGGCGCACCGCATGAAGAAAACCATTATTACAGCCGCGCTGACGGGCAGCGTCGCCCCGATGGGCTACGATATCCCCACCACCCCAGAGCAGATCGCCGAGGACGCATACGCCTGCTGGAAGCAGGGGGCGGCCATCGTTCATCTGCATATGCGCGACAGTACCGGCGCCGAGACAGCCGATCCGGCCATGTTCGCCAAGACCATCCGGCTCATCCGTGAACGGCGGGACTGCGACGTCATTATCGACTGCGCCTCCTCCGGCGGCCCCGGCGAGACGGACAGGATGCGCCTTGAGCTGTTCCGGCAGCTGGACGGCGTGGAGATGGGCTCTTTTTCGGCGGGATCCTTCAACCTGCTGCCGGAGACTCTGTGCGTTAACAGCCCGGAGTTTCTCAAGGCCCTCGGCTCGCTCTACCTCCAGCGGGGCATCAAGCCGGAGGTTCACATCTTTGATACCGGCATGCTTGCAGCCGCCCGCTATTTTGCCGCTTGCGGCAGCCTTGCCATCCCGTGCCACTACCAGCTGTGCCTGGGGGTGCCCGGAGGGATCGAGCCCACGGTGGGCAACCTCGCCTATCTGGTGGAGCGCCTGCCCCGGGGCAGCACCTGGTCCGCCTTCGGCGTGGGGGAGGCCCATATGCCCATGCTGTACGCGGCCATCGCCCTGGGCGGCCATGTGCGGGTGGGTATGGAGGACACCACGGTGTTCGGCGTTGACGAGGACGGCACCACCATCCGTGCCACCAACATGATGCTGGTCAAGCGTGCGGCAGACGCCGTGCGGATGTACGGCGGCCGGCCGGCGACCCCGGCGCAGGCCCGCGAAATGCTCGGGATTCCCGCGTTCGAAGGGGACGCGATCTGCAATAGATTGGGAATTCAAACCAAACAGCTGGCAGGGTGGAACTGAATGCCGCCGCCGCTCTGCTGAAAAACGGGCGGCATTGCCAGATGCATCCGGCTCCTGCGGCCGGAAAATACTGAAAGGAGACGTCAACTATGGCAAAATCCAATAAGGTTATCATCTGCGCGGCGCTCACCGGCGCTGTCACCCCCAAGGAGAAGAGCCCCAACCATCCCATCACCCCTGATGAGATTGCCGCCGACGTGGTCCGCTGCGCTAAGGCCGGTGCCGCCGCCGTCCATCTGCACGCCCGCGACATCAACGCCAAGGGCACCATGAGCGCCGACGTGTTCACCGAGATCTTTGAAAAGACCAAGGCCGCCTGCCAGGAGGCCGGTGTGGATGTGATCATCAACCTGACCACCTCCGGCGCCATGAACTGCACCAAGGAAGAGCGCGTGGCTCACATCCAGAAGCTCAAGCCCGAGATGATGTCCTATGACGTGGGCAGCTTCAACTGGGACGATGCGTTTATCTACGACAACAGCCCCGACTTCCTGCGTCTGGCCGGCAAGGTCGCCCTGGAGTGCGACGTCAAGCCCGAGATCGAGGTCTTTGACTCCGGCCACATCCGCTCCACCCAGACCTACATCAAGGAGGGCCTGCTGAAGGCTCCCGCCCACTATCAGTTCGTGCTGGGCGTTGGCGGCGCCATGGAAGGCACCATCGACAACGTGGTGTTCCTGCGCAACATGCTCCCCGAGGGCGCCACCTGGTCCGCCACCGGCATCGGCACCGCCCATATGCCCGTGATGTACGCCGCCCTGGCCGCCGGCTGCGATATGCTGCGCGTGGGCCTGGAGGACAACGTCTACCTGTCCCGGGGCGTGAAGGCCTCCAACGAGGCCCTGGTCAAGCGCGCCGTGCAGGTGGCCACCACCTTCGGCCGCGAGATCGCCACCGCCGATGAGGCCCGCGAGATCCTGGGCATCACCCGCAAGTCCTGGTAAATAGGCCATAATGACGGGGACGCTCATAGCCTGCGCGTCCCCGTCATTATGGATTTCAGCGCATGGCAGAACCAGAAACAGAAAGGATTTGAACCAGATGAAGAACGCAAGAGATGCAGTGGTCGTCGCCTTCGGCCGCTCTCCTATGGCCCGTGCAAACAAGGGCTCCTTTGCAAATATGCACCCGGTGGAGTACTCCGCCCAGACCCTTATGGGCGTCCTGGACCGGCTGCCCGGCCTTGACCGCGATAAGATCGATGACGTGATCATGGGCTGCGCCACCCCCGAGGGCGAGTGCTTCTTTAATATTGCCCGCCTGGTGGCGCAGCGCGCCGGCCTGTCCGACGACGTCACCGGCCAGACCGTCAACCGCTTCTGCTCCTCCGGCCTGCAGGCCATCGCCACCGCCGCCAACGCCATTATGGCCGGCCAGATGGACATCGTGGTGGCCGGCGGCGTGGAGCGCATGACCGGCATGAACATGAACCCCAATATGGCCAACACCGACGCCAAGCTCATTGAGATGAAGCCCGACACCTATATCCCCATGGGCATGACCGCCGAGAACGTGGCCGCCAAGTACGGCATCACCCGCGAGGAAATGGACCAGATGGCCGTGGAGAGCCACGCCAAGGCCGCCGCCGCCCAGGCCGCCGGCAAGTTCAAGCCCGAGATCATCCCCATCACCGTGGAGATTGACGGGAAGGAAGTCGTCGTCACCGAGGATGAGGGCATCCGTCCCGGCACCACCCTGGAGGGCCTTGCCAAGCTCAAGCCCTGCTTCAAGCCCGACGGCGTCGTCACCGCCGCCACCTCCTCCCAGATGACCGACGGCGCCAGCTTCCTGGTGCTCATGGCCCGCGAGGTCGCCGAGAAGCTGGGCTACAAGCCCATCGCCAAGTTCGTGGGCTTCGCCGTGGGCGGCGTGCCCGCCGGCCTGATGGGCCTCGGCCCCATCAAGGCTGTGCCCAAGGTCATGGCCAAGACCGGCCTGACCGTGGACGACATGGATGTCATCGAGCTCAACGAGGCCTTTGCCGCCCAGGCCCTGGCCTGTATCCGTGACCTGAAGTTCCCCTATGAGCGCGTCAACCCCAACGGCGGCGCCATGGCGCTGGGCCACCCGATGGGCGCCACCGGCGCCTTCCTCAGCTGCAAGGCGTTCAGCGAGCTGCAGCGCACCGGCGGCAAGTATGCCCTGATCACCATGTGCATCGGCGGCGGCCAGGGGGCTGCCGGCATCTACGAAATGGAGTAATCAAGCCCAGCGTTCCGGTGATGTTTCCGGCCTGAGCAGGCAGGAAGGCAATCCGCCTGATACAGCGTAAACAGATGACACTGGGCACCGGCAGGGTTTTGCCGGTGCCCAGTATTTTAGAGTAGGAGACATACAGTATGAGTGGTAAAGTAGTAATTGTAACAGGCGCTGCCCAGGGGATCGGCCTTTCCATCGCAAAGCGTTTTCTCGCCGGCGGCGCAAGCGTCGTGCTCACCGACCTCAACGAGAAGTGCGTAGAGGTTGCCAAGACCCTTGCCGCTGACGGCGGCGACGCCGTGGGCATTGCCGCAAACGTGGCCGACCGCGCCAATGTGAACCGCCTTTTCGACGAGGTGCTCTCCCGGTACGGCCGTGTGGACGTGCTGGTCAACAACGCCGGCATCACAAGCGACGCCCGCTTCCATAAGATGACCGAGGAGCAGTGGGACAAGGTCCTCAACGTCAACCTCAAGTCCATGTTCCACACCTGCCAGCGCGCCGTGTCCGCCATGCTGGAGCAGGGCGGCGGCGCCATCGTGAACATTGCCTCCGTCTCCCCCCAGACGGGCAACTTCGGCCAGGCAAACTACAACGCCTCCAAGCTGGGTGTGGTGGGCCTGACCCGCACCTTGAGCACCGAATATGCCGCCAAGGGCATCCGCACCAACGCGGTGGCCCCCGGCTTTATCCTCACCGATATGGTCAAGACCATCCCCGAGAAGGTGGTGGAGGCTATTGTGGGGAAAATTCCCATGGGCCGCGGCGGCCGGCCCGAAGAAATTGCCAATGCAGTGTATTTCCTGGCCTCTGAAGAGGCGTCCTTCATCACAGGCCAGGTGCTGTCCGTAAACGGCGGACAATACTTGGGCTAAATGAAGGAGGAATATAAAAATATGACCAATCAGGAACTCTATCAGAGCAAGCTTTGCGGCGTGGACGAGTGCATCGCCCAGATTCGTGACGGCGACATCGTCACCGTGGGCGCCGACTGCAACGAGCCGGAGGCCATCCTCACCCGGCTGCATCTGGCCGCCGACCGGCTGCACAACGTGACCCTGGTCAAGGGCCGCACCGGCAGCTATGAGTGCATCCACAAGCCCGGCATGGCCGGCCATATCGACAGCCGCAACTTCTTCTTCTCCGCCGACCTGCGGGAGGGCTTCCGCCAGGGCAACACCTCCTTTGTGCCCGCCGACCTGCCCGACTTCGGCCCCTTCAGCAACGGCTTTCTGCCCACCAACGTCTACATCGTCTCCACCACCCCCATGGATGAGGACGGCAACTTCGGCGTCGGCCTGAGCCTGATGTACGACAAGGAGACCCTGGAGACCTGCCTTGCCCAGCCCAACGGCCGGGTGATTCTGGAGGTCAACCCCAACCTGCATCCCGTGCGGGGCGAGCTGAAGATCAACATCAAGGATGTGGCCTGCCTCACCGAGGCCCCCCGGGCCCTGCCCGCCGTGCCCTACGCCCCCTCCACCGAGGTGGAGGACAAGATCGGCGCCTACGTGGCCGAGCTTGTCAACGACGGCGACACCATCCAGCTGGGCATCGGCTCCCTGCCCGACGCCGTGGCCCGGGCCCTGATGAGCAAGAAGGAGCTGGGCCTGCACACCGAGATGTTCACAAGCTCCATGGGCGAAATGATCCGGAAGGGCATCATCACCGGCGAGCGCAAGAACCTCAATCCCGGCCTCCACGTGGGCACCTTCGCCGGCGGCGACCAGGCCCTCTATGATACCCTGAGCCAGAACCCCAACTGCCGCATCGCCCCAGGCAGCTATGCGGTCAACCCCATGATCATCATGCAGAATGATAACATGGTGTCCATCAACACCATTCTGGAGATGGACCTCACCGGCCAGGTGTGCTCCGAGTCCATCGGCACCACCCAGTTCTCCGGCTCGGGCGGCGGCTTCTGCTTTGCCTACGGCGCGCTCCACTCCAAGGGCGGCCGCGGCATCCTGACCTTTGCCTCCCGCAGCAAGAAGGGCCAGCCCAAGATCAAGACGGTGCTCACCCCCGGCGCTGCGGTGACCATCCCCCGCAACTATGTGGATTACATTGTCACCGAGTACGGCGTCGCCGCCCTGCGGGGCCGCTCCGTGCGGGAGCGCGCCAAGGCCCTCATCGCCATTGCCCATCCCGACGACCGGGCGGAGCTCACCCGCCAGGCCCGGGAGCTGCTGTATATCTGATTTTTCCTTAAAAAAGGCTTCCTCCCACCCGGGGAGGAAGCCTTTTTTTCATGCGGTACGCCGGCTTTGGAGAAGCGGGACAGGGCGGGACGAAGAGGGACAGCCGGGACGGCCCCGGGACGAAAGGCGAGGGGGCCGCGCTTATCGCAGCACCGCCGTGAACTCAATCATGCCCGGCGCGGGCATGGCGGCGGTGATGGCGCCCTTGTGGGCCTCGGCAATGCTCCTTGCCAGGGACAAGCCGATGCCGAAGCCGCCGGTGGAGCCCGTGCGGGAATCGTCAGGCCGGTAGAAGCGGTCGAAGAGGCGGCCCAGCTGCTCCTTGTCCAGCGTCTGGCAGGGGTTGGCGCTTTGCAGCACCACCCCCCGGTGCGCCCGGGACAGCTTCAGAGTGATTGCACCGCCGGGCAGGGCGTATTTGATGGCATTGTCCAGCAGGATGGACACCAGCTGCCGGATGGCGGCCTCATCCCCATGGTAGGTAATGCCCGGGGGGACGGTCAGCTCCAGGGGGTGGCCCGCGGCCTGGGCGCTGTCCCGGAAGGACTCCGCCGCGTCCTCCACTGCGGCGCTGATATCGAAGTCGGTCAGGGTGATGGGGGGCTCCTCCTCGTCAAGGCGGGACAGGGACACCAGGTTTCCCACCAGCTTGCTCATCTTGTCCGCCTGGGCCTGGGCCTTGTCAATCCATTTCTGCTGCCCCACCTCCATCTCCAGCACCTTCAGGCAGGTGGTAATGACGGTGAGGGGGGTCTTGAGCTCGTGGGAGGCGTCGGTGATGAACTGCTTTTGCTGCTGGGCGCTGCGCACCACAGGGTCGATGGCCCGCCGGGAGAAGAGGGACACCAGCAGGTACACCAGCACCAGGCACACCTCGTCCGCCGCCAGTGACCACCCGGCCAGCGCCCGGGCCGTGCGCCGGGCCTGGTAGCAGTCGAGAAAGATGGCCATAACCTCCCCGTCCTCCCCGGCGGAGACGAGAAAGCGGTAGCCGCCGTAGGAGCCGAAGCCCTCCCCGTGCCGGACGGCGGCATTGAGATAGGGCCCCACCTCGTCCTCGGTGACGGCGGCAATGTGGCCCAGGTCGGAGCGGAGCAGGATCCCGGCATCGTCGTACCAGAGGACAAAGTAGCGGGTAGAGTAGGGGGCCTCCGGGCCGAAACGGCTCATGGGGTCCTTTTTGCCTGGGGCATCGGGGGGCTCAACAGCTCCGCTGTCTGACGGCAGGGCGGGGGCTTGGCTGCCGGATGCGTTCTCCGGCGGCACACCGGGCTGGCCGCCCCCGCCGCCGGGCAGGGGGGCGGGGAAGGAGCCCTGGTTTTCCGAGAGGATGGTCAGGGTCTGGCACACCTCGGCGTTGGTGGAGAGGAAGCTGGCCCCGTTGACGATGGCGGTGAGCAGCATCATCACCAGCGCCACCGAAATCATGGTAATGCGGATGAACCGCCGCCGCAGCCGGCGGATCATGTCTGTACCTCCAGAGAGTAGCCCGCGCCCCGGCTGGAGCGGATGGTCACGTCAGAGCCGATGGCGCGCAGACGCTTGCGCAGGTTGGAGATATGCACCCACACCACGCTGATTTCCGCCTCACTCTCCCAGCCCCACACCCGCTCCATAATGTGCTCGGCGGAGAACACCACATGGGGGTTGCGCATAAAAAGCTCCATCACCTGGAACTCCCGGCCGCTCAGCCGCACCGCCTCCCGCCCGCAGGCGAGCAGCAGGGCGGCGCAGTCCAGCGTCACGTCACCGAAGGACAAAACGGTGGGCTTGTAGTCCCCGCTCCGGCGCAGCAGCGCCCGCACCCGGGCAAGCAGCTCGTCGGGGGCGAAGGGCTTGGGAAGATAGTCGTCGGCTCCGGCGTCGAAGCCCTCCACCCGGTCGTCCTTCTGGGCCTTGGCGGTGAGCATCATCACCGGCGGCTGGAACCCCTCGGCGCGCAGCCGGCGCAGTACCTCGATGCCGTTCATTTTGGGCATCATCACGTCCAGAATCACCGCGTCGTAGCCGCCGGCAGCGGCGTAGTCATAGGCGTCCTGCCCGTTGTGGACGGCGTCCACCGTGAATTGATTTTTTTCGAAAAAGGCGGTGAGGGCCTCGGCAAGGTCCAGGTCGTCCTCCGCAATCAAAAGCTTCATATCGTACCACCTGCCGTTTGCCCGCGCCTGGGCCGTCGTCGGCCGGAAGGGCGGGCAGGATAAGGTTATTTTATACTGTTTTTGGAGAAAAGACAAGAAACTCTCCCCCCGGCGCACCGTTTGGCCGGAGGGAGAGGGGGCGGCCCTACAGGGCCTCCTTGTGGGACACCCGGGCGCACACGATGCCCAGGTTTCCGTTGCGGCAGCGCAGGGCGTCGAGAAACTTCTTGGGCACCTGGGGCGTTTTCAACTGGATGCGGTAGTGGAGCTCGTAAAGGGTGCCCATGCTGGTGGTCTTGACCTGGTCGAGCCGGGCGGATGCGGTATACTGGGCAAAGAGGTCGTCGAAGAGCCCGTCGTAGTCAAGATCCTCCGGGATGGTGATTTTCAGCTCCCGCTCGCTCTCATCCGTCCCGCCGAAGCGCGTCAGGGTGAGGATGAGGAGGAAGCTGGCAATCACCAGGAAAAAGAGGGCGGCGAGCACCACATAGCCCATACCGGTGGCAAGGCCGATGGCCATGGCAAGAAAGATGGCGGCGATCTCCCGGGCGGAGCCGGCGGCAGAGCGGAAGCGCACCAGGCTGAACGCCCCGGCCACAGCCACCCCGGCGCCGATGTTGCCGTTGACGAGCATGATGACCACCTGCACCAGGGCGGGCAGCACGGCCAGGGTCACGGCAAAGCCCTGGGAGATGCTGGCGCGGAAGCGGGCGAGACAGGCGGTGCCCAGCCCCAGGATGAGGGACACGGCGGTACACAGAAAAAATACGCTCACGGTGATCTGACCCTGAATAACGGAATCAAGCACTGATGTCCAGCTCCTTTCTTTGCGCGGGGAGAATAAAATGTTGGTAGCATGCGCCGTACTTGGAGAACGACGTGGGGTAGGCCCGGGCCCGGCTGAGCAGGCGGCACAGCCACAGCGGGGCAGCCCCGGGGATTTTGATCTCCATGAGGACGCGCCCTGGGGGCAGCAGCGGCGTTCCGGCGCTTCCCAGGCGCAGGTCCAGATCGTGGGTGCGCCAGCGCAGGGCGGCATCAAAGGTGATGCGCAGCTCGGGCTCGTCAATGCCGGAGAGGGCCGTGCGGTCGTAGCCGATGAATACGGCGGGGGCCGCGGCGTGAAAACGCTGGAAATAGTCGATTTCCCGGCTGATCTGCCCGCCGGGGGAGAGGGCACTCTCGCCGGCGAGGTACCGCGGGGCGTCCTGGGCGCGCATGACGGTGCGGCGCTTGTAGACGACGCCGCCCACCTTCTTTTTCAGCTCCACAAAGACGTTCTCACCGTCCCGGGGCGTGCCGTAGCTGCGCACGCGCAGCTTCTCCTTGTAGGCGGGCTTTTCCAGGGACGCGCGGATGAGGGAAAAATCCGGCGTATCATAATAAATGCTGCTGATGGAGTACCGGCCGTAGACGTCCTCCTTCATATAGCGGCGTGCGCCGGCGAGGATCAGCTCCTGCTGCACCGGGGAGATGAGATATTTCTTTTCAATCCGCGCAAAGCTGCATTGGATATCGGCCATCGTGCGCGCCTCCTTTCTGAAGCTGTCCCTACTGTACCCAAGCAGCCTAAAGCCAGCCTAAAGGCAGGGGAAAGGCCGGGGAAAAATTATTTTTTCATCCTTTAGGTTGGCTTTAAGATAGGGCGGTATGCTGTGCCCAGATACGAAGGAAGGCGTATCTCCCCCATCGGAATGATGCAGTTTGAATTTGAAAAGGAAGGTGTTCCTTATGAAGCTTACCTGGAAAAAGACCGGCGCTATTGTGTGCGCCGCCGCAATGCTGTTCTCCTTTGCGGGCTGCGCCGCCTCCGGCGAGAGTGCGTCGGACGCCCCCCAGCCCTCCCAGAGCGCCGGGAGCGCCACAGACTATGATAGAGAAAACGCGGTGAATCTCGTCTTTTCTGATGACGGCGTCTCCATCCCGGATGGAAGCTCCGGCGCATCTGCCGACGGCACGGCTCTGACCATTGACGCGGCGGGTACCTACGTGCTCTCCGGCAGCTGCGCTGACGGCAGCGTCAAGGTGAAAAAGGGCACTGCCGGCGTGACGCTCGTCCTCTCCGGCCTCACTCTTGCAAGCGCCGACACCGCGGCCATTACCTGCGCCAAAAGTACCGCCGTCACCATCCTGGCCGACGCGGGCACGGTGAACACCCTGAGCGACTCCGCCATGAACAACGACGACGAGCACCCGGAAAATGAGAACGCGGAAAACGCCGTCATCAAGTGCAAGGACGGCTCCCAGGTGACGTTGTGCGGCGCGGGCACCCTGAACCTCACGGCCAACGGGAAAAACGGCATCAAGTCCGGCCAGACCACCGACGCCGAGGGGGAGGCCTCCTTCACTATCCGGGAGCTGACCCTCAATATTGACGCCCCGGTGAACGACGGCATCAACGCTGAGCAGCTGCTGACCCTGGAGAGCGGCAGCATCACCGTGGCCGCCGGGGACGACGGCATCCACTGCGACCGCACCCTCACCGTGGGCGCGGACGGAACCGCCGGGCCCACCATTACCATCACCGAGTGCTGTGAGGGGCTGGAGGGGGCCGACCTTGCCATCCGCTCCGGCGACATCACCATCCACACCAGCGACGACTGCCTCAATGCGGCAAACTCTGACTTGCCCGGCTACGCCTTCACCCTTGAGATTTCCGGCGGCACCCTGGTGATGGACACCACCGAGGGGGACGGCATCGATTCCAACGGTACACTGACCATTACCGGCGGCACCGTGGTGGTCTGGACGGCCAACACCGCCGACAACCAGCCCCTGGACGCCGACGGCGAGATTTCCATCACTGGCGGCACCGTTCTGGCGGCGGGGAGCAGCGCCGGGATGGGGATGAACCTTGCCTCCGGCCAGACCTATGTGACCTTTGGCTCCACCGGCGGCCCCGGCGGCATGGGCGGCAGTTTCGGCGGATTTGGCGGCGGCCAGGCCCCCGGGGCCATGACCTCTGACCTGCCCTCCGGTACCGCTCCCACGGATCTGCCTACTGGCACCGCCCCCGCCGACCTGCCCTCCGACCGGCCGGAGCTTCCCTCCGGCGCTGCCGGGCGGGGGGACGGCAGCCAGAATAGCCTGCCCACGCCCCCTGACGGCAGCCAGAGCGGCGGCAGCGGCGAGCGGCCCACCCCGCCCTCCGGCGGCCAGGGCGGGGCGAGCATCCTCACCGCGGGCAGCGCCTTCACCATCCGGGACGTCGACGGCAACACAGTCTACAGCGGCACGGCGGCGTGCAATGCCTCCTCCCTCTTCTTCTCCTCCGATGCCCTTGCGGACGGCGGCACCTACACCCTCTACTCCGGCGAGGACAGCGTGGGCGAGGCCCGGGCAAGCCGGGACGCCATGAGCGAGGGCGGCCCCGGCGGCTTCGGCGGCGGGGATGGCGGCGACCGGCCCACACCCCCTGACGGCAGCGCCGGCCAGGGCGGCCCGGGCAGTCAGGACGGCCAGGGAGACGGTCAGAACGGCCAGGCTGACCAGAACGGCCAGGGCAGCCAACCCGCCGCGCCCTCCGACGCTCCGACGGACGGCGGCAGCCCGGCGGCATCCTCTGTCCCGTCTGTCTGATGGCAGGAAACCCCACAAAACGCGAAAATCCCCCTCAAGCTTGCGCTTGAGGGGGATTTTTGAATACAGTATGTTATTTCTGATACTCGAATTCCAGATTGTAGAGGCAGACCAGGTCGCCGTCCTGCACGCCGGCGTCCTCCATCTGCTGGAAGGCCCCCGCCTCCCGCAGCCGCCGGTCGAACCAGTTGCGGCTCTCGTAGTCGGAGAAGTTGACGTTGGCCATAAGCTGGCGCAGCCAGGGCCCGTCCACCAGCCAGGTTCCGTCGTCGTCCCGGGTGATCTCCAGAGGGGCAGAGGTATCCACCTCGGGGGGGCGCTCCACAAAGGTGGGCTCGAACACGATCACCGGGGGCAGGGTAGAGAGCAGGTCCGCGGCGGCGTTCATCAGCCCCCGGGTGCCCTGATGGGTGGCAGCGGACATCTCGTAGAGGGGGCAGCCCCGGGCGGTGACATGCTCCCGCAGGGCCTCCAGCAGGGCGGGATCCTCCATTACGTCCACCTTGTTGGCGGCCACCAGCATGGGCCGGGCGGCCAGCTCGGGGGACCAGCGCGCAAGCTCAGCGCAGATGGTGTCGAAGTCCTCCACCGGGTCGCGGCCCTCGCTGCCCGAGACGTCCACCACGTGGATGAGCAGGCGGCAGCGGTCGATGTGCCGCAGGAAGTCGTGGCCCAGGCCAGCGCCCTCCGCGGCGCCCTCGATGATGCCGGGGATGTCGGCCAGCACGAAGGATCGGCCCTCGTCCATGGGCACCACGCCCAGATTGGGGGAGAGGGTGGTGAAGTGGTAGTTGGCGATCTTGGGCTGGGCCCGGGTCACTACGCTCAAAAGGGTGGACTTGCCCACGTTGGGGAAGCCCACAAGGCCCACGTCGGCCAGCAGCTTGAGCTCCAGGATCACATCCCGGCTCTGGCCGGGCAGGCCCGCCTTGGCAAAGTGGGGCACCTGCCGGGTGGGGGTGGCGAAGTGGTGGTTGCCCCAGCCGCCGTTGCCCCCCCGGGCCAGGACGAAGTCGTCGTCGCCGGACATGTCGCAGATGATCTCCCGCGTCTCGGCGTCCCGCACCACGGTGCCCCGGGGCACCCGGATGACGAGGTTCTGCCCGTCCTTGCCGGAGCAGCGCTTGCCGCCGCCGTTCTGCCCGTTTTCGGCGGTATACTTGCGCTTGTAGCGGAAGTCCATCAGGGTCGACATATGGGAGTCCACCCGCAGGATGACGCTGCCGCCCCGGCCGCCGTCGCCGCCGTCCGGCCCGCCGGCCGCCACATATTTTTCCCTGTGGAAGGAGACGGCGCCGCCGCCGCCGCTGCCGGCCCTGACCGTGATGCGTGCGGTGTCGATGAATTGATTGGCCATAAAGTTACCTCCAGACGAAAGGCGCCCGGCGCAGCCGGGGACGCCGTACAGGCGTTTTGCGGGGCGAACCCTGAAGGTTCACTTGCCCCGGGCAGGGGTGCTGCGGGAAAAATTCAGGGCGTGCTGCGGGAATGGCAGCACGCCCTGGTTTACGATCACTGCGCGATCTCGACGATGGAGACCTTCTTGCGGTCCTTGCCCATACGCTCGAACTTCACCTTGCCGTCCTTGAGGGCGAACAGGGTGTCATCGCTGCCCATCCCCACGTTGGTGCCGGGGTGAATGTGGCTGCCGCGCTGACGGACCAGGATGTTGCCGGCCAGAACGAACTGACCGTCGGCACGCTTGACGCCGAGGCGCTTGGACTCGGAATCACGGCCGTTCTTGGTGGAGCCGCCGCCCTTTTTGTGGGCGAAGAACTGGATGCTAATCTTCAGCATAGCCTTTCCATCCTTTCTAAAGACTTTTGAGGACTTACTCGTCCTCGTCATCGTCGTCCATGCGGACGGCGAGATTTTCGGGATAATCCTCCGAGACATTCTGGAGGTAGACGAGCAGCCCGGCCAGCAGGTTCTGGCAGGTGTGCTCATTCTGTGCCCCGAGCCCGCCGGGCAGTCGGAGCGTGATGCGGGCCTCATCAGGGCGGAGCTTTACAGAGGCTTCCAGCCCCAGCACCTCGTTGATGGTGCACTCCACAAGGCCCACGGCGGCGGAAACTGCCGCGCAGACCACATCACTGCCCGCCTCGGCGTAGCCGCTGTGACCTTCCACCACAAAGCCGTCGATGCGGCCCTGCGCGCTGTGGAACGTGACGGTGGTCATACCGTGCCCCCTTTAGGCGTTGACCTTGGTGATCTCCACCTTGGTGTAGGGCTGGCGGTGACCCTGGCGGCGGCGGTAGTTCTTCTTGGGCTTGTACTTGAAGACCAGGACCTTCTTGCCCTTGCCGTTCTTCACCACATTGGCGGTGACGGAGGCGCCCTCCACGGTGGGAGCGCCGAATACGGCGTTGTCGCCGTCTACAACGGCCAGGACCTTGTCGAAGGTGACAGCCTCGCCGGCCTCGGCGGTGAGCTTCTCGATGTAGAGGACGTCGCCCTCGGCCACCTTGTACTGCTTGCCGCCGGTCTCAATGATCGCGTGCATGGATAATTTCAACTCCTTCATTACGGGCTCGCTCTCGGAGGAGGGGGCGCATCGCCCCGCTTGCATTCGCGCAGAAAGCACGTCCTACTCAAAGCGGCTTTAACATTTTAACAGCCAAGTCGGGCCTTGTCAAGGCTTTGCGCCGGGAAAACCGGGATTTTATTCCCGGCACAGCGCCGCTGCCGTATCCTCCAAGGGGTTGGGGGAATAGGTCTCGATAGCGCCCTCGTCCATGGCCCGGGCGATGGCCGGGTCGATGGGCAGCCGCGCGAGCACCGGCACCCCCAGATTGGCGGCCAGGGCGTCGATATGGCTCTCACCGAAGATGGGGTGCTCGCCGCCGCAGTCGGGGCAGCGGTAGAAGCTGTAGTTCTCCACAAGGCCCAGCACCGGGATGTTCATGAGGTTTGCCATGTTCACCGCCTTGGTCACGATCATGGACACCAGGTCCTGGGGGGAGGTGACCACCACCACGCCGTCCACCGGCAGGGACTGGAACACGGTCAGGGGCACGTCCCCCGTTCCCGGGGGCATATCCACAAAGAGGTAGTCCAGGTCGCCCCACACCACGTCCGTCCAGAACTGGGACACCAGCCCCGCGATCATGGGGCCCCGCCACACCATGGGGTCGGTCTCGTTTTCGGTGAGCAGGTTCAGGCTCATCAGCCGGATGCCCCCGGCGGTCTGGGCGGGGAAGAGGCCGATGTCGCTGCCCTCGGCCCGGGTGTGGATGCCGAAGGCCTTGGGGATGGACGGGCCGGTGATGTCCGCGTCCAGGATGCCCACCGCCTTGCCCTGCCGGGCCATGGCCGCGGCCAGCGCGCAGGTGACGGTGGATTTGCCCACCCCGCCTTTGCCGCTTGCCACCGCGATCACCTTTTTGATGTGGGAGAGGGCGTGGGGCTTTTGCAGCAGGCTCTCCGGCTCCTGCCGGGCGGAGCAGTCCGAGCCGCAGGAGGAACAGTCGTGGGTGCAGTCGCTCATGAAAACATCTCCTTTTTCTTTCGGCGCCCCCGGTGAGACGGCGGGACGCAAAATTTTTTATTTTATTTGCAGAAATACCTTGACAGGCGAGGTATGTGGTGCTATGTTATAGGCACAAAAGATACTTCGGCAGCCGATGTATATCAGAGGCGAAGAATATTAGGAAAGGGGAGTTTTGTATGACTGACACCGCGGCCCTCCGCCTTGACCGGACGGAGCGCACCATCTCTCTCACCCTGACACTGCCCCGGCCCCGCCGGCGGCGCAGACCCAAGCCCTGCCGGGAGCCCCGGCGGCAGCGGGCGTACACCCTGGGCGAGGCGGCGTTTTTCGTCCAGCGCCCGCTGATTTAAGAGGAAAGGAGCGCGGCCCATGTCCATTTCGGCAGATACGCTCCGGGGGCACACGGATACCATCATTTTAGCACAGCTTCTCCGGGGAGACAACTACGGCTACGAAATCAACAAAAATATCCAGCAGCGCACCGGCGGCCAGTACGGCTTTAAGGAGGCCACCCTCTACACCGCCTTCAAGCGGCTGGAGACCGGCGGCCTCATCACCTCCTACTGGGGGGAGGACGGCCCCGGCGCGCGGCGGCGGTACTACTCCATTACCCCACAGGGGCGGGAGCAGTGGAAACGGAACGTGGAGGAATGGGAACATACCAGGGCGCTGCTGGACGCCCTGATTCTGACGGGGGAGGATTAAGAAATGAAAGACAGAAAGCAGGAATTTGTCAATGCCGTGGCCGAGCGCCTTGCCGCCGCGCCGGAGAGCGCCGCCAAGGCCGAGCTTGCGGAGGAGCTGGGCGACAACCTCTATCAGCGCTTTACAGAGATGACCGCCGCGGGCATGGACGAGAGCGCCGCCTTTGCAAAGGCCATGGACGATTTGGGGGACACCGGCGAGCTGGTGGACTACCTCAAAAGCCTTGCCCCCGACGAGCAGCTGCCCCCGCCCACGGGCCACGGCGGGGCGCGGGGGGGTGCGCAAAGCGGGATCGCCGGCCTTTTGGGCAGCGTGAACGACGTGGTGTCTGCCGCCATGGAGACCGCCGCAGCCGCCCTTGCCCAGGCGAAGGAGGCGGTGAAGGAGGCGTCGGAGAGCGGGGCCTGGCGCAGCGCCGACGGCAGCTTTGAGTTCCATGTGGACGGCTATGACGACGACCACGGCGCGCACCCCCGGGGCGAAGACCGTGAGGGAGGGACGGACGGCCGCGGCTTCGCCTTTGGCGATGGGGAGAATTTCTCCGCCGCCGTTTCCGGCGGCACAGGCCGGGGCGATGGGGCCGGTACCGCCGTCGACCCCGACCGGCCCATTCCCGCCGACGGCCTGCGGGGGATCGACGTGCAGACCGTCAATGGCGACGTGACCTTCCGGGCGCGGCAGGACGACGCCGACGAGATCACCCTGCTGGGCGACACCGGCAAGCTGGAGGCCCGGATCACCGACCGGGGCGTGCTGGCCATCCGGCAGGGCCGGACCGCCGCGTCCTCCTTCTTCTTCCAGCGGGGGCTTGACGCCGCCGACGTGGAGCTGTGCCTGCCCCGCCGCCGGTTTGAATTTCTTCAGGCGACCACCGTCAGCGGCGATGTGGAGGTGGAGCGGGGGGTGGAGACCGACCGCCTGAGCGTGCGCACCACCAGCGGCGACCTGAAGGCCTGGCCCGAGTGCGGCGCGCTCTATTTCAAGTCGGCCAGCGGCGACCTGGCGGCCGACGGCGTGCGGGGCTCGGTGCAGGCGGATACCGTCAGCGGCGACGTGCGGCTGCGGGGGAGCATCGCTCAGGCGGCGCTTCACAGCGTGAGCGGCGATTTGGAGCTGGAGAGCGACACCCTGCCCGCCGCGCTGGAGCTGGACACCAAGTCCGGGGACTGCCTGCTGCGCCTGCCGGACGCGCCGGAGCCGGGCTTCACCGCGGAGTTCAAGACCACCAGCGGCAGCTTCCGCTCCGACTTTTTCACCGGGGTCATGGCGGGCCGCCGGGGGACGTTCTGCTACGGCGGCGGCGGGCGGGAATACCGCCTTTCCACCGTCAGCGGCGACGTGCGTCTGCTGCGCTACTGACCTGCGCTCCGGCTCGCCCCCAAAATTTTTAATGATTTTTAAGAGAAGGACAAGGATTTTTTCATCCGCGGGCGGTATACTGTTCTCAACAGCAGAAAACAAAAGGAGGCTCGATTATGAAAAGACTGTACCGGACCGAGGGGGCGGACGCCAAAGTGTGCGGTGTGTGCGGCGGCATTGCCGAGTATTTCGACGTGGACCCCACCATCGTGCGGGTGGCCGCCGCCGTGCTGATCCTGGCCGGCGGGCTGTCCCTTTGGGTCTACATCATCGCCGCGCTCATCATGCCCAAGAAGAGTACGATCTATCCTGGCTATTGATAAGAAAATAAAAGAGACCGCCCCGGTGTTCCGGGGCGGTTTTTGCCGCTTTTGTGGGGACAGGGCTTATTTTTTCTGGGGGCGGACGACGCTGCCGTCGAGAATGAACTCCCCGGCGTTGATAAGGCCGTACACCCGGGCCCGGCAGGTGCTGCGGGTGGCCTCCTGGGCGATGGAGAACTTGGTGTGGATGTCGGCGGCGTCCATAAAGCGGGTGACAAGCTCCTCCATCTCCATGGGCTCCACGGCGATAGAGCGCAGCAGGTCGTAGATGTCCAGCTCCTTCTGGATGTTCTCGTCCACCATGGCCGGCATTTCCTCCCGGGTAAAGATGCCGCAGTGGGACACCAGGTAGAAGGGGTAATCGGTCTCCCGGACGGCCTCCATGCTGACCACCGCCTCGTCCACGTCCAGCATATAGGGCATCTTGGCCCGGGAGAGGTCCTTGCCGGACATGACCGCGTCGCCCAGATGGCACACCCCGTCGGGGGTGATGATTGCCGTGTGGCCGGGAATGTGGCCCGGGGTGGGCAGGATGCCGAAGCGCGCGCCGTCCACCTCCACAAAGGAAGAGCCGCTGGGGATGACGGTAATGGGGCACTTGGTGGGCGGGCCGCCGATGAACCTCCAGTCGGTGGAGAGGGCGGTGTGATTGAAGTAGTTCACATTGTCCTCATAGGCGAAGAGCTCCGCACCGTCGCGCTCGATGAGGGCGCGGTTGTTGGCCACATGATCGATGTGCAGGTGGGTGCAGATGATGGCCCGCACAGTGAGGCCGCGGCTGCGAAGTCCATCCAGGAATTCTTTGCTGGGCCGGCCGCCGGAGTCGATGAGGACGACTCTGCCGGGGGCGAGCTCGTAAATGCCTACAAGGGCGTGGGCCACGTCCGCGCAGGACGTATGGCCGGTGATATAGGTCCATGAAACAGGCATAGGGGAACGATAGCCTCCTTTGTTTCGGTGCCCATGGGGCACCGGGCAGAAAAAACCGGCACACGCCCGACGGGCCGGGACGGTGCGCCAGCGCTGCGAAAATTGTTCTCTTGTATCACATGATAGCATGGTTTTCGGTTCCTGTAAAGGGAAGAGAAATAGGAAACTGCCGTTAGTATGCCCCCAAAAGTCGTCTTTTTCACGAAAAGGCGGGATCAGGCGGGAAAAATGTTCCCGGAAGCTCCGGCAGAAGAAGGGAAAGAACAACGAATAATCATGCACAGGAATTGCCTGAATTTTGCATTTTCGCTCTATGCAGGGCGGAGAAAATGTGGTATCTTGTATTTATAATGTGGCGTGCCCCGGGTACGGGGCATATTTTTATATCTGTATGCCGGTGGGACCGCGTCTGCGGGGCTCTGTCCGCCGCCCCGGGTGCAGGGAGAACGGCCCCGGAACAGAAAAATCCTGCGAAAAAGAGAGAGGAACAAGTATGGCAAAATCCGGAAAGAATCGTATGCTGCCCGCAGTCATCGGCTGCGTGGCGGTACAGCTGTGTGTCGGCATTCTGTATGTGTGGAGCGTGTTCAAGCAGCCCGCCATCAGCTTTTTCGGCTGGGACGGCGGCAGCGTGAACCTGGTGGCCTCCTTTATGCTCTTCTGCTTCTGCTTCGGCAACCTCATCGGCGGCATCCTCCAGGACCGCATCGGCCCCAAGCCGGTGTGCATCGCCGGTGTGTGCCTGTTCGGCGGCGGCATTCTCATCTCGTCCTTCCTGCCCGCCTGCGCCCCCATCGCCCTTTTTTACCTGGCCTACTGCCTGGTGGCGGGGGTGGGCTCCGGCTTTGCCTACGGCGCGGTGCTCTCCTGCATTCAGAAGTGGTTCCCCCACAAGCGGGGCTTTGCCTCCGGCCTGGGCGCCGGGGCCTTCGGCCTTTCCACCGTGGTGTTCTCCCCGGTGATTCAAAAGCTGCTGGGCGCGGTGGGCCTTTCCATGACACTGCGCATCCTGGCAATCATCTTCCTGGCGGTGGGCATCCTCGCGTGCCTGTTTATCTCCCTGCCCGACGCGGGCTATCTTGCCGCCCTGGGCCTTCCCAAGGCCAAGGCCGGCGGGGACGACGGCTCCAAGACCCTCTCCCAGGCCATCCGCACCCTGCCTTTCTGGCTGCTGTTTCTGGGCTGCTTCCTCTTCAACGGCACCTGGAACATGCTCACTCCCCTTATCAAGGATTTGGGGGTGGAGCGGGGCCTGAGCGACAGCGCCGCCTTCCTGTGCGTGTCCCTCACCGGCCTTGCCAACGCCGCCGGCCGGCTCATTATGGCCTCCCTGTCCGATATGCTCGGCCGCATCCGCACGCTGTATGTGCTGTGCGCGGCGACCATTGTGTGCGCGCTGCTGCTCATCGCGGTGCCCGGCGGGGCCTATATGGCGGTGGTGCTCCTCACCGCCTTTGCCTACGGCGGCCCGGCGGCGGTGAATCCCGCCACCTCCACCGATTTCTTCGGGCCCCGCTGCTCAGGCACCAACTACGGCGTCATCATGCTGGCCCTGGGGCTGTCCTCGGTGGTGTTCAACGCCCTCTCCAATGCCCTGTACGCCGCCACCGGGGCCTATACGCTCACCTTCATCGTGGGCGCTGTGACCGCGGCGGTGTCCATCGCGGTGTACTACGCCATCTCCCGGCTGATGGCCGGGCCCAAGGCGGGCTGAAGCGCCCCGCCTGTCCGGACAGAGCTGTTTGTGTCCGGCGGACTTTCGTCTTTTTTGCTAAGGCGCTGGGGAGCGCCGGGGAAAAGATAGGCTTTCCGCTGATTTTCGCGCCGCCGCCGCCCTTTTATTTGCAAATGGACGGGCGGACGGCTATAATAGAGCATGAAATATTGCGATTGACGTGTGACGGAGAATAAAACGCCAAGAACGGCGGAATCAATTTTTGAACTGGAGGGGAGAACGTGCCTGAAAAGTTTTCCAAAGTGCTGGCCGCAAACCGCGGCGAGATCGCCATCCGCATCTTCCGCGCCTGCTACGACCTGGGGCTGCACACCGTGGCTATGTACTCCAACGAGGACATCAACAGCCTCTTCCGCATCAAGGCGGACGAGGCCTACCTGATCGGTGAGAACCAGTCCCCCCTGGGTGCCTACCTGGACATTCCGGGGATTATCGATCTTGCCAAGCGCCGCGGGGTGGACGCCATCCATCCCGGCTACGGCTTTCTGTCTGAAAATGCCGACTTCGCCCGCGCCTGTGAGAACAGCGGCATCAAATTCATCGGCCCGCCCTCTCACATTCTGGCCCAGATGGGCGACAAGCTGGCGGCCAAGGCCACGGCCATCGCCTGCGGCGTGCCCATCATCCCCGGCTCCACCGAGCCCCTCAAGGGCGCGGACGAGGCGGTAGAGAAGGCCGTGAGCTATGGCTTCCCCATTATCCTCAAGGCCGCTGCCGGCGGCGGCGGCCGCGGCATGCGCCGGTGCGACAGCGAGGAAGAGGTGCGCGTCAACTTCGAGCTTGTGAAGAACGAGGCCCGCAAGGCCTTCGGCAATGAGGACATCTTCATTGAGAAGTTCCTGGTGCAGCCCAAGCACATTGAGGTGCAGATCCTGGCCGACGAGCACGGCAACGTCATGCACCTGGGCGAGCGCGACTGCTCCCTCCAGCGCCGCTACCAGAAGGTGGTGGAGTACGCCCCCGCCTGGTCTGTGCCCCGCGCCACCATCGAGGCGCTGCGCGCCGATGCGGTGAAGATCGCCAAGTACGTGGGCTATGTCAACGCCGGCACCGTGGAGTTCCTGGTGGATCAGAGCACCGGCCAGCACTACTTCATCGAGATGAATCCCCGGATCCAGGTGGAGCACACCGTCACCGAGATGGTCACCGGCGTTGACCTGGTCCGGGCCCAGGTGCTCATCGCCGAGGGCCACCCCCTGTCCGACGAGCGCATTGGCCTTGCCCGGCAGGAGGACCTGCACATCAACGGCTATGCCATCCAGTGCCGCGTCACCACCGAGGACCCGGCCAACAACTTTGCCCCCGATACCGGCAAGATTACCGCCTACCGCTCCGGCGGCGGCTTCGGCGTCCGGCTGGACGGCGGAAATGCCGCGGCGGGCACGGTCATCTCCCCCTACTACGACTCGCTGCTGGTGAAGGTCACCTCCTGGGACAACACCTTCGAGGGCGCCTGCCGCCGGGCCGCCCGCGCGGTGAGCGAGGAGCATGTCCGCGGCGTCAAGACCAACATCCCCTTCATCACCAACATCCTGGTCCACCCGGCCTTCCATGCCGGCGCCTGCCACACCAAGTTCATCGACGATACCCCCGAGCTCTTCGACATTGAGAACAGCCGGGACCGCGCCACCAAGGTGCTCAAGTACATCGCCCAGATCCAGGTGGATAACCCCGACACCGAGCGCCACCAGTACGACACGCCTCGCTTCCCTACGCCTACGGGCAAGCCGCTTTGCGGCCTCAAGCAGCTGCTGGACGCCAAGGGCCCCGAGGCGGTGCGGGACTGGGTGCTGGGCCAGAAGAAGCTGCTCATCACCGACACCACCATGCGCGATGCCCACCAGTCCCTGCTCTCCACCCGCATGCGCACCCGCGACCTTGTCAAGGGCGCCGACGGCGTGGCCGAGATCCTCAACGACTGCTTCTCCCTGGAGATGTGGGGCGGCGCAACCTTCGATACCGCCTACCGCTTTCTCCATGAGTCCCCCTGGGAGCGCCTTGACAAGCTGCGCCAGGCCATCCCCAACATCCCCTTCCAGATGCTGCTGCGCGGCTCCAACACCGTGGGCTACGCCAACTTCCCCGACAATCTGGTGCGGGAGTTCGTGAAGGAGTCCGCCCGCTCCGGCATCGACGTGTTCCGCGTGTTCGACTCTCTCAACTGGATTCCCGCCATGGAAGTGGCCATGGACGAGGTCTTGAACCAGGGCAAGCTCCTGGAGGCCACCATGTGCTACACCGGCGACATTCTGGACTCCAGCCGGGACAAGTATACCCTCCAGTACTATGTGGATATGGCCAAGGAGCTGGAGCGCCGGGGCGCGCATCTGCTGTGCATCAAGGACATGTCCGGTCTCTTGAAGCCCTATGCCGCCAAGAAGCTGGTCACCGCCCTCAAGCAGGAGGTGGGCCTGCCCATCCACCTGCACACCCACGACACCACCGGCAACCAGGTGGCCGCCTATCTGCTGGCCGCCGAGGCCGGGGTGGACATTGTGGACTGTGCCACCGCCTCCCTCTCCAGCCTCACCAGCCAGCCCTCCCTCTCTGCCGTGGTGGCCGCCCTGGAGGGCCAGGAGCGGGACACCGGCCTTGACCTGCGGGAGATTCAGCGCCTGGATAACTACTGGGCAGACGTGCGCCTGCGCTACAAGAACTTCGACGAGGGTCTCCGTAGCCCCACCACCGACATCTACCGCTACGAGATTCCCGGCGGCCAGTACACCAACCTCTATCCCCAGGTGGTGTCCCTGGGCCTCGGCCCCCGCTTTGAGGAGGTCAAGGAGATGTACCGCACCGTCAACGAGATGCTGGGCGACATCGTGAAGGTCACCCCGTCCTCCAAGATGGTGGGCGACCTTGCCATCTTCATGGTGCAGAACGACCTAACGGCCGAGAACATCATCGAACGGGGCCGGAGCCTGTCCTTCCCGGACTCCGTGGTGTCCTACTTCAAGGGCATGATGGGCCAGCCCGCCTGGGGCTTCCAGCCGGAGGGCCTCCAGGAGGTGGTGCTCAAGGGCGAAAAGCCCATCACCTGCCGCCCCGGCGAGCTGCTGTCCCCCGTGGATTTCGAGCAGGTCCGCGCCGAGATGCAGAAGTTTATGGGCGACGACATCATCAACATGCGCGCCATGCTGGCCTACTGCCTGTTCCCCAAGGTGTATGAGGACTACCGCAAGCACCGCCAGGAGTACGGCTACATCATGCGCATGGGCAGCCATGTGTTCTTCAACGGCATGGCCATCGGCGAGACCAACAAGATCAACATTGAGGACGGCAAGACCCTGGTTATCCGTTACCTGGGCCTGGGCGACCAGAACGACGACGGCACCCGCACCGTCAACTTCGAGCTCAACGGCATGCGCCGCGAGGTGGCCGTGCCCGACAAGCGCGCCGCCGCCAAGGGCAAGAACGTGGTGCTGGCCGACCCCGAGGACAAGAGCCAGGTGGGCTCCTCCATCCCCGGCATGGTGTCCAAGATCAACGTCAAGCCCGGCGACGCCGTGGAGGAAAACCAGGTCCTGGCCGTCATCGAGGCCATGAAGATGGAGACCTCCGTGGTGGCCCGGATGGCCGGCGTGGTGGATCAGGTGCTCATCAAGGAGGGCACCAGCGTCAAGGCCGGCGAGCTGCTCATGACCATCAAGGTTAAGTAAATCCGCTGCATCCGTTCAGGCGGCGCTGCCCTTCGGGGCGGCGCCGCCTTGCTTTTGCCGGCATATTCCGGGGACAAACCTCATAGGATAGAGTGCTGGAAAGGGGGAGCGGGAATGGCATATGACATGGAGCTGGGCGCGGCCCACCACATTCTGCTGGAAGAGCGCAGCAGCCTGACGGTGTCGGGGGTGGCGGACGTGGAGCGCTTTGACGAGGGTGAGATTGTGATGTCCACCTCCAAGGGGACGCTGGTGGTCAGCGGCTCCAACCTGCACATTGAAAAGCTGTCGCTCTCCGGCGGCGATTTGAAGGTGGAGGGGGAGATCGACGCGCTCACCTATGAGGAGGACCGCCGGGAGCGGGGGGCTTCGCTGTTCTCCCGGCTGCTGCGCTGAACGTGGGGGCCGGCCTTGCCGCTCAGGCCGTGAGCGGCGGCGCGGCGCTGTGCGTGGGGGCGCTGCTGGGGCTTTTGTACGACGTGCTGCGGGTGCTGCGGGAGCGCATGCCCCGGGGGCTGTGGTTTCCGCTGGATTTCGGCTTCTGGGCGTGCGCGGCGGCGGGGCTGTTCGCCTTCGCCCTGCGCTTTGGCGGCGGCCAGGTGCGCATCTACCAGGCGGCGGGCTTTTTTCTGGGCGGCTGCGCCTATTTTTTCACCATCGGCCGCCTTATCCTGCCGGTGCTGCGCCTGGCAGCCCGAGTCCTGGCCCGGTTTTTTTCTGCCGCGGCCGCCCCTGCGCGGCGGATGGCCCGCCTGACAAAAAATTTTTTCAAAAACCGAAAAAAAGTCTTTCAAATTTGGTTTAGGTGGTATAGAATAAATATGATTAACCATCCCGTCAGGGAGAAGGAGAAGGGAGTGGACAGCGGTGAAGCTCAAACGGGCCGGGATCGGGACGAAATTTGTCATCCTGGTGCTGCTGGTGGTGTGCGTCACAGCGCTGCTGTCCATGAACAGCCGGCTCAGCCAGGCCGAGGCGGAGCGGGACGCGCTGGAGCAGACCGTCCGGGATCAGCGGGAGAGCAACGCCGCCCTGGCAGACGACATCGCCAACAACAGCGACCCAGAGCGCATCGCCGCCATCGCGCGGGATAAGCTGGGCCTTCTGGGACGGGATGAAATCGTATTTGTAGACACATCTAATTAACGAGAGGGAAAAGAAGCATTTATGGAGTTTGAAGTCGGTTCTATTCTGGAGGGCAAGGTCACAGGCATTACCAAGTTCGGCGCGTTCGTCGCGCTGCCCGGCGGCAAGTCCGGGCTGGTACACATTTCGGAGATTGCCTATTCTTACGTCAACGATGTCAGCGAGTTTTTGTCCGAGGGGCAGGCGGTAAAGGTCAAGATCATCGGGATCGACGCCAACAACCGCATCAACCTGTCCATCAAGCAGACCCTGCCCCCGCCGCCCCGCCCCGAGCGCCGCAGCGCCCCCGCAGGCGCGCCCCGTCCGCCCCGCCGGGATGACGGCCCCCGTCCGCCCCGCACCGGCGGCACGCAGCGCCGTCCGGAGGTGTTCAATCCTAAGCCCCAGCCCAAGGGCCCGGCCAGCTTTGAAGATCAGCTCAAGCAGTTCATGGCCGCTTCGGACAGCAAGCTCTCCGAGCTCCATATGAATGAAAAGCGCGGCAGCCGGCGCGGCGGCCGCAAGTAATCGCAGCCCAGGCGGGCGGGCAGTTTGCCCGCCCGCTTTTCTGTCCCGCTCTGCGGGACATTTTCCGAGTAGAGCCGGGACGTTCCTGGGACAATCCGGGACAGTTCCGAGACAGGAGGCCATGACCCATGAGAGAGATTGCCGCCCGGCAAGTAGCCGAAACGGTGAGCGAGCTGTGCGTGCGCGCCAACACAGTGCTGCCTGACGACGTGAAGGCGGCCATCTGCCGCGCCCGGGAGACGGAGCCCTCCCCGGTGGGGGCGGCCATCCTGGGCGACCTGAAGGAGAATTATGAATTCGCCCAGGCCCGCGCCCTGCCCATCTGCCAGGACACCGGCATGGCGGTGGTGTTTGTGGACTGGGGCCAGGACTGCCATCTTACCGGCGGCGCCCTGGAGGACGCGGTGAACGCCGGCGTGGAGCGGGGCTATGTGGACGGCAGGCTGCGCCTTTCCGTGGTGGGTGATCCCCTGCGCCGGGTGAATACCAACACCAATACCCCGGCGGTTGTCCACCTGCGCATGGTGCCCGGCGATGAGGTGCACATCACCGTGGCCCCCAAGGGCTTCGGCAGCGAGAATATGAGCAGCCTGCGCATGTTCAACCCCTCCGTCACCCCCCGGGAGGTGGAGGACCACATCGTCGCCTGCGTGGAGCGCGCCGGCTCCAACCCCTGCCCGCCGGTGATCGTGGGGGTGGGGCTGGGCGGTACGTCGGAGCTGGCGGCACTGCTTGCCAAGCGCGCCCTGCTGCGCCCGGTGGGGGAGCACCACCCCGACCCCTACTATGCCGAGATGGAATCGCGGATTCTGGAGCGGGTCAACCGCCTGGGCATCGGCCCCCAGGGCCTGGGGGGCGCCGCCACCGCCCTGTGGGTGTCTGTGGAGCCCTACGCCACCCACATCGCCGGGCTGCCCTGCGCGGTCAACCTGGGCTGCCATGTGACCCGCCACGCCTCGGCGGTGCTGTAAGCTGAAAAAAACACCCCTCACCGCATGGTGAGGGGTGTTTTGCCGCATAGAGGGGAGCTTACGGCTCGCCGTCCGCCCAGAGGGTGGAGAAATAATCGTAGTAGGGCATGAGGAAGGCGAAGCCGTCGGACAGGGTGCGGGCGAGCGCGGGGGAGCAGAGCTCTTCCCCCAGGGCCTCCCGGCGGCCTACCGTCAGGGATTTTTTGTTGTACCAGCGCTCCAGCTCCGGGCAGGCGGACACCTTTTTCCGGGCGTACTCCGGCCCCTCCAGCGCGAAGGTTTTCTGCCGGCGCAGCCGCCGGTCCAGGGTGAGCAGGGCCTGGGGGGCCTGGTCGATGCGGGCGCGGTGGCGCTCCATCATCGCGGGCTGGGCGCACCAGAAGCCCATGCCGGCGCTCCACTCGTCGGGGGCGAGCTCAAACCAGAATACCGGCCGGCTGCCGTCGCCGCCGTCCTCCCAGCGGAAGAGGGACAGCCACAGGTGGTCCTTGTAGGGGCCCCGGCCGTGGAGCCGCCGGGCGTCCCGGTAGATGCGGGACACCTTGACGTTCAGCCCGCCGCAGCCCTTTCGGCCGTTGAGGTCGGCCTGGATGTCGGCGGCCAGGGCCTGCATGGGGCGGTAGAGGGCGTTGAGATAGTCCTGCTTGTGGAGCTCGAACCAGCTTTTTTCATTGTTGAACCGGATGCCCCAGAGAAAATCAATGGTCTCCGGCGTAAAGCCCTGAAACATGGCGTGTGCCTCCGTTGGTTACTCCCAGGCGCCCGGCGCGGGGGTGGGCTCCGGCGCGGCGGGGTCGGTCTGGGCCGGGTCGGGCGTGGGGTCAGGGACGGGCTCGGGCGTGGGGTCAGGGACGGGCTCCGGCGTGGGCGTCGGGACAGGCTCCGGCGTCGGGGTTGGGGTGACGCTGCCGCCCAGGCCGTACTTGGCGGCGTCGGCGGGGCTTACCTCAATGACCTTGTCCCGGAAGGAGTAGGTGCTGGTGTTCTCGAAGGTGCGGGAGAGCAGCTTGCCCGACTCGTCGTACACGCAGCGGTAGACCTCGTACTTGTAGCCGGTGTAGGCGTGGACGGCCTCCTTGGTCTGGCCGGCGGACAGCGACTCGTTGATGCGGTAGACGGTGCTGTAGGGGGTAGAGGAGAGACGCTTGTTCTCCATTTTCACATAATTTCCATTGGCGCGGGTGCCGTAGAAGCGCACAAACAGGTCGTTGCCCTCGGTGTAGGCGCTGATGCGGATGGGGTAGTCGGTGTTGTTTTTGAACTTGTAGTCGATGCTGCCCCAGGCCACGGTGGCGTCCAGCCCGTAGGGGACGTAGGTGACGGCGAAGCGGTGGTTGCGCCGGGCCACGATCTCCAGGTTGGAGTAGAGGGTGCAGTAGTACAGGGCAGAGGCCAGCTGGCACACGCCGCCGCCCAGCTCCTGCTTATCCTGGCCGGCCACATAGACGGTGGCCTCCCGGTAGCCCTTGGCGGCGGTGCGCTCGCCCACCACCTTGTTGTAGGAGAAGGTCTCGCCGGGCATGAGCACGGTGCCGTCCACCGCGGCGGCAGCCAGGCGGATGTTGTTGCGCCGGTTGGAGGGGCCGGCCATGTAGCTGTCGGAGGAGGCCAGCAGGTCCTGGTAGAGCAGCGCGTCCGCGCCGGAAAGGTCAGGGTGGAGGAAGATGAGGGGGATAGAGCAGGCCTCACCGGGGGCGGTCGCGTCCAGGATGGCCTGGGCCTTTTCCGGGTCCACGCTGTGGCCCACCACGGTGGGGGTGAGCTTGCCGTCGCTGCCCACGGTGGAGGCCTGGGGCTCCACCCGCACCAGGGCGGCAAGGCTCTCGCCGGTGAGCTCTGCGCTGGGAACGACGCTGGGGGATACCGCCAGGGTTTCCTCCCCGGCCAGGAGGGCCTGGGTCATGCGCTCCTCCAGGGCCTGTCGGTCCACGGCCTGGCCGTCGGTGCCCCGCACCAGCTCCACCGTCTGCTCGGTGACCTCATAGGTGAAGTCCACCGGCGCGATATAGAGGGCGTCGGCAATGCGTTTGGCCAGGGAGGACACCTGGGACTTCCCCTCGGCGGAGAGGGTCAGGGCGGACACGGTGTGCTCGCCGCCCGCGCCGCCGGCAAGCCAGGCAAGGCCCAGCCGGCAGAAGGGCAGGGCCGCCTTTTCCGCGAGGGCCTCGTCAATGGGCAGCTGGACGTCTGCGGTGAACAGCTCGCCGGAGAGGACGGCCTGCTGCCCGTCGCCGTAGGTCACGGTGAGGGAGCGGCTGCTGATATTCTGCTGGAAGCGCTCACCGAGCAGCGCAGCGGCCTCGTCGGCGCTTTTGCCGCCCACGTCCAGGGTGCTGCCGTCGGGCAGGCCGGACACCGCGGTGCCAGGCAGCAGCCGGCCGTTGCCCCGGACCCAGCTGCAAAATCCGAAATATCCGCCCACGAGCAGGGCGGCAAGCGCGAGAACGGCGATGAGGGCGATCAGCGGCGCCTTGCCGCCGCCCTCCTTTTTGACCAGCCGTTTGGGCGCGGAATCGTTCATAGCTTTGTTACCTCCGTACTTAGAGTGACCGTCAGCGGCACTGACGGCGCCGCCTTGTGCGGCAACTGCGGCTATTTTACCACCGCTGCGGCAGGGTGACAACCACAAAGCGGTTACAAAATAGGGCTGACGAAGGGCCTCCGCCCGAATTTTGGGGCAAAACTTGGGCAGGCCGCACTTTACATCACTGCTGAATTAGTATATCATAGCATATGTATACCCACATGAAAGCGGTTATGGCTGCGGCGGCCCGGAGGGGGCGCCGCGCGAGACTGATATAAAAGGAGAACGAGCCATTATGGCCAGCAGCAACCGAAACAGCGGAAATTTTGATTGGGGCAGCTGGATTCCCATTATCGTTTTATTCTGCATTCCCACCCCGGTGACCTGGATTATCGCTTTTTGCATGCTGGTGAGCCGGCTCGCGGGGATGCGGGGGAAGCTGCGGGGCAAGGTCAAGCGCCACCCCTACGATATCCAGCAGGGGCAGCAGCACTGGGAGAACGTCTCCTGGGACGAGACAGCGCCCCAGGGCGCCCCGGCGGGACAGAGCGGCGAAAACGGCGGCAATGCGTCCCAGAACGCCCGGAATGCCCGGGCCGCCCAGAGTGCGCCCCGCGCCGACGCCCGGGCAGCCGACCCTGCCGCAGCCCGGCCCAAGGCCAAGTCCTCCGCCGCCCCGGCGGGGAGGAAAAAGCCGGAGCGGGGCAGCGGCGGCTGGCAGATCATCGTGGGGGCCGTCCTCACCGCCGTCTTCGGCCTGAGCACGGCGGCGGCCACCACCGAAATGCTGCGCAGCATCTTTTACGGCTACTTCTTCTCCGATGAGCTCATCGGCGTACTGGCCTGCGCCATGTTCCTGGGGGGCAGCATCGGGCTGCTGTGCTCGGGCATCGGCAAAAACCGCCGGCAGGAGCGCTATATGAACTATCTCGCCTACATCGGGGCCAACCGGGAGGTGTCCCTGGCCCACATGGCGGCCACCTTTGACGTTCCGGTGCGCAAGCTGTGCAAGGACCTGCGCAGGATGCTCTCCAAGGGCATCCTGCCCACCGGCTATCTGGACCTTGCCGAGGGCAAGCTCTTCCTCACCGAGATGGGCTACCGGGCGCCCGGGCCCAAGGCCGAGCCGGAGAAGGAGCCCGCCGCCCGGGCCGCGGCGGAGGAGGACGCCATTCTCCGGGAGATCCGCCAGGTCAACGACGACATCCCAGACGAGGTGATGAGCGAGAAGATCGACCGCATCGAGGAGATCACCGGCAAGATCCTGGCCTATCAGAAGTCCCACCCCAACCGGGAGGGGCAGCTGCGCTCCTTCCTCAACTACTACCTGCCCACCACCCTGAAGATCCTGCGTGCTTACGCCCAGCTGGACGCCCAGGGCATTGAGGGTGAGAACATCTCGGCGGCCAAGGCCCGGATTGAGGGCATGATGGACCAGGTGGTGGCCGGATTTGAGCGGCAGCTGGATAAGCTCTTTCAGAATGACGCGCTGGATGTGGCCTCCGATGTGGAGGTGCTGGAAAATATGCTCAAGAAAGACGGCCTGTCCGACGGAGAGGGGATGACCCTGGGCATGTAACGCCCGCCGCGGAGAGAGGGCCGCAGGAGGAACCTATGAAAAGGAAAATCTATGCCGCTGCCGCTGCCGCCGCGCTGTGCCTGCTGCTCATCCCCGGGGCCGCGGCGGCACCGGACACCAGCGCGGATATCCCCGCCCTTGCGCCGGCGCACCCGGGCCTGGTCGGTGACGCGGCCAACGGCGGCACCGAGGCCCCCCGGATTATTACCAAGACCACGGTGAACGCGGACGGCTCCATCACCACCACGGCCACCAACCTCGATACCGGCACGGTGACGGAGGTGACCACCTATGCGGACGGCTCCATCCTCACGGTGGAGCGGCTGCGGGATGGGCAGACCACTACCACCCGCCAGAGCGCCGACGGCTCCGTCCGCCGGGAGGTCCGCCGGACAGACGGCTCCCTGACGGTGACGGAGATCCGCGCCGACGGCAGCCGGGCAAGCCTGGAGACCGATGAGGCCGGCAGCCAGAGCTGGAGCGTGACATTGTCCCAGGAGGCGGTGGAGGGGGCCGGCGAGGGGGCGGTGTCCCTTCCCATCCGGGCCATTGAGCTGGGCCGGAGCCTGGAAAAGGCCCTGCCGGTGACCATCAGCGTGCCCCGGAAGGGCGCGGTGGAGGTGCTGCTGCCCCTGGAGAGCGTGCCGGCGGGGACGCTTTTGTACCTTGCCGGGGAGGACGGGCAGTGGGAGAGCCTGCCCTACACCGCCGCGTCGAACGGCGTGCGCTTCGCGGTGGAGGACGGCGGCTGCGTCAAGGTGGTGAACGCCGCCCAAAGCTTTTCCGACGTGAAGACCGGGGACTGGTTCCGGGACGCGGTGGACTACTGCTCCGCCCGGGGCCTGCTCCAGGGCGTGGGCGGCGGCCGCTTCGGCCCCAACGAGACCATGAGCCGGGGCATGCTGGTCACGGCGCTCCACCGCCTCTCCGGTGAGCCCGCCGGAGAGGGCGGCAGGGACTTTGCCGACGTGGACAGCGGTGCCTACTATGCCGCCGCCGTGGGCTGGGCCTCCGGCGCGGGCATTGTGGAGGGCGTGGGCGCCGGCCGGTTTGAGCCCGACGCCCCCATCACCCGGGAGCAGCTGGCGGCAATCCTATGGCGCTATGTGGGCAGCCCCGCGCCCGAGAGCGAGACCCTTGACTTTGCCGACGCCGCGGCGGCCGGAGACTACGCCCTGCCGGCCCTGTGCTGGGCCCGGGAGCAGGGAATCCTCTCCGGGAAGGGCGAAAACCGCATGGACCCCACCGGGACGGCGCTGCGCTGCGAGGCGGCCAAGATGCTGCGCGGATTTCTGAAGCGCGCGGAATAAGCGGGAAAAACAGCCCCCCGGCGGCATGTGCCGCCGGGGGGTTTGCTTTGCGCGCAGGGTCAGCCATCCGCCTCCAGGTCCATCATCAGGTCGATGCGCCGCTGGTGGCGGCCGCCCTCGAACTCGGTGGAGAGAAACACGTCGGCGATGCGCTCGGCCATGTTTTTGCCGATGATGCCGGCGCCCATGGCCAGCATGTTGGCGTCGTTGTGGCGGCGGGTCATCTCGGCGGAATAGGGGTCGGAGCACAGGGCGCAGCGCACACCGTGGACCTTGTTGGCGCACATGGAAACGCCGATGCCGGTGGTGCACAGCACGATGCCCCGATGGCAGCTGCCGCCGGCCACCAGGCGGGCGGCCTCCCGGGCGAAAATGGGATAATCGCAGCTGTCGGTGCTGTCTGTGCCGCAGTCCACCACCTCGTGGCCCTTGTCGGCCAGGTAGGTTTTCAGGTGCTCCTTGAGGGCGTAGGCGCCGTGGTCACAGCCGATGGAAATTTTCATAGTTGGTCATTGCTCCTTCCAAAGCTCGGCCCTGTGCGGGGGCCGTTTTTTCATTCATTACAGGGGCCAGCTGGGGAACCAGCACAGGAATAGGCTATTATACCACAGCGGCGTATAAAGGCCGGTGAGGGCGGGGTAAAAGATGAAGTAGAGGGCCGTGGTGTAGGCGGTAAAGCCGTACACCACCGCCTTGCAGCCTCCGCGGCGCCGGGCCAGAATCCGGTTCATCTCGTAGGCGACGGCGAAGGTGAGGAAGAGTACAGTGGGGAAATAGTGGTAGGCGAAGAGAATGCGCCCGATGGGCAGCCACGGCACGAACTGGGACAGGATTGCCACCAGGATAAAGAGGGCCTTGCCGCTCTTGCGCCGGATCACCTCGCCGATCATGGCAAAGAATGCCAGCAGCCCCGCCCAGGAGACCAGGGGGTTATTGAAGGAGGCGAACAGGCTCTTGATGCCCTGGGTCTGGGCATAGTTGAGGTCGCGGTAGTAGAGGATGGGCCGGCCGTCGAAAATCCACTGGTACCAGTAGGACTCATAGGGGTGGGGGGTGTGGACGCCCTGATGATAGGTGAGCATAAAGACCTGGTTGTTCCACATCAGGTCCCAAAGGCTTTTGAGGGAGACCTCACGCCCCTCGGCCTGGGCGGCCCAGGCAGTGACATAGGGCAGGTACGAGGCCAGATAGACGGCCGCCGGGATGAGCACGAAGAACACCACCGACAGGGCGGTGATGCCCGCCGCGTGGGCGCCGAACCGGGGCAGGGGGGCGGTGGGGGACTGGGTGCGGAGCCTTTTCCACTCCCGCCCCTTGAAGATAAGTCCCAGCAGCCACAGCACCGCAAGGCCCACGCCGGCGTAGATGACGATCCACTTGCTGGCGCAGCCGATGCCCCAGAACAGCCCGCACAGCAGCAGGGAGGGGACACTTTTGCGCAGCGGCTGCCCGGCGGGGACGGTGAGGTAGCGGTACATAAAGTAGTAGGACACCAGGATGAAGAACACGCCGTAGCTGTCGATGGTGGCAATGCGGGTCTGGACCAGGTGCATGAAATCGAAGGTGAACAGGCACGCGCCGCACAAGGCCACCGACGTGCGCCCGAAGAGATTCTTGAGGAAGATGTACAGCACCGGCACCATCAGCACGCCGCACAGCGTGCCCATAAACCGCCAGCCAAAGGGGGTCATGCCGAACATCAGGATGCCCAGGGACAAAATGAGCTTGCCCAGGGGCGGATGGGAGACCTCGTAGGGGTAGATGTTGTTAAGATGCTCCAGGGCGGTGCGGGCGTGGTAGATTTCGTCGAAGTAGGAGGAGTTCATATAGGTGGACTCGGTGGTCCACTGGGACGGCTCGTCAAAGAGGGCAGCGCCCGCGTCGTCCACATAGATGGGCATGAGGGCCTGGCCCTGGGACCACAGCGCCAGTTCGCCCAGCCACAGCCCCTCCGGGCGGTCGATCTTGCCGGCGGTGAGGCGGAACATCTTGGCGGAGATGGGGCCGATGGGGGTTGTGCCGTCCTCGGTCTCATTGAGGTTGTCCAAACGCCACTTCAGAAGGGTGTTGTAGGCCTGATCCAGGTCGATGCTGCCCCAGTTCACACCGTCGGCGGAGTACTCGAGGGTATAGTGCCCGGTGCCCAGCACGGTGAAGTAGGAGATTTCATCCACCTCCACCACCTGACCGAAGGAGAAGGTCACGGCGGTGTCGGCCTGAAAGACCGCGTAGCTTTGTGGGGCGGTGAAGTCGCCCAGGCGGAAGAAGGCGGTGGCGGCGTAGACCACGGTGAGCAGCAGGACAGGCAGAATATCCTTTTTCTCCATGGGGTGGCGGCGCAGGGTGAGGGTCAGGGGGCGCTTTTTGGTCTCGGCCATGGCCACCCATTCCAGCGAGCCGCGTTTGGGCTTGATGCACCAGCAGTAGTAGGCGAAAAAGCCGATCACCGCCGCCAGGGCGGGGATGGCCCAGATACCGGCAGGCTCCATATGGGTGAAAAACCAGGAGACGCCGTAGCAGATATCGTCCCATGCCGAGCCCAGACGCTGGGCAAGGGTGGGGGCGGCAGAGGCAGCCGCGGGGAGCGTTGGCCTGACGGCCGCCGTCAGGCAGGCGCGGAACATGTCCATGGGAACCCTCCAGTCAAATTCAGTGGTATTATTTTACTCCAACAGGCGGGAGAAAAAAAGGGGTTTTCCAAACTTTCGGGCAAAAAAGGGAGTGCGGCAGAGAAAAACGCCTCCGCGGGCACGGGCCTGCGAAGGCGTTTTGAAGGGGTGGAGAACGGTCAGTCCTCGATGGATACGGTGAAGGTGTCTGACGGCGAGAGGGAGCCGTCTGCGGCGATGAGCACCAGGTAGCCTGCGGCGTCGGCCCCTTCCAGCTGGGAAGGGATGGGGGTGAGGGAGATGTCGTATCCCCCCGCCTCGGCGGGAAACACGCCGTTGACGGCGTAGCCGGCGCAGCCCTCCGTTTCGGGCAGGGCGACGGCGATGGCGGCACCGGAATCGAAGAGCAGCGCCTCGTCCGGTTCCCCGTCCCGGTCAAGAAGGGCCTCGGAGCAGGACTCCAGCAGGACGGAGAGCTCACCGGTGCCGGTGAGCACCACCGTCTCCGGCTCCTCCGGGGCGGCGCCCGCGTCCAGCAGCAGCGAGCAGGCGTAGGCGGGGGCAGAGTCGCTCTTCTGGAAGAAAGAGTTGACGCCGGGGGCCGGGGCGGCATCCCGGAAGCCGTCCGCACCCTTGCCGCCGTTGGGCGCGGCGGGGGCGTACAGGATGATCTGGGACCCCTCGGCCGGGGCCGCGTCCTTGCTGCCGGAGGAATGCTCTGTGCCGCTGACCACGGCGTTGGCGTAGCGGCCGGCGAGGGTGCCGGGCAGGAAGGCGGCCCCTGCCCAGATTACCAGGGCCAGGCAGGCGGCCAGGGTGCCCAGCCGCCGCCAGAGGGCGGGGCGCTTTTTTGAGGGAAAGGGGGTCACGCTGGATTGCGCGCCCTCCGTGCCCGCGTCCGCCCGGCTGGGAAGGTCGGCGAGGATGCGCGCCGAAAGGCCCTCCGGAACCTGGCAGTCCATCTCGCGCAGCAGGCGGGACTGACCGGAGAGCTCTTCCAAGAGGGCGGCGCAGGCGGGGCAGGACGCCAGATGGGCGTCCAGCGCGGCGCGCTCATCCGGGGAGAGCTCGCCGTCGATGGCGGCGCTGATGGCCTCCAGGGCCTCCTGACAGTTCACGGTCAATCACCTCCTTTTGCGGCTTTTGTGGTTTGGTTTCACTGTTGTGACGGATGGCCGGCGGAAAAGTTCCCGCTTTTGCGCAAAAAGTCTGCAAGGGCCATCCGCGCCCGGGCGATGCGGGATTTGACCGTCCCGGCGGGCACGTCCAGAATGGCGCCGATCTCGTCGTAGCTCAGGCCGTCCAGCTCCCGCAGGATGAGCACCCGGCGGTGGTCCTCGCTCAGGCGCTCCAGGGCCTGCGCCACGGCCCGGCGGTCCTCCCGGCGCTCCAGCGACTGCTGGGGGGAGGGGGCGGGGTCGGAGACGGCGTTTGCGGCGGCGAAGCCCTCGGCATCCAGCGAGGCGTCCCCCCGGCGCTTTTTCTCCCGGCGCAGAAGGTCGATGCACACGTTGTCGGTGAGCCGGTAGAGCCAGGTGGAGAAGGCGCTGCCCCCCTGGAAGCCGGGCAGCCCCTGCCACACCTTGAGAAAGACCTCCTGGGCGGCGTCGGCGGCGTCCTCGGGGTGGCGCAGCATGCGCAGGGCGTGGCGGTAGACCTGCTTTTCATATTGGGTCAGCAGCAGGGCAAAGGCGTCCCGGTCTCCGCCCTTGGCCCGGACAACGAGGGTATTCTCTTCCATGGGACGCCTCCTTTCCGTTGGATTTTGCGCTTTTGCGGCGTCAGGTCAGATCCCGCCGGATACCGGCGGTGATGCGCGCCACATCTTCTGCGCACTGGATGCGGCAGATCTGCTCCTTCCAGTAGGCACTGTGGGGCACCCCCCGGAGGTACCAGGCGTAGTGCCGGCGCATTTCAAGGCAGGCGATCTTTTCACCCTTCTGCTCCATGGCCAGCTCAAACTGATGCTGGGCGGTCTCGCAGCGCTGGGCCAGGGGGGGAAGCGGCGGGACGGGAAGGCCCCGGACGGCGGCGTCCGCCTGCTGCAGAAGCCAGGGGTTGCCGAAGCTGCCCCGGCCGATCATGGCCATGTCCGCCCCGGTGTAGCGCAGGATGCGCACGGCGCTCTCGGCGGAAAAGACGTCGCCGTTGGCGATGACCGGGATGGAGACGGCCTGTTTCACCGCGCGGATATAGTCCCAGTTGGCGGTGCCGGAATAGAGCTGGGTGCGGGTGCGGCCGTGGACGGTGACGGCGGCGGCCCCCGCGTCCTCCATGCGCCGGGCGAACTCCACGCAGTTGATGGAGCCCTTGTCCCACCCCAGGCGGAACTTGACGGTGACGCTGCGCCCGCCCGCGCCCCGCACCGCCGCAGCTACGATGGCCGCGGCCTTGCCGGGGTCCCGCATGAGGGCGCTGCCGTCCCCGCTGTGGACCACCTTCGGGACGGGACAGCCCATGTTGATGTCCAGAATGTCCGCCCCGGACTGCTCCAGCGCAAGGGCCGCGCCGCGCTCCATGCAGTCGGGGTCGCTGCCGAAAATCTGTACGGCGGCGGGGTGTTCCCCGGGCCCCAGGCGGAGCAGGGAGGCGGTCTTTTTGTCCTGGTAGCACAGGGCCTTGGCGCTGACCATCTCGGTGACGGTGTAGCAGCCGGACAGCTCCCGGCAGACGGTGCGGAAGGCAAGGTCCGTCACCCCGGCCATGGGGGCCAGGGCGATTTTGGTGTCTATGATGGTGTTGCCGATCTTCAAAGCGACGCTCCTTATCATCAGCCCCGTGTCGGGGGGATTCGGTAAGTATTTATTTTACCATACGCAATCGTGCAGTGCAAGACAGCTTCCGACCATGTTTTTTCTCCGCCTGGATTATACTGGCGAAAAACGGCCCGGTCGGGACGGGGCCGCACACAGAAGGAGGCTTTTCCATGACTGCAAAAGAAGACAGCGGCCAGCGCCGCGCGGGGAGGACGCTGCGCGTGCCGGTGCTGATGCGCTTGAGCCAGTGCGCCATCCGCTTTCTGCTCGCCGCGGTGCTCTCCGGGGCGCAGGTGTTCGGCGGCCATTCCCTGTTCGGCCTTGCCATGGTGGGGGTGTCAGGCACCGCGCCGGAGGGCTTTGCCGCCCTGCTGGGCGCCGCCTTCGGCTATCTGTCCTTCCTGGGCTTTTTGGAGGCGCTGCGCTACATCGCGGCGGCCATGATGATTTTTGCCGTGGGCATGGCCATGTATGAATTCCGCATTTCCCGCACGGCCTGGTTCATGCCGGCGGTGTCCGCCGCCCTCAACGCCCTGGTGGGCTTTGTGTATCTGTCTGCCGGCGGGTGGAGCCGCGAGCGGGCGGTCTATTTTGCCGCCGAGGTGCTCCTCACGGCGGGGACGGTTTACTTCTACCGCCTGGCCTTCTCCGTCTGGGAGGAGCGGCGGCCGGGACGGCGCGTCAGCGTGCAGCAGACGGTGGGGCTGTTGGTGCTGGGCGGGACCCTTCTGATGACCCTTGCCCGGGTGACGGTGGCCGGGGTATCCGTTGGGCGGGTGCTGGCCGCCCTGGCGGTGCTGGCCGCGGGCTGGAGGGGCGGGCTGGGCACCGGGGCCGTGGCCGGGGTGGCGGCGGGGCTTGCCATGGACCTTGCCGGGGCGGCGGCGCCGGTGTGCACGGCGGTGTACGGCTTTTCCGGGCTGACGGCGGGAATCTTCGCCCGGCAGGGCCGGGTGTTTGCCATGCTGGCGGGGGTGCTTGCGGCGGGGGCGGCGGTGCTGTGCCGGGGCGGCGGCCGGGCAGAGCTGGCGGTACTCTACGAGGTGGCGGCGGCAGGGGTGCTGCTGCTCATCGTGCCGGACAAGCTGCTGCGGCGGTTTTCCGCTCTCACCCGGCAGGAGGGGGCCAGGGAGGAGGACGGCCGCACCCGGCGCTACACCGCCCGCAGGCTGGAGCAGGCGGCCCAGGCGTTCCGGGCGGTGTCCGCGGGGCTTGAAGGGGCTGCCGCCCCGCCGGAGAACGACGCCGACGCCGCCAAAATTTTCGACCGGGCGGCAGGCAAGGTGTGCAGAAGCTGCACAAACGGCAGCCTTTGCTGGCAGCGGGACTACCAGGCCACCCGGGGGGCCCTGGCCGACACCCTGCCCGGCATCCTTGACCGGGGCGGCGCCCGCGCCGGGGACTTCCCGCCCTACTTTGCCGACCGGTGCCTCCATTTCAAAAGCTTTCTCGCGGAGACCAACCGGCAGCTGGACCGGCTTCTGGAGCGGCGGATGTATGATAGCCGCATCCGGGAGAGCCGCGCGGCGGTGTGCGCCCAGTACGACCAGCTGGCCGGGGTGCTGGAGCAGGCAGCGTCGGAGGTGGCCGCCGAGCTCCCGGTGGACGCCAAGCGGCAGCTGCACCTCAAGCAGCGCATGACGGCCCTGGGACTGGAGGGGCGGTGCGCCGTCTTTTCCGATGAGCGCCGCCATCTGCGGGCGGAGCTGGAGGGGGAGGGAGTGGAACAGCTGGGCGAGGCGGAGGAGCTCACCCGCCTGGAGCAGCTGCTCGGCTGCCGGCTGAAGGCGGAGCGGCGGGGGCCGGGGGTGCTGTGCCTTGCCCAGGCGGAGCCGCTGACGGTGGTGGCCGGGGTGGCCTGCGCGGGGAAGGACGGAGGCGTGGTCAGCGGGGACACGGGGGCCTGGTTCCGGGACGGGACGGGACAGGCATATGTCCTGCTGTGCGACGGCATGGGCAGCGGCACGGCGGCACGGCGGGAGAGCGACGGCGCCCTGAGCCTGCTGGAAAAATTCCTGCGCGCGGGGATGGAGGCACAGCAGGCCCTGGACACCGTGGGCCAGGCCCTTGCCCTGCAGGGGGAGGCCACCGGCGGCTTTACCACGGTGGATCTGCTGCGGGTAGACCTCTTCACCGGCGAAGGGTGCCTCTACAAGCTGGGGGCGGCCCCCAGCTACCTGCGCCGGGGCGGCCGGGTGGAGCGGCTGTGCGGTACCTCCCTGCCCGCGGGGCTGTGCGCCGGCGGGGAAATGGACGCCTTTCCCCTGGAGCTTGCCGCCGGGGACGTGGTGGTGATGGTCAGCGACGGCGTATCCAATGGCAGGGAGGACGGGTGGATTTTGAGAGAGCTGGAGGAGTTTGACGGCCTGTCCCCCCAGACCCTGGCCAAAAGCCTGATGGCCGGCACCCAGCAGCGCCAGGGGGGCGCGGATGACCGGACGGTAATCGCCCTGCGGCTGGATGTGCGGAAATAGGGCGGGCTCTGCCGCAAAAAAGCTCCCCTCCCGGCCCGGGCTGCGGGCTGGAGAGGGGAGCTTTTCCTTTGAAGGGGGGCAGTGCGCCTTACTTGACGGCGATGGCCTCGATCTCAAAAAGGCCGCCCTTGGGCAGCGCGCCGGCCTGGACGCAGGAGCGGGCCGGGGGCTCGGCGGTGAAGTACTGGGCGTAGATGCGGTTGATGGCGGCAAAGTCGGCGATATCGGCAAGGAAAACGGTGGTCTTGACTACGTCGGCATAGTCCATGCCGGCAGCGTGCAGCACGGCGCCCAGGTTTTCAAGGGCCTGCCGGGCCTGGGCCTCCGCGCCGTCGGGCAGCTCGCCGGTGGCGGGGATGAGGCCCAGCTGGCCGGAGCAGTACAGGGTGGAGCCACACAGCTTGGCGTGGCAGTAGGGGCCGACAGCGGCGGGCGCGCCGGGGGCGGTGATGGTCTTGTTCATTCAGGTCCCTCCTTTGATTTTACTGCGGCCGGGATACGGCCGGTTAGGATGAGAATATCATAGCAGAAATGCCGGCCGGGCGCAAGGAGGGTCTCAGCGGTGGCGGATGTCCATGATGCCGGCGGTGATGGGCTGGGTGTAGACGGGCAGAAGGCGGTTGACAAGCTCCAGGGCCTTGTCATCGTCCACCTCTACATAGGGGGACTTCCACTCGCTGGGGAGGGTGGCGGTCTCCAGGGCGGCGCCCAGGTCCATGCCGATGGCCTGGGTGGCGAAGTAGATCATGGTGTCAAGGGGCATGTCGGTGTCCACATACTTTTGCAGGATGCTGATGAGGTCTGTGACCTTGGCCGCGTTGGAGACGGTGATGGTCTGGCTCACCAGGGCGGTGAGGAATTTGCGCTGGGTCTCCACCCGCTCATAGTCCTGCCGGACATAGCCGGTGCCGTCGTTATTATGACGGAAGCGCACCACGCCGATGGCGCCGTCGGCGTCCAGCTTCTGGTAGCCCTTCTGGAGGTGGATGTGCAGGTCCTGGTAGGGGTCGTCATAGTCCATGTCGATGGGCACGTCGAAATAGACCCCGCCGATGGCCTTGACGATGGCGCCGAAGGCATCCAGGTCCACCGCCACATAGTAGTCCACCGGTACGCCCAGCAGCTCCGACACCTCCTGGGCCATGGCCTTGCCGCCGCCGTGGGAGTAGACGGTGTTGATCTTGGTATTTTTATTATTGTAGTAGACCAGAGTGTCCCGGGGGATGGAGACGAGGGAGGCCGTGCCGTTTACGGTATCAAAGCAGCCCAGCATGATGGTGTCCGCCCGGAGGCTGCCCTCGTCGCAGCCGGTGAGCACGCAAGTGTAGACCCCCTCCCGCCGGGTGTAGACGATCACCTCTTCCGAAGGCTGAGCGGGCTCGCCCGATTCCCCGGGGTCGTCGGGGGGCTGAGAGACGCCGGGCTGGGCGGACTGGACGGGGAAGGTGACCTGGTTATCTACATTTGGGGCGCGGACGAACAGCTTGTAGGCCAGAAACAGCGCCACGATGACGGCGGAGAGTATCACCAATATGAGATAAAGCGCCTTCACCAGCCGCATCAGCGGGGAGGGGCGGCGGGGCTTTTGGGACCGGTTTGCCATAGACAGAAAGCTCCTTCTTCTGTATCTTCGCGGCGGTCCTGCCGGGCGGAAGGGCCCGGCCTGGCCGCCAGAGGACGGCCTGCCGCTTTATGTAAACTTTCAGAACGCTCCTGTGTAGTATACCCTGGGGCGGCCCGGGAAGCAAGCGTGAATTGTTAACAATTCGGTGTCAAAGGCTGTCACTATTTTTTGCTTGACAGGCTGCGGCGGGAAGGATAGAATAAAAATGTACCAAATGATACAAAAGGGGCGATGGCGTGGAGCTGCTGACGGTATTTTCCCAGACACCGCTGTTTGCCGGTGTGGATGGTGCCGCGCTGTCGGCGGCGCTGCGCGGGGCGGAGGAAGTCCGCGTTGCCCGGGGGCAGGCCATTTACACCCCCCGGCGCTTCCGGCGCTGCCTGGGCCTTGTCTGCCGGGGGCGGGTGCAGGTGAGCAAGGAGACGCTCATCATCTCATCCCTGGCTCCGGGGGATGTGTTCGGCGCGGCCGCCCTCTTTCAGGAGGGGGAGGACTACGCCACTACCCTTACAGCCCTCTCGGACTGCACGGTGGTGCTGCTGCCCCAGGAGCGGGTGGCGGCGCTGCTGCGGAGCAGCCCGGAATTTGCGGAGAACTATGTCCGCTACCTCTCCGGGCGCATCCGGTTTTTAAGCCGGCGGCTCTCCGCGGTGTCCGCCGGGTCGGCGGAGGGGAAGCTGGGGCAGTATCTGCTCTCCGCCGCCGGTGAGGATGGATGCGTCGCCATCTCCGCAACCCGGCTGAGCGCCAGCATCGGCGTGGGCCGGGCCACGCTGTACCGCGCCTTTGAGGCGCTGGAGCGGGAGGGCTGCATCGCCCGGGAGGGCAAGGTCATCCGCGTCCTGTGCCGGGAGGCCCTCGCGTCCTACAGTTAAATCCGGATCAATCCAGAAAGGAAGAGTCATGAAATGAAACACAAAAGACTGCTTGCACTGATCCTGGCCCTGGCCATGGTCTTTGCCCTGTCCGCCTGCCGCAGCGCCGGCGGCAATGAGAGCCCGTCCCCCAGCGCCCCGGCGTCGGAGGCGCCGTCCCAGGCGCCGTCCCAGGAGCCCTCCGAGGAGCCCAGCGCCCCGGTGGCTGATGAGACCACGGTGCGCCTTGCGGTGCTCTCCGGTCCCACGGGCATCGGCGCGGCCAAGCTGCTCACCGACAGTGACGCGGGCGCGGCCCTGGGCTCTTACGAGTACACCATCGCCGCCGACAACAGCGAGCTGGTGGCGGGCCTGACCGGCGCGGAGCCCCGCTTCGACATCGCCACCGTGGCATCCAACGTGGCGGTGAACCTCTACAACAAGACCGAGGGCGGCGTGAAGATCATCGCCCTGGGCACCCTGGGCGTGCTCCACATCCTGGAGAGCGGCGGCGGCAACAGCGTCAACTCCGTGGCCGACCTTGCCGGAAAGACCATCTACTCCCCCGGACAGGGCGCCAACCCCGAGTATGTGCTGCGCTACATCCTCTCCGAGAACGGTCTTGACCCCGACAAGGACGTGCAGATTGTCTTTGCCGAGGCCAGCGAGATCACCCAGAAGCTCATGACCGGCGAGGCCGAGGTGGCCATGCTGCCCGTACCCGCCGCCACCGCCGCCATCATCAAGGGCGAGGGCAAGATCCGCGCCGCCCTGGACGTTACCGAGGAGTGGAACGACCTTGGGACGGACAGCCAGCTTATCATGACCGCCGTGGTGGTCCGCTCCGCCTTTCTGGAGGAGCACCCCGAGGCGGTGGATACCTTCCTCACCGAGTACGCGGCCTCTATCGCCTATGTCAACGGCAACGTGGAGGAGGCGGCCGAGCTCATCGCGACACTTGGCATTACCCCCTCCGCCCCCATCGCCAGGCAGGCCATTCCCCAGTGCCACCTGACCTATATCGCCGGCAAGGATATGGCCCCGGCCATCACCGGGTATTACAGCATCCTCTGGCACGCCAATCCCGCCTCCATCGGCGGCGCCATGCCGGACGACGCCATCTATTATGTGCCCTGACGGCCTGAAAAAAGCGCTGAAATGGATCATACCCCCAGCCTTCTGGCTGGGGGTATGGCAGCTTGCGGCCATGGCGGTGGGGCGGGAGCTGCTGCTGCCCTCCCCGGCGGCGGTGGGGCGCACCCTCGCGCGCCTTGCCCGGACGGGGGAATTCTGGCTCGCGGCCCTGGCAAGCCTGGGGCGCATCTTCGGCGGCCTTGCCCTGGGGTGCGTGCTGGGGGGCGCGCTGGCATGGCTGACCTACCGGTTTGCCGCCGCCCGTCTGCTGCTGGCCCCGGCCATCCGGGTGGTACGGGCCACGCCGGTGGTGTGCTTTATTTTGCTGGTGTACCTGTGGGTGTCCCGGGAGCGCATCCCCGGGGCCATCTCCGCCATGATGGTGCTGCCGGTGATGTGGGGCAACCTGGACGCGGGCCTTGCCAGCACCGATGCACAGCTTCTGGAGCTGGCCCGGGCCTACCGCTTTTCCCCCCTCAAGACGGTGCGGCTTATCTACCTGCCCTCCCTGCGGCCCCATTTTGCAAGCGCACTGCTCACCTGCATGGGCCTTGCGTGGAAGTCGGGGGTGGCGGCGGAGGTGATCTGCCCGCCCCGGCTTGCCATCGGCACAAAAATTTCCCACGCCCGCACCGCCCTGGAAACGCCGGAGCTGTTCGCCTGGACGCTGGTGATTATCGTCCTCTCCCTTGCCATGGAGGGGGCGCTGCGTCGGCTGCTGATGGGTAGAAAGGGGGCGGCGGCATGATCTGTCTGCGGGATGTGAGCCTTGCCTATGGGCAAAAGCGGATTTTGGAGCATATGACTCTCGACATTCCCCTTGCGGGCATCACCGCCCTCACCGGTCCCTCGGGCTGCGGAAAGACCACCCTGCTGCGGCTCGTTGCCGGGCTGGAGCGGCCGGACGAGGGGAGCGTGACCGGCGTGCGGCCGGAGGAGACGGCCTTCCTCTTTCAGGAGAACCGGCTGCTGCCCTGGCGCAGCGCGCAGCAGCACATCACTGACGTTCTGCCCCGGGAGCGCCGGGGGGAGGCGGGGCGCTACCTTGCCATGGTGGAGCTTACGGGGGAGGAGCACACCCGCCCCGGAGCGCTCTCCGGCGGGATGGCCCGGCGGCTGGCCCTGGGGCGGTGCATGGCCCTGGGGGGCCGGGTGCTGCTGCTTGACGAGCCCTTCACCGGCGTAGACCGGGCGCGGCGCGGCCGGCTGATGGCGGCGCTGCGCAGCGCGGGGACGCCGGTGGTGCTGGCCTCCCACGAGGGGGATGTACTGGAGCTGTGCGACCGGGTGCTGGTCTTTGACGGGCCGCCTCTGACCCTTCATCCGTAAACATAAAAAATGCCGCCTGGCCGTTTCTCCACGGCCAGGCGGTTTTGTTATGCCACGGTCATCCCGCCTGGCGGGAGGCATTCAGGCAGATGCGGTCGGCGATCATGGCGATAAACTCGCTGTTGGTGGGCTTGCCCTTGGCGTTGGAGACGGTGTAGCCGAAGTACTTCTGCAGGGTTTCCAGGTCGCCCCGGTCCCAGGCCACCTCGATGGCGTGGCGGATGGCGCGCTCCACTCTGCTGGCGGTGGTGGAGAATTTTTTCGCCACCGTGGGATACAATACCTTCGTCACCGCATTGATCACGTCCATGTCCGCCACCGTAAGGCTGATGGCCTCGCGCAGGTACTGGTAGCCCTTGATGTGGGCGGGCACGCCGATCTCGTGGATGATGGCGGTGATCTGCCGCTCCAGCTGCTGACGGCCGGAATTGGCGCCGGTCAGGTCGGGCGCGGGGACGATCTCCAGGGCGGCAAGCTGGCGGATGCGCTCGGCAAGGCGGCCGAAGTGGCAGGGCTTGAGCATGAAATAGTTCACGCCCAGCGCGGGCAGGCGGTCGCTGAAGGACGAGTGGGCGAAGGCGGACAACACCAGAATTTTGGGGCGCTCGCTTCCCAGACGCTCCAGGACGGCAAGGCCGTCCATTCCGGACAGGACCAGGTCCATCACCACCACCTGAGGCTGGGTTGAGCGAATCAGTTCCAGCAGATCTTCCCCGCTGCCGGTCTCGCCGACGATGTCCAGGTCTGACTCTGATGCGAGCAGCTCGCACGCCATGCGGCGGAAGTCCTGGGCAGCGTCGGCAAGTATGATTCGCGTCTTTTCCTTCATAAAAAACAACCCTTCCTGGTCTACGACCAAAATATAGAAAATTTTTCCATGCCCTTAATTTACCACATAATGCCTGTCATGACAAGGCGGTTTTCGGAAATTCCCCAACAATCGTTCGACAGAGATGTCGAAAGTTGGGCGATGTCCACAGTGGGAGAACAGGGGCGGAGCACCTTCCGCGCTCCGCCCCGATGACGTGCCGCGCCCTACGCGCAGCTTTGCTCCAGCATGCGTTCCATGGAGATGGCGTAGCCCTGGCGGGGGTCGTCCAGCAGGACATGGGTGACGGCGCCGATGAGCCGCCCGTCCTGAAGAATGGGGCTGCCGCTCATCCCCTGGACGATGCCGCCGGTGGCGTCGAGCAGCCGCTGGTCGGTGACGGTGAGCATATAATCCCGGCAGTCGCCCTCACTTTTGCGAAAGACCTTTGTGATTTCTACGGTGTAGGCCTCCACGCTGTCCCCGGCAATATTGGAGAGGATGACCGCGCTGCCGGTATGGGCCTGGCCGCGCGCGGCCACCTCCACCGCCTCGCCGGAGACCCAGCCGCCGCCGTCGGCGAGGGAACCGAACACGCCGCCGTCGGTGTTGGCCGTCAGACTGCCCAGGGTGGTCAGGCCGTCAAAGGCGCCCTTGAGCTGCCCCGGCGCGCCCACAGCGCCCTTTTTCACCCCGGCCACCGTGGCGTAGAGGATGGAGCCCCGCTCCAGAGGCATGAGCAGCGCGGTGTCCACGTCGTTGATGCCATGGCCCAGGGCGCCGAAGGCGCCGGTGGCGGGGTCGCAGTAGGTCACGGTGCCGATGCCCGCCATGGAGTCCCGGATCCAGGCGCCCAGTTTATAGGTCCCCTCCGCCGGGCAGAACACCGCCCGGGCGGTGAGCTGCACCTGCCGGTCCCGGCGCACGGCCCGGATGCTCATGGGCTGCCCCTCCAATTCCTGGAGCAGGGCGGTCACCTCCTCAATGGAATCCACCTCTGTGGAGTTGATGTGGGTGATGACGTCCCCCTCCCGCAGGCCGCACTCCTTGGCCGGGTTGACCTTGCCCCGGCCGGTGGCCACCTCCGAGGTACCCACAACGACAACGCCGTCGGAGAAGAGCTTGATACCCACGGCACGGCCCACAGGAACCAGCCGCTCCGGCGCCGCCGCCAGGGCCGGAAGGGGGAGGAGCAGCGCGAAAACCAGGAAAACCGCCAGCATGAGCTGCAAAAGGGCCGCTGCGCCCCACGGCCTTGCTTCGTCGTTCAATCATATTCGCCGCCTTTCTTTTTCGTTTTCCGGGCACAGGCTTGGCTGCGCCCGCCTATTTAATATGGCGCGGCGGCGGTCAATGCCCCGTGGCAAAGTCAGCCTTGGCTGGAAGGGGGGAAGGCGTGCCGGGCGGTGCGCCCGGGCGGGGCGGAAACTATACTGGCGCTTTTTTGCAAAATGGGCAGAATGATTTTCGGTGCATAGTTTTTGCGGTGCTGCGCATATCAATAACCAGAACATGATGGAAACGGGAGGCGGATGCCATGAAAAAAGCTGCCAAACGAAAGCTGATCGGATTCGCGCTGGCGGCGGCGCTGGGCTTTTTGCTGCATTTTTTATACGGGTGGCTTCCCAATCCTGTTTTTGCCGTTTTTTCGCCGGTGCGGGAGAGCCTTTGGGAGCACGTGAAGATTGTATTCTGGCCGCTGTGCGCCGCAGGGCTTTTTCTGTCGGGGCGGGATGGCCGTATGCGCAGCGCCTGGCTTCTTGCCGCGGCGGCGGTGAGCCTTGGGATGCTGGCCGCGGCCTATCTCTGCCATGTAGTGCTGGAAGGCAGCGCTATGGCCTTTGACATCGGGCTGTTCCTGGTGTCCGTCGCCGCGGGCTTTTTGCTGCCCGGGCCCCTTTCGGCGCTCACCGGGCGGCCGGCAGTGCGCTGGGCGGTGCTGGTGGCGGCCGTTGCCATGGCGGCGGCGCTGTTTGCCTTTACCTTCCGGCCGCCGGGCGGCATTTTGTTTGCCGATTTGTCCGGCGGGGTGAATACCTTTCTGACCATCCCGGTATAGCAAAAAAGACCCCGGCGGAAGCTGCCGCCGGGGTCTTGCTGTTTTTTTTGGGGGGTCAGGCGGGGGTAGAGACGCTTTTTCCGCGCAGGAAGGAGAACTTGGTCTCCGAGCAGAGAATGGCGATGAAAATGAGGAAAAAGCCCACATACATATAGGGGGAGGGGGACTCTGCCCCGAAGGCCACGGAGAAGGCCACGCCGAAGGGGGCCTCCAGGCTCAGAAGCACCGCCGCGGAGGAGGGAGTGGTGTATTTCTGGCCGAGGTTCTGGAACAGCAGGGCCAGGGTGGTGGCGGCGACGGCAAGGTAGAGTAGCACCCACCAGGCCCGGGCGGGAAGGCCGCCGGAGGGGAAGCCGCCGGTGAGGGCGGTGCCGGCCCAGCAGCACAGGGCGGTGGTGCCGAACTGGATGACGGTGAGGATGAACACGTCGTACTTCTGGGAGAATTTCGACACCGCAATGATGAGGCAGGCGTAGAAGAAGCCGCTGCACAGCGTGAGCAGGTCGCCCCGGGTGAAGGACAGCCCCCCGTCCCACGAGACAAGGCCGATGCCCGCGATGCACAGCAGGGCGGCCAGGATGTTGTACCGGTCGGGCCGCAGCCGGTCCACCGCCCAGTAGAGGAAGGGCACGATCACGCAGTACACGGCGGTGAAGAAGGCGTTTTTGCCCGGGGTGGTGTCCATCAGGCCGTAGTTCTGCACGGTGTAGGCGGCGAACATCAGCAGCCCCAGCACCACGCCCCGCAGCCAGCAGGCGGCGGTGGTCCCCCGCCAGTGCTTCCGGAACACCAGGGCGAGGATGACGGCGGCCAGGGTGAAGCGGAAGGCCAGCAGGAACATCAGGCTTACGCTGTCCAGCGCGTCCTTGATGATGAAAAAGGTGGAGCCCCAGATCAGGGTGGCCAGGACGATGAGGGGGCGGGCGAGCTTTTTGAGAAGGACTTCGTTCATGGGGGATCAACCGCCTTTGCAAAGGATAAAAAAGCTGGTATACTAAGAGAAATGCCGGAAGGGGGGAGGGCCATGACGCCCCGGGAATTTTTCGAGCAGGACACGGTGGCGGCCGCCCGGGCCCTGGTGGGGCGCTATCTGGTGCGGCGGTACGGCGATGTGACCCTTGCCGTGCGCATCACCGAGACGGAGGCCTATATCGGCCGGATGGACCGGGCCTGCCACGCCTACAACTATCGCCGCACGCCCCGCACCCAGACCCTTTTCGCCCCGGCGGGGACGGCGTATCTCTACCTCATTTACGGCCTGCACTGCTGCCTGAACCTTGTCACCGAGGCCGAGGGCGAGCCCGCCGCCGTGCTTATCCGGGGCGGCCAGGTCAGGCACAACGGGGATATCATAGCAGAAAACCGCTTCGGCTGCAAGATGGCCGATCTGACGGCCTATCAGCGGAAAAACCTGCTCAATGGGCCAGGCAAGCTGTGCGCCGCGCTGCGGCTGGACCGCGCTCTCAACGGCCTTCCCTACGGAAGCGCCGCCCTGGGGGTGTACGACAACCTGGAGGACGCCGGGCTGCCCCCCTGCCCGGAGGACGCGGCGCCGCCGGAGGTGAAAACCGGGACGCGCATCGGCATCGACTACGCCGGGGAGGACGCGAAGCTCCCCTGGCGGTTTTACCTGTAGCCAAGACGTATACGCAGACAAGGAGAGACGGCCCCATGTATATTTTTGACCTGGACGGCACCATCACCGACTCCAACGGCCTGTGGGGTCGGGTGGACGAAATGTTCCTCGGCCGCCGGGGGCTTGCGGCCACGGCGGAGTACATGGAGACGGTGGGCCGCTCCATTTTCCCGGTGGCGGCGGAATTCACCCGGCGCTATTACGGCCTTCCGGACAGCCCGGCGGACATCATGGACGAGTGGGCCGGCCTTGCCCGGGGGCTTTACGAGCGGGAGGTGGAGCTCAAGGCCGGGGCATCAGAGCTTTTGGAGCGCTGCCGCGCCGCGGGGCGGGAGATGGCCATCTTCACCGCCTGCCGGCCGGAGCTGTGCCGGATCGTTTTGGAGCGGTTCGGCCTTGGCCCCTATTTCCGCCACGTGGTGTACGCCGAGGAGATCGGCCTTGAAAAGCACGATCCCCGGTGCTTTGCCCGGCTGTCCGAGCTTCTGGGCGCGCCGCCGGAGGACTGCGTCCTCTTTGACGACAGCCCCTATAACTGCGCCACCGCCCGTGCCTCCGGCTACCGGACGGTGGGGGTGTACGACGCATTTTACACCCACCGGCAGGAGCAGCTGCGCCGGGCGAGCACCCGGTATGTCCGCGGTTTGGAGGAGCTGCTTACCGGGCCGCTGCCCTAAGCCGGGGCGGCAAAAGAGAAAGGGAGGGTATCCCGCGCGTGGGCGGGATACCCTCATTTTTTGCGTAAAGGGGGAAAACCGTCAGCCCTGGGGCTTGTAGCTGTCCTTCAGGCTCACTGCCCGGTTAAAGACCAGATGGCCGGGGGCACTGTCCCGGCTGTCGGCGCAGAAGTAGCCCTGGCGCAGGAACTGGAAGCGGTCGGCGCTGTCGGCATCGGCCAGGCTGCGCTCCACCTTGGCCCCGGTGAGCACCTCCAGCGAGTCGGGGTTGAGGCAGTCGAGGAAATTCTTGTCGCCGGCGTCGGGCTGGGCGTCGGAGAAGAGGTTGTCGTAGAGGCGGATCTCCGCGTCGAGGGCAGTGGCGGCGTCCACCCAGTGGATGGTGGCGCCCTTTACCTTGCGGCCGTCGGCGGGGTTGCCGCCGCGGGAGTCGGGGTCATAGACGGCCAGGATCTCGGTCACATTGCCGTTTTCATCCTTGACGCAGCCGGTGCAGGTGATGAGGTAGGCCCCCTTCAGGCGGCACTCCGGGCCGCCGGGGTAGAGGCGCTTATACTTGGGGGCAGGCTCTTCCATGAAGTCGTCGGCCTCCACATAGAGGGTGCGGGAGAAGGTGACGGGGCGGGTGCCGTCCTCAGGGCGGTTGGGGTTATTCTCCACCTCGAAGGTCTCGGACTGGCCCTCGGGATAGTTGGTGATGGTCAGCTTCACCGGCCGCAGCACCGCCATCACCCGGCGGGCAGACTCATTGAGGTCCTCCCGCAGGCAGTACTCCAAAAAGGCGTACTCGATGGTGTTGGCCGACTTGGTCACCCCCACCCGCTCGCAGAAATTGCGGATGGAGCGGGGGGTGTAGCCCCGGCGGCGCATGCCGCACAGGGTGGGCATCCGGGGGTCGTCCCAGCCGGACACCCGGCCCTCCTCCACCAGCTGGCGCAGCTTGCGCTTGCTCATCACCGTGTGGTCGATGCCCAGGCGGGCAAACTCGATCTGGCGGGGCTTGTGGTAGGGGATGGACACGTTGCTCACCACCCAGTCATACAGGGGGCGGTGGTCCTGGAACTCCAGGGAGCACAGAGAGTGGGTGATGCCCTCCAGCGCGTCCTCAATGGGGTGGGCGAAGTCATACATGGGGTAGATGCACCACTTGTCCCCCTGGCGGTGGTGGTGGGAGAAGTTGATGCGGTAGATGACCGGGTCGCGCATGTTGAAGTTGCCGCTGGCAAGGTCGATTTTGGCCCGCAGGGTCATGGAGCCCTCGGGGAACTCGCCCGCGCGCATCCGGCGGAAGAGGTCGAGGGATTCTTCCATAGGCCGGTCCCGGTAGGGGGAGGTGGCGGGCACGCCGATGGAGCCGCGGTTTGCCTTGAACTCCTCCGGGGAGAGCTGGCAGACGTAGGCAAGGCCCTTCCGGATGAGCTCCTCGGCGTACTCATACATTTTATCGAAGTAATCGGAGGCATAATAGAACCGGTCACCCCAGTCGAAGCCCAGCCAGTGGATGTCCTCCTGAATGGCGTCCACGTACTCGGTGTCCTCCTTGGAGGGGTTGGTGTCGTCCATGCGCAGGTTGCACAGCCCGCCGTACTTTTCGGCGGTGCCGAAGTCGATGGTCAGGGCCTTGCAGTGGCCGATGTGGAGGTAGCCGTTGGGCTCGGGGGGAAAGCGGGTGTGGACAGTCATGCCCTCATACTGCCCGCCCTGAGCGATGTCCTCGTCGATGAAATCGTGGATAAAGTTCTGGCTCATGGTGGGATTCAGCTCTTGCGCCATGCCTGTCACTCCTTGGTTTGAAAGATGATTTTCCGCACAGGGGTGCGGAATTGAAATATTATACCGTTTTCTGCCGGAAAAAGCAACAGCCCGGACGCGCTTTTCTCGGCGCGCCGGGCGTGTTTTTTGCCTTAACCCAGGTTATACTTGCGCAGCTTCTCGTAGAGGGTGCTGCGGGCAAGGCCCAGGTACTGGGCCGCGGCCTTTTTGTTGCCGCCGCACTGGCGCAGGGCCTCCAGAATGGCTGCGCGCTCGTCCTGGTGGGACAGGTCGCTCATCACCGGGGCAGGGGGCAGGGAGGCGGCAGCCGCCGCGCCGGCGGAGAAGAATTTGAAGTGGGCGGGGGTGAGGGAACCCTCGTAGGCGTAGTTCATGGCCCGCTCTACCACGTTCTGGAGCTCCCGGATGTTGCCGGGCCAGTCGTACTCCATCAGAAGCTCCAGCACCTCGGGGCGGACATCCTGAATGTCCAGTTTGAGGCGGCTGTTAAGCTGAGAGACAAAGGTGTTCACCAGCAGGGGAATATCCTCCTTGCGCTCCCGCAGGGGCGGGACGCGGATCTGCACCACGTTCAGGCGGTAGAAGAGATCCTGCCGGAACTCGCCCCGGCGCACCAGCTCCTCCAGGGAGACGTTGGCCGCCGAGATCACCCGGGTGTCCACCGGGATGAGGGCGGAGCCGCCCACGTGCTCCACCTCACCCTCCTGGAGCACCCGGAGGAACTTGGGCTGCATGCTCATAGGCAGGGTGTTGATCTCGTCGAGGAAGAGACTGCCGCCGGAGGCCCGCTCGAACTTGCCGGCCTTGCCGCCCCGCTTGGCGCCGGTGAAGGCGCCCTCGTCATAGCCGAAGAACTCCGACTCCATCAGGTTTTCCGGGATGGCCGAGCAGTTGACCCGCACAAAGGGCGCCTCCGCCCGGACGCTCAGGGAGTGGATGGAGTGGGCCACCAGCTCCTTGCCGGTGCCCGTCTCGCCCAGGATGAGCACGTTGGAGGCGGTGCGGGCCACCATGGCGATCTCCATCTTCAGCTGGTTGACCGCCGGGCTCTGGCCCACGATGTTGGAGACATTGTAGCTTGTGGGGGACTCCTTGAGGGAGCGCAGCTGCTCCTTGGCCTTGACAAGCTGCCGGGAGAGCTCGCCCACCAGCTGGGAGAACTCGATGGCGGCGTTCATGCCGTAGAAGGAGGTGTGGAAGAAGCAGCCGATGCACACATCGTCCCTGATGAGGGGGTAGTAGCTCACGAAGGTCTGCTGGACGCTGCCGTGGGCGTCCTTCGTCCAGCGCGGGTGCATGGTGACGGGAATTCTGGTGTGGATGACCTGGTCCACCAGGGTGTCGGGGTAGACGTCGCGCACCCGCTTGCCCAGCAGGTCCTCGGGCTTGAAGTTGCCGTTTGCAAGGCGGCGGCGGGTGACATATATGTAGCGGCCCTCCGCGTCGGTAATGGCGGCGGAGCCCAGGTTTTCCAAGGCGAGCATCATGCGTGTACTCATCAATTCATCCATTGAATGTGTCCTCCCATGTCCGGACATGTGTACGGCCGAAACCGTAGTCAATTCATTAAAGCACAAAAAAACGTGTCTGACAAGTGTCCGGGCAGAGAAAATTTGTCCGGAAATTTCTGGATGTGTCCGAATAAATGTCCGGATGTTCGGAAAGATCGGACACAAATCCGGACACAAGACCGGACACGGAACGGGGAAAACCGTTGAAAATGGCCGGTTCAAAAGTTGGCACGCAGTTTGCTTTATAACATGGCGTCACGGTCCCGCACAACGCAGCGGGACGAAAAAATCTTGATCTGCTATCAAGGAGGAAGGAATATGAAAATGAAGAAGATCGGCGCGCTGCTCATGGCTGGCGTTCTGTGCCTGAGCGTGCTGGCCGGCTGCTCCGGCAGCGGCTCCAAGGAGTCCCAGCAGCCCAGCAGCAACCCCGGGACCTCTTCCCAGGCGCCTGAGTCCCAGAAACCTGCCGAGAAGGCCCATCCCACCCTGAACCTGCGTATCACCACCGACATCACCTCCCTGGATCCCCAGGTGACCACCGCCAACGAGGAGTACTGCATGTTCGTGCAGATCTTCGAGGGTCTGGCCCGCTTCAAGGGCTCTAAGTTTGAGGCCGAGCCCTGCCTGGCCGAGAGCTGGGACATCAGCGACGACGGTACCGAGTACACCTTCCACCTGCGTCAGGGTGTGAAGTGGCACGACGGCAGCGACTTCACCGCCGACGACGTGGTGTTCACCATCGAGCGCTGCAAGACCATGCCCTCCACCAAGAGCAAGGCCGCTGTCATTGCCGGCGTTGAGGCCATCGACACCTACACCGTGAAGCTGACTCTGGAGTATGCCTACCCCAACTTCATCCTCCAGCTGGCCTCCTACCCCTGGTGCATCGTGAGCAAGAAGGTTGTTGAGGCCAACGGCGACGACAACAACAATATGCTCATCGGCACCGGCGCTTACAAGTTCGTGTCCAACACCACCGGCGTGGGCGTGACCCTGGAGTCCAACAAGGACTACTGGGGCGGAGAGCCTTACTTCGAGACCATCAACTACAAGCTCATCCCCGACAACAACACCGCCCTTACCGCCCTGCTCAACGGCGAGATCGACCTGAACACCGTCAGCAGTACTCTGGACGTTGACTATGTCAATAACACCGACGGCTACACCGTCCACTCCTTCCAGCGCAGCGCCGCTTACTTCATCGCCTTCAACCAGGACCAGGCCCCCCTCAACAACGAGTACTTCCGCAAGGCCATCGCCTACGCCATCAACAAGGACGAGTATGTGACCCTGGTGTGGAACAACCAGGCTTACGCCTGCCCCAAGGCCACCATGCTCAGCGAGGGCGAGGAAGGCTACTGCGACGCCATCCCCTCCTATGAGTACAACGTGGACAAGGCCAAGGAGATGCTGGCCCAGTCCGGCCTGTCCCGGGACGAGATGAAGTTCACCCTGACTGTTTCCACCTCCGGCTACGGCCCCGCCATCGGTGCTGCCATCCAGGAGAGCATGAAGGCCATCGGCGTTGAGGTCACCCTCAACTCTGTGGAGGCCGGCGCGCTGACCACCGCCTTCTTCGCCGGCGACTACGCCGCCGTGGCCCACAACCTGGCCACCATCCCCTACAACGCCCCCCTGTTCTACCGTTTGTACTACAAGCCCACCGGCTATGTGGGCCGCGGCAACACCCTGGATCTGGTGGACAAGATCGAGGAGGCTGCCCGCACCAACGATGACGCCGCCCGTATCGCTATGTACGAGGAGATCAGCGTCGCCGTGGGCGAGTCCTGCATGTACGTCCCCATCGCCTACCAGAAGATGAACTACGCCGCTCCCGAGGCCCTCAAGGGCATGGACTGGTTCCCCAGCATCCTCAGCGACTACATCTGCAACTGGTACTGGGAGGAGTAATCCCGCGCATCCTCTTCAAAAGAGCATAATACGGCGCGGGGGCGGAGGCCAGGCCTCCGCCCCCGCCGTATTTCAAAGAGACCAGGCGGAAGCGCCGGGGCGCAAGGACCCCGACCGGAGCCGTGAAAGTATGGGAGAGAGCATATGATTAAATTTGTTGTTAAGCGGCTGCTGGCGATCATCCCGATGATGCTCATTATTATCTTCATCGTGTTTGCGCTGGTATCCATGTCCGATGTGGACCCCGGACGCCTGAAGCTGGGCGGCGAGGCCACCGAGGAAGAGGTCCATGCCTACAACGAGGCGCTGGGCCTGTACGATCCGCTGATCGTGCGGTACGGGAAGTACGTTTTTGGCATCCTCAAGGGCGACTTCGGTACCTCTTACTACTATAACGAGCCGGTTATGAGCACCGTTATGGGCCGCTGGCCCAACACCATCCGCCTGACCCTTTTGAGTGTGGGCATCGCCATGGTGGTGGGCATATCCCTGGGCGTGCTGTCCGCCGTAAAGCAATACTCGATCCTGGACCGGATTGCAACGGTGGCGTCCATGCTGCTCTCTGCCATCCCCACGTTCTGCATGGCGGCGCTGCTGGTGCTGACCTTCTCCTACAAATTTAAGCTGGTTCCGGCCAGCGGCATCACAAACGGCTGGAAGAGCTGGATTCTGCCTGCGCTGACCCTGGGCATCTCCTATTCTGCACAGTTCCTGCGTTTCGCCCGTTCCACTATGCTGGACACCACCCGTCAGGACTACATCCGCACCGCCCGGGCCAAGGGCGTGTCCGAGACGGCCACCGTCTGGCGCCATGCCTTCCGCAACGCCCTGCTGCCCCTCATCACCATCTGCGGCACCACCCTGGGCGCCCTGCTGGGCGGCGCTGTGGCCATGGAGAAGGTGTTCGTTATCCCGGGCCTCGGCACCCTCGTGGCCGACGCCCTGGCCCGCAACGACATCCCCATCGTCACCGGTGCCATCTCCCTCATGGCCTTCACCTTCATGATGATTATGCTGGTGGTGGACCTGCTGTACGCTGCCGTTGACCCGCGCATCCGGGCCAAGTACTCCGGCGGGAAGAAGAAAACCAAGAAGAAGGAGGCGGCGAGCAATGGCTAAGACGGGTAAGAGCAAGAAGAAGGTAAGCGCTTACGCCGAAGCCTGGCGCCGCCTGAGAAAGAACAAGGTGGCCATGGCGGCCATGGTGGCGGTCATCCTCCTCATCCTCATGGCTGCGCTGGCCGACGTGATCGTGCCCTACGACAAGGCCATCACCCAGAGCGGCGCCCTGCAGCTTGCAAAGCCCAGCGCTGAGCACTGGTTCGGCTGCGACCAGATGGGCCGCGACCTCTTCGCCCGCGTGGTGCACGGCAGTCGCATCTCCCTGCTGCTGGGCTTCGGCACCACCCTGGTCACCACCATCGTGGCGGTGGCCCTGGGCACCTCCGCCGCCTACTTCGGCGGCAAGTTCGACAACATCCTCATGCGCTGCTTTGACATTCTCATCGCCATCCCCAGCGTGCTGCTGGCCCTGGCCATCTCCGCCGGCTTCGGCAACGGCATCGTGCAGCTCATGTGCGCCATCGCCATCGGCCAGCTGGCAAGCTTTACCCGCGTGATCCGATCGGCGGTACTCAACCTGGTGGATCAGGAGTACATCGAGGCGGAGCGGGCCATGGGCCTCAATAACGCCCGTATCATCATGACCCACATCATCCCCAACGCCATGGGCACTATCCTGGTGCAGGCCACCATGCAGGTCTCCCGCAACATCCTCATGGGCGCTCTGCTCAGCTTCCTGGGCCTGGGCGCGCCCATTCCCACCCCGGAGTGGGGCCAGATCGCTTCGGACGGTATCAGCTATCTGCGCTATACCTCCCATATCGTGCTCTTCCCCACCATCTTCATCACGCTGACCGCGCTGGCCATCAACCTCTTCGGCGATGGTCTGAGAGACGCCCTTGACCCGCGGCTCAAGGGCAAGGCATAAGGGGGCAGACCATGGAAAATCAAGAAATTCTGCTGGATATCCGCAACCTCACCGTCCAGTTCGTCACCGAGGACGAGGTGGTGCACGCGGTAAACAATATTTCCCTGACCATCCCCAAGGGCAGGACTCTGGGCCTTGTGGGTGAGACGGGCGCGGGCAAGACCACCACGGCGCTGACCGTGCTGCGGCTGCTGCCCAAGTTCACCGGCAAGGTGGCCGGCGGCGAGATTTACTTTGAGGGACAGAACCTTCTGGAGAAGACCGAGGCGGAGATGCGCAAGATCCGCGGCGGCCGCATCTCCATGATCTTCCAGGACCCCATGACCAGTCTCAACCCCGTGCTCACCGTCAAGGACCAGATTGCAGAGGTCTTGAAGCTCCACCGGGAGCACCTCAAGGGCAAGGAGCTGGACGACGAGATCGGCCGTCTGCTGGAGATGGTGGGCATCCCCGCCTCCCGCATGGACGAGTATCCCCATCAGTTCTCCGGCGGCATGAAGCAGCGCGTGGTCATCGCCATTGCCATTGCCTGCAACCCGGAGCTTCTCATTGCCGACGAGCCCACCACTGCCCTGGACGTGACCATCCAGGCCCAGGTGCTCAACATGATGCGCCGTCTGCGCCGGGAGCTGGGCTCCTCCATGCTGATGATTACCCACGACCTGGGCGTCGTGGCGGACATCTGCGACTATGTGGCCATTATGTACGCCGGCGAGATCGTGGAGTACGGCACGGTGGAGGATGTGTTTGACCCCAAGCGCACCCATCACCCCTACACGGTGGGCCTGTTCCGCTCCATCCCCAACATCCGGGTGGAGAGCCGCCGCCTGCATCCCATCGACGGCCTGATGCCCGAGCCCACCGCCCTGCCGGACGGCTGCAAGTTCCATCCCCGCTGCCCCCACTGCACCGAGGCGTGCAAGACCGGGGAGATCGAAGCGGTGCGCAGCGGCACCCATGAGATCAAGTGCTGCCTCTATCACCCGGGCGAGCGCGCCGGCGCAGAGGCTGCGGAAAAGGAGGGTGCATGATGAGCGAGCCGATCCTTGCGTGCAGGTCCCTGAAAAAGTATTTTGATACCCCCCGCGGCAAGCTCCACGCAGTGGACGATGTGACCTTCTCCATCGACGCGGGCAAGACCCTGGGCGTGGTGGGCGAGTCGGGCTGCGGCAAGTCTACCCTGGGCCGCACCATTCTGCGGCTGCTGCCCGCCACCTCCGGCGAGGTGATTTTCGAGGGCAAGAATATCCTCAACTGCGACAAGAAGGAGTCTATGGAACTGCGCCGGAAGATGCAGATTGTCTTCCAGGACCCCTACGCCTCCCTCGACCCCCGCAAGACCGTCTTTGAGACCATTTCCGAGCCCATCAAGTTCCATCACCTGTGCAAGAGTGCCGACGAGGTGGAGGAGCGCACCTATGAGCTCATGCACACCGTGGGCCTTGTGGATCGCTACGCCACCGTCTACCCCCATGAGATGGACGGCGGCCGCCGTCAGCGTATCGGCATCGCCCGGGCGCTGTCCGTCAACCCCCGCTTCGTGGTGTGCGACGAGCCGGTGTCCGCCCTGGACGTGTCCATCCAGGCCCAGGTCCTGAACCTGATGATGGACTTGCAGGAGCAGATGGGCCTTACTTATCTCTTCATCACCCACAACCTCTCGGTGGTCAAGCACATCTCCGACGAGATCGCCGTGATGTACCTGGGCCAGATGATTGAGCGGGCTACCTCCCGGGAGCTGTTCGCAAACCCCGCCCACCCCTATACCAAGGCGCTGCTGGCGGCTATCCCCATCCCGGAGCTGGGCCACCACAACCTGGAAAACGAGATGCTCACCGGCGAGCTGACCTCCCCCATCGATCCCAAGCCCGGCTGCCGGTTCGCTCCCCGCTGCCCCTACGCCACCAAGGCCTGCGCCGAGGCGGAGTGCTCCCTCAAGGAGATCGCCCCCGGCCACTGGTGCGCCTGCCCCATGGCCGGCAAGCTGTGAGGGGCGCGGCAGAGCGCAAGAGAAGGGAACAAGAGACTATGAAAATCATTGATCTGAGCGTCAGCATCGTGGACGGCCTGCCCGTGGACCGGCCCGTCCAGATCCCCAAGATCCGCTACCGCCGCCACACGGACGACGAGTCCGTCACCACCTTCCTGGCGGCCTATCCCGGCCTTACGCGGGAGCAGCTCATCGACGGCCATGGCTGGGCCATCGAGCAGATTGAGCTGAGCACCCACACCGGCACCCATGTGGACGCCCCCTATCACTTCCACCCCACCATGAACGGCGGCGAGCCCGCCTGGACGGTGGATGAGGTCCCCCTGGAGTGGTGCATGGGCGACGGCGTGATGGTGGACTTCTACGACAAGCCCGACGGCTATCAGTGTACCTCCAAGGACTTCCAGGAGTACTTCGACAAGATCGGCTACACCCCCAAGTACGGCGACGTGCTGTGTCTGCGCACCAACGCCATGTCCGCCTGGGGCACCGAGAAGTACCTCCAGAAGGGCTGCGGCGTGGGCCGCGAGGCCACCCTCTGGCTCATCGACCAGGGTATCCACGCCGTGGGTACCGACGCCTGGAGCTGGGACGTCCCACGGGAGTACGCCGAGGCGGAGTTCCAGAAGACCGGCGACCCCATGGTATGCTGGGAGGGCCACAAGGCCGGGGCCGAGAAGGCGTACATCCAGTATGAGAAGCTCAACAACCTGGAAAAGCTGCCCCCCTTTGGCTTCAAGTTCTGCGGCGTGCCCATCAAGGTGGACCGCGCCAGCGGCGCATGGGTGCGCGCTTTTGCCATTGTGGATGATGAAACCGTTGATTGACAAGGAGTGATATAATTATGAGAAGAACTGCGATTGTTGCCGCCGCCCGTACCCCTGTTGGCCGGATCCGCGGCGTTCTCTCCCCCGTAGCGGCCCACAGCATGGCCGCCCTGGTCATCGGTGAGGCCGTGCGCCGCGCCGGTATTCAGGGCAGCGAGGTGGACGAGGTCATCTACGGCAACCTCTACGCCCACGATATTTCCAACATGGCCCGCTTTGCCTCCCTGGAGGGCGGCCTGCCCATCACCGTGCCCGCCTTCACTATCGACCGGCGCTGCGGCACCTCCCTGACCGCCATCTCCCTGGCTGACGCCCTCATCCGCGCCGGCGACGCCGAGTGCGTGCTGGCCGGCGGCGTGGAGTCCGACTCCAACCGGCCCTACGTCCTCATGCAGCAGACCCGCCTCCATGACATGACGCCCCCCGCCTTCCGCGGCAAGTCCATGCTGGCCCCGGACAGCGTGGGAAACCCCCACATGGGCATCACCGCCGAGAACCTGGCCGAGCGCTACGGCATCACCCGCGAGGAGTGCGACGCCTTCGCCGTGGAGAGCCACCGCAAGGCCACCCGCGCCTGGGACAACGGCTACTTCAACGAGCAGATCGTCCCCGTGGAGATTCCCGCCAGCAAGGGAGGCAGCGCCAAGCTTGTGGACACCGACGAGGTGTTCCGCCGGGACTGCACCATGGAGACCCTTGCCAAGCTCAAGCCCGCCTTCAAGAGCGACGGCGTGGCCACCGCCGGCAACAGCTCCCCCAACAGCGACGGCGCCAGCGCGGTCATCCTCATGGAGGAGAGCCGTGCCAAGGCCCTGGGCTGCCCCATCCTGGGCTACATCGCGGGCTTCACTTCTGCCGGCGTTGACCCCAGCTATATGGGCATTGGCCCGGTGGCGGCCACCCAGAAGCTTCTCAAGAAGAAGGGCATGGCCCTTTCCGACATTGACCTTATCGAGATGAATGAGGCCTTTGCGCCCCAGTCCCTGGCCTGCATCCGCGAGCTGGGCATGGACGTTGACCGCCTCAACCCCAACGGCGGCGCCATTGCCCTTGGCCACCCGCTGGCGGCCACCGGCGGCGTGCTGGTGACCAAGATGGTGTACGAGCTGCGCCGCCGGGGCGCGGGCATGGGTCTTGTGACCTTCTGCTGCGGCGGCGGCCAGGGCGTATCCCTGCTGGTGGAGAACGCCGGCTAAGACCTTACGGGAGGGGCCGGACACAGCGTCCGGCCCCTTTTTCCCGGATCATGACGTGCAAGAAGGGCGGCAGCCCCCGGCCTCCGGCGGAGGGCGCGCCCGAAAGGAGAGAGCGACTATGGCAGAGAGAGAATATGTCTCCCTCATTGACACCACGCTGCGGGACGGCCTGCAGCACGAAGAGCACTATATGACTCTGGAGCACCGGCTGGAGCTGCTGGACATGCTCATCCGGGCCGGGGTGCGCAAGATTGAGGTGGGCTCCTTCGCCCACCCGGGCTATCTGCCCCAGTTCCGGGAGATTGACGAGTTTGCCCTGCGCCTGCCCCAGGTCAAGGGGGTGGAGTACACCTTCCTGGCCCTCAACCGCCGGGCGGTGGACCGGGCCCTGGCCCTCAAGGAGAAGGGGGCCCCCATCCACCGGGTGCTCACCGGACAGATTGCCACCAGCGCGTCCTACGCCCGCAAGAACATGAACCGCACCCATGAGGAGCTTTTCAAAGAGGCCGAGGAGCTGGTCGCGCTGCTCCATCAGGGCGGCGTGGAGCGGGTGGCCGCCAACGTGGGCACCATCTTCGGCTGCCCCATCGAGGGCAAGATGCCCCTGGAGAAGGCCTATGAGTTCTCCGGCCGGCTTTTCGACATGGGCTTTGACGAGATTGAGCACTCCGACCCCGACGGCGCTGCCGCGCCGGACGAGATGGCGCACTACTGCGCCGAGATCATGCGCCGCTGGCCCGACCCTCGCAGGCATGTGCTCCACATCCACGATATCAACGGCATGGGCATGGCAAGCTACTATGCGGCCCTGGGCGAGGGCATCCGCCAGTTTGAGTGCACCCTGGGCGGCGTGGGCGGCCAGCCCGCCAACCGCATGGACGGCGTGAGCGTGAAGGGCACCGGCGACTACTACTTTGAGCACGGCCGCACCGGCCTTGTGTCTACCGAGGACTTTGCCGGCATGCTCGAGCGGATGGACGGCTACACCACCGGCATCAGCCAGCAGGCCCTGCTGGCTGCGGGTGTCCGGACGGAGGAGCTGCTGGGCCGGAAGCTCGATTCCTTTGTGGTGGCGGCCGCCGGGGGAGCCGCGCTGTGAGCGGCGGACTCTTCGACATCCCGGCGGCGCTGCGCGGCAAGGTATGCACTGCCGCCCAGGCGGCGGCCATGATTCCCGAGGGGGCGGTGGTGGCCGCCTCCGGCTACACCGGCGCCGGCGACCCCAAGGCGGTGCTTGCCGCCCTGGCGGAGCGGGGCCAGGCGGGGGACATCCATCACATTGACCTCATCGCCGCCGCCCAGCTGGGCCAGGGGCTGGAAAACGCCCTGGCGGAGAGCGGCATCGTGCGCCGCCGCGCCCCCTTTACCCAGGCAGGGCAGATGCGCCGCCTGGCAAACGGCGGGGGGCTCCATTATGTGGAGGCGCCCATGGCGAGAATGCCCCGGCTGTTTGCCGCCGGGGCCTTCGGCGTGCCGGATGTGGCCATTGTGGAGGTGATGGGCGTTCGCGCAGACGGCCGGGCGATTCTCACCTCGTCGGTGGGCATGAGCGATCTTCTGTGCGCCCGGGCTGCAAAAATCATTCTGGAGGTCAATACCGCCCAGCCCGGGTGCCTTGCGGGAGTGCATGACATCTATGCCTCCCCGGCTCACGCGGGCCGGAGCCTTGATTGGGCGGGGGAGCGCATCGGCGCGGGGGAGATGGTGATTGACCTCGCCCGGGTGGCCGCCGTGGTGTGGTCGGATACGCCGGACGAGACGCCGGTGAAAACCGAGCCTACCGGCCAGGAGCTTGCCATCTGCCGCAATCTCTTCGCCTTTTTGGACGGGGAGTACCCGGGCCGGGCGCTGCCCCCCATCCAGACGGGCATCGGCGGGCTGTCCCGGGCGATTCTCTCCGCCTTCCGGGAGCGTGATTACCGGGACATCGAGTTTTTCTGCGGGGCGCTCCAGGAGGACATGCTGGAGCTGCTTGCCGCGGGGAAGGCAAAGACCCTCTCCGGCGGCTCGGTGGTGACGACGCCGGAGGCCCGCCGAATCATGGGGGCGCTGGGCGGGGAGCTTTCCGAGCACTTGGTACTGCGCAGCATGGAGGTGTGCAACAGCACCGCCGCGGCCTCGTCCCTGGGCATTCTGGCACTGAACACCGGCGTGGAGGCAGACCTCTTCGGAAACGTCAACGCGAGCCATATTATGGGCCGCCAGGTGGTCAACGGCATCGGCGGCGGCGCTGCCTTTGCTGCAAGCGCCGGCCTTTCGGTGCTGCTGCTGCCCTCGGCGCGCAAGAATGGTGCCATCTCCTGCTTCGTGCCCCAGACCCCCCATGTGGACATCGTCCACCACGATGTGGACGTGGTCATCAGCGAGTGGGGCACGGCCGATCTGCGGGGGAAGGACGACCTGGAATGCGCCCGGGCCATCCTGGAAGCCTGCGTCCACCCGGACTACCGCCCCCAGATGGAGGCGGAGCTTGCGCGGGGGTGCGTCCAGGGCGGACACCACCCGATTTCCACGGACGACCCCTATTCCTGGCACCGTCGCCTGCATGATACCGGCACCATGAGGCTGGACTGAATCAAAAGGCGGGAAATGCATGAACGCAGCGGACATTCAGCGGGTGACATGCCTTGGCAGCGGCACCATCCGGGAGGAAATCACCGCCTGGCGGGACCGGATGCTCATCGCCCAGCTGCGGGAGCAGGGGGAGACTGTAACAGAATCAGAAAAGCCCGGCGGGCCGTATGGCCTGCCGGGCTTTCTGCGTATTTACATGTCCCGCCGGCCCTCCAGGGCCCGCATGAGGGTGGCGTCGTCGGCAAATTCCAGATGGCTGCCCACCGGGATGCCGTAGGCCAGGCGGGTGACGCGCACGCAGAAGGGGCGCAGCAGCCGGGAGAGGTACATGGCGGTGGCTTCCCCCTCGGTGTCGGGATTGGTGGCCATGATGACCTCCCGCACGCCGCCTGCGCCCACCCGAGCGAGCAGCTCCCGAATGCGCAGATCGTCCGGCCCCACATGGTTCATGGGGGAGATGACCCCGTGGAGCACATGGTAGAGCCCCTGGTACTCCCGACCCCGCTCCAGGGCCACCACGTCCTTGGGCTCGGCCACCACGCAGATCAGTCCGGCATCCCGCCGGGGGCTGGCGCACAGGGCGCAGGGGCCGTCCCCCTCGGTGAGGTTCTGGCACACCGGGCAGCAGGAGATGGACGACTTGGCCTCTAAAATGGCGTCGGCAAAGGCCCTGGCTTCCTCGTCCGGGCGGTCAAGCAGGAAGAAGGCCAACCGCTGGGCGCTCTTCCGGCCGATGCCGGGCAGGCGGGCGAATTGGTCCACCAGCACCTCCAGGGCGGGGGGAAAACAGTCCATAACGGGGCCTCCTTTTCGCTGAAATGATATATTATATAATGTAGAACTGTCTTGGCAATCAGCCCCGAAGGGACTCGATTGCAAGACCAATATCCGGCGCGCCGTACACCGCCGAGCCGGCCACCAGTACGTTTGCCCCGGCCTCCACGACCTTGCGGGCGGTGGCGGGGTTGATGCCGCCGTCCACCTCCAGGTCGCAGGCGGGGTTATACTGGTTGATGATCTCCCGCACCCGGCGGATGACGGGCAGCTGCCCGTCCATGAAGGACTGGCCGCCGAAGCCCGGCTCCACCGTCATGACAAGAACCATGTCAAGCTGCTCAATGTAGGGCAGGATGGCCTCCGGGGAGGTGATGGGCCGCAGGGCTACCGCCTTCTTCACGCCGTTTTCCTCCATGATGCGCAGAGCCTCGGCAATGCGGGTGGGGTGGTCGGCCTCTAGATGGACGGAGAGCAGATCGGCCCCGGCCCGGGCGAAGGCCTCGATGTAGCGCGCGGGCTTCTCGATCATCAGGTGGACGTCCAGGAACATGTCGGTGTGCTTGCGGATGGACTTAACCACCGGCACGCCGATGGTGATGTTGGGCACGAACATGCCGTCCATTACGTCCACATGGACCCAATCGGCGGTGCGGATGCGATGAATCTCGGATTCCAGGTTGCAGAAATCGGCGGAGAGAATAGAAGGAGCGATTTTAATCATCATTTTATCTTTCCTTTTTCAAGATATAAGACAACTGTGCTATTCTGACAGCAGGATCGCCCGATGCGGCGGGCACCGCGCCGCCGCCTGCCACATAGGATACAGCAAGCGGAGCAGGCCGTCAAGCCGCCCGGGCAGCCCCACGCCGGCCCGCTTCTCCCGCCCGGGCGCCGCTTAGGACGGAGGATGCCGCACCTATGATAGCGGCCCGGCGGGCGACCCCGCCGGGCCGCAGCAGGAAGCGCGCGCTTAGCCGCATAGGGCCGGCTGGACCGGAGCGGGACAGGCCCTCGCGGTCAATCCCGTCAGTTATAAAGCCCGGTGGGCATGACCTCTTTCGCGTCGTACCCGGCGTCGGCCAGGGCGCCGAGAATCTCCTGCTTGTGGGCGTGGCCGAAGGCCTCCAGGGTGACCCGCAGCTCCACGCCGGACTGGCGGTTGATGTTGACAAACTGGTTGTGCTCCAGGCGGATGATGTTGCCGCTGTGCCCGGCCACAAGGCCGGCCACCCGCAGCAGCTCGCCGGGGCGGTCGGGCAGCTGCACCGAGAAGGTGAAGATGCGGGAGCGGTTGATGAGCCCGTGCTGCACCAGAGAGGAGAGGGTGATGACATCCATGTTGCCGCCGGAGAGGACGCTGACCACGTTCTTGCCCTTGCAGTCCAGATGATTGAGGGCGGCGATGGGCAGCAGCCCTGCGTTCTCCACAATCATCTTGTGCTTTTCCATCACGTCCAGGAAAGCGTCCACCAGCTCGTTGTCGTCAATGGTGATGATGTGGTCGATATTCTGCTGGATATAGGGGAACACCTTGTCCCCCGGGGTCTTGACCGCCACACCGTCGGCAATGGTGTCCACCCGGCCGAGGGTGACGACGTGCCCGGCGTCCAGGCTTGCCTTCATGGAGGCGGCACCGGTGGGCTCCACGCCGATGACGGTGACGGAGGGGTTCAGAAGCTTTGCCAGGGTGGACACGCCCGCGGCAAGGCCGCCGCCGCCGATGGGCACCAGGATGATGTCCACATCGGGCAGGTCCTTGAAGATCTCGTAGGCGATGGTGCCCTGGCCGGTGGAAACGGTCAGGTCGTTGAAGGGGTGGACATAGGTCAGCCCCTCGGTCTGGCTCAGCTCGGCTGCCAGGGCGGCGGCGTCGTCAAAGGTCTCGCCGTGGAGGATGACATGGGCGCCGTAGTCCTTGGTGTTGTTCACCTTGACAAGGGGCGTGGTGGTGGGCATGACGATGGTGGCCTTGACCCCGGCGGCCTGGGCCGCGTAGGCAACGCCCTGGGCGTGGTTGCCCGCAGAGGCGGTGACAAGGCCCCGGGTCTTTTCCTCGTCGGTGAGGGTGGAGCACTTGAAGTAGGCCCCGCGAATCTTGTACGCGCCGGTGACCTGCATGTTTTCCGGCTTGATGAATACGTTGTTGCCGGAGGACTTGGAAAAGAAGGGGCTGAAAATGAGGTCGGTAGGGTGCAGCACCCCTTCCAGCACCTTGCGGGCGGCCTTGAACTGCTCCAGTGTCATCATGATTGCATGCTCCTTTGTGTGACCGTTGGGGGCGGGAAATGCCCCGTGGTCAGAGACGTAAATAACTCATATATTCTAATGTAAAAAGCGGGAAAAGTCAATGGCGGAGGACAGGGCCTTTTCCTTGACACCGTCTAAGGTGTCGTAGTACAATATTCAACAATAGAGTAAGAGGAAAACCTTCCTCTTTTGGAGAGGAGACAACGCTGTGGCATCGGTAAAACGAAAAAGTGTGCTGCCCATCTATCTGCTGGGGGCGACGTGGCTGGCCCTGGCCATGATGGGCAGGCTCCAGCAGTTCACCCACTATGTGATCGCGGCACTGCTGTCTGCCATTGTGTACTATGTGGGGAAGATGATCTGGCCCGACCGGGGCTATGAAATGCCCGACACAGGAAAGGCCCAGGCCGCGCCGGAGAAGAAGGAAGAGAAAAAGCCGGCGGGCACCGGCAACCCCGAGATCGACGCCCTGATTGCCGAGCGCGACCGGGCGGTGTCCGAGATGCGCCGCCTCAACGACGCCATCGAGGACCCGAAAATCTCGGCGCAGATCTCCCAGCTGGAGCGCACCACCGGCAAGATCATCGACGCGGTGGTGGAAAAGCCCGCCAAGCTGCCCCAGATCCGGAAATTCATGAACTACTATCTGCCCACCACCCTCAAGCTTCTCAACGCCTACGACCGGATGGACGCCGCCGGGGTGTCGGGGGCCAACATCGACGGCACCAAGGGCAAGATTGAGGACATGATGGACACCATCTGCACCGCCTTCGATAAGCAGCTGGACGCCCTTTACGGCGAGGAAGCCCTGGATATCTCCACCGACATCACCGTGCTGGAGAACATGCTGGCCCAGGAGGGCCTGGGCGGCATGACCCTGGAGTCCGAAAGCTGAAGCGCAGAACAAAACAAATCCGCTGAAATGAGAGATATAGGAGGAATCCCGTCATGGACGAAAAAATGGATATGACCCCTGAGCTGACCCTGGACCCCGCCGGTACCGCCGCTGCGGCTGCCGCCCCCGCTGCCCCGGAGGCGCCCTCCCTGACCCTGGACCCCGCCGCGCTGGACGCCAGCGACGCCGCAGCGGCCCAGAAGGCCCGGGACGCCCAGGCCATCGCCCTGGATGAGAGCCAGCTCACCGAGGCCGAGCGCAGGACCGTCAACGACTTTGCCCAGAAGATCGACATCACCGACTCCAGCGTGGTGCTCCAGTACGGCGCGGCGGCCCAGAAGAACATCGCCAGCTTCTCTGAGAACGCCCTCAATAACGTGCGCACCAAGGATTTGGGCGAGGTAGGTCAGGCCCTTTCGTCCCTGGTGGTGGAGCTCAAGACCTTTGGCCAGGAGGAAAAGAGCGGCATTTTCGGCCTCTTCCAGAAGAAAAAGAACCAGGCCATGGCCCTCAAGGCCAGCTATGACAAGGCCGAGGTCAATGTGGACAAGATCGCCTCCATCCTGGAGGGCCACCAGGTCACCCTGATGAAGGACATCGCCATGCTCGACCAGATGTATGACCTGAATACCAAGTATTATAAAGAGCTGACCATGTATATCCTGGCCGGCAAGAAGGCCCTGGAGAAGGCCCGCGGCGAGACGCTGGAGGAGCTGCGCAAGAAGGCCGCCGAGACCGGCGCCCAGGAGGACGCCCAGAAGTACAACGACTACGCAAACCTCTGCAACCGCTTTGAGAAGAAGCTCCACGACCTGGAGCTCACCCGGATGATCTCCATCCAGATGGGCCCCCAGACCCGCCTCATCCAGAATAACGACACCCTGATGCTGGAGAAGATCCAGTCGTCCCTGGTGAACACCATTCCCCTGTGGAAGAGCCAGATGGTGCTGGCCCTGGGCCTGGAGCACAGCCGTCAGGCCACTGCCGCCCAGTCCGCTGTCACCAACATGACCAATGACCTGCTCCGGAAGAACGCCGAGATGCTCAAGATGGGCACCCTGGAGACCGCCAAGGAGGCCGAGCGCAGTGTGGTGGACATCGAGACCCTTCAGCACACCAACCAGCAGCTCATCTCCACCCTGGACGAGGTCATGCAGATTCAGAAGGATGGCGCCCAGAAGCGCAAGGAGGCCGAGCTGGAGCTTGGCAGGATCGAGGGCGAGCTCAAGCAGAAGCTGCTGGAGCTGCGGGGTTGAGACAGGCGCCCCGACGCTTTGCGGCCGGGTCCCTTGGGGCCTGACCGAGAAGGAGAAGAAACATGAGTATTTTCAGAAAGCAGGGCTTTGCCTGGGCGGCGGCCATTGTGATGATCGTCGCCGCGGTGGCCATCGGCCGGGGCGGAGCGGGAGCTACCCCCACGCCCGGCCGGCCGGAGCCCGTTCCCACAAGCAGTGTGGAGCAGCCCACCCGGGACGTGTCCAGTGTGTCCTACTACTATATCCGGGACGACGCGGGGGTGCTCTCCCAGTCTACGCTGGACACCGTCAATGACCGCAACGCCCGGCTCAAGAGCGATATGGATGTGGGCATCGGCGTTGTCACCTGCAACTCCGGCGGCGATCTGTATGCCGTGGCCCTGGACTACGCGGAGGATATGGGCCTTGGCTCCTACGACTTCATCGTGGTGCTGGACATCTCCGGGAAGAACTATTGGCTGGTGCAGGGGGCCGACCTTGTGAGCTATTTCAGCGACGACGACTGCTCGGACTACGCGGTGAAGTACATGGAGTGGGACTTTGCCAAGGGTAACTACGATAACGCCGTACTTTCCCTGACGAAGGCCCTCTCCCAGTGGTATTACGACAACTATTAACGCTTTGTGCTGACAGGAGAATGACATGAGTGACTTTATCATCATTGCGGTGCTGGTCATTGTGCTGCTGGCGGTGATGGAGGGCTCGCACCGCCGCCGTTACCGCAGCGGGTACTACGGCCCCTCCTATGTGTACCGGCCCTTCTTCATCTTTGGCCCCCGCCCGCCCAGGCCCCGGCCTCCCCGCCCGCCCCGCGGGCCCGGCTTCGGCCCTGGCCCCGGCCCACGCCCGGGTTCCGGACCCAGACCTGGTCCCCGTCCCGGCCCTCGTCCCGGCGGCGGGTTTGGCGGCGGCCGTCCCGGCGGCGGGTTTGGCGGCGGCCGTCCCGGCGGCGGGTTTGGCGGCGGCCGTCCCGGCGGTGGCTTCGGCGGCGGCCGCTCCGGCGGCGGCTTCGGCGGCGGCCGCTCCGGCGGTGGCTTCGGCGGCGGCCGGAAGTAATGTGCAGAAAAACGGCGGCTTTGTGCCGCCGTTTTTGCATTTTTATGGATTTTGCAAGAAACTCTTCAAAAAAGCGGAAAATATTTCTCCCGCGCATGCAGAAAAAAGGGAGAAAAAGCGGGGGACATATGCTATAATATCTCGTGGCGACAAAAAATCAGACAATGAGACCCTGTGTCTTGCTTTACGGCGGCGGAACGCGGTTTAGATACAGAAAGGTTTGGGTGCAGATGGGGATCGCAGACATTATTTCACTTCTGGGCGGCCTGGCGTTTTTCCTCTTTGGCATGACGCTGCTGGGCGAAGGACTCAAGCGGGTGGCGGGCAGCAAGCTGGAGATGATTCTGAGCAGGCTCACCTCCACCACCTTAAAGGGCGTTTTGCTGGGCACATTGGTCACGGCGGTGATTCAGTCCTCCTCCGCCACCACGGTGATGGTGGTGGGCTTTGTCAACTCCGGCATCATGAAGCTCACCAACGCCATCGGCATCATCATGGGCGCCAATATCGGCACCACCGCCACCGGCTGGCTGCTGACCCTGGCCGGCGTGGAGGAGGGGGGCATCTCATCTGCCACCTTCTTTGCCCTTATTGCCTTTATCGGCATCATCCTCTACTTTTTCTGCAAGAAGCAGCGGCAGAAAAATATCGGCCTGATTATGCTGGCCTTTTCCGTTCTGATGAGCGGCATGCAGTCCATGAGCGCCGCCATGAGCGGACTGAAGGAGAGCGCCGCCTTCCTGCGCTTTATCTCCGCGGTCTCCAATCCCATGCTTGCGGTGCTGGTGGGCATTGTGGTCACCGCCGTTATCCAGAGCAGCTCCGCCTCCATCGGCATTTTGCAGGCCCTCTCCGCCACCGGGGCCATCACCTATTCGGTGGCCATCCCCATGGTGCTGGGCATGTGTATCGGCGCATGCGTGCCGGTGCTGCTCTCCGCCATCGGCGCCAACGTCAACGGCAAGCGGGCGGCTTTCATCTACCTCTACTTCAACGTGGCGGGCTCTGTCATCCTGGCCATTCCCTTCAGCCTGATCCATCTGCTGGCGGGCTTTCCCTTCATGCCCATGGCGGCCACAAGCGTGGGCATTGCGGTGGCCAATACGGTCTTTAAGGTGCTGGCCACGGCCATCCTGGCCCCCTTTACCCACCTGCTGGAGCGCTTCGCGGTGCTCACCATCCGGGAAAAGCCCGGAGAGGAGGATGAGGAATTCGAGGACAACCTCCTGGACGAGCGCTTCCTGGAGTATCCCGCGGTGGCCATTGAGCAAAGCGGCAAGACCATGGAGCACATGACGCTGGCCGCCTTCAAGAACCTGCGCAAATCCATTGAGCTGCTCCACGCCTTCAACCGGGAAAAGTACGAGAAGGTGATGAGCCGGGAGAACACCGTGGACCGCTATGAGGACCGGCTGGGGGCCTACCTGGTGCGGCTCAACACCAAGGAGCTCACCGACCAGGAGACCCAGGAGACGGCAAAATATCTCCACTGCCTGACCAATGTGGAGCGTATCTCCGACCACGCGGTGAACCTGGCGGAGCTTGCCTCCGAGATGGACAGCAAGCAGATCCGCTTTTCCCCCCAGGCGGAGGCCGAGCTGCAGGTGTGCATCTCCGCCATCCATGAGATTATCGACATGACCCACACAGCCCTGGCGGACAACTCCCCGGAGGTAGCCCGGAAGGTGGAGCCTCTGGAGGAGGTCATCGACGTACTCACCGAGGAGCTCAAGGTGCGCCACATCAACCGCCTGCAAAACGGCCTGTGCACCCTGGAAATGGGCTTTATCTTCAACGACTGCATCAACAACTTCGAGCGCGTGGCCGACCACTGCTCCAACATCGCCGTGGCGGTGCTGGAGGCGGCCGACAGCCATTTGCAGTCCCACGATTATCTCCGGGGCATCAAGCAGAACAACCAGGAGGAATACCGGCGGTGGCTGGATTATTATGAGAATAAGTACTGCGACGCCCTCCAGAACCTGGAGTGAGCGCCCGGTATCCGCAAAAAGGGAAGCCCCCTGGGCGGCAGCTGCCGCCCAGGGGGCTTTTGCGCCCGGCGCCCCGCCGGGGCGCCGGGAAAGCGGATGGGCTCAGTCGGGGTAGCGGTCGAAGAAAACGGTCTCCTCCAGGGCCTTGCGGTCATTGTGCAGGCGGCTGGGCCTGGCGTCCTCCCGGGGGTAGCCGATGGGCATCAGGCCCATGATGTGGTAGCGGCCGGGGATATGGAAGGACTCGCGCAGCTTGTCGCGGTCCACCATCTGCACCCAGATGCTGGCCAGGCCCTCGTCATAGCTTGCCAGCATGATGTGGGTCATGACGATGGCCAGGTCCTCGTAGGCGTGGTCCCGGCCCACATGCTCGAAGCAGGCGATGAGCACCACAGGGGCGTTGAAGTGGCAGGCGGTGCACTCCCGGAGCTTTTCCATCTCCGGCGTGCCGTCCTTCACCACCAGGATGCGCTGGGGCTGGCAGTTGTGGCCGGTGGGGGCGATGCGCCCGGCCTCCAGGATGGCCAGCAGCTTCTCGTCGGGGACGCTCTGGGGGCTGAACTTGCGGCAGGAGTAGCGGTTGCGGATGAGCTCTTTGAATTCCATATGAAAAACCTCCTTGAGAGATAAGGCAGACGGGGAAAGAACGGCTTATTCCAGCACAGCCCCCCGGGCGGCGCTGGTGACCAGCTTTGCGTACCGGGCGAGGTAGCCGGTTTTGATGCGCGGCTCGGGGCACACCCAGGCGGCGCGGCGCCGGGCGAGGGTTTCGTCGTCCACAAGAAGCCGGATGGAGCAGCTAGGGATGTCGATGGCGATGAGGTCGCCCTCCTCCACAAAGGCGATGGGGCCGCCCTGGGCCGCCTCGGGGCAGACGTGGCCGATGGAGGCCCCCCGGGTGGCGCCGGAGAAGCGGCCGTCGGTGATGAGGGCCACATCCTTATCAAGGCCCATGCCCGCGATGGCGGAGGTGGGGTTGAGCATTTCCCGCATGCCCGGGCCGCCCTTGGGGCCCTCGTAGCGGATGACCACCACGTCCCCGGCCGCGATTTTCCCGGCATAGATGGCGGCGATGGCGTCGTCCTCGCAGTCAAAGACCCGGGCGGGGCCGGTGTGGGTCATCATTTCGGCAGCCACGGCGGAGCGCTTTACCACGCACCCCTCCGGGGCCAGATTGCCCTTCAGAACGGCGATGCCGCCGTCCCGGGAGTAGGGGTCGTCGATGGGACGGATGATGCTGGTGTCCCGGTTGACCACGCCCTCCAGATTCTCCGCCAGCGTCCTGCCGGTGACGGTCATGACGGCGGTGTCGAGAAGGCCCTTCTTTGTCAGCTCCGCCATGACGGCGTGGACGCCGCCGGCCTGCTCCAGATCCTCCATATAGGTGTCGCCGGCGGGGGCCAGGTGGCAGAGGTTGGGGGTCTTGGAGGAGATGGCGTTGGACTGGTCGAGGTCCAGCTCGATGCCGCACTCGTGGGCGATGGCGGGCAGGTGGAGCATGGTATTGGTGGAGCAGCCCAGGGCCATATCCACCGTCTCGGCGTTGCGGAAGGCGGCGGGGGTCATGATGTCCCGGGGGCGGATGTCCCGGCGGACCAGCTCCATCACCTGCATGCCCGCGTGCTTGGCAAGGCGCAGCCGGGCGGACCACACGGCGGGGACGGTGCCGTTGCCCTTCAGGCCCATGCCGATGGCCTCGGTCAGGCAGTTCATGGAGTTTGCGGTATACATGCCCGAGCAGGAGCCGCAGGTGGGGCAGGCGCAGGTCTCATATTCCTCCACGTCCGCCTCGTCGAGCCTGCCGGCGTAGTAGCCGCCCACCGCCTCAAACATGTGGGACAGGCAGGTGCGCCGGCCGTCGTGGAGCCGCCCGGCCAGCATGGGGCCGCCGGAGCAGAAGATGGTGGGGATGTTCACCCGGGCGGCGGCCATCAAAAGGCCGGGGACGTTCTTGTCGCAGTTCGGAATCATCACAAGGCCGTCGAACTGGTGGGCCATGGCCATGGCCTCGGTGGAGTCGGCGATGAGATCCCGGGTGACCAGCGAGTATTTCATGCCCACATGGCCCATGGCGATGCCGTCGCACACGGCGATGGCGGGAAACTCGATGGGGGTGCCGCCGGCCGCGCGTACGCCGGCCTTGACAGCCTCGGCAATCTTATCCAGGTTCATGTGGCCGGGGACGATCTCGTTATAGGAGCACACCACGCCGATCAGCGGCCGCTCCAGCTCCTCCCTGGTGTAGCCAAGGGCGTAGAAGAGGGAGCGGTTGGGCGCGGCGGGGATGCCTTTTTTCACGTTGTCAGAACGCATGGGCAGGAACTCCTTTGACATAGGATGCGGCGGGCCGGATGGGGGAAAATACCGGCCGGATGATGCCATACTGTAATATTATCACGAGATTCTCCCATTTGGCAAGGGGAGAAGGGAAAGCGGCGGGCCGGCCCCTGAACATCGGAGCGGGCCCGCCGGCTTTTTGACTCGTTGAGAAGCTGGGCTTTTGCCGGGTTTAGTTGGAGGCGGTATCGAGGTCTTTGTCTCCGCCCCGCGTCGCCGCAAGCGCCATATCCCTCGCTTTTGCCTGCCGGCAAAAGCTCGCTCATTCTGCTGCGGCTCCTTTCCCGGCAAAACCCGCTGCGCTGGGCTTTTGCCGGGGTTTAGTTGGAGGCAGTATCGAGGTCCTTGTCGCCGCCCCAGATCATGTTTTTGCGCAGCTCTTCGCCCACAAGCTCCATCTGGTGCTTCTTGAGCTGCTGGCGCTTGGAGTTGAAGAAGCAGCGGCCGTTCTTGTTCTCGGCAATCCACTTGCCGGCGAAGGTGCCGTCCTGGATGTCGGAGAGGACGGCGCGCATGCGCGCCTTGGTCTCCTCGTGGGGGATGACCCGGGGGCCGGAGACGTACTCGCCGAACTCGGCGGTGTCGGAGATGGAGTAGTTCATGGCAGCCACGCCGCCCTTGTTGATGAGGTCGATGATGAGCTTCATCTCGTGGATGCACTCGAAGTAGGCGTTCTCCGGCTCGTACCCGGCCTCCACCAGAACCTCAAAGCCGCAGCGCATCAGGTCCACCACGCCGCCGCACAGCACGGTCTGCTCGCCGAAGAGGTCGGTCTCGGTCTCATCGTGGAAGGTGGTCTCCATCACGCCGGCCCGGGCGCCGCCGATGCCGGCGATGTAGGCCAGGGCGATCTGATAGGCCTTGCCGGTGGCGTCCTGCTCCACGGCCACCAGGCACGGCACGCCCTTGCCCGCCACGTAGGTGGAGCGCACGGTGTGGCCCGGGCCCTTGGGGGCGGCCATGAACACGTCCACGCCGGCGGGGGGGACGATCTGCTGATAGCGGATGTTGAAGCCGTGGGCGAAGGCCAGGGCCTTGCCCTCGGTCATGTAGGGGGCGATGTCCTTCTTGTAGACCTCGGCCTGGACCTCGTCGTTGATGAGCATCATCACGATGTCCGCCCACTGGGCCGCCTGGGGGATGGTCTTGACGGCAAGGCCGGCGTCCTCGGCGTTCTTCCAGTTTCTGGAGCCCTCCCGCAGGCCCACACACACCTCACAGCCGGAATCCTTCAGGTTGAGGGCGTGGGCGTGGCCCTGGGAGCCGTAGCCGATGATGGCGATCTTTCTGCCCTGGAGGTAGCTTAAATCGCAGTCCTTCTCATAGTACATCTTTGCCATGATAAACACTCCTTATATAATAGTCGGAAATATTGATTGCCTGTACGCCGCAGGGGCGGCGCAGCGCAAAGCGCTGTGGGAAAAGGGCTTAGATTGCTTACAGGACGTTTTTGCCCAGGTTAAATTCGCCCTTTTCCTTGTTGTCGTCGTTGTCGTTGATGGTGGCCTCGCCCCGCTCCAGCGCCACCATGCCGGTGCGCACCAGCTCCAGGATGCCGAACTCGGTGAGGAGCTTTTCCAGGGCGTCGTCCTTGGACTCCTCGCCGATGATGGCAAGGGTCAGGCTTTTGGGGGAGACGTCGATGATGGAGGCGCGGAAGATGTTGGCGATCTGGATGACCTCGTTGCGCACCTCCCGGCTCTCCGCCCGGACCTTGATGAGCACCAGCTCCCGCCGGATGGACGACTCGGGGGGCAGCAGGCGCACGGAGTAGACGGAGAACTGCTTGCGCAGCTGGTTGATGATCTGCTCGATCTGAAGGGCGCCGCAGAGCACCTCGATGGTGATGCGGGAGACCTCCGGGTCGTCGGTGGTGCCCACGGCCAGGGACTCGATGTTGTAGCCCTTACGGGAGAACAGCCGGGACACCTGGGAGAGGACGCCGGCGGTGTTCTCCACCAGCACGGACAGAGTGTGGCGGGTGTAGTTGGCGGTATTCATGGCGCGTCCCTCCTTAATCCAGCAGGAAATCGGTGACCGGGGTGCCGCCGCTGACCATGGGATGGACCATGGCGTCGATGTCGATGGCGCAGTCGATCACGCAGCCCTCGCCCAGGGCAAGGGCCTTGGCAAAGGCGTCGGCAAACTCCTCCTGGGTGGCGGCCCGGAAGCCGTGGAGACCGTAGGCCTCGGCCAGGCGGACAAAATCGGGGCCCCGGTCCAGATCAGTCTGGGAGAAGCGCTTTTCGTAAATGAGGTTCTGCCACTGGCGGACCATGCCCAGGGTGCCGTTATCGAAGATGACGGTGATGACGGGGATGTTGTAGTGCTCTATGGTGGCAAGCTCGTGGCAGTTCATGCGGAAGCAGCCGTCGCCGGTGCAGTGGACCACCACCTTGCCGGGGTTGCCCACCTTGGCGCCCATGGCGGCCCCCAGGCCGAAGCCCATGGTGCCGAAGCCGCCGCTGGTGAGCAGCTGGCCGGGGCGGGAGAAATGGTAGTACTGGCACGACCACATCTGGTGCTGGCCCACGTCGGTGGCGATGATGGCGTCCCCGCCGGTGAGGGCCTGGATGGTCTGGAGAATTTCGTGGGGGTGGAGCCGGCCGTCGGCGGGCAGGGGGGCCTCGGTGTGGGAGAGCACCTGGGCGGCCCAGGCGGCGTTGTCCTGCGCGCCCAGGCCCTCGTTGAGCAGCTCCAGCACCCGGCGGGCGTCGCCGATGATGTGATGGTCGGTCATGACGTTTTTGTCGATCTCCGCCCGGTCAATGTCAATCTGGACGATCTTGGCGTTTTGGGCGAAGGACTCCGGGTCGGTGGCCACCCGGTCGGAGAAGCGGCAGCCGATGGCGATGAGCAGGTCGCACTGGGCGGTGGCCCAGTTGGAGGCGTGGGAGCCGTGCATGCCCACCATGCCGGTGAAGAGAGGGTGGTCGCCGGGGCAGGCGCCGCCGCCCATGATGGTGGAGGCCACCGGGGCGCCCAGGGTCTCGATGAAGCGGCGGAACTCGGGCACCGCGCCCTTGGAGCGGATGACGCCGCCCCCCACCAGTACCAGGGGCCGCCGGGACTGGTCGATCATGGCCAGCAGCTTTTCGATGTCGCTGCGGTCGGGCTCGGGGCTTTTCAGGTCCCGGTTTGCCCGGCGCAGCATGTTGGCAAGCCGCCCGTGGGCGGGGTGCTCGGACACGGGCAGGTACTGGTAATCCGCGGTGGCGGCGGTGACGTTCTTGGCGATGTCGATGAGCACGGGGCCGGGCCGGCCGGAGCGGGCGATGGCGAAGGCCTCCCGGATGACGTCGGCCAGGGCGTTGACGTCCTTGACCAGGTAGTTGCACTTGGTGATGGGCATGGTGATGCCAGTGATGTCCACCTCCTGGAAGGAGTCCTTGCCGATGAGGTTCTCGCTGACGTTGCAGGTGAGGAACACCACGGGGGAGGAGTCGTAATAGGCGGTGGCGATGCCGGTGACCAGGTTGGTGGCGCCGGGGCCGGAGGTGGCAAAGCACACGCCCACCTTGCCGGTGGAGCGGGCGTAGCCGTCGGCGGCGTGGGAAGCGCCCTGCTCGTGGCTTGTGAGGTAGTGATGGATGCGCTTGCCGTAGCCGTGGAGCTCAAACTCGTCATAGATGTTGAGAATGGTGCCGCCGGGGTAGCCGAACACAACGTCCACGTCCTGCTCCAGCAGGCACTCCATGACAATCTGGGAGCCTTTCATCAGCATGGGGATCAGTTCCTCCTTTGGAAGATTGGTAGCGCCGGGGTAAGCGGCGGAGACGAAAAAAGAGCATGGCTTTTGTCCTTCATAGGACGAAGCCATGCTCCGTGGTACCACCTACATTTGCGCATCAAGGCGCACACTCGTTGCCCGATAACGGCGGGGGGCCGTCCCGGCCTACTGAAACGGAAACCGTGGTTCAGCCGGGCTGCTCGCAGGGGATGTTCACCGCACTTTGTTCACGAAGGCTTCCACCGCCCGCCTTCTCTCTGGGCTTGCGCAAAGGGGCTACTCACCTGGTCTGTGCATTTCAGACGCTTTAGACTATTGAAGCAATCATATCGTGGCGGAGGCGGTTTGTCAACGGGGAAATCCCTCTTTCGGGAAAATTCCCCGACAAGTCCAAAGCGCCGGGCGCAGCGGGGGGAAATTTGGGCAAAAAGCAAAGGGGAGAGGGGGCGCTTTGGCCCTCTCTCCCCTCCGCAGTCCGGAAGTGCGGCGCTTACTTGCAGCCGCAGCTGGTGCCGTGGTCGCCCAGGCAGAAGGACGAGCACTCGGTCTGGTCGCACTGGCCCACGCTGTTCTGGGTGCAGCCCACATGGATCTCATTGAGGGTGCAATGGGCGTCCTTGTGGTGAGAGCAGCTGCTCACGGAGCACTTGATGCTGGGATTGGTCTGATCCATGGTCATAGCAGGGTCCTCCTTCGTAATCCATAGCCGGATACGGGGATAGTATCGCCGAAGGAGGGCGGGGTTATTCCTTTTTTTCCGATTTTGCGCCGCTTTTTGGGGCGCTGCCGCCGCCCTCGTTCTCGCCCGCAGGGGTGTTCATGACCTGGGGGATGAACCGGGGTGCGATGCGGCTTTTGCCCCGGCCCTTTACATAGAAGAAGCCGATGACGGAGAACACTACCGCGCCGATGAAGTTGACAAACAGATCCTCCATGGTGTCAATGATGCCAACATCCAGGTAGCCGCCCAGGCCCATGGGGATCTGAGTGCCGTCCTCCAGGACCAGAATGGTGTCCTGAATGCCCCGGATGATGACGGCGGCGGTGCCGTGATTGGGGTCAAGGTTTACCGTAGAGATGGTGTTGATGACGGTATCCTTCTGCATGTCCATGAGGAAGAGATGGTCCATGGAGAACTCAAAAAACTCCCACAGCACGCCGATGGTCATGGAGAAGCAGAAGGCCATGACGGCCATATAGAAGGGGGACAGGCTCAGGGATACCCGTTCCTCCCGGTTGAGAATGTCCACCAGGGCGAAGCCGATGGCGGCACAGAGGAAGCCGTTGAGAGTATGGAGCACCGTGTCCCAATAGGGGAAGTGGACGTAAAAGGATTGGATCTCGCCCAGGATCTCGGCGGCGTAGATGAAGAGCAGGATGACGATCTCCAGGGTGTCGGGCAGGTCGATGTGCAGCCGGCGCTCGAAAGCGGAGGGCAGCATGAAGAGCACCAGGGTCAGCACGCACAGCAGTACGTTTTCAAAGTTGCGGTTGAAGATCTGGGCGATGAGCATGCCCACCACCGACAGCCGCAGCACGAAATAGACGGTGTAGACCAGCTTCTTGTTCTGCACGTTCCGCCACTCCTGGCCGTAGGGCTGTTTCCGCTTCGGCTTTGGCGGCCGGGGCGGTTTGGACGGCTTGGACATGTTGCAGCAGCTCCTTTTTCGCGGCGGCTGTGGCCGCCATAGTCAAGTTTAGAGGGCCGGGGCATAAAATAGACCGGAGGTGAACGGGAAATGGACCTGAAAAACAAAAAAATTACATTGGGAGAGCTCTGGGACGACCCCCGCAGCCGCGCGGTATTCCAGAAGCGGGTGCCTATGCTCGCAAAGCACCCGGTACGGGGCGCGGCCCGCACCGTGACGCTGGAGCAGCTGGCGGACTTTTTGTCCGGCTGGGTGCCAGGGATGATGGTGGACGGGGTCATCCAGGAGCTGCGGAGGCTGTAAGGGCGGCGTGGCTCAGCCCTGCCGGGCCTCGGCAATGCGCCGGCCAGTGGGTGTGGCGGCAAGGCCGCCCTCGCCGGTCTCACGCAGGGTGGCGGGCAGGCAGCGGCCCACGGCGGCCATGGCGTCGATGACCTCGTCGCAGGGGATGGGGGAGGAAAGACCCGCTAGGGCCATATCCGCGCAGGCAAGGGCGTTGACCGCCCCCATGACGTTGCGCTTGACGCAGGGCACCTCCACAAGGCCGGCCACCGGGTCGCACACCAGGCCCAGTACATTTTGCAGGGCCATGGCGCAGGCGTGGGCCATCTGTATCCCGGTGCCCCCCCGGGCGTGGACCAGGGCGGCGGCGGCCATGCCGGAGGCGGCGCCCACCTCGGCCTGGCACCCGCCCTCGGCCCCGGCGATGGAGGCCCGGGCGGCGATGACCTGGCCGAAGCCGGCGGCCACATAGAGGCACTGCACCATCACGGCGTCGGAAAGGCCCTCCCGCCGCTGCAGGGGCAGCAGCACGGCGGGCATCACCCCGCTGGCCCCGGCGGTGGGGGCGGCCACGATGCGGCCCATGCAGGCGTTGTGCTCACCGATCTTCAGGGCGGTGGCGATGACGCTTTGGAGGAAGGGGCCGCACAGGGTGTTCTCTGCGCGCTCCATCTGCGCGCCCTGGCCGCCGGAGAGCCCCGAGGGGGAGCGGCGGGCGGGGTCGTAGTCGGCCTCGGAGGCCTTCATGGCCTGCCACAGGGCGGCCATTTTCTCCATGCTGTCCGCCGCCGCGGCCCCCCGGTCCTGGCAGTCGTCGTCCAGAACGGCCTGCCACAGGGGGCGCTCCCCGGCCACGGAGAGCAGATGCTCAACAGATTGAAAGGACATGAGTTTAGCCCTCCGCCATATCAAGATAGGTGCAGCGCACCACCCCGGGCAGTGCGCCCAGGGCCCGGATGAGGCCGACGTGCAAAGGATCGTCACACTCGAGCACCATCACGGCAAGGCCGCCCCGGCGGTCCCGGTAGAGCTGCATGGTGGCGATGTTGGCGCCGTACCGGCTGAGCAGGTGGCTCACCTCGGAGACGATGCCCGGCCGGTCCTCGTTGCGGATGATGAGAGTGGGCAGGTCGCCGGAGAAGGCGGCGTCCAGACCGTCGATGGAGTTGATGCGGATGCGCCCGCCCCCCAGGGACGAGGCGCACACCGACAGGGTGCGGCCATGGGCGTTTGTGAGGTTGAGCACGGCGGTGTTGGGGTGGGCTCCCTGGAGCTCCACCGGCCGGATGACAAGCTCCATGCCCGCGCGCTGGGCAAGCTGGAGGCTTGCGGGGATGCGGGGGTCGTCGGGAGCCATATCGAGAAGACCGGCCACGATGGCCCGGTCGGTGCCGTGGCCGGAGCCGGTGGCGGCGAAGGAGCCGTGAAGCAGAATCTCGGCGCGCACCGGCTGGGAGCCCAGCAGGTGCCGGGCGGTGCGGCCGATGCGGGCCGCACCCGCCGTGTGGGACGACGACGGCCCCACCATAACAGGGCCCATAATATCGAAGATGTTCATGGTGAAAGATGTCCTTTGAGAAGAAAGTGGGGCCGGCGTCAACGCCGCGGGTGCGGCGTACAAGCGTTTTCGCCTTTGCGAAAACCTTGCCGCAGGGCGGATTCACTCCGCCCGAGGATTAAAATCAGAGGGGCCCCCGCGGGGCTTGACCCGTGGGGAGCGGCCCCACCAAGACAGGGCCCATAATATCGAAGATGTTCATGGTGAAAGATGTCCTTTGAGAAGAAAGTGGGGCCGGCGTCAACGCCGC
>CAKUIM010000001.1 GCA_934660965.1 uncultured Oscillospiraceae bacterium | reverse complement strand
ATAATATCGAAGATGTTCATGGTGAAAGATGTCCTTTGAGAAGAAAGTGGGGCCGGCGTCAACGCCGCGGGTGCGGCTTAACTTACCACCTGCGCCCGGATAAGGTTGGTGGAGCCGCTCTTGCCGATGGGGACGCCTGCGGTGATGACTACCGTGTCCCCGGCCTTGACAAGGCCCTCCTTCTTGGCGGTGTTCACGCACAGGGAGAAGATGCGGTCGGTGGAGTCCACCGTTCCCGTCAGGCACGGCGTCACCCCCCAGACGATGGCCAGCTGCCGGCGCACACGCTCCTCGGTGGTCATGGCAATCACCGGGCAGCCGGGGCGGAAGCGGGAGATCATCCGGGCGGTGTAGCCCGCCTGGGTGGGGGTGAGGATGGCGGCGGCCCCCAGGTCCATGGCGGTCAGGCAGCTGGTGTGGCTGATGGCGTCGGTGATGGAGGACGTCAGCTCCAGCGGGATGGCCCGGAAGCGCTTCCAGTAGTCGGTGGCCTGCTCCGCGGCCTGGGCCACCTCGGCCATGGTGCGCAGAGCCTCCACCGGGTACTTGCCCGAGGCGGTCTCGCCGGAGAGCATGACGCAGCTGCTGCCGTCAAACACGGCGTTGGCCACGTCGGATACCTCCGCCCGGGTGGGCCGGGGGTTGCGGATCATGGAGTCGAGCATCTGGGTGGCGGTGATGACGTGCTTGCCGGCGTGGACGGCGGCCTTAATCATCCGCTTTTGCAGCACAGGCACCTCCCAGGCGGGAATCTCCACCCCCAGGTCGCCCCGGGCCACCATAATGCCGTCGGCGGCGGCGATGATTTCGTCGAGGTTGTTCACGCCCTCCCGGTTTTCGATCTTGGCGATGATGCCGATGTCCGCCCCGCCGTACTCCCGCAGGGCGGCGCGCACCTGCACCACATCGTCCGCCCGGCGCACAAAGGAGGCGGCCACATAGTCAAAGTCATGCTCTACGGCAAAGCGCAGGTCGTCCCGGTCCCGGTCGGTGAGGGAGGGCAGGGCGATGGACACGTCCGGAATGTTGATGCTCTTGTGATTGGAGAGTGCGCCGCCGGTGACGACGGTGCAGTGGATGTCCTGCCCGGAAATTTCATCCACCCGCAGCTCCACAAGGCCGTCGTCGATGAGGACGCGGCAGCCGGGGGAGAGCTCATGGTGGAGGTTTTCATAGGTGACGGACACCTGCGTTTCGTCCCCCGGGACGTCCCGGGTGGTGAGAGTGAAGGGCGCGCCCTGGGCAAGGGTCACGCTGTCGGAGACAAAGGTGCAGATGCGGATTTCCGGGCCCTTGGTGTCCAGAATGGTGGCGCAGGCAAGGCCCAGGCTGTCCCGCACATGCTTGAGGCGGGTGAGCAGGGCCAGATGGGTCTCGTGGGTGCCATGAGAGAAGTTGAAGCGGGCGCCGTCCATGCCGGCGCGCAGCAGCTGTTCGAGGGTTGCGGAGTCGCTGGAGGCGGGGCCCAGGGTGCAGATAATCTTTGTTTTTCTCATAGGATTTCCTCCCGGGCCGGCTCTATGCTGATAAAGCCGGTTTTGAATTTATAATATATAATCATTCGACTCTATCATACTATGTTCCCGGGCATTTGACAACAGCAATGTTTTTCCGCCGCGGATGGGAGAATGCAGAAAGCCGCGGGGCCAATTCGGCCCCGCGGCGCTTCTTTGCGGGATGACGGGGGCGCAGGGTCAGTCGGCGTTGGAGGCCTCCTCGCTCTCGTCTTTTTTCGGTTCCAGCTTGGACACCAGGGCCCATTCCACCCGGCGGTCGGTAAAGCTCTGCACCTGGATGTGCAGGCCGCAGGCGTCCACCTCCCACTGGCTGCCGTCCTCGGGGATGACGGACAGCTGGGCGAAGATCAGCCCGCCCAGGGTGTCATATTCCTCGCTTTCGGGAATCTCGAGGTCCAGGGCCTGGGCCACCGCGCCCAGCTCGCAGGAGCCGGAGATGCGCCAGAGGTTGTCGCCCAGCTTTTCGATGTCCTTTTCCTCCTGGGGGTCAAACTCGTCGTAGATGTTGCCCACGATTTCCTCCAGCAGGTCCTCCATGGTGACAAGGCCGGAGGTGCCGCCGTACTCGTCCACCACAATGGCCATGTGAACCTTTTTGCTTTGCATGTCCCGGAAGAGTACGTCGGTGCGCACCGATTCGGGTACAAAGTAGGCCGGGCGCAGCAGCTCCCGCAGGGCCTTGGGATGGCTCTGCTGGGCGTTGAGCAGGTAGTCCCGGGTGTTGAGAATGCCGATGATGTCGTCTGCGTCCTCCTCGTAGACGGGGAAGCGGGACAGACCGGACTCCCGGATGGAGGCGAGAATGTCGTCCCGGGTGTCGCTTACCCAGACCATGACCATGTCGGTGCGGTGGATCATCACGTCCTCGGCGGTGGTATTGTTGAATTCGAAGATATTTTCAATGAGCTCCTTCTCAGAGGATTCGATGGCGCCCCGTTCCTCGCCCAAATCCACCATCATACGGATTTCATCCTCACTGACGTTTTCCTCATCGGCCTTGGGGTCGATGTGGAGCAGGCGCAGCACGCCGTTGGTGGACTTGGACAAAAGCCAGATCACCGGGCGGAATATGGTGGCCACGGCGGTGACGGCGCCCACGGTGAAGCGGGCGACCTTTTCGGTCTTTTTCATGGCGATGCGTTTTGGGACAAGCTCGCCCAGCACCAGGCTGAAGTAGGAGAGCACGATGGTGATGAGCACCACCATGATGGTGTTCAGCGTCCCGGCGGGAATGGCGGTGAAGCCCTTATCCTCGATGAGCCAGCGCACCAGCATATCGGAAAAGCTGTCGGCGGCGAAGGCGGAGGAGAGGAAGCCGGCCAGGGTGATGGCAATCTGGATGGCAGACAGGAAATTGTCCGGCGCCTGGGTCAGGGCCAGGAGCTTTTTGGCCTTTTTGTCGCCGTCCTCGGCTTGCTTCTTCAGTTTGGTTTCGGACAGGGAGATGACGGCGATTTCTGCCGCTGCGAAAAAGGCGTTGATCAGAATAAGTACGATCAGAATCAGCAGTTTCGGCAATAATGGGTCGTCGGCGGGCAAAATAATACCTCCTAAAATTTCGGGCCTGTTGGATTGGCTGCGTACAGCCCAGACCAGCTTATCATATAGTATAGCATATTTTTTCCAAAATGCAATTATCACTTCTGTCCAGGTGTACAAAAATGAAGATAAGGCAAATAACGGCAGGGCGGGGTCGGGCGGAAGGAGGATTTTTCCGCCTGATCAGGCAAAAATGGGTGCATTTTGCCGCGGATTGTATATTGTGTCAAAAAACAAGCGGAATGTACGGCAAAATTTGTCGCACAATCCGTTAAAAGGTTAACAAACGGCGCTTGCTTTTTTTTTGCAACAGGGCTATACTTAACCATATAAAGCCGCGGCATCAGCGAGCGGCTTTTTGACGGCATATATTTGTTAAAAAAGTAACAACCTTTGCAGAGCAGAACGATCCCAGGCTGCGGGGGCATTCCCCTGCGGGAAGCGGCCCCATTTCGGGGCGAGGACCAGGGCTGACGGCGCTGCCGCAGCTCCACAGTTCATTCAAGGAGGAACGAATATGTCATATGTAAAGTATGAGCAGAAGGGTGCGGTGGCGGTGCTGACCATCGACCGGCAGGAGGCGCTCAACGCGCTCAACACCCAGGTTCTGTGCGACCTGGAGGCGGCCATCGCCCAGGTGGAGGAGTCCAAGGATGTGCGCGCGGTGGTGCTCACCGGCGCGGGCCGGTCCTTCGTGGCCGGGGCGGACATCGCGGAGATGAAGGAGTTCTCCTCGGTGGACGGCAAGCGCTTCGGCGTCCACGGCGGCGGGGTGTTCCTGCGGCTGGAGAATCTGGCGGTACCCGTCATCGCGGCGGTGAACGGCTTTGCCCTGGGCGGCGGCTGCGAGCTTGCCATGGCCTGCGACATCCGCCTTGCCAGCGAGAAGGCAAAGTTCGGCCAGCCCGAGACGGGGCTGGGCATCACCCCGGGCTTCGGCGGCACCCAGCGGCTGCCCCGGATTGTGGGCATTTCCAAGGCCATGGAGCTCATCCTCACCGCCAAGACCATCGGCGCTGCAGAGGCCAAGGAGATTGGCCTTGTGAGCGAGGTGTATGCCCCCGAGGAGCTCATGGACAAGGCCATGGAGCTTGCCGACGCCATCTGTGCCAACGCCCCCATCGCGGTGGCCGAGTCCAAGCGGTGCATCCGCATGGGCATGCAGACCGACATTGCCACCGGCAGCGCCTTCGAGGCCGAGGCCTTCGGCGTGACCTGCGGCACCGAGGATAAGAACGAGGGCATGGGCGCTTTTCTGGAGAAGCGGAAAGAAAAGAATTTCCAGAACAAGTAATTCAATGTAAACATACGCGAAAGCGATTATTTAAGATTGAAACGGAGGATTTCATTATGAAGAAAGTAGTAGTCATCGGCGGCGGCACCATGGGTCTGGACATCGCTCAGGTCTTTGCCAAGAAGGGCTTTGACGTTGTAGTGCGCGACATCAAGGACGAGATCATCAAGGCTTCTGAGGCCCGGCTGAACAAGGGCCTTGACAAGCTGGTGGCCAAGGGCAAGCTGGACGAGGCCGGCAAGGCCGCCATCACCGGCAAGATCACCTTCACCACCGACCTGGGCCTGGCCGCCGACGCCGACCTGGTGGTAGAGGCCGCCATCGAGAACCTGGACATCAAGAAGAGCATCTTCGCTGAGCTGGACAAGATCTGCAAGCCGGAGACCATCCTGGCCTCCAACACCTCTTCCATCTCCATCACCGCCATCGCCGCCGCCACCGGCCGGGCCGACCGCTTCATCGGCATGCACTTCTTCAACCCCGCCACCGTCATGAAGCTGGTGGAGGTCATCCGCGGCGCCAACACCTCCGACGAGACCTTCAAGGCCATCTACGACCTGTCCGTGGAGATCGGCAAGGAGCCCGTTGAGGTGGCCGAGGCCCCCGGCTTTGTGGTCAACAAGATTCTGGTTCCCATGATCAACGAGGCCTGCGACCTGCTGTACACCGGCGTGGCCACCGCCGAGGGCATTGACACCGCCATGAAGCTGGGCGCCAACCATCCCATGGGCCCCCTGGCTCTGGGCGACCTCATCGGCCTGGACGTGTGCCTTGCCATTATGGACACCCTCTATAATGAGACCCACGATCCCAAGTACCGCGCTTCCCTGCTCATGCGCAAGATGGTTCGCGCCGGCCACCTGGGCCGCAAGACCGGCCGCGGCTTCTTTGATTACAGCAAGTAAGACTTAGAGCTCCAACAGGCAGGGAGCGCAAGCTCCCTGCCTGGACTTATATATTAAGGAGGCATTTTTTCATGGATTTCAAACTGTCCAAGGAACAGGAAATGCTCCGCAAGCTCTTCCGTGAGTTTGCGGAGAACGAAGTAAAGCCCCTGGCTGCCACGGTGGACGAGGAGGAGATGTTCCCCGAGGAGACCGTCAAGAAGATGGCGAAGCTTGGCATGATGGGCATTTATTTCCCCAAGGAGTATGGCGGCGCTGGCGCCGACGTGCTCAGCTATGTCATGGCTGTTGAGGAAATGAGCAAGGTGTGCGCCACTACCGGCGTTATCATCTCCGCCCACACCAGCCTGTGCTGCGCCCCCATCTTTGAGAACGGTACTCCCGCCCAGAAGGAGAAGTACCTGCCCAAGCTCTGTTCCGGCGAGTGGCTGGGCGCCTTCGGCCTGACCGAGCCCGGCGCCGGCACCGACGCCCAGGGCCAGCAGACCACCGCCGTCAAGGACGAGAACGGCAACTGGGTGCTCAACGGCTCCAAGATCTTCATCACCAACGCCGGCTACGCCAACGTGTTCATCATCATCGCCGTCACCGGCACCGTGGTGGATAAGAAGGGCCGCAAGTCCAAGGAAATCTCCGCCTTCATCGTGGAGCGCACCGACCCCGGCTTCTCCGTGGGCAAGCACGAGAAGAAGATGGGTATCCGCGGCTCCTCCACCTGCGAGCTGATTTTTGAGAACTGCGTCATCCCCGGCGACCGTCTGCTGGGCAAGCAGGGCAACGGCTTCAAGATCGCCATGAAGACCCTGGACGGCGGCCGTATCGGCGTTGCCGCGCAGGCTCTGGGCATCGGCGAGGGCGCCGTTGAGGAGGCCATTGCCTACACCAAGGAGCGCGTCCAGTTCGGCAAGCGCATCTCCCAGCAGCAGAACACCCAGTTCCAGCTGGCCGATATGCACACCCGGATGGAGGCTGCCAAGTACCTTGTCTACTCTGCTGCCTGCAAGAAGCAGAACGGCGAGCCCTACTCCGCTGACGCCGCCATGGCCAAGCTCTTCGCCGCCGAGGCCGCCAGCGATGTGACCCGCCGCGCCGTGCAGCTCTTCGGCGGCTACGGCTACACCCGCGACTACCCCGTGGAGCGCATGATGCGCGACGCCAAGATCACCGAGATCTACGAGGGTACGTCCGAAGTCCAGCGCATGGTCATCTCCGGCGCGCTGGGTGTTAAGTAAGAACTGGAGGGAGAAAGCATTATGAAAATCATTGTCTGTGTCAAGCAGGTGCCCGACACCTCCGGCAAGGTGGCCGTCAAGGCTGACGGCACCATGGACCGCGCGGCCATGGACACCATCTCTAACCCTGATGATATGAACGCTCTGGAGGCCGCCCTCCAGATCAAGGACCAGAACCCCGATGTGAAGGTGGTCGTGGTTTCCATGGGCCCCGCCCCCACCGAGTCCATGCTCCGTGAGTGCCTGGCCATGGGCGCCGACGAGGCCGTGCTGGTGTCCGCCCGCGAGTTCGGCGGCGCCGACACCTACGCCACCTCCTCCACCCTCACCGCCGCCATCCGCAAGATCGGCGTTGAGAAGGACGACATCATCTTCTGCGGCCGCCAGGCCATCGACGGCGACACCGCCCAGGTGGGCCCCCAGATCGCTGAGAAGCTGAACATCCCCCAGGTCACCTATGTGACCGGTATCGAGTACAAGGACGGCGAGCTCACCGTGCGCCGCGCCCTGGAGGATGGCTACATGACCATCAAGGTCCAGACTCCCTGCCTGCTCACCTGCATCAAGGAGCTCAACACCCCCCGCTACATGAGCGTGCCCGGCATCATGGGCTGCTATGCCAAGCCTTACAGTGTGCTGGACTTCAACGCCCTGTCTGACGATCCCCTCATCGCCCTGGAGACCGTGGGCCTGAAGGGCTCTCCCACCCAGGTTTACAAGTCCTTCTCCCCGCCGGTGAAGGGCGCCGGCACCATGCTGGAGGGTGCTGACAAGGAGACCTGCGAGAAGCTGGTGTCCATCCTGGGCGAGAAGCACATCATTTAAGAGAAGGGAGCGTTACATATGGCTTTCAATAGTAAAGACACCGCCGCCTTCAAGGGCGTGTGGGTATTCTGCGAGCAGCGTGACGGCGTCATCCTGGGCACCGGCTATCAGCTGCTCAGCGAGGGCCGCAAGCTGGCCGACGACCTGGGCGTTGAGCTGTGCGGCGTGCTGCTGGGCGACCATGTCAACGAGGAGTACGCCAAGGCCCTGGGCGGCTACGGCGCTGACCGCGTTTATATCTGCGACCATCCCCTGCTGAAGGACTACACCACCGACGCTTACACCAAGGTTATCTGCGAGCTGGTGGAGGACAAGAAGCCCGAGGTGTTCCTCATCGGCGCCACCAACATCGGCCGCGACCTGGGCCCCCGCGTGGCTGCCCGCCTGGAGACCGGCCTGACCGCCGACTGCACCCACCTGGACGTGGATGTGGAGAAGTACAAGGCCTTCCTCAAGACCACCTCTACCATTGATGTGGACAACACCAAGTTTGAGGACAACCGTAACCTGAAGATGACCCGTCCCGCCTTCGGCGGCCATCTGATGGCCACCATCATCTGCCCCAACTACCGTCCCCAGATGTCCACCGTCCGTCCCGGCGTGATGCAGACCCAGGCCTTCGACGAGGCCCACGCCGCCAAGACCGTGCTGGAAAAGGTGGATGTGAAGCTTGTCCCCGAGGACATCCATGTTGACCTCATCGAGATCAAGAAGTCCGCCAAGAAGCTGGTGGACCTGGTTGGCGCCGACGTGGTCGTGGCCGTGGGCCGCGGCATCAGCGCCGATCCTCGCCGCGGCCTTGAGATCGCGGAGGAGCTGGCCAACGTGCTCGGCGGCGTCGTGGGCGCCTCCCGTGCCGTGGTGGACGCCGGCCTCATCGCCGCCGACCATCAGGTGGGCCAGACCGGCAAGACCGTCCACGCCAAGATCTATGTGGCTCTGGGCATCTCCGGCGCCATCCAGCACCTGGCCGGCATGCAGGATTCCGAGTGCATCATCGCCGTGAACAAGAACGGCAGCGCTCCCATCTTCGACGTGGCCACCTACGGCATCACCGGCGACCTGTTCAAGGTCGGCCCCATGCTCGTAGAGGCCATCAAGGCCTACAAGGCTTCCAAGGGCTGATTTTTGTCAAAAGCAAAGCGTCCCGCGCCATTTTCGGTGCGGGACGCTTTTTGTATCATATGCAGAAATTCAGCGGTAAAATTTGTGCTTTTTCCATATCTTGCAATTTCCGGCGGATGAAGACGCATATCTTGTGCCCTGTGTCGAAAAATGACGAAAGGGTGCGGACGGTTTTACTTGAAAAACGGGCTCTTTTTCCGCCATACTAAGGGAGAGAGGAAGGAAGGCGAAGAGCTTGCGAGAAATGATGGTCTGCAGGAGGGAGCACCGGGACGAGAACGGCGGCATGCATCGCTGCCGCTACAGCATCCTCATCGACGAGATGGATGTGGGCGCCTTTTCCTGCGAAAGCTATGGCGTGCGGGTGACGGAGGAGCTCACCGGCGAGAGCGACGAGGTGGTACATATCACCACCAGCATCCCCCGCATTGACGAGCTGGTGGAGCGCCTGACCGGCGGGGACGTGTCCCCCTGCGCCCTGCGGGACGTTATTGCGGACTGGCTGTAGGCTCCAGAAGCTGGGCGGCCAGGGCGTCGGCGGCGGCATAGACGCCGTCGAAGTCTACGTGGGGGTTATAAAGGGCCTCCAGCGCGTCATGGGCCTCTTTTGCTCTGGCAAGGCCGGAGACGGCCTCGTCCTCCAGGGCGGCGGCCACCTTCTGGGAGAAGCGCAGCCGGGCCCGGTTGGCACGGCACAGCTCCGGGTCTGCCATGGCGTCCAGCCGCAGGCGGCGGTAGGGCCGTTGGGGATAGGCCATGCCGGGGGCGGAGGAGACAAAGGCAAGGCCCGCCCCGGGCAGGATGAGGTGGGCAAGCCGATCCGGCGCCATGGGGTCGGGGCAGGCGACCGCATCGTGGCCGGCCTCCAGCGTCGCGGCGAGGATGGGGGAGAGCAGCTCGTGGGACACGCCGTAGGGGTCGGAGAGCTCGTAGACCCGCCGGGCCTGGGCGCCCACCGTCTCCCACAGGCAGAGCCTGCCCCGGCAGGTCACGGCGGAGAGGAACCGGGGGGCTGCCGTGCCCCGGCTGCCGCCGTTTTTTTTGATCTCCCGGCGGATGATGCCGGCGGCGCGCTTTGCGAGGCGTGCGCGCAGGGCGGGGGTGAGGATCAGCTCCCGCCGGTCCCGGCGCAGGGCGCCCGCGGCGTCCAGACACCGGTAGACCCGGGTGTACTGGGCCTTGTAGCCGTCGGCAGCGTCGATGATGTCCTGCCGGAGGGGGGCAAGGCCCCGGCGGTCGTAGAACCGGCCCAGGTCTATGTAGCTGTCCACCGCGCCGGGATAGCGGGGCTCAATGACGTGGGGGGCGGTGCCGTCGGCGATGGCCACGCCCAGCTCGGGCAGAATGAGGGCGTCCAGCGAGTCCGGGTCGCCGGAGCAGGGGACGAGGACGCAGCGCTGCCCCGCCGCCTGGGCATGGCGGGCAACGCGCCGCAGGAAGGACGATTTGCCGCAGCCCGGCCCGCCCTTTAGAATGAAAATGCCCTCCGCCCCCTCGTCGGGCAGCAGGTGGGCGTAGAGAGAATAAAAGCCGGAGGGGGAGTTTGCCCCCAGAAAATACTGGATTTGCTCCATAAAAAAGACCTCCCGTTGAAATGATCACACCACAGGCTATGCCGGTGCGGGTTGGGGGGTGCTTCGGGGCGTATCCGAATGAAAAAGCCGGGTCGTCGGCGCACAAAAGGGTGCGTACCGACAGCCCGGCCGTTTTATATGTGGGGGAGCGCTGTTTTTGGGTCACAGGGCGTCCTTGGGGCAGGCCCGGGCGCATTCAAGGCACAGAATGCACTCGGTGCCGTTTTTGCGCCGGCGGCTGTTGTCCGTCATGTCCACCTCCATGGGGCATACCCGGCGGCATTTGCCGCAGGAGACGCACTTTGACTTGTCACACTTCACCCGGATGAGGGAGAAATAGCTCATGGGCTTGAGAAACACCGTGACGGGGCAGAGATATTTGCAGAAGGCCCGGTTGTCCCGGAAGAGGAGGGCCAGGGCGATGCCGGCGGCGTAGTAGGCAAGGTTGCCGATGAGAAAGGCGCGGAACATGATGGTCTCAAGGCCGTCCACCCGGAAGAGAAACAGCGCCCCCACAAAGAGCAGGGAGGCGGCAAAGGTGACATACCGCAGCCAGCCCAGCCTTCTCCGGGGGGACCGGGGCACCTTGTAGGGAAGAAAGTCCAGCGCCATGGCCGTCCAGCAGGCGTAGCCGCACCAGCCCCGGCCGAAGAGCAGCGGGCCGAAGATTTTGGCCACCGCGTAGTGGATGGTGGCCGCCTCGAATACGCCGGTGAAGAGATAGTACCAGAAACCCTCGATCTGCATGTTCTCCCGGCAGATGAGCCCCAGGTAGACGAGCATGTAGAGCCCCACCAGCAGCTGGGTCACCCGGCGGGCTTTGGGGTGCTTCTGGATGAACAGGAGAATCCCGAGCGCGATGGAAGCGCCGATGTAGCTGAAATTGAAGAGGTAGAAGAGGTTGCCCTTTGTCAGCCACAGCGTGACGGCCACCGTCTCGAAGAGCAGGAGCATTACGGCGCTTGGCAGATATTTTTTCATCGGCGGCGCCTCCGCTTACAGGACAAAATCTTCGTCCCGGAGCTTGGAGAAATCCGGGCGGAGGGGCTTGGGGGGCACCCGCTTGAGGGGGTCGTACCGGAAGGCGCGGCAGGAGCCGCCGGCGGGGACAATGCCCTTTTTCAGGCACATGACCCGGTCCTCCCCCAGGTTCGCCCCCCGCTTGCAGTAGGCGCAGCGGGGCTCCATATCCTTGTCAAACAGCATTGCCAGCCCTCCCCAAAGGCCTTGCGGCCGTTTTCCCTATTATAGACCAGGAAGGGCGGATTTTCCACAACTTTTTTTTACCACCCGGGCGCACACCGCCGTCAGGACGGCCCACAGGGCGAAGGCGGAGGCGGTGGAGATGGCAAGGGCGGAGGAGAAGTCCGCCCCCGCGATGGACCTCGCCTGGTCGGCAAGGTACGCGCTCACCGGCGCGTCCAGAGGGAAAAGACGGGTGAACGCCCAGGTCAGGGCGGCGGCGATGGCGCCGTGGCAGAGCTTTCCCAGCAGATAGGTGCGCACGCCAAGGCCGCTGTCGGCAAGAAAGGAGAGTACCTGGCAGTGGACGCTCAGCCCCGCCCAGCCCAGCATGAACGCCGCCATGGGAACGCCGCCCGCGCCCGCGCCGGCCAGGGACGCCACCCCGGAGGACAGCTCCAGCAGCCCCGCCACCAGCCGCCGGGCCCACTCCGGCCCCACGCCGAACAGCCCCAGCAGCCGCGCCGCGGCGGAGAGCACCCCGAAGGCGGCAAGCAGCCGCAGCATCACCGAGAAAAACACCACAAAGGCGCAGATATTCAAGGTGGACTGCAGGGCCTTGCCCACCGCGCCGGTGAAGGCCGCCCCTGCCCGGACAGCCTTGAACTGCGGCCGGGCGGCACCGCCCGCTCCGGCGCGGCCGGGGGGCGCGCCGTGAAAGCGAAACAGCAGCCCCACCAGCAAGGAGGACAGCGCATGGGTCAGGTAGAGCAGCAGCCCCACCCGGCCGCTTCCGAACACCCCGGCCCCCACCACCCCCAGGATAAAGGCCGGGCCGGAATTGTTGCAGAAGGCCAGCAGCCGCTCGGCCTCATCCCGGGAGCACAGCCCCTGTTGGTAGAGCCCCAGCGCCGTGCGCGCCCCCACGGGGTAGCCCCCCACAAAGCCCATCACCACGGCGGCGGCGCAGCAGCCGTTCACCCGGAACAGCGGCCGCATCACCCCCTCCATGGCCCGGCCCAGGCAGGCGGCAAGGCCCAGGTCCACCGCCAGGGCGGAGAGCACGAAGAAGGGGAACAGGGACGGCACGATCACGTTGCCGCACAGCCCGAGCCCCTCCTTCGCCCCGGCAATGGCCTCCCCCGGGGCGGCCACCAGCCCCGCGCCGAAGAGCAGCAGCCCCGCGCCCAGCAAAAGGTCCCGCAGCCACTGCCGCTTGAGAATCTGAAACATGCGCCCACCTCCGCACCTTGGATCATCTTATGAGGAAACTCTATGCTCCCATCGGAAATATCTTGCCTGTCCGGCCCGCGCGCCGTATAATAAGGGCAGACAGGCACGGCCTGAATCTGGGGAGAGGATGATTCGATGCAGTACGAGATTACGCACTCCATCCCCCTGCTGGACAGCCGGGGCAACCTGACCTGCGCGGGCTACGCCAAGCGCCTGCTGCCGGTGTATGACCGGAAGCTTGTGAAGAAAAGCGCCCTGCGCCTGAAGGAATGGGACTACTACTATGTGGGCAACAGCCGCTTCGGCGTGGCGCTGACCATCGCGGACAACGGCTATATGGGCCTGGACTCCATCTCCTTTCTGTTCTTTGAGGGGGAGCCCTGGCAGGTGACGAAGAGCCCCATGCGGGCCTTTCCCATGGGCCGCACCAACCTGCCGCCCACCTCGGAGCGGGGGGTGTCCGCCATCTCCGGCAAGGGCTATGCCCTGGCCTTCCAGGTGGGGGGCGGCGTGCGCACCCTCACCGCCCACATGGACCGCTTCCGGGGCGGCGACGCCATCGATGTCCACCTCACCCTCACCGACGAGCCGGAGGAGTCCATGGTCATTTGCACCCCCTTCCGGAAGGCGGGCCATTTCTACTACAACCAGAAAATCAACTGCATGCGCGCCTCCGGCCGGGTGACCATCGGAGAGCGGCAGTATGAGTTCGACCCGGCGGAATCCTTCGGTGTGCTGGACTGGGGCCGGGGGGTGTGGACCTATCACAACACCTGGTACTGGAGCTCCGCCTCGGGCCTTGCCGGCGGCGTGCCCTTCGGCTTCAACCTGGGCTACGGCTTCGGCGACACGGCGGCGGCCAGCGAAAATATGCTCTTCTATCACGGCCGGGCCCACAAGCTCGCCGACGTGACCTTCCATATCCCCATGCGGGATGGCCGGGAGGATTATCTCCGCCCCTGGGCCTTCACCGACAGCGAGGGCCGGCTGGAGCTGGAGTTCCGCCCTGTGCTGGACCGGGCGGCCTGCACCGACCTCAAGCTGCTCAAAAGCGACCAGCACCAGGTGTTCGGTCTGTTCTACGGCCGGGCCTTTCTGGACGACGGCACCTGCGTGGAGGTGGACGGTCTGCCCGGCTTTGCGGAAAAGGTGGAGAACAAGTGGTAAGGCCCGCCGGGGCGTTCGGCGGGGAAATACATCCTTCAGACAGGCTCAAGGGGGCGGACAGGCAAGATGTCCGCTCCCTTTTCATATGCTTTCGGGAGGTGATGGGCATGGAGCGGAAGGTAGGGCTGACGGAAAAACTCTCCCAGGCGCTGGAGCTGCCGGGGGACGCGGTGGGCGGCCTGCCCCGGCTGGAGCTGCTGGGCGACCGGGAGCTGCGCATGGAGTATCACAAGGGCATTCTCGCCTACGGCACCCGGGAGATCCACATCTCCGGCGGAAAGATGGTGGTGCGGGTGCGGGGCGAGGGGCTGGAGCTGCGGGCCATGAACCAGACACAGCTGCTCATCACCGGCAGCATCTGCGCCATAGAGCTGGGGTGAGGGGCCATGAAGCGGCTTGTCAATTTTCTTCTGGGCTATGTGCTGCTGCGGGCGGAGGGGGCCTTCCCCGAGCGGCTTGTGAACCTGGCCGCCCAGTGCCGGGTGCCATTCTGGGGGCTTCGTTGGGAGAGCGAGACGGCCTTCACCATCCGGGTGCGCTGGCGTGACCGCCGCCGGTTTGAGGATCTGGCCGGCCGGGCCATGTGCACCCTGGAGACGGTGGGCAGCCGGGGCGTTCCGGCCGCCGCCGCGCGCTGGCGGCACCGCCATGGCTTTGCCGTCGGGCTGGGCCTTGCGCTGCTCTCGGCGGTAGTGCTGTCCCAGTTCGTGCTCACGGTGGAGGTGACGGGCAACAAGACGGTGCCCACGGCGGTCATCCTCTCCGAGCTTCAGCGCCTGGGGGTGCGCCCGGGAGTGTACGCCCCGGCCCTGGACCGCACGGCCATCGCAAACGAGGCGCTGCTGGGCCTGCCGGAGCTGTCCTTCCTGGCGGTGAACCGCTCGGGCACCCGGCTGGAGGTGGTGGTGCGGGAGGAAACCCAAGCGCCGGAGGTGCTGCGGGAGGACGTGCCGGCGGACGTTGTGGCCGCGGCGGACGGCATCATCCTGGACATCCACCCGGCGGCGGGCGCGGCCCGCTTTGAGGACGGGGACACGGTGGCCCGGGGGGAGGTACTCATCTCCGGGGATGTGCAGCTGCGCTACCCGGAGGGGGGCGACGACCCGGGCACCCTTCTGGTGCGGGCCGCCGGGACGGTGCGCGCCCGCACCTGGCGCACCCTGAAAGCGGTCATCCCCCTCTCCGCCGCCGTCAAGGTCTACACCGGCCGGGAGACGGTGCGCCGGGGGGCGAGAATTTTGTGGCTGGACGCGGATTTTTATGGAAAGAGTGGAATTTCCTATCCCAAGTATGATAAAATAACCGAATGGAAGCCCCTGACGGTGTTCGGGGCGCAGCTGCCTGTGGTGTGGCGGCGGGAGACGCTGCGGGAATACACCCTGGAGGAGCGCAGCATAGACCAAGCGGCGGCAGAGGAGCTGCTGCGGCGCGCGCTGCTCGGGCAGTTGGAGGAGATTTTAACGGCAGGGGAGGGCAGCGCCCTGCGCACCGACTTTCTCACCTCGGCGGAGGGCGGAGTGCTTACCGTGACCATGCTGGCCGAGTGTGAGGAGCAGATCGGCCGCACCGTGGAGCGCGCGGGCCGCACCGGCCGGATCCGGGGCGGCGAATAGGACGAAGCAGCCTATACAAAAGGAGTGTCAGCCATGACAGAGCAGAGCATCAGCATCGAACGCATGGAGCAGGCCATCAACCTCTTCGGGATGTTCGATGAAAATATACGGCTTATCGAGCGGGAGCTGGGCGTATCGGTGGTCAACCGGGAGTCCAGCCTGAAGATCAGCGGCGATGGGGAGAACGTGATGTGGGCGGTGAAGGCTATCGAGGGCCTGCTCACCCTCTCGTCCAAGGGCGAGGCCATCGGCGAGCAGAACGTGCGCTACATCATCGAGCTTGTGCGCAGCGGCAACGAGGAAAAGATCGCCCGCCTGGCCGGTGATGTGGTGTGCGTCACCGCCAAGGGCAAGCCCATCAAGCCAAAAACCCTGGGCCAGAAGCAGTATGTGGAGGCCATCAAGAAAAATACCGTCACCCTCGGGGTGGGCCCCGCCGGCACGGGCAAGACCTATCTTGCCGTGGCCGCCGCGGTGGCTGCCTTCCGGGAAAAGCAGATCAACCGCATCATTCTCACCCGGCCCGCGGTGGAGGCGGGGGAGCGCTTGGGCTTTCTGCCCGGCGACCTCCAGAGCAAGGTGGACCCCTATCTCCGGCCGCTGTACGACGCCCTCTTTGACATGCTGGGGGCGGAAACCTATCAGAAATATCTGGAGCGGGGCAACATCGAGGTGGCCCCCCTTGCCTATATGCGCGGCCGGACGCTGGACGACTCCTTCATCATCCTGGACGAGGCCCAGAACACCAGCCGGGAGCAGATGAAAATGTTCCTCACCCGGCTGGGCTTCGGCTCCAAGATCGTCATCACCGGCGACATCACCCAGATCGACCTGCCGGCGGACAAGGTCTCTGGCCTGAAGGAGGCCATGCGGGTGCTCCGGGGGGTGGAGGACATCGCCGTGTGCCGCCTGGGAGAGGCGGACGTGGTGCGCCATGTGATCGTGCAGCGCATCATCAGGGCCTACGCGGACGACGAGGAGCGCCGCGCCGGAGGAAAGGGGAGAAAGTGATGGCAAAGCGGCATGATATTCCCATCACCGCCGACGTGCCCGGCGTGAACGACAGCCAGCGCGCCTTTGTCCGCCGGGTCATCCGCACCGCCCTGGCGGCGGAGGGGGTGGACTTTCCCTGCGAGGTGGACGTGCTCTTCACCGACGACGCGGCCATCCATCAGATTAACCTTGACATGCGGGGAGTGGACCGCGCCACCGACGTCTTGAGCTTCCCGGAGTTTGAGCTCACCCCCGGCACGCTGCCCGGGCCGGAGGACGCCGACCCCGGATCCGGCCTTGTGCCGCTGGGGGACATGGTGATCTCCATGGAGCATGTGGCCGCCCAGGCCAAGGAGTACGGCCACTCCAACCGGCGGGAGCTTGCCTATCTGGTGGTCCACTCGGTGCTCCACCTGCTGGGCTACGACCATCTGGACGAAGGCCCCCAGAAGGCCCGGATGCGCGCGCGGGAGGAGGCCATCCTGGGCGAGCTGGGCATCACCCGGGAGGACTGAACCTATTTATTTGACAGAACCGGCAAAAGCTCAATGCCGTTTTGAACACTACAAAAGAAAGTTGAGGATCATCTTTATGCCTGAAATCAAAAAATCCGGTATCATCAGCATTGTGGGCCGGCCCAATGTGGGCAAGTCCACCCTGACCAACACCCTGGTGGGGGAGAAGATCGCCATCGTCTCCTCCAAGCCCCAGACCACCCGCAACCGCATCTGCGCCATTCTCAACCGGGGGGACACCCAGTTCGTGTTCGTGGACACCCCGGGCCTGCACAGGGCCCGAACCCGGCTGGGGGACTATATGGTGAAGGTGGCGCGCCAGTCGGTAGCCGACGTGGACGGCGTGATGCTGCTGGTGGAGCCCATCGACCGCATCGGCGAGGCCGAGGCGGAGCTCATCGGGCGCATCAAGACCCTGGGTGTGCCGGCGGCCCTGGTCATCAACAAGATCGACACCGTGGAGAAGGAAAAGCTGCTGGGCGTCATCGCTGTGTATGCCGCGGCCTTCGACTGGACGGCGGTGGTGCCCATCTCCGCCCGCACCGGCGAGGGGGTGGACGAGCTGCTCTCTGTCCTCTCCGGCTGGATTCCCGAGGGGCCCCAGCTCTTCCCCGACGACGTGGTCACCGACCAGCCCGAGCGGCAGATCATGGCGGAGATCGTCCGGGAGAAGCTGCTGCGCAGCCTGGACAAGGAGATCCCCCACGGCACCGCCGTGGAGGTGACGAAATTCTCCCAGCGGGACAACGACATCATCGACTGCCACGTGACCATCTACTGCGAGAAGGAGTCCCACAAGGGGATCATCATCGGCAAAAAGGGCGCCATGCTCAAGAAGATCTCCACCCAGGCCCGGGAGGACATGGAGGCCTTTATGGGCGCCAAGGTCTATCTGGAGACCTGGGTCAAGGTCAAGGAAAACTGGCGGGACAATGTGAACGCCATCCACAATTTTGGATACACCGAGGATTGAAGAGACTGCATTGCAGCTGCTGCCAGTTTTCTTGAGGACTGATTTTTATGCATCTGACCACCATGGCCCTTGTGCTCCGGGAAGTGAGCTATAAGGAATCGGATAAGATCCTCACGGTGCTCTCCGCCGACGAGGGCAGGCTCACCGTGTCCGCCCGGGGCTGCCGGAAGAAGGGCAGCCCCATTGCCGCAGCCTGCCAGCTGCTGGTGTGGTCGGAGATGACGCTCTACGAATACAAGGGCCGCTGGGTGATGAAGGAGGCCCTGCCCCAGCGGCAGTTTGGCGGTGTGCGGCGGGACCTTGACAAGCTCGCCCTGGGCAGCTACTTTGCCGAGGTCGTCGAGGCGCTGTGCGAGGAGGGGCAGAGCGAGCCGGAGCTTCTCTCCCTCATCCTTAACAGCCTCCACGCCCTGGACGCCATGAATGTGCCACTCCGGCAGGTCAAGGCCGCCTTCGAGTGGCGCGCCATGGCCCTGGCCGGGTACGAGCCCATGGCGGACGCCTGCGCCGTGTGCGGCAGGCAGACGCCCGAGGACCCCCGCATCCATCTGGGGGAGGGGGTGCTCCACTGCGCCGCGTGCCGCAGCGGGGTGGGGGAGGGCATCTCCATGCCCCTCAGCGGCGCCGCCGTGGGCGCCCTGCGGCACATCCTCTACGGCAGCCCCAAGCGGCTTTTTTCCTTCCGCATCGACGAGGCGTCCCTGGGGCAGCTTGCCGACGCGTCGGAGGCCTACCTCATGACCCGGCTGGAGCGGGGCTTCCGCACCCTTGATTTTTACAAAAGCCTTTCGGCGGCAGCGCCGGAGGGCTGACATGGGAGTAACGACATGACCGAATTATTTGAAAAATCCATTCATACCCTGGAGCTGCCCCGGGTGCTGGAGCTGCTCGCCGCCGAGGCGGTGACGGACGAGGGCAAGGAGCTGTGCCGCAGTGCCCGGCCCTCCGCGGACAAAACCGAGGTACTCCGGCTTCAGAAGCAGACCTCCGCCGCCTTCGACATGCTGGTCAAGCGGGGCACCCCCAGCCTTGCCGGCATCCGGCCGGTGGCCGCCGCCCTCCAGCGGGCGGACCGGGGGGGCTCGCTCAACACCCGGGAGCTGCTGGACATCGCCCAGGTGCTGCGCTGCGCCCGCGCGGTGAAGGAGTACGGCACCGGCGACGCCGCCGGCAAGACCGTGCTGGACGGCTACTTCTATAACCTCTCCGCCAACCGCTTTCTGGAGGACAAGATCACCGGCAGCGTGCTGAGCGAGGACGAGATCGCCGACAGCGCCTCGCCGGAGCTTGCCGACATCCGCCGGCACATCCGCGCCGCCGCCAGCAAGGTGCGGGACGTCTTGAACCGCCTCATCTCCTCCAACCAGTCCAAATACTTGCAGGACGCCATCATCACCATGCGGGGCGGCCGCTACGTGGTGCCGGTGAAGAGCGAGCACAAAAACGACATCCCCGGCCTTGTCCACGACGTGTCCGGCTCAGGGGGCACCTTCTTCATCGAGCCCATGGGGGTGGTCAACGCCAACAACGAGCTGCGGGAGCTCCAGGCCCGGGAGGAAAAGGAGATCGAGCGCATCCTCGCCGAGCTCTCCGCCGACTGCGCCGGCTTCCAGGACGGCATCCGGCAGGACTATGAGCTGCTGGTGGCGCTGGACGCCATCTTCGCCCGGGGCAAGCTCTCCTCCCGGATAGGGGCCATGGAGCCCGCCCTGGGGGATCACATCGAGCTCTACCGGGCCCGCCACCCCCTGCTGGATGCCAAGACCGCCGTGCGAAACGACCTCTCTCTGGGCAGCAGCTTTGATACCCTGGTCATCACCGGCCCCAACACCGGCGGCAAGACCGTCACCCTCAAGACCCTGGGCCTTCTGACCCTTATGGCCCAGTGCGGCCTGCACATCCCCGCCGCCGATGGCTCCACCATCAAGGTGTGCTCCATGGTGCTGGCCGACATTGGCGACGAGCAGTCCATCGACCAGTCCCTGTCCACCTTCTCCTCCCATATGGTGAACATTGTGGCCATTCTGGAGCAGGCCGACCAGGACGCCCTCATCCTCTTCGACGAACTGGGCGCCGGCACCGACCCGGTGGAGGGCGCGGCCCTGGCCGCCGCGGTGATCGAGTCGGTGCGGGCCATGGGCTGCCTTGTGGCGGCCACCACCCACTATGCCGAGCTGAAGGTGTACGCCATGTCCACCCCCGGGGTGGAGAACGCCTCCTGTGAGTTCGACGTGGAGACCCTGGCCCCCACCTACCGGGTGCTCATCGGCGTGCCCGGCAAGTCCAACGCCTTCGCTATTTCCCGGCGGCTGGGCCTGCCCGATTACATCATCCAGAAGGCCGCCGACCGCATCGACGCGGAAAACGTCCGCTTTGAGGACGTTTTGAGCCAGCTGGACATCCAGCGCCAGGCCATGGAGCGGGAGAAGGAGAAGGCAGCGCAGCTGCGCCGGGAGATGGAGCAGGCCAAGGTCCAGGCGGACGAGTACCGCGCGCGCATCGAGGAGGAGCGCCGCAAGGCTACGGAAAAGGCTCAGGCGGAGGCCCGCGCCATCATCAACGAGGCCCGGGACACCGCCGACCGGGTGTTCCGGGAGCTCAACGACATGCGCCGCCGCCAGGAGAGGGAGGGCGCCGCCCTGGATGACAACCAGCGCCGGGCCGACCTGCGCCGGCAGCTCAACGAGGCGGAGGACGCCCTGGGCGACGCCCGCGCCGACCTGCCCGCCCCGCCCCCCAGCCGGGACGCCGTGGCCGGGGACACGGTGGAGCTTTTAAAAACCGGCACCCAGGCGGAGGTGGTGGCCGTCAACCGGGACGGCACCCTCCAGCTCCAGGCGGGCATCCTCAAGGTCAAGGCCCGGCAGGACGAGGTGCGGGTGCTGGAGGAGGCCACCGCCCGGAAAAAGCAGAGCGAAAAGGATAAAAAGCGCCACGCCGCGTCTGTCAAGCACGAATTCCGCGCCGCGGCAGCCAAGTCGGAGATCGACCTGCGGGGCATGATGGCCGACGAGGCCCTCTCCGAGCTGGACCGCTTTCTGGACGATGCGCTGCTGGGCAAGCTGGAGACGGTGCGCATCATCCACGGTAAGGGCACCGGCGCCCTGCGCAAGGCCGTGCGGGAGCACCTCAAGCGCAGCCGCTATGTGAAGGACTTCCGCCCCGGCGTCTATGGTGAGGGGGAAGATGGTGTTACGGTGGCTACTCTGAGATAATCCCCCGTCCCCGCGGAGCGCGGAAGGGGGCCTCTGGGGGAAACGCGGTTTCCCCCGGAAGGCGCGGCCATCGCGCAGCGATAGGCTTTCCGCAGAAAGCCTCCGCGCCGTGAGGATGGTGTTACGGTGGCTACTCTGAGATAATCCCCCGTCCCCTCGGAGAGCGGAAGGGCTGACATTGTGTGGAATTTGTGTAAAATGCCATTGACGGTGCTGCAAAAATTTGGTATGCTGTATTCGCAGTATCATAGGTGTTATTATGGGAACAGCGGGCAGCCGCGCTGCGGCCTGCTGCTATGATGAGGGGGAACCAACATGTATATGAAAGAGGCCACGATCAACAATCAGGTGGGTCTGCACGCTCGTCCCGCGACCTTCTTTATCCAGAAGGCCAACGAGTTCAAAAGTTCCATTTGGGTGGAGAAGGATGAGCGCCGTGTCAACGCCAAGAGCCTGCTGGGCGTTCTTTCATTGGGCATCGTGAAGGGGACGTCCATTTCCATCATTGCCGAGGGCTCTGATGAGGAAGCGGCGGTCAACGCACTGGTGGATCTGATCGGCTCCGACTTCTCTGAGTAATCGGGATGAAAAAGCGCCGCGGATGCGGCGCTTTTTTTCTCCCCGGCGGCATGCGCCGGGGCATTTTCAAGTCTGAAAAGGGGAGAGACCGCCATGCGCGTCATCACCGGCAGCGCCCGGGGCAAGCCGCTCAAAGAGCTGCCCGGTATGGATACCCGCCCCACCACCGCCCGGGTGAAGGAGGGGCTGTTCAGCGCCATCCAGTTCGACATTGAGGGCCGGCAGGTGCTGGACCTGTTTGCCGGCACCGGCCAGCTGGGCATCGAGGCATTGAGCCGGGGCGCGGCACACTGCGACTTTGTCGACGCCTCCTCTGCGGCAATGAAGATTGTGCGGGACAATGTCCGCGCCTGCCGCCTTTCCGAGCGCGCTGCCTTCTATCAGGAGGATTTCGCCGCCTTTCTCCAGCGGGCGAAGGGGAAGCAGTACGGCCTTGTGTTTCTCGACCCGCCCTATGCCTCCGGAAATCTGGAGCGGGCCCTTACACTGCTCGCCGGCGTTGACATCGTGGCGGGAAATGGTATAATAATCTGCGAAAGCCCGGCCCAGTGCCTCATGCCGGCCATGCCGGAGCCCTACCGGTGGGGGCGCGAATACCGGTACGGTCAGATCAAGCTGACCCTCTGCCACAGGAGTGTATCATCATGAGACGAGCCATTTATCCCGGCAGCTTCGACCCCATTACCCTGGGGCATTTGAATATCATCAAGCGGGCCGCCGCCATGTTCGACGAGCTGATTGTGTGCGTGAGCGTCAACTCCAGCAAGAGCAGCGGCCTTTTCACCCCTGGTGAGCGCATCCGCCTGATCGAGCGTGTCACCGAGGGCCTGCCCAACGTGAAGGTAGACGCCTCCCAGGACCTGGTCGCCCAGTACGCCCGGGAGCACCGGGCCCGGGTGGTGGTGCGGGGTCTGCGGGCGGTGTCGGACTACGAGTCCGAGATTCAGCTGGCCATGGTCAACGCCAAGCTCAACCCCCGGCTGGACACCGTCTTTTTGTACACCAGCCCCAAATACGCCTACTTAAGCTCCAGTGTGGTAAAGGAAATGGCGCGGTACGGGGCGGACCTGGGGGACTTTGTGCCCCGGCAGATCATCCGGGACGTGGAGGAAAAGACCCGGATGATGCTTGGAAAGGAGAGCTGAACACATGGCAACCGGTGTGGAAGAATTGGTCGATATGCTCTTCGACATGATCGACGAGGCAAAAAATGCGCCCTTGAGCGCAGGCAAATGCGTCATCGAGCGGGACCGCGCCCTTGACCTGCTCGACGACATCAAGGCCCAGTTCCCGGTGGAGCTGGCGGAGGCCAAGAAGATTCTCAATGCCCGCAACGAGTACGTGGCGGCGGCCAAGCGGGAGGCGGAGGAGATCCGCAAGCGCGCCGAGATCGAGGCCGGCCAGATGGTCAGCGAGGAGCAGGTCATGAACCAGGCCCGGCAGAAGGCCAATGAGCTTATGGCCCAGGCGGAGAGCAAGTCCCGGGAGATTCGCCGCACCGCCAACGAGTACTGCGAGGATGTGATGCGCCGCACGGAGGAGGCTCTGTCCGACGCCTACGGCGAGATGAAGCAGGTGCGCATGAAGTTCCGCGCCGCCATGGGCGCCGCCCCCAATCCCGGAGCGCCCGCGGCCAATCCCCGTATGTACGACGCGGAGGCGGACAACGGCGTGTGAGCCGGATAGACAGCAGATAACCCCTGGAAGAAAAACAGCAGATTGCCGATACACGGTGTGGCCGCAGGCCGCGCCGTGTATTTTTTGTTTTGAGAAAGCGTCCGCCGCCTCGGCAGGGAAATGATGGGAGATTTACAGTAAAAACGATTGATTGTGGAAAAATTCTCTGTCCTCTATATCTTGGGGCGAGGGAGCGCGGTGCCACTATAAAATGGGATGCAGCCCGTTTTGACGCTGAAACACTCGTTTCAATGCCGGAAAAAACGGTCAAAACGTTGGAAATGCTAAGTTTTGACGAAAAAAATGTCTTGCAATTTCCACAGGCAGGAAGTATACTGAAAGCGATATTGGAGTGAAATGGAGTAATTCTATATCAATTCGGAGTGAAATGGAGGGATGAACATGACCGGCACCTATGAGCACAGTGTGGATAATGCCGGCCGCCTGATCGTCCCTGCCAAGCTCCGGGACGAGCTGGGACAGACCTTTTACCTGGCGGTGGGCGTGAAGGAGAACCTGACGCTCTACCCGTTGGCTGCCTGGAACAAGCTCCAGGAGCGGGTGGCCGGCCTTACCACCGCCCAGGCCGCGTCCATGGACGTGTTCTTTGCCTCCGCCCAGCTGTGCGAGGCGGACAAGCAGTGGCGCTTTCAGGTCCCGGCCTATCTGAAGGACTATGCCAAGATCGACCGGGACGTGGTCATCACCGGCAACAACGACCGGGCCCAGATCTGGAGCGCCGAGGCCTGGCGTGAAAAGACCCGCACGCAGCTCAACCCGGAGAACATCGCCAAGCTCCTGGAAGGCCTGGGGATCTGACCATGGAATATACCCACAAGCCGGTGCTCTTGGCCGAGTGCATCGAGGGGCTCAATATCCGCCCCGGCGGCGTGTATGTAGACGGCACCCTTGGCCGCGCCGGCCACTCCCGGGAGATTGCAAAGCGCCTGACCACCGGGCGGCTTGTGTGCATCGACCGGGACCAGGCTGCCCTGGACGCCGCCCCCGGCCGCCTGGAGGGACTGATGGACCGGGTGACCCTGGTTCACGGAAACTTTGGTGAGCTGGATGCGATTTTGGATCACCTGGGCATCCCGGCTGTGGACGGCATGCTCTTTGACCTTGGGGTATCTTCCCCCCAGCTGGACGACGCCGGCCGGGGTTTCTCCTACCTGCAGGACGCCCCCCTTGATATGCGCATGGACCGCTCCGCTCCCCTCACCGCCCGGGAGGTGGTGAACACCTGGAGCCAGGAGGAGCTGCGCCGCATCCTCTGGCAGTACGGGGAGGAGCGCTATTCCGGTCTCATTGCCGCCGCCATTGTCCGCCGGCGGGGGGACAGGCCCATTGAGACCACCGGCGAGCTTGCGGACCTCGTCCGCGCCGCCATGCCCGCCAAGGCCCAGCGGGAGAAGCAGCACCCGGCCAAGCGGTCTTTCCAGGCCATCCGCATTGCCGTCAACGACGAACTGGGCGAGGTGGAGCGGATGCTCGCCGCCGCCCAGCCGCGCCTTGCCCCCGGCGGACGCCTTGCGGTGATCTCCTTCCACTCGCTGGAGGACCGCCTGGTGAAAACCGCCTACGCCCAGTGGGCGAAGGGCTGCACCTGCCCGCCGGATTTCCCGGTGTGCGTGTGCGGAAAGAAACCAAAGGTCAAGCTCATCGGAAAGCGGCCCATCGTGGCCTGCGAGGCGGAGCTTGAAGAGAATCCCCGCGCCCGCAGCGCCAAGCTGCGCATTGCGGAAAAGCTGCCCTGAACCGGGCCCTCCGGCAGGAGAAAGGAAAGGAGAGAGAGACGTGGCAAGTGAGCACAGAGCCAACAGGTACCGCACCTACGGAAACGTGGCCTACCAGAGCGCCTATAAGGACAATGCTGTCCGCCAGGAGCCCCGCCGCAGCCAGGAGCAGCCCCGCCGCCGGCCTCAGGTACAGCCCCGGGAGCGGGTGGCCGCCCGGCCCCAGATCGAGGTGCGCTGCCAGAGTGCGGTGTCTCCCTTCGCCATCGTGGGCTTTGCCGCGGTCATCCTGTGCGCCTTCCTGCTTATTTCCTCCGGCGCGCGCCTTGCCATGGTGGCCGACCAGACCTTCGACCTCCAGTCGGAGCTTACCACCCTCAGGGCGGAGGAGAAAAAGCTCCAGGCCCAGTACGAGCAGGCCTATGACCTGGCCCAGATTGAAAAGGAGATGACCGCCAACGCTTCTATGGTGAAGGCGTCCTCCGCCAATACGGTGTATCTGGAGCTCTCCAAGCCCGACAGCGTGGTGTATTACGCCCAGGCAAGCCGGGGCGTCTCCGGCCTTGCAGACCGGCTGGAACAATTCTTCCGGGACCTGCTGTCATAAGCCTGAAGCGAGGGCGCATACATTGGGAAAAGACCCGACAACATAGAAACGTGGGGCGTAAGAACACAATCGGGTGTCTTACGCCCCTTGCCGCTATCACGGGCAGCGCCCGGGAAGGGAGGGCCTATGGAAGAGAAGAGCAAACGCACCCGGCAAGTGGACCGCCGGGCCAACCGCAGCCTGCTGCGGCGCACCATCGTGCTCATGGCGGTGTTCGGCGCGGCCCTCTTCATCCCTCTGGGCGTCCAGCTCTGGCGCCTTCAGATCAAGCAGCACGAGGCGTGGACCGAGCGGGCGGCCAATATCCAGACCCGGGACGTCTCCGTGGGGGCCAGCCGCGGCTCCATTTACGACAGCGCCGGCAACACCCTTGCCATGTCCGCCACGGTCTATAATCTTATCCTGTCCCCCAAGGATCTCATCGAGTCGGTCAACGAAAAGGCCAAGACCTCCAAGGAATTGCAGAATGACGCCGGAGAGCCGGACAGCGCCAAGGTCCAGGCCGCCATCCAGGCAAAGCAGCAGCTGGTGCGCACCGGCCTTGTGGAGCTGCTGGGCCTGGACGACGAGAAGCTCGCCGCCCGCCTGGAAAAGACCAATTCCCGCTACCAGGTGCTGGCCTACTACCTGGAGGATGAGCAGGCGGACGCGGTGCGCGCCTTCATCAAGGACAACAAGCTCTCCGGGGTGCTCTCCCTCATGCCCACCTCCAAGCGGTACTATCTCTATTCCTCCGTGGGCTCCCATCTGCTGGGCTTCATGGCCCAGACCGAGGACAGCGGCGAGAACAAGGTGGGGCGCCTGGGGCTGGAGCGGGTCTACGAGGATGAGCTGTCCGGCCAGGCGGGACGGGTGGTGACAGCCACCACCGGCCGGGGCTTCCAGATGCTCTCCAGCTATGAAAACTACCTGGACGCCGAGGACGGCGAGAACCTCACCCTCACCCTCGACATCACCGCCCAGTCCCTGGCCGAGCAGATGCTTCAGGAGGGGATCGAAGCCTACGACGTGAAAAACGGCGGCTTTGTCATCGCCATGAACCCCAACACCGGGGCCATCTACGCCATGGCAAGCTCCCCGGATTTTGATCCCAACAACTACAGCTCCATTATTGACAGCCTGCTCTCCTCCGGCCTTGAAAAGACCAAGAGCAAGTACGGCTCCGACAGCGACGAGTACAAGGAGGCCCTCACCGCCGCACGCAACAAGCAGTGGCGCAACAAGGCCCTCTCCGACACCTACGAGCCCGGCTCCACCTTCAAGGCCCTTGTGGTGGCCGCGGCGCTGGAGGAAGGGGTCATCTCCATGGACAGCACTTACTATTGCGGCGGCGCTTCTACCATCGGCGGGCGCACCATCCACTGCCACAAGCGGGCGGGCCACGGCTCCCAGACCCTCACCCAGGCGGTGGAGAACTCCTGCAACGTGGCCCTGATGGAGATCGGCCAGCGCCTGGGCGCGGAGAAGTTCTGGCAGTACCTGGAGGACTACGGCTTCTTTGAGAAAACCGGCATTGACCTTGCCGGCGAGGGCAACAGCGTGTTCTGGGCCGGCGGCAGGGAGTACTTCACCAGCGCCAACGGCCTTTCCTCCCTGGCGGTGGCCTCCTTCGGCCAGACCTTCAAGGTCACCCCCATCCAGATGATTACCGCCTTTGCAAGCGTCATCAACGGCGGCCACCTCATCGAGCCCTATGTGGTGGAGAAGATCAGCGACAGCGCCGGAAACACCGTCTCCCACCACGAGACGGTGGAGGTGCGCCAGGTGCTCAGCGAGAGCACCTCGGAAAAGCTCCGGGGCATTCTGGAGAGCGTGGTGGCCAACGGAACCGGCGGCAACGCCTATATGGCGGGCTACCGCATCGGCGGCAAGACGGGCACCTCGGAAAAGCGTGACGAGCTGGACAGTGACGATGTCATCGTCTCCTTTATGGGCTTCGCCCCCGCCGACAACCCCCAGGTGCTGGTGCTGGTGGCCATGGACTCGCCCACCCGCAAGTCCCCCGGTTCCAACTACACCGCCTCGGGCACCTATATCTCCGGCGGCAACATGGCCGCCCCCATCGCCGGGCAGCTTATCGCCAAGATCCTTGACAATATGGGCGTTGAAAAGCAGTACAGCACCAAGGAACTCTCCGGCACCGACACGGTGGTGCCCTCTCTGGTGGGGCTGGATAAGGGCAGCGTGAAGAAGCGCCTTGAAAAGGCGGGCTTTGCCGTGCGCATGGAGGGCAGCGGCTCCACCGTCACCGGCCAGGTGCCGTCGGCGGGCCTTTCCATCCCCGGTGGCTCCACAGTGATCGTCTACCTGGGCGAGGCCATCCCCGAGGGCCAGGTGGAGGTGCCAAACCTCCAGGGCCTCTCGCCGGCCAAGGTCAAGGAGGCGCTGGAGAGCCGCGGGCTGTTCCTGCGGGCCACCGGCGTCAGCGAGGACTACAGCTCCAACGTGGCCGCCACCGGCCAGTCCATCGAGGCGGGCACCCAGGTGGCCATGGGCACGGTGGTGGAGGTCCACTTCATCAGCAGCGTCATCGACTATGCAAGAAACTAAGGCTGTGGCAGTCATCGCCGCCGGGGAGAGCGCCGCGGCCGCCCCGCTGCGCCGGGTGCTGCGCTGCCCGGTGGAGGTGTGGAGCCCCTACGACGTGGCCATGGGCCGGGCGGACTGCCGGGACTACCGGGCAGTGGTGGTGGAGAATTTCCGCGCTGAGCCCTCCGGGGCCCTGAGCCCCTGCGCCGCCGCCCGCTGGGCCATGGAGCGCCGCCCCCTGACGGTGGTGAGCCTGGATGAGCCCGGCGGCCGGTCTCTTGCCGGAGCCCTGGGGCAGGGGGCCTTTGCCTATTCCGACGGCCGGCCCCAGGCCGACCTGACGGCAAAAAATGTGAATCTCCGGTGGGGCCGGCTGGAATTTGAGGCCCTGACCGACCACGGCATTGCCCGGGTGAGCCTTTCCCCGGGCCGGCGGGAGGGACTGTACGGCCCTCTGGCCGCCCTGGCTTGTGCCCTGGGTCTGGGCATGAGCCTGGGCGAAGCGGTAGAGCGCCTGGGCGAGCGGGAGACAAAAGAGAAAAGACGGAGGAATTGACCTATGAACGTAATCTTGAGCGCCATTGTGGGCGCGGCGCTGTCTGCCCTGATCGGCTGGTTTCTCATTCCGGTGCTGCGGGCGCTGAAGGCCGGGCAGTCCATCAAGGAGATCGGGCCCAGCTGGCACATGTCCAAGCAGGGGACCCCCACCATGGGCGGCTTTATGTTCATGGCTGCCGCCGCCGCGGCAGTGCTGATTTTCGGCTGGCGGGACTTCCGCGCCGGCGATTTCAGCGGCCTGTTCGTGCTGGTGTTTGCCCTGGTGTACGGCGCCATCGGCTTTGTGGACGACTATGCCAAGGTGAAAAAGCACGACAATACCGGCCTTACCGCCGGCTGGAAGTTCCTTTTGCAGCTGGCGGCGGCCATCGCGTTCCTGGCGCTGCTGCGCGCGACCCATCACCTCTCCGCCAACCTCTACATCCCCTTCGTCAACACCTATCTGGCCCTGCCCTGGCCGGTCTACATGATCTTTGCGGCCTTTGTCATCGTGGGGTGCGTCAACTCTGTGAACCTCACCGACGGCCTGGACGGCCTCGCCGCCTCGGTGACGCTGCCGGTGTGCGTCTTTTTCGCGGTGGTGGCCGTGCTGTGGGGCAAGGGGGGCGTGAGTATTTTTGCCGCCGCCCTGGCCGGCGGCCTTGCGGGCTTCCTCATCTATAACTTCCACCCGGCCAAGGTGTTCATGGGCGACACCGGCTCCCTCTTTCTGGGCGGTGCGGTGTGCGGCATGGCCTTCGCCCTGGATGTGCCGCTGATCCTCATCCCCGTGGGCATCATCTACATCGCGGAGACGGTCAGCGACATCCTCCAGGTGAGCTATTTCAAGCTCACCCACGGCAAGCGCATTTTCCGCATGGCCCCCCTGCACCACCATCTGGAGCTGGGCGGCTGGTCGGAGGTGCGCATCGTGCTGACCTTTGCCGGCATCACCGTGGCCGCGTGCCTGCTGGCCTTTGTGGGCGTGATGTACCGCTATTCCCTCTGATACGCCGCCCTGGGCGGAACCTATTTTGCAAAGCGGGGTGATGCACTGTGCGCCGGAAAGCGAAACGAGACCTGACCATTGAGGAGCAGCTTGCCCGGGGCCCGGTGGATCTGCCCTTTCTGACCCTGGTCATCCTCCTGACGGCGGTGGGCCTTATCATGCTCCTGTCCGCCTCCTACCCATCGGCCTACTATGACCTGGACCCCAACGTCAACACCGGCGGCAACCCCTACTATTATTTCATCCGCCAGGGCACCTTCGCCCTGATGGGCCTTGCGGCCATGCTCGTCATATCCAAGATCGACTATCAGCGCTTCCGCTGGATGTCCATTTTCGTGCTGGGGGCGTCTATCGTCCTGATGCTGCTGGTCTTTACCCCCCTGGGCCGCTCGGTGGGCGTGGCCCGGCGGTGGCTGAAAATTTTCGGCATCCGCTTCCAGCCCTCGGAGATTGCCAAAATCGGCGTCATCATGTTTTTTGCCGCACGGCTTTCCAAACGCCGGGACCAACTGGGTGAGCCGAAGAAATGGAACAAGCGCACCTTTTTTGGCCGCTTCTGCGCCTTTCTCGACCGCATCGGCCTTTTGGAGCTCATCCCCTACGCCCTGGTTCTGGGCGTGGTGCTGGGCATCATCGCCATGCAGAAGCATCTCTCGTGCATGATCCTTGTCATCATCGCGGCGGCCTCGGTGCTCTTCGCCTCGGGCATCGGCCTTGGGTGGTTTGCCGCCGGAGGGGGCGTGGTTGTGGCGGCGCTGTGGTTTATCGCCACCAAGACGCAGTATATGACCGCCCGCATCAACGCCTGGCTCGACCCCTTGAGCGACCTCCAGGGCGACGGCTACCAGCTCTGGCAGTCCCAGATCGCCATCGGCTCCGGCGGTCTTCTGGGCCTGGGGCTGGGCGGCGGCAAGCAGAAATTCCTCTTTCTCCCGGAGGAGCACAACGACTGTATCTTCGCCATCGTCTGCGAGGAGCTGGGCTTTATCGGCGCGGGGGTCATCATTCTGCTGTTTATGCTGCTCATCATCCGGGGCTACTGGCTGGCCCTCCACGCCCGGGACCGGTTCGGCACCCTCCTCATCGTGGGCATCACAACGCTGCTGGCAGCCCAGGTCATCCTCAACATCGGCGTGGTCACCGGCACCATCCCCACCACCGGCATCTCGCTGCCCTTTTTCAGCTACGGCGGCACCGCCCTGATGATCCAGCTGGCGGAGATGGGCATAATTTTGAGCGTTTCCCGACAGATCCCGGCAGCCCGGGCGGGATAAAAAGGAGAGAATAATTCATGAAGCTGCTTTTGACCTGCGGCGGCACCGCCGGCCACGTCTACCCCGCGGTGGCCCTGGCCCGCGTCTTTCAGCGCCACGACCCCGACTGCCAGGTGCTCTTTGTAGGGGCGGACGGCGGGATGGAACTGGATCTTGTCCGGAAGGAGGGCTACCCCATCTCCACCGTGACCATCTCCAACTTCCGGCGCACCCTCTCCCCCAGGCAGTGGGGGCACAACCTGAAAAGCGCCTGGAACGTGGTGGCCTCCCGCCGCCAGGCCCGGGCCATCCTCCGGGACTTCGGCCCCGACCTTGTGGTGGGCACCGGCGGCTACGCCTCTTACCCGGCGGTCCACCAGGCTGCCCGCATGGGCATCCCCACCGCCATCCACGAGTCCAACGCCAGCCCCGGCCTTACCACCCGCACCCTGGCCCGGGAGGTGCGCCTTGTGATGGTGGGCTTTGAGGAGGCGGTGGCCCACTATGAAAACCCGGCCAACGTCCGCGTCACAGGCACCCCCGTGCGCCCGGCCTTCTTCGCCCTCACCCGGCAGCAGGCCCGGGAGAAGCTGGGCCTTGCCGATGACCGGCCCCTGGTGCTCTCCTTCTGGGGCTCCCTGGGAGCCACGGTGATGAACGGCCAGATGACGGACTTTATCTCCGCCTGGCAGGAGCAGGGCCGGCCCTTCCACCATATCCATGTGGCCGGCCGGGACTACGATGCCACCAAGGCCACCCTTGCGGGCCGGGGGGTGGACCTCGCCGGATGCGACCTGCGGCAGTATATCTACGATATGCCCACCGTCATGGCGGCGGCGGACCTGGTGCTGTGCCGGGCCGGCGCGTCCACCTTGAGCGAGCTCACCGCCACCGGCACGCCGGCCATCCTGGTGCCCTCCCCCAACGTGACGGACAACCACCAGTACAAGAACGCCCGGGTGCTCGCCGACCGGGGGGGCGCGCTGCTCATCGAGGAGAAGGACTCCACCGGCGCGCGGCTCTACGACGAGACAGTCTCTCTCCTGGCCGACAGCGAGCGGCGGCAGCAGATGCGGGAGCGTCAGCTGTCCCTGGCGGCGCCCACGGCGGCGGAGGACATCTACAAGGCCCTGATGGAGCTTTTGAAGTAAACTGCCCCAATCGGCGGGCATTTGCCCCGCCGCCGTTGAAATAACCGATCGGGCCGGACGCTCATAGGATGGATTGACTTCAAGGAACGGAGGACGATCCCATGAGCGAACTGGTCATTTCCGGCGGCCGCCCCCTGTCGGGGGAGCTGACGGTCCACGGGGCGAAGAACAGCGTGCTGCCCGTCCTGGCCGCCTGCCTGCTTGCCGGCGGCGAGGTGGCCCTCCATAACTGCCCGCGGCTGACCGATGTGGACGCGGCTCTTGCCATCCTCACCCACCTGGGCTGCAAGGCGCGGCGGGAGGGGGAGAGCATCCTCGTCGACCCCACTGGGGCTGATGGGGAGCACATTCCGGACGGCCTGATGCGTTCCATGCGCTCATCCATCATCTTTCTGGGGGCGGTGCTGGGCCGCACCGGCCGCGTGGCCTTGAGCTATCCCGGCGGGTGCGAGCTGGGGGAGCGGCCCATCGACCTCCACCTTGCCGCCGTGCGCGCCCTGGGCGCCCAGGTGCGGGAGGGGCCGGAGGGCCTTATCTGCGCGGGGCGGCTGCACGGGTGCGACGTGCCCCTTGCCCTGCCCAGCGTGGGCGCTACGGAAAACGCCATGCTGTGCGCCGTGTGCGCCCGGGGGGAGACCTCTATCATCAATGCCGCCCGGGAGCCGGAGATTGTGGAGCTGCAAGGCTTCCTCAACGCCCTGGGGGCCCGGGTGCAGGGGGCGGGCAGCTCGGTCATCACCGTGGAGGGCGGCCGCAGGCTCTCCGGCGGGGAGTACGCCATCATGGGCGACCGCATCGTGGCCTCCACCCTGTTGTCCGCCGCCGCGGCGGCGGGGGGCGAGGTCAGGCTCCTGGGGATAGACTGGCGGCACGTCTCCACCGTGACGGCGGCCCTCTCCCAGGCGGGGTGTACGGTAGGCAGCGGCCCGGAGGGGGTCTGGCTGCGCCGGGCACCGGATGCGGCGCTGCGGGGCATTCCCCCCATCCGCACGGCTCCCTATCCCGGCTTTCCCACCGACAGTCAGCCTCCGCTGATGGCGGCCTTGGCGTCCGGGCGGGGGAGTACCCTTTTTGTGGAGAATATCTTTGAAAGCCGCTTCCGCCATGTAGGCGAGCTGCGCCGCATGGGGGCGGACATCACCGTGGAGGGGCGGGTGGCCCTGGTGCAGGGGGCGCTGCGGCTCCACGGCGCCCGGGTGGAGGCCCGCGACCTGCGGGGCGGCGGCGCCCTTGCGGTGGCCGCCCTGGGTGCGGAGGGGGAGAGCGTCCTCTCCGGCCTTGCCCACATCGACCGGGGGTATGAGGCCCTGGAGGACATGATCTGCCGCCTGGGCGGGCGGGCCCGGCGCCGATAGACAAAGGAGAAGGAGGGAGAGCACGGTGGCGCGCACGCGCAGGAATACGGCAAGGCCCAGGCGCCGCCGGGGCCGCTTCGGTTTTTTGTACCGGGTGCTGTCCATCGTGCTGGTGGCGGCGGCCCTGCTCTCCGCCTGCCTTATTTTCTTCCGGATCGACCGCGTGGCGGTGGAGGGCAACGTGCGCTACACCCAGGAGGAGGTGGCGGCGGCCTCCGGCATCCGGCAGGGGGATAACCTCATCGCCCTCGGAAAGGGGCGCATCGCAAGCCGAATTCTGCTGGAGCTTCCCTATGTGGCCTCGGTGACCATCCGCCGGGCCTTCCCCGATACGGTGATGCTCACCGTCACCGAGCACACCGTTGCGGCCGCCCTCTCCGACGGGAGCGCCTGGTGGTACGTCTCCGCCCAGGGCAAGGTGCTCGAGCGCGCCGACGCCCCCGGTATCCTGCGGGTCACCGGCCTTACCCTCTCCGAGCCCGCCGCCGGGGAGAAGGCGGCGGTGGAGCCGGAGGAGCAGGACAAGCTCAGCTATGTTCTCTCGATGCTCGCCGTTTTGGAGGAGCGGGACATGCTCCCGGAGTGTACCGGGCTGGACTGCGCCTCCGCCGGCCACTTCACCCTGCTCTACCGGAATTTCACGCTGAAAATTCCCACCACCGGCGACTATGCCCGCATGTTCATGCTTCTCGAGCAGGCGCTGGAGAGCGGCCGGGTGAGCCTGACCGAGCCGGGCACCTTCGATTTCACCATCACCGAGGGGCGGGTCTATTATAACCGAACGGCCTGACGGCCTTTTTCCGGGAAAAGGGCACATTTCACGCATTTTTCTATTGACCCATACCGGAAAAGGCGCTACAATAATACAAGATGTAGTCACTTTGTTCCGATATTTTACAACAACTTGTTTTACCATATAGGAGGGCGGATTATGGCATTTGAGATGGACTCCTTCGCCGCGTCCGGCGATGTGCTGAAGGTAATCGGCGTAGGCGGAGGCGGGAATAACGTAGTCAACCGCATGGTTCGGTCCGGTATGCAGGGCGTGGAGTTTATCGCGGTCAACACCGACCGCCAGTGCCTTGAGGCATCCCAGGCCACCCAGAAGCTGGCCATCGGCGAGAAGCTCACCGGCGGCAAGGGTGCCGGCGCCAACCCCGAGGTGGGCCGCGAGTCCGCCAAGGAGAGCAAGGAGCAGATTGGCGCGCTGCTCGACGGCACCGACATGGTCTTTGTCACCGCCGGCATGGGCGGCGGCACCGGCACCGGCGCTGCCCCCGTGGTGGCCGAGATTGCCAAGGAGCGGGGCATCCTCACCGTGGGCGTTGTCACCAAGCCCTTCGCCTTTGAGGGCCGCCGCCGGATGGACGCGGCCATGAAGGGCATTGAAGAGCTCAAGAACAAGGTAGACTCCCTGGTCATCATCCCCAACGACCGCCTGCAGTACGCTACCGACGAGAAGATCACCTTCGCCAACGCCTTCGCCATTGCAGACGATGTGCTGCGCCAGGCGGTGCAGTCCATTTCCGACCTCATCACCACCACCGGCCTCATTAACCTCGACTTTGCCGACGTCACCGCCGTCATGAAGGACGCGGGCCTTGCCCACATGGGCGTGGGCCGGGCCGCCGGCAAGAACAAGGCGGAGGAGGCCACCCGCATCGCCGTCAACAGCCCCCTGCTGGAGACCTCTATCCAGGGCGCCCAGGGCATCATCGTCAACATCACCGGGCCCCTTGACATGGGCCTTGACGAGGTGGAGGCTGCGGCCAACATGGTCAAGGAGGTCGCCGCGGAGGACGCCCTCTTCATGATGGGCGCCGCCTTCGATGAGACGCTGGAGGACGAGCTGCGGGTCACCGTCATCGCCACCGGCTTCGGTCAGGTGGGCAACCCCGTCCCCGGCAAGGTGGGCGAGACCCAGACCAAGCAGTCCACCGCCCCTGCGCCCTCCGGCGCTGCGGTGCCCCCCGTCCCCCTGGCGGAGGAGGAGAAGGCCGAGCCCGAGACCGACCCCTTTGACGACATCTTCAAGATCTTCAACAAGAAGTCTTGAGCCACAGCCCGCTGAAATGCTATAGACGCGGCCCTTCCCACCGGGAGGGGCCGCTCTCTTTTTCGGAAAATTTCCGTCTGCCTCTCCCAATCGGGGGCCGGACATGGTAAAATACAGGAAAACAGGAAGGGAGGCCTGCCGGCCATGAAGGGACGCTTTGCGCCCAGCCCCAGCGGCAGAATGCACCTGGGAAACCTTTTTTCTGCGCTGCTCGCCTGGCTTGACGTGCGCGCCGCCGGCGGCACCCTGGTGCTGCGCATCGAGGATCTGGACACCGAGCGCTGCACTCTCGACCGGGCGCGGCAGCTGGAGGAGGACCTTGCCTGGCTGGGCCTTGACTGGGACGAGGGCGGCGTGGAGCAGGGCTGCTGCCAGTCCCGGCGCAGCGGGATTTACGCCGAATACTGCCGGCGCCTTGAGGCCATGGACCTTGTCTACCCCTGCTACTGCTCCCGGTCGGAGCGGCTGGCCGCCTCCGCCCCCCACCGCGCGGACGGCGCCGTTGTATACAGCGGCCGCTGCGTCCATCTCACAGCCGGGCAGCGCGCCGCCCTGGAGGCCCGGGGCCGCCGGGGGGCGCTGCGCGTGCGGGTGCCGGACGAGCGCGTGGCCCTGGTGGACGGCAACCTCGGCCCCTATGAGCAGAATCTTGCCCGGGACTGCGGGGACGTCATCATCCGCCGCTCCGATGGGGTGTGGGCCTATCAGCTGGCGGTGGTGGTGGACGACGCCCTCATGGGGGTGACCCATGTGGTGCGGGGCAGCGACCTGCTGCCCAGCGCGCCGGTGCAGAGCTGGCTCCACCGCACCCTCGGGTTTGAGCCGCCGGAGTTTTTTCACGTGCCCCTGCTGCTGGGGGAGGACGGACACCGCCTTGCAAAGCGCGAGGGCGACCTGGACGCGGGCAGCCTGCGATTACGCTATTCGCCCCGGGAGCTCACGGGCCTTTTGGCTTACTGGGCCGGGCTGCTGCCCCGGCCGGAGCCGGTGACGCCCGCGCAGCTTGCGGCCGATTTCTCCTGGGAGCGGGTGACCAAGCACGATATTCGGGTGCCCGGGCTGTGACGGGGTTAAATCGAGAACGATGAGAGGATGTGACGGGGAATGCTGACGCTGCTGTGCGCCCGGGCGGGGCAGGAGATGCAGCAGGAGCTTTTGGAGCGCATGGGGCGCTCGAAAGCCCCTGCGCGGCTGCTGCTGGTGCCCGAGCAGTACTCCCACGAGGTGGAGCGGGCGCTGTGCCGTGTGCTGGGCAGCGCCGGCACCCGGCCCTGCCAGGTGCTCTCCTTCACCCGGCTGTGTGCCCGGGTGGCGGACACGGCGGGGGGCGGCGCCGCCCCCATGCTGGACGCGGGCGGACGGATGCTGCTGCTCTACCGGGCGCTTCGGCAGGCAGAGGGCCTGCTCTCCGGCTACCGCGCCTGTGCTCGCAAGCCCGCCTTTCTCGGGCAGCTCATGGCCACCATCGACGAGTGCCGCAGCTACGGCGTGACCCCCGAGACCCTCACAGAGGTCGGTGAGACCATGGACGGCCCCCAGGGGGAGCGGCTGCGGGACATCGGCCTTGTCTACGGCCTTTATGAGGCCATGACCCTGCAAAGCCGGGCGGACCCGTCCACCCGGCTCGACCGCCTGGCCGCAGATCTGGAGCGTACCGGCTGGGCTGCGGGGAAAGAGGTCTGGATCTGGGGCTTTACCGACTTCACCCACCAGGAGCTTGAGGTGGTGCGCGCCCTGCTGCCCCAGGCGCCGGTGACGGTGGCGCTGACCCTGGACGAGGGGGACGAGTCGGAAATTTTCGACCCGGCCCGGCGCACCGCCCGCGCCCTGGAGCGCCTTGCCCGGGACAGCGGCGCCGAGGTGCGGCGGGAGCGGCTGCTCCGCCCTGCGCGCCGGGAGGAAAGCCTCATTTTTCTGGAGGAAAACCTTTTTGCCTCCGGCGAGACGGCCTGGGAGGGACATTGCGCCGTGGTGCGCGCTGCTGCCGACGACCCCCGGCAGGAGGTACAGTGGGCGGCGGGGGAGATCCTGCGCCTGGTGCAGGAGGAGGGGCTGCGCTTCCGGGATATCGCCCTGTGCGCCCGCTCCATCGCCCCCTATGAGGACCTCATCGACAGCGCCTTCTCCCGCTGTGCCATCCCGTTCTTCCTCTCGTCCCCGGCGGACGTGCTCCAAAAGCCGGTGGTGTCCCTGGTGACGGCCGCGCTGGGGGCGGTATCCTCCGGCTACCCCTATGAAGAGATGTTCCGATATCTCAAGACCGGCCTTGCCGGCGTTGAGACGCCCGAGCGGGACGCGCTGGAAAACTATGTCCTCACCTGGGACATCAAGGGCGGACAGTGGACCCGTGAGCGGCCCTGGGACATGCACCCCGACGGCTACGGCCGCACCTTTACCGACGAAGAGTGCGCGCAGATAGACGCACTGGATGCCCTGCGCCGGCGCATTATCGCGCCGCTGGAGGCGCTGCGCATCGCCCCCGACCATACCGGGAAGGGCTGGGCCCTGGCGGTGTACCGCCTTCTGGAGGACATCGGCCTGCCCGGGCGGCTTGCTGCCCGGGCGGACGCGCTGGAGCAGCGGGGCGACAGGCAGGCGGCTGAGGAATACCGGCAGCTTTGGAGCATCGTGGTGGGGGCGCTGGAGCAGTGCGCCGGCTACCTGGGCGACACGGAGCTGGAGGCCGGGGAATTTGCCCGCCTGATGGAGCTTGCCCTGGGGCAGTACACCGTGGGCACCATCCCCGCGGCTCTCGATCGGGTGACGGCGGCAGACGCCCCCCGCCTTGCCGGGCGGGAAGTGAAGGTGCTCTTCCTGCTGGGGGCGGATTCCCAGTCCATCCCCGGCGATGCCCAGAGCCCCGGTCTCTTCTCTGACCTGGACCGGGAGACGCTTGCCGGGCGGCAGATGAGCCTTGCCCCTACCCAGGCGGAAAAGCTCCAGCGGGAAATGACCATCGTCTACGAGACCTGCGCCCTGCCCCGGCAGCGCCTGTATGTGAGTTACAGCGCCGCGGGCAGCGCCGGGGAGGAGCGTGTGCCCTCCTTCCTCTATCAGCGGCTGGGCTTGCTCTTCCCGGACGGGGAGGCGTGCCGGGCCCGGGACGACTGCGGCCTTTTCGCGCCCCAGCCCGCCCTGGAGAGGGCCCCTCACAGCGCGGCGGTGGCCGGGGCGTTGGCCCAGCTGCCGGAGTATGCCCCACGGGCGGCCCGGGTGCTGGAGGCCGGGACGAGACGGAGGGGAAGCCTGTCCCCCGACGCGGTGCGCGCCCTCTATGGCGGGAGCATCCCTATGTCCGCCACCCGGATGGACCTGTTCCATGCCTGCCACTTCAGCTACTTTATGAAATACGGCCTTGGGGCAAAGCCCCGGCAGCAGGCCAAATTCTCCCCCGCCGACTACGGTACCTTCATCCACGCGGTGCTTGAGGAGGTGCTGCGGGAGGGCTCCGCCCTGCCCGGGGGCGCGGCGGAGCTTGCCCGGGACGGCGCGCTGCGCACCCGCCTCACCGCCCAGGCGGCAAATCGTTACGAGCAGGAGACCCTCTCCGGCCTTGAGGGGGAGAGCGCCCGGGTGCGCTACACCTTCGCGCGCATGAAGGACACCGCCCAGCTCATCACCGAGAGCGCGGCGGACGAGCTTGCCGCCGGAAGCTTTGCCCCCACCTATTTCGAGCTGGGCTTCGGCCGGAATGAGGCCCTGCCCCCCATCGAGGTGGAGCGGGGGATGCGCCTGCGCCTGACCGGCTTTGTGGATCGGGTGGACAGCTGGGTGCAGGACGGGAAACGCTACCTGCGGGTGGTGGACTACAAAACGGGCAAAAAGGCCATGGAATATTCTGATCTTGCCGATGGCCGGGGCCTTCAGATGCTGCTCTATCTCTTCACCCTGCAGCGGGAGGGGCAGCGGCTCTTCGGCCCGGAGGAGCTTGTGAGCGCCGGGGTACTCTATATGCCCGCCCGCAGCGGCGTGGTCAGCGGCGAACGGGACATGACCGACGAGCAGGTGCGCGCCGCCCGCCAGAGCCTGCTGCGCCGCCGGGGGCTGCTGCTGGACGACGAGCAGGTGCTCCGCGCCATGGAGGACACCGGCGGCGGGAGCTACCGTTATCTGCCCATCGCCGCCTCAGGGGCCCTCCGGCGGGAGTATCTGGCAAGCCGGGAGCAGCTGGAGCGGCTGGAGAAATATCTGGAGCGGGTGCTGGGCGAGACGGCGGAGGAGTTTGCCCGTGGGGACATCGATGCCGACCCCTACTGGCATACCCCGGAGAAGAACGCCTGCCGCTACTGCGACTATGCCGCCGCCTGCCACTTTGAAGAGGGCTGCGGAGACGTACGCCGCCGCCGCGCCATCACCGCGGCGGAATTCTGGGAACAGCTTGAGAAGGGAGGGGACGGACATGGCCATTGAACTTACCCGGGAGCAGGACCGGGCCGTCCGCGACCGGGGCGGGCCTCTGCTGGTGTCCGCCGCCGCCGGCTCGGGCAAGACCCGGGTGCTGGTGGAGCGGCTGATGGACTATGTCCGCAGCGGGGAGGACATTGACCGCTTCCTGGTCATCACCTTCACCAACGCCGCCGCCGCCCAGCTGCGCGACCGTATCGCCCAGGCCCTTCACGGCCTGCTGTCCCAGTCGCCGGGAGACGCCCATCTCCGGCGCAACGCCACCCTGGTCTACAAGGCCCAGATCTGCACCATCGACGCCTTCTGCCTGGATTTCCTGCGCCAATGCGGCGCCGGGGCGGGGCTGGAGCCCGATTTCCGGCTGTGCGACGAGGCGGAGAGCCGCGACCTGGGCCGGCAGGCCATGGAGGCGGTGCTGGAGCGCCGTTATCAGGGCATCGCCGCCGACCCGGGCTTTGAGCAGCTGGTGGACGAGCTGGCCGGAGACCGGGACGACCAGACCCTGGAGGACGTCATCTCCGACATCTACCGCCGCATCCAGAGCCACCCGGACCCCATGGCCTGGCTTGCCCGGCGGCGGGCTGACTATGCCCTGCCTCCCGGCGCCCTGCCGGAGGACACCCCCTGGGGCCGGGCCCTGCTCGACGACGCCGGGGAGCTTGCCGCCTACTGGCGGGAAAAGCTCACCGAGCTATTGGACGAGCTTGGCTTCGACGAAATTCTCTATGCAAACTTCGCCCCCTCCCTTCAGGGGGCGGTGGGACAGCTGCGGGCGCTGGAGACGGCGGCTGCCCAGGGCTGGGACGCGGTGCGCGCGTGCCTGCCGGTGGAGTTCACCCGCCTGGGGGCCAAGCGGGGGGGAGACGGGGGGCTCAAGGGCCGGGCCCGGGCCCTGCGGGACCTGTGCAAGCGCCAGACCGCCAAGCTCGCCGACGCCTTTGCCCCCACGGCGGCCCAGGCCATGGACGATCTGCGCGCGGTGGCCCCCGCCATGGAGACGCTGCTGGCCGTCACCGGGGAGTACGGACGGGAGCTGGACGCGCTCAAGCGCCGGCGGCGGGTCATCGACTTTTCCGACGGCGAGCACCTCACTGCCCGGCTGCTCTCCGGCCCCGACGGCGTTCCCACCGCCCTGGCGGCCGAGTGGGGCGCGCGCTACCGGGAGATCATGGTGGACGAGTACCAGGACACCAACGCCGTGCAGAATGTGATCTTCGACGCCCTCTCCGCCCGGGGGAACCTCTTCATGGTGGGGGACGTGAAGCAGTCCATCTACCGCTTCCGCCTGGCAGACCCCGGGATTTTCCTGGAGAAATACAGCCGCTTTGCCCCCCAGGAGAAGGCCTTGCCCGGGCAGGGGCGAACGGTGCTGCTAAGCGAGAATTTCCGCTCCCGCCCGGAGGTGCTGGAGGCTACAAACTTCCTCTTCCGCAACCTGATGACCCGCGCCGCTGGGGAGCTTGACTACACCGACCGGGAGGCCCTGCGCCCCGGCCGGACGGATTTCCCGCCCGACGAGCGCTGCCGCGCGGAGCTCAACTGCGTGGATTTGTCCGACCTGCCCGAGGAGGAGGACGGGGCGGGTCCGGATAAGGACCTAATAGAGGCCCGGGCGGCGGCGGCGCGCATCAAGCGGCTGCTGGGGGAAGGCCTTACCGTGGGGGAGCGGCCCTTGGAGCCGGGGGACATCGTCATTTTGCTGCGCTCCCCGGGGCCGGTGCAGGAGACGTACACCCGGGCCCTCTCCGAGGCGGGCATCCCCTGGCAGGCGGAGGACAGCGGCGACTTTTTCGGCACTACCGAGGTGTCAGTGGCCCTGTCCTACCTGCAAATCATCGACAATCCCCGGCAGGACGTGCCGCTGCTGTCTGTGCTGCGCTCGCCGGCGGCGGATTTCACCCCCGACGACCTGGCGCTGCTGCGCGGGGAGAGCGGCGGGGCGCTCTATGACTGCCTGACGGCGGCTGCCGGGCGGGGGGATGAGAAATGCGCTGCCTTTCTCGCACTGCTCACGCAGCTGCGGGAGGAGAGCGCCGAAGAGAGCTGCCAGCGGCTGCTGTGGCGGCTATACGAGCGCACCGACCTTCTGGCGGCCTTTTCCGCCATGCCCGACGGGCAGCGCCGCCGGCGCAACCTGCTGGCCCTCTACGACGCGGCCTGCCGCTTTGAAACGGCAGGGCACCGGGGGCTGTTCGGCTTCCTGCGCCACATTGCCCGCATGATCGATACCGGCGTGAACCCACCGGTGCAGCCCGGCGGCGGCAGCGGGGTGCGGATTCTGTCCATCCATCGCTCCAAGGGGCTGGAATTCCCGGTGGTGCTGTTGTGCGGCCTGGAGCGGCAGTTCAACGAGGGGGATGCCCGGCAGACCATCCTCTTCCACGAGAAGCTGGGCCTTGGCCCACGGCACACCGACCGCGCGCGGCTGCTGCGCTACTCCACCATCGCCCGGGACGCGGTGGCCATGCGCCTGCGCCGGCAGCTGCGGGCCGAGGAGCTGCGGCTGCTGTATGTGGCCATGACCCGGGCGGAGCAGAAGCTCATTCTGTTTGCGGCGGTGAACGCCGGGGGCAGCGGGGAGAGCCTGGAGGCCCTTGCCGCCGCAGCCCAGTGCCCGCCGCCCCCCCGGCAGGTGATGACCGCCCGCTCCATGGCCGCCTGGGTGCTGCAATGCGCCCTGTGCCGGCCGGAGAGCGCCCCCCTGTGGGACGGCCTTGCCTGCGACCGCGCCCCCATCCCGGCCCAGCTTGGGCCCCGGTGGGACATGGCGCTGCTCCCCGCCGGGGACTATCGGGAGGCCCCCCGCCCGGAGCAGCAGCCGACCCAGGAGGCGGCGCAGAGCGGGGACGAGACGCGCTGTGAGACGCTTCTGGCGCGCTACCGCTGGTGCTACCCCTACGCCGGGAGCGTGGACATGCCATCCAAGCTCACCGCCACCCAGCTCAAGGGCCGGGAGAAGGACGAGGAGGCCGCCCAGGATGCCCAGGCCCTGCTGCGCCCCCGGAGGGAGAGGCAGCTGCGCAGGCCTGTTTTTGAGGGGGAGCGCCCTCTCACCGCCGCCGAGCGGGGGACAGCCCTGCATATGGCCATGCAGTACCTTGACTACGCCAAGGCCGGCACCCCGGAGGGTATCGAGGAAGAGATCACCCGGCTGGTGGCCGGGCAGTTTATCACCCCTGCCCAGGGGGAAGCGGTGGACATAGACGCCATCGCCGCCCTCTTCGCATCCCCCCTGGGGCAGCGGCTGCGGCAGGCGCAGATGCTGGAGCGGGAATATAAATTCTCCCTTCTGGTGCCCGCGTCGGACTATTACCCCCAGGCGGCCGCAGGGGAGGAGCTGCTGCTTCAGGGTGTGGTGGACTGCTTCTTCCGGGAGGCGGACGGCACCGTCACGGTGGTGGACTTCAAGACCGACCGCGTTACCGCCGACACGGTAGCGCAGCGCGCCGAGCACTACCGCCCTCAGCTGGAGGCCTATTCCCGGGCCCTTGCGGAGACCACCGGCCTTGCCGTGGGACGGCGGATTCTGTGGTTTTTCGCCCTGGGACAGGCCGTAGAGTGGTGATGATGCAAAAAGTTTGAAAAAACTATTGCATTTTGCCCGGCGGCATGATAAGATACGTTTTGCGTTTACAAGGGACATTTGCGGGGTCCCTGTGCATAATTCCGAGAGAAAGAGGTGAATCCCATGAAGGAAGGCATCCATCCCAACTATCAGCAGACCACCATTACGTGCGCCTGCGGCAACGTCATCGAGACTGGCTCGACCAAAAAGGATATTAAGGTGGAAGTCTGCTCCAAATGTCACCCCTTCTACACCGGCAAGCAGAAGGTGGTCGACACCGGCGGACGTGTCAGCCGCTTCAAGAAGAAGTTCGGCTTGGATTAAACCTGGTCTTTTTGAAAGCCCATGTCTTTTTGACATGGGCTTTTTTTATCCTTTCGCCCGTTTTCGGCCCGGTCAGGCGGCGGCGCGCGCATATGCTATGATGGATTTTCACCATCGCCCGTCAGGCGGTGGCATGTCAGGAGGAGATTGAAATGTATCGGAACATCGACCCCAAGGACCTGCGCATTGCCGTGTCCGACATCGCAGAGCGCTGGATGCTCATCACCGCCGGTACGCCGGAGCGCTGCAACACTATGACTGCCTCCTGGGGCGCGGTGGGGGAGCTGTGGGGCGTGCCCATGGCCACCATCTATATCCGGCCCCAGCGGTATACCAAGGAATTTGTGGATCAGAGCGACTATTTTACCCTCTGCTTCTTCCCGGAGGACTACCGGAAGGAGCTTGCCCTGTGCGGCGCCAAGAGCGGCCGGGACATCGACAAGGTCAAGGCGTGCGGCTTCACCGTGGCGGCCGGGGCGGGGAACGCTCCCTATTTTCAGCAGGCGGAGCTTGTCCTGGTGTGCCGCAAGCGGTACGTCCAGAGACTCTCCGGCGAGGCCATCCCGGAGGACGTGCGGCAGCGCTGGTACGACGGGGACTACCACTATATGTACTTCGGAGAGATCATAGAGGTATTGGAACAGGTCCCGGACGGGGAGTGACGCCCGGGACTTAAGGACGAAAGAGGCCCCCTGCGCCGCAGGGGTATGGAGGATTCATGTTCGACGAGAATACGCCAAAGACAATTAACCGCGCCATCCTTGTGGGGGTGAGCGCGCCCAATCTGAGCCGGGAGGAGAACGCCAGCGAGCGCTCGCTGGAGGAGCTTGCCGCCCTGCTGGACACCGCCGGCGGCACCTGCCTTGGCACGGTGCTGCAAAACCGCCAGAGCCCCGAGAGCCGCACCTTTATCGGCGAGGGCAAGCTGGAGGAGGTCCGGGAGCTGGTGCGCTCCCTGGGGGCGGACCTGGTGATTTTTGATAACCCCCTGTCCCCGTCCCAGCAGCGGGTGCTCAGCGAAGAGCTGGGCGTGGGCGTGATGGACCGGGCGGGGCTCATTCTGGACATCTTTGCCAAGCGGGCCCGGACCAGTGAGGGCCGCCTTCAGGTGGCCCTGGCCCAGTATCAGTATCTGCTGCCCCGGCTGACCGGCATGTGGAAGCACCTGGAGCGGCAGGAGGGCGCCATCGGCACCCGCGGCCCCGGCGAGACCCAGCTGGAGAGCGACCGGCGGCACATCCACCGCAAGATTGCAAAGCTCCAGGAGGAGCTGGAGGACGTGCGCCGGGTGCGGGGCACCCAGCGGCAGCGCCGGGAGAAGAACGAGGTGCCGGTGGCCGCCATTGTGGGTTACACCAACGCGGGCAAATCTACCCTGCTAAACGCCCTCACCGGGGCGGACATCCCCGCAAACGACCGGCTGTTCGACACCCTGGACACCACCACCCGCACCCTTGCGGTGTCGGACACCTGCACGGTGCTTTTGTCCGACACGGTGGGCTTTATCGAAAAGCTGCCCCACCAGCTGGTGGACGCCTTCAAGGCCACCCTGGAGGAGCTGAGCTACGCAGACCTTCTCATCCACGTCATCGACGCATCCGACCCCAACTGGCAGGACCAGGCCCAGGTGGTGGACAGCCTCATTGAAGAGCTGGGAGCCGCCCAGACCCCCCGGCTGGAGGTGTTCAATAAGTGCGACCGCCTTGCCGGCGAGATCCTGCCCCACGGGGAGGACATCGTGTGCATCTCCGCCAAGACCGGCGCGGGCCTTCCCAAGCTGCTTGCCGCCATGGAGCGGCGGCTGGACGCCGGGGTGCGCCGGGTGACCATCCACCTGCCCTACGAGAAGGGCGGGCTGCTTGATATGCTCTACCAGAGCGCCAGGGTGGAGAACGTGGAGTATGGCGCGACCATCGACGTCACCGCCGTATGTACCCCCAAGACCATCGGCCAGCTGGGGAGCATGGTGGAGGGCTGGGCCCCGCCCCGGGAGGACTGGGAGGATTAAAGCGCCCCGCGCCGGGGAGAGAGAGGAGCCGGTGCAGGGATTTTCGAGGAATGTTTTTTTGAGGAATGAAAGAGAGAGAAAGGAGCTCTATGGACGAGAATAAACCGCAGCAAGGGCTGTGGACCCGGGATTTTACCATCATCACCCTGGGAAGCGTGGTGTCCATGGTGGGCGGGACGCTGTCCGGCTTTGCCATCAGCATCATGGTGCTGGACCATACCGGGTCTACCTTTTTATATGCCCTTTTCAACATCTGCTTTCAGCTTCCCATGCTGGTATGCCCGCTGCTGGCGGGGCCGTACCTGGACCGGATGAGCCGGAAAAAGGTGATCTACCGCCTGGATTTTCTGTCCTCCGGCATTTTCCTGGCATTGTTTCTTATATTGCGTACCGGGTGGTTCAACTACCCGCTGCTGCTGGTGGGAACGCTTATCATCGGGGCCATCGACGGCGTCTATGTGGTGGCCTATGACAGCTTCTACCCCAACCTCATCACCGAGGGCAACTACACCAAGGCCTACTCCGTATCCAGTATGCTCTGGCCCATCGCGGCCATGACCACCCCCATCGCCGCCCTGGTGTACGACCGTCTGGGGTCGGTGGCGCCGCTGTTCGCCTTCAACGCCCTGTGCTTCTTCACCGCGGCCAGCTTTGAGCGCACCATCCGCTACCAGGAGACCCATATGGACAAGGCCCCGCCGGCGGACGGCCTGGGCACCATCGCCCGCTTCCGCCGGGACTTCAAGGAGGGCGTATCCTACATCGCCGGGGAGAAGGGCCTGCTTGTCATCACGGCCTACTTTGTGGTGTCAAACTTCTCCGGAAGCGGCGGCGGAAGCCTTCAGCTGCCCTTCTTCCGCAACCACGCCGCCCTCTACGCCGCCTGGCCGGTGGCGGCGGTGACCCTCTACACCATCGTTTCCAACGCGTCGGTGGTGGGGCGGTTTATCGGGGGCTTCATCCACTACAAGGTGCATTTCCCCACCGAGAAGAAGTTTGCCATCGCCATGGTGGTGTATGTGACCATCGCCGTGCTGGATGCCGGCACCCTTTATCTGCCCATCCCCCTGATGGCCGTTTCCTACTTTATAGTGGGCATTTTGGGCGTGACCAGCTACAACATCCGCATTTCGGCCACCCAGTCCTATATCCCGGACACCAAGCGGGCCCGGTTCAACGGCACCTTCACCATGCTCTGCTCTCTGGGGGGTATCTGCGGCTCCTTCACGGCGGGCATTCTCGGGGAGGTCATGCCGGAGCGGCCGGTCATCATCCTGCTCAACTCCCTGTCCATCCTTGCGGCATACTTCTTTATGTTCCGCGGACGGAAGAGCGTGGCGGCCATTTACAATCAGGACCTGTAAGCCCGATCCGGCCAGCGGCCCGGCGCTTATGCGCCGGGCCGCGTTTTTTCGCCGCGCCGAAAAAATGAATAAAATAAAAACAATGGGAAGAAAAAGAGGGTTTTGCGCCGGGGACGGAGTATAAAAGATTAGTCCGTAAAACTGGAAAAGGGGGCATGCAGATGAACATTCGCCAGACCACCGAGCAGCTCGAACGGGAGACGCTCTCTCCCCGGGCCTGCCTGTCTGCGGAGAGCCGCGGGCGGCTGGCGGACATTCCGCCCTGCCCCATGCGTACCTGCTTTCAGCGGGACGCCGACCGGGTCATCCACTGCAAGTCCTTCCGGCGCTTGAAGCACAAGACCCAGGTGTTTCTCCAGCCCGAGGGCGACCACTACCGTACCCGCATGACCCACACCTTGGAGGTGGCGCGTATCGCCCGGGTGATGGCGCGGGCCCTGCGCCTCAATGAGGACCTCACCGAGGCTGCCGCCCTGGGTCACGACCTGGGCCACACCCCCTTCGGCCACGCCGGAGAGCGGGCCCTGAGCCGGGTGGTGGACGGGGGCTTCCGCCACTACGAGCAGTCGCTGCGGGTGGTGGACCGGCTGGAGAACGACGGGGACGGCCTCAATCTGTGCTACGAGGTGCGCCGGGGCATCCTCTGCCACACCACCGGCGAGCCGGCAGAGACCCTGGAGGGCCAGCTGGTGCGCTTTGCGGACAAAATTGCCTACATCAACCACGACATCGACGACGCCATGCGCGGCGGCATTATCTTCCCAACCGACATCCCGGCGGACATCTCCCAGGTGCTGGGCTACACCCACGGCGAGCGTATCGAGACGCTGACCATGGACATCATCCGGGAGAGCGCCGAGGGGGACGCCATCCGCCAGTCCGAGCCGGTGGCCCGGGCTATGGAGGCCCTTAAGGTCTTCATGTTCGAGTCGGTCTACTTCAATCCCCTTGCCAAGGGGGAGGAGGGCAAGGCGGAGGACATGATCTGCCTGCTCTTCGACTACTACATGAAGCATACGGACAAGCTCCCCGGCGAGTACCAGGACATCCTGGTGCGGGAGGGGGCGCAGCGGGCGGTGACAGATTACATCGCCGGGATGACCGACACCTTCGCGGTGGAGTTGTTCAGCAACCTCTTCATCCCCATGAGCTGGAGGGTGAAGTGAGCGGGGCGCAGCAGGGCGGATACCTGGTGCCCGCCGGGCCGGGAGCGGCCGAGCTTGTGGAGAAGCGCTCCACCTTCATCGGCCGGGTGGAGCCCGTTTCCAGCGAAGAAGAGGCCCGGGCCTTTATCGAACAGATCAAAAAGAAGCATTACGACGCCCGGCACAACTGCTGGTGCTATCTCATCCGGGGCGGCGCAGTGCGCTACAGCGACGACGGCGAGCCCCAGGGCACCGCCGGACAGCCCATGCTCTCCGTATTCCAGAAGGAGGGCGTCACCAATGCGTGCTGTGTGGTGACGCGCTATTTCGGCGGGGTGCTGCTGGGCGCCGGGGGGCTGGTGCGGGCCTATACCCAGGCTGCCAAGGACGCCCTGACCGCCGCGGGCATTGCCCGGGTGCGCCGGTGGGAGCGTCTGACGGTGACGTGCCCGTACAGCCTGCTCGATCGGGTGAAGCAGACCTGCGCCGCCTGCGGCGGCGCGGTGGACGGCGTGGAGTACGCCGCGGATATCACCGTCACCGTCCTGCTGCCATTAGAAGGGACTGACGGCTTCTGTGCGCGCATGACGGAGCTCTCCGCCGGCGGCGCGCTGCTTGCCCGCCTGGGAGAAGAGTTCCGGGCCTGACGCGCGGGGCGCATTTGTGATAAAAACGCAGAAAAATGGCTACCATCGATTTGCAGGGCGAAAAGCGCCGGAGGGCGCGCCCGTCCTTGCGATCCGGCGGTTAATCAGGGGGTGAGGCCATGTCAATACCGGATAGCTTTTTGGACGAGCTCAACAGCCGTCTGAGCATCGTGGACGTGGTATCCTCCTATGTGACTCTCAACAAGCGGGGGGCCAATTACTGGGGGCTGTGTCCCTTCCACCGGGAAAAGACACCCTCCTTTTCCGTCAATGAGGAAAAGCAGATCTTCCACTGCTTCGGCTGCGGCAAGGGGGGCGGGGCCATCCGCTTTGTGATGGAGATCGAAAACCTCTCCTTCCCGGATGCGGTGCGCCGCCTTGCCCAGCGCGCCGGCATGGAGGTGCCCGAGGAGGACCGGGGCGACCGGAACCTCCGGGAGCGCCGGAAGCGTGTGCTGGAGCTCAACCGGGAGGCTGCGCGGTTCTACCGCGCCATGCTGGACGATCCGCGGGGGGCGGCGGTGGCGGATTATATCGTCAACAAGCGGCGCATTTCCCCGAAATTCTCCGCCCGATTCGGCCTTGGGGCCGCGCCGGATGCCTGGGACACCCTCATCCGCGCCATGGCCGAAAAGGGCTACGGCAAGGGGGAGCTCGTCGAGGCCGGCCTTGCGGTGGCGGGGAAGAACGGCGGCATTTACGACAAATACCGCAACCGGCTGATGCTGCCGGTGATCGACGTGCGGGGGGACGTGATCGGCTTTACCAGCCGCGTTATGGACAACTCCGCCCCCAAATACCTCAATACGCCGGAGACGGCCATCTTCAAAAAGCGCTCCATCCTCTACGGCCTCAACTACGCGAAAAATACCAAGCGGCCCAACTTCATCCTGGTGGAGGGCAACATCGACGTCATCACCCTGCACCAGGCGGGCTTTGACAATACCGTGGCCACCATGGGCACCGCCCTCACCGAGGAGCATGTGCGCATTCTCGGCCGCTACACCCGGCAGCTGGTGCTCTGCTACGACAACGACAGCGCCGGGATGGACGCCACCGGGCGGGCCATTGCCCTGCTGCGGGGGTCAGATATCGAGGTCAAGGTGCTCCAGCTGCCCCGCCGCCGCACCGAGGGCGGCGAGCTTGTCAAGCAGGACGCTGACGACTACATCAAAAACTGCGGCGCTGCCGCCTTTGAGAGCCTGATGAACCGCAGCGAGAACTCGGTGGAGTACCGCCTGGGCCAGGTCCGGGGCAAGTACCGCCTGGAGGAGGACGAGCAGCGCGCGGCCTATTTACAGGAGGCGGCGGAGCTCATCGCCGGACTTGACAGCCCCGTAGAACGGGAAATCTACGGCGCCCGGGCCGCCCGGCTGGGGGAGATTTCGCCCCAGGTGATGGCGGAGGAGGTGGCCCGCCTGCGGAAGAAGCGGGGCCGGGAGGAGCGCCGCAGGGAGGAGCGGGAGCACCTCACTCCCACCCGCCAGCTCCAGCCCCGGGACCGGACCCTGCGCTTCACCAATGTGCGCAGCGCCCAGGCGGAGGCGGGGCTCATCCGGGTGGTGCTGGCCGACGGCGAGTTTTTCCGCCAGCTTGACGACCTCACCGAGGCTCACTTTTCCTCCCCGGTGCTCTGGAAGGCGTATAGCCTGCTGCGCCGGCGCTGGGAAGAGGGGAAGAGCCTGTCCCTGGGCGCGCTGGACGGCGCCCTCACCGGAGAGGAAGCAGAGCTTGTCTCCGCCGCCGCCCGGGAGGAGCAGCCCCTGCACACCGCCCAGCAGGCATTGAATGACAGCAAACAGATTATTCTGGAAGAATATCGGAAAAAAACAATGAGCAGTCCCGAGGATCTCCGGCATTTCAGCGAGCAGATGCGCCAGACCAAGGGCTATGGAGGATGACGATCAATGAGCGACAAGAAAAAGACGAAGCTTCCGGCGCAGGCACCCGTGGCGGAGCAGGTGCCCATCGAAAAGTTCGAGCAGGCCAAGGCCGAGATCATGAAAACCCTGGGCGGCGTGTCCGGGACGGAGAAGCTGGGCGAACTGCTGGACACCGGCTACAAGAAGGGCAAGCTGTCCTCCGGCGAGCTGATGGAAGTGCTGGAGACCATGAATCTGGAGAGCGACCAGCTCGACAAGATTTACGACACCCTGGAGAACCTGGGCATCGACACCGCCGCCGACGAGGACTTTCTCCCGGTGCTGGACGACGACGTCATTCCCCCCGCCGAAGAGCTGGAGAACATCCCCGAGGAAGAGATTGTAGACCCCAACTCCCTGGTGGACTCCTTCGCCATCGACGACCCGGTGCGCATGTACCTCAAGGAGATCGGCAAGGTGGATTTGCTCACCCCCGAGCGGGAGATTGAGCTTGCCCAGGCCATGGCCGCGGGCAATATGGCCCGGGACCAGCTGGAAGAGCTCAAGAGTCAGGGGGAAGAGCTGCCGGAGGAGACCGCGGGGGAGCTCAACCGCCTCATCCGGGAGGGCGACAAGGCCAAGAGCCAGCTGGCCGAGGCAAACCTCCGGCTGGTGGTATCCATCGCCAAGCGCTATGTGGGCCGGGGCATGCTCTTCCTTGACCTCATCCAGGAGGGCAACCTGGGCCTGATCAAGGCCGTTGAGAAGTTCGACTACACAAAGGGCTACAAGTTCTCCACCTACGCCACCTGGTGGATCCGCCAGGCCATCACCCGGGCCATCGCCGATCAGGCCCGCACCATCCGCATTCCGGTCCACATGGTGGAGACCATCAACAAGGTCATCCGCGTCAACCGGCAGCTGCTTCAGGAGCTGGGCCACGACCCCACCCCGGAGGAGACCGCCTCCGAGATGAATATGCCTGTGGAGAAGGTGCGGGAGATCCTCAAGATCGCCCAGGAGCCCGTCTCTCTGGAAACCCCCATCGGCGAGGAGGAGGACAGCCATCTGGGCGATTTCATCCCCGATGAGGACGCCTCTGAGCCCGCCGAGGCTGCCTCCTTCACCCTCTTGAAGGAGCAGCTGGTGGATGTGCTCTCCACCCTGACTCCCCGGGAGGAGAAGGTGCTCAAGCTGCGCTTCGGCATTGAGGACGGCCGCACCCGCACCCTGGAGGAGGTGGGCAAGGAGTTCAACGTCACCCGCGAGCGCATCCGCCAGATTGAGGCCAAGGCCCTGCGCAAGCTCCGCCACCCCTCCCGCAGCAAGAAGCTGAAGGACTTTTTGAATTAAAAACTGCTTTTGGAGCCCTGCGGAATACGCAGGGCTCCGGCTGTATCCGCCCTGTTTTTCCGGTGCGCAACCCAAACGGGCGTCCCCGCGCCCGGGGGTTGGTGGCGTGCGCCGGGGCAGTCTGGTACAATGACGCCATCAAATAAAGGAGGTGTGACCATGACCTTTGGCGAAAAGCTTCAGGAGCTGCGGAAGGGCAGGGGCCTATCCCAGGAGGAGCTGGCGCAGCGCCTGGGGGTGTCCCGGCAGTCGGTGTCCAAGTGGGAGCAGGACCAGACCTATCCGGAGACGGATAAGCTCATTGAGATCAGCCGGATATTTTCCCTTTCGGTGGACAGCCTGCTCAAGTACGGGCAGGCGGCGGAGCAGGTGCCGGAGAAGGCGGAGGACGGCGGCGATGCCGCGCCCGCCGCCGGGAAAGGGCCGGGCCGGGGGGCGACGGCGGCGTTGTGCGCCGCGCTGATCGTGTGCGCTGCGTGCGCGATTTTCTTCTTCGTGCGGTGGCGGGGCGAGCTGGCCCGGCAGGCGTCTGCGCCGGATGCGGAAGCGAGCGCGCCGGCTGCGGAGCAGCCCCTGGATATGGCCGCCCTGCGGGCATACTATTTCGACTTTGCCAGAACCTATCGTCTGGACTATGTGCCCTTCTTTTCTGCGGGCAGCGCGCCGGCGGAGAGCCCGGACTATCTCTTTTTTGCCTACGCGGTCAATGAGGACAACTGGGGAGAAGAAAAGGGCGTGATGAGCCGGGACTATGTGGAGGACACGGTGCTGCGCTATTTCGGCGTGGCGGGCCTTTCCCATATGCCCCTGCGCAAGGCCTGGGATTATGACGGCGTGGTGTATACGGCCTACCCCGACGGCCTGCGGCCGCGGCCGCTGTACCTGCTGTCCGGGTATACGACCTATGAGGAGAACGGCATCCAGTACCATGTGGTCACGCTGGATTTCTGCATGCCCGATTCGGGTGCGATCCCGGAGGAGGGGGAGATCGAGCAGCTCCGCGCGCGGCTTGTTCAGGGGGACATGACCGGGCTGACCGTGGTGCAGCGGGAGCAGGTCACCTACTGCGCCTCCGGGGCGAATTTCGGCGGGCCGCTGTTTGCAGAGCACCTGCTGCTGGACTCTCCCGGATGACCGCCCGCCGGGAGGGGCGCGGCCTTTATAAAATAAAGATGAGAGTGCCGGGGCGCGGAAACGTCCCGGCGCTTTTTTGTGTCCCCTGGGGCGGGGCGGAATAGACTGAAAGTGAGGACGGAAAACCGGATGAGCTTGGCGGGACGGGAGGGTTTTGGATGGACAAAAAGACATTCTGGGTGGTGGGGGGCGACCGGCGGCAGCTGGCCCTCGCCCGGCTTTTGGGGGAGGACGGCCACAGGGTACATACCTTTGCCCTGGGCCCGGGCAGCGAAAGGAGCCTGGAGGGCATCGGCCGGGCGGACTGCGTGGTGCTGCCGGTGCCGGCATCGGGGGCGGACGGGATGGTGCCCGCGCCCCTGGGTGCGGGGGAGGGCTGCCCCGTGGAGATGGTGCTGGACGCCCTTTCCGCCGGGCAGCTTGTGTGCGCCGGTATGGCGGGGGAGGAGCTTTGCACCGCTGCGGCGGCGCGGGGGCTCGTGCTGGTGGACTATTTCCAGCGGGAGGATCTGACGGTGATGAACGCCGTGGCCACCGCCGAGGGGGCCATCCAGCTCGCCATGGAGGAGCTGCCCGTCACCCTGTGCGGCGCCCGGGCGCTGGTGGTGGGCTTCGGGCGCATCGGCCGGCTGCTTGCCCCACGCCTTGCCGCCCTGGGGGCGGAGGTGACGGCGGCAGCCCGCCGGGGAGAGCAGCGGGCCCTTGCCCGGGCAATGGGCCTGCGCGCGGCGGGGACGGAGCACATGGCGCGCATTCTCCACTCCTGCACGCTGGCGGTCAACACCGCTCCGGCCATGGTGCTGGGGCGGGAAGAGCTTGCCGCCCTGCCCGAGGATGCCCTGGTCATCGACCTTGCCTCGCCCCCCGGCGGAGTGGATTTTGCCGCGGCCCGGGCCCTGGGGGTGAACGCCCTATGGGCCAGGGGCCTTCCCGGGCGGGTGGCCCCGGTGTCCGCCGCCGGCTATATCCGGGACGCCGTCTATCACATCATGGAAGAGTTGGGAGTGTAGCCTTATGGAGCAGCTGCGTGTGGGCTTTGCCTTCTGCGGCTCCTTTTGCACCATGAGAAGGGCGCTGGACGCCCTGGAGGACGCGGTGGGACGGTACAGCCAGGTGGTGCCCATCGTGTCCGAGACGGTGGCCGCCACCGACACCCGTTTCGGCGCGGCCCACGACTTTATGCGGGAGATGGAGCGCCTGTGCGATCGCCGGGTAATCGCCACGGTGGCCCAGGCGGAGCCCATCGGCCCCCGCAAGCTGCTGGATGTGCTGGTGGTCTGCCCGTGTACGGGCAACACGGCGGCAAAGCTGGCCCACGGCGTGACGGACACGGCAGTGACCATGGCGGCCAAGGCCCACCTGCGCAACGGCCGGCCGGTGGTGCTGGCCATCGCCACCAACGACGGCCTGGGCGCCGCCGCGCCAAACCTGGGGGCTCTGCTGGGGCGGAAAAATGTGTTTTTCGTCCCCTTCGGCCAGGACGACTGCCGGGGCAAGCCCGCCTCGCTGGTGGCCGACTTCTCCCTGGTGCCCGAGACGGTGGAGGCCGCGCTGCGGGGGGAGCAGCTCCAGCCCCTGCTGCTGGCTCCGGCGCAGGCCGGAGCGTGAAAAGCGCCCCGCCGGAACACTCCGGCGGGGCGCGGTGCTGTTTTGGGGTGATTCTGTCGCCTGCAATCAGCGCTGCTGGGCGCGGATTTTGCGCTGATAGCAGCGGTGGCACATGGCGGTGTAGCGGTCGTTGCCGCCCAAAAGGACCTGGCTTCCCTGGGTGATGACCCGGCCCTCGCCGTCCAGCCGGGCGTTGACCGTGGCCTTGGCCCCACAGGAGCAGACATTTTTGATCTCGGTGATGGAGTCGGCAAGCTCCATCAGACGCATGGAGCCGGGGAACAGGCGGGTCTGGAAGTCGGTGCGCAGGCCGAAGCACAGCACCGGCAGGTTTTCCTCGTCCACCAGATAGCGCAGCTGGTCGATCTGGCCGGCGGTGAGAAACTGGGCCTCGTCGGCAATGATGACGTCGCACGCACTGTGCTCCCGGTGCAGCGCGATGAGGTTGTCCTCCGGCGTGACGATCTGGGCCCGGCAGGACAGGCCGATGCGGCTTTTCACAATGTCGGCGCCGTCCCGGTCGTCGATGCTGGGCTTGATGAGCCACACCTGCATGCCAAGCTCTTCATAATTGAACTTGGTGATGAGGGCCTGGGCGGATTTGGAGCTGCCCATGGTGCCGTATTTGAAATAAAGCTTAGCCATTGCAGCGGCCCCCTCCCATCAGGTGCGCCCGGATGCTCTCGGTGAGCATATCCAGGGCCACCAAATTGTGCCCGCCCTCGGGGATGATGATGTCCGCGTTGCGCTTGGACGGCTCTACATACATCTCGTGCATGGGCTTGACGGTGGTCAGGTACTGGTCCACCACCGACTCCAGGCTCCGGCCCCGCTCCCGCACATCCCGCAGGATGCGCCGGAGGATGCGCACGTCGGCGTCGGTGTCCACAAAAATTTTGATGTCCAGAAGGTCGCACAACGCCTGGTCCTGCAAAATGAGGATGCCCTCTACCAGAATCACCGGGGCGGGGCGGACGGTGACGGTGCCGGCGGCGCGGTTGTGAACGGTGTAGTCGTAGGTGGGGCACTCCACCGCGCGCCCGGCGCGCAGCTCCTGAAGATCGCGGACCATGCGCTCGGTTTCAAAGGCGTCGGGGCAGTCATAGTTGAGGCGGGTGCGCTCCTCATAGGTGAGGTCGTCGTGGGCGCGGTAGTAGTTGTCGTGGTAGATGACGCTGACGCTGTCGCAGAAAAGCTGCTGGAGCTTTCGCGTGATGGTGGTTTTCCCGCTGCCGGTGCCGCCGGCGATGCCGATGGTGATGACGTTGCCCATGGTGAGCCCCTCCCGCCCAGATTTACGCCGGCCGACTCCCGCGGGCGCCGGCAGCTGTTTGGAACATGATACCATGGTTCGACGGGAAATGCAATTTCTCCTCGGCAAGTTCTCCGGCATTTTTTGTAAATCATGCATGAGAAACATCATTTCGCACTTGATTGTATGTGTGAATGATGATATAATCTTTGTGCGCAGTAAGGATGCTGTGCAGAATGAAACCAAAGGAATATGAACGGAGGGTACTTATGAAAAAGATCCTTGCCTTGCTCCTCGCTCTGGCCATGGTGCTGTCTCTCGCCGCGTGCAGCAACAGCGGCGCCAAGGACAGCCAGAAGCCTGCCGAGGAATCCAAAGAGCCGGCTGCCGTCACCGCTGACGACATCGACGACAACATGACCTCTTCCGACGGTAAGTATGAGGTCGCCTTCATCACCGACGTGGGCCAGCTGAAGGACAAGTCCTTCAACCAGGGCACTTACGACGGCGTGAAGCTCTTTGCCCATGAGAAGGGCGTCTCCTACAAGTACTATCAGCCCGCCAACAAGGATCAGGCCACCGATGATGACCGCTACGACGCCATGAAGGCCGCCGTTGAGGCGGGCGCCAAGGTTGTGGTGTGCGCCGGCTTCATGCAGGAGGGCGCTCTGCGCCGGGCTGCCAGCGAGTTTGCCGATATCCCCTTCATCTTCATCGACGGCTATCCCATCGCTGACGACAACGGCGACATCCTCAAGAACGTCGCCCCCATTGCCTTCAAGGAGGAGCAGTGCGGCTACTTCGCCGGCTACGCCACCGTGATGGAAGGCTACACCAAGCTGGGCTTCTCCGGCGGCGGCGGCGGCACCAACGATGCCTGCTGCCGTTACGGCTACGGCTTTGTCCAGGGCGCCAACGCGGCTGCCAAGGAGAAGAATGTCCAGGTCGAGATGAACTACTCCTGGGAGTACGGCTCCACCTTCAGCGCCTCCCCCGAGCTTCAGACCATGGCTGCCGGCTGGTATGAGAACGGCACCGAGGTCATCTTCGCCTGCGGCGGCTCCATGTTCCAGTCCATCGCCGCTGCCGCTTCCGCTGCCGACGCCTATGTCGTGGGCGTGGACGTGGACCAGTCCGGCGAGTCCGACACCGTCATCACCTCTGCCATGAAGGGCCTGGCCGACGCCGTTGAGTGGGCTGTTGCCAAGGTCTATGACGGCACCTTCTCCGAGATCGGCGGCGTGTCCACCTCTCTGGGCGTGAAGGAGAACTCCGTGGGTATCCCCACCGCCACCTGGAGCCTGAAGAACTACACCGTTGAGCAGTACGAGGCCCTCTTCCAGAAGGTGCTCAACGGCGAGGTCACCGTGGACAACGACTTCAACAACCTGGAGCAGGATTATTCCAACCTGACCCTGAAGATCATCTGATTTTCAAACATTTTACCCGGGAGGGGCCGAAAAGGCCCCTCCCTTTTTTTACAAAAGTGTGAATTGCCCTTGTGTTTTCCCCGGGTCTGCCCTATAATAATTATTGAATATGACCAGAGAAAGTGGGCGGTGATATATGCAGTCTGAATACATCATTGAAATGCTCCACATCACAAAGCAATTCCCTGGAATCGTCGCCAACGACGACATCACCCTGCGGCTGCGCCGGGGGGAGATCCACGCCCTGCTGGGGGAGAACGGGGCGGGCAAATCCACTCTGATGAGCGTGCTCTTCGGCCTCTACCAGCCAGAGGGCGGCGAGATCCGGAAAAACGGGGAGCCGGTGCGTATCGATAACCCCAACGACGCCACCGCCCTGGGCATCGGCATGGTCCACCAGCACTTCAAGCTCATCGAGGTCTTTACCGTCCTGGAGAACATTATCCTGGGCGCGGAGACCACCAAGCTGGGCTTCCTGCAGAAGAAGGAGGCCCGGAAAAAGGTGGAGGAGCTCTCCGCGCGCTACGGCCTGAAGGTGGATTTGGATGCCAAGGTGGAGGACATCACCGTGGGCATGCAGCAGCGGGTGGAGATCTTGAAGATGCTCTACCGGGACAACGAGATCCTCATCTTCGACGAGCCCACCGCGGTGCTCACCCCCCAGGAGATTGACGAGCTCATGGCCACCATGCGCAAGTTTGCCGCCGAGGGCAAGAGCATCCTCTTCATCTCCCACAAGCTCAACGAGATTATGGCGGTGGCCGACCGGGTGTCGGTGCTGCGCAAGGGCAAGTATATCGGCACGGTGGACACCAAGGATACCGACAAGCAGACCCTGTCCAACATGATGGTGGGCCGCCCGGTGCAGCTGGAGGTCCAGAAGGAGCCGGCAAAGCCTGCCGAGACGGTTTTGAGCGTGCGCAATTTCAGCGTTCCCGCCCGCGGACACAAGAAGGACGCGGTGCGCGGCGTGAGCTTCGACGTCCACGCCGGCGAGATCCTGTGCATTGCCGGCATCGACGGCAACGGCCAGACGGAGCTTGTCTACGGCCTGACCGGTCTTGAGAAGTCCTCCGGCGGCACGGCCACGCTGTGCGGCGGCGACATCTCCCATGCCAGCATCCATCAGCGCCTGGGAAATTTGAGCCACATTCCCGAGGACCGGCACAAGCACGGCCTGGTGCTGGACTTCACCCTGGAGCAGAACCTGGTGCTCCAGCGCTTCCGGGAGCCGCAGTTCCAGCACGCCGGCTTTATCGACAACGGCGCGGTGCGCCAGTACGCCCAGCGGCTCATCGGGGAGTATGACGTGCGCAGCGGCCAGGGCCCGGTGACCAGGGTGCGGGATATGTCCGGCGGCAACCAGCAGAAGGCCATCATCGCCCGGGAGCTTGACCGGGATAAGCCCCTGTGCGTGGCCGTCCAGCCCACCCGCGGCCTGGACGTGGGCGCCATCGAGCACATCCACAAGCGCCTGGTGGACGAGCGGGACGCCGGCAAGGCGGTGCTGCTGGTGTCGCTGGAGCTGGACGAGGTGATGAGCCTTTCCGACCGGATCCTTGTGATGTACGAGGGCGAGATCGTGGGCGAGCTCGACCCGGAAACCACCACCGTGCAGGAGCTGGGCCTTTATATGGCCGGTGCCAAGCGCATGGCGGGGAAGGAGGCCCAGGCATGAGCAAGAATAAGTCCCCGCTGCTCGAGCGCAGCGGCGTGCAGTCTGTGATGGTGTCTGTGCTGTCCATCCTCATCGGCCTTGCGGTGGGCGCCCTTGTGGTGCTGCTGGTGGGCATCTTCAGCAAAAACCTGTCCCTGGCAAGCGCCTGGGAGGGCATCCGCATTGTGTTCGCCGGGCTGTTCAGCACCGGGCGGGACGCCGCGGGCAAGCTCACCTGGGGCTTTAACCCCACCAGCATCGGCAATATGCTCTTCCGCGCCACGCCCATCATCATGACCGGCCTTTCCGTATCGGTGGCCTTCAAGACGGGCCTGTTCAACATCGGTGCGCCGGGCCAGTACCTGATGGGCACCATGGTCACGCTGATGATCGCCCTGGGCATCCCCTCCTCCTCGGTGCCCGCGGGCCTCATCTGGCTGCTGGCCTTCCTGGGCGGCAGCCTTGCCGGGGCCCTGTGGGGCGCCATCCCCGGCCTTGTGAAGGCGTTTTTGAACGTCAACGAGGTGTTGGCCTGCATCATGACCAACTGGATCGCGGCAAACCTGGTCACCTGGCTTTTTGACATCAGCAGCTTCAAAAACGTGGTGGAGAACACCAAGTCCGGCTATATCTACAAGACGTCCTACAACGGCGTGCAGACCGCGAAGCTGGGCCTTGACAAGATCTTCCCCGACTCCCAGGTCAACGGCGGCATTCTGGTGGCCGCGCTGCTGGCGGTGGCGGTGTATGTCCTGATGTACAAGACCACCTTCGGCTATCAGCTCAAGGCCTGCGGCAGCAACCGCCATGCCGCCCGGTATGCCGGCATCCAGGACAAGCGCAACATCGTGCTGTCCATGGCCATTGCCGGCGCCCTGTCCGCGGCGGGCGCGTCCCTCTACTACCTCTCCGGCAACACGGAGTTTTTCTGGTCCACCTATCAGGCCCTGCCCGCCGCCGGCTTCAACGGAATCCCGGTGGCGCTGCTGGCGGCCAACAACCCCATCGCCGTCATCTTCACCGGCTGCTTTATGTCCATGCTGAACATCGTGGGCCTGCAGCTGACGAGCCTGACCGCCTACAATGAGTATATCACCGACGTGATCATCTCCACCATTGTGTACCTCTCCGCCTTCTCCCTGGTGCTGCGCATGGCCATCAGCGGCCGCAGGCGCTATAAAGGCAAGGTCCGGCCTGCCGCGGCCGCTCCTGCGCCCGTACCGGACACTCCGCCGGAGGGAGACGGAGGCAGTACCGAGACCGAGAAGGGAGGGCTGGCGCAATGACATTCCTCATTCAGCAGACGCTCATCTATGCCGTCCCGCTGATGATTGTGGCGCTGGCCGGCGTATTTGCCGAGCGCAGCGGCATCATCAACCTGGCTCTGGAGGGCATTATGATCTTCGGCGCCTTCATCGGCGTGCTGTTCGTGCGCATCATGCAGGGCCTTGACGTCTTTGCCGGCGCAAAGGCGGCGGGCAACTACCTGGCCCTTCAGGGGCTGGAGCTGCTGGCCATGCTGGCGGCGGCGGCCTTCGGGGCGCTGTTCTCCCTGCTGCTGTCCTTCGCGTCCATCAACCTCCGGGCCGACCAGACCATCGGCGGCACCGCCCTGAACCTGATGGCCCCGGCCCTGGTGCTGTTTCTGGTGCGCGTCATCGTCAATCAGAACACCCTTCAGATGGTCACCGGCGACAGCGCCAGCTGGTTCATGATCAAAAAGACCACCCTGGGGTTTGACCGGAACGCCGACCTGGGCTTCTTCGGCAACACCTTCCTCCACAAGGTGTACCTGGCCACCTATATCTGCATCCTGCTGTTCATCGTGCTGTCCATCATCCTCTACAAGACCCGCTTCGGCCTGCGTCTGCGCTCCTGCGGCGAGAACCCCCAGGCGGCGGACTCTCTGGGCATCAACGTCTACAAGATGCGCTATGCCGGCACCACCATCTCCGGCGCCCTTGCGGGCATGGGCGGCTTTGTCTACGCCCTGACCACCGCCAACTGCGCGGCCAACGGCGATGTGGCGGGCTTCGGCTTCCTGGCCCTGGCCGTGATGATCTTCGGCAACTGGAAGCCGCTGAATATTGCCGGCGCGTCGCTGCTGTTCGGCCTTTTCAAGTGCATCGCCGCCAGCTACTCCAGCATCGACATCAATGGGGACGGGGCGTTCCTCCTGGCCGAGATCGGCATCAGCCCCCACTTCTACCGGATGCTGCCCTATCTCATCACCCTCATCGTGCTGGCCTTCACCTCCAAGAGCTCCCGGGCCCCCAAGGCCGAGGGAATCCCCTACGATAAGAGCACCCGTTAAGGGAAGGCTTTTTGCAGAAGGAAGCGCCCGCGCACCGTTTCTACGGTGCGCGGGCGCTGGTTTTTTAGGGCGCTACATCATGCCGCGCTTCCAGAAAATGAAGCGGATAAAAAAACTACACGAAGCTATGGGCGCCGGGCCCCATCGCAGATGGGCCCCGGCGTGAACGGCGTGTCAGCCCGGAGGCCAGGTCACCGCAGCGTGAAGAAAATGTGCCAGCGGCACATTTTTAGCGTAGGCTCTGTTGGCTATGCCAACAGAGGGGAACTTTCATGTAGGAGAATTAGCCCGGAGGCCAGGTCATATCCCGTCCGGCCAATACATGAAAATGCAGGTGCGGCACACTTTGCCCCGCCTGCTCGCCGCAGTTGGACACCACGCGGAAGTCGGTGATGCCCAGCTCCTTCGTCACCTTGGTGATGACCTCGAATATGTGCCCCACCAGGGCTGAATTGCCCCGGGTAATCTCACCGCAGGACCTGATATGGGCCTTGGGAATCACCAAAAAATGGGTGGGCGCCTGGGGGTCGATGTCATAGAAGGCGTAGCACAGGTCGTCCTCATACACCTTGCTGGACGGGATCTCCCCCTTGATGATCTTACAGAACAGGCAGTCCTTGTCATAGTTCAGCACATCGGACATCATAACACCTCTTTTTTGCGCCTCACCGTCCGGGAACGGGCGGGGAGGCATTTTTGTTGCAATGTTCACTGCCCCAGCTTCATGGACACCACATTGTCCACCATGGCCAGGGCGTTGTCGAGCATCAAAACGTCTTTACCGCCGTTCCCCGCGGGTCAAGCCCCGCGGGGGCCCCTTTGGATTTCAATGCTCGGCTGAAATAAATTCAGCCTGCGCAATTCGCCGCGAGGCGGCGAATTTACGCGCCAAAGGCGCGGCGCCGCTGCGCTTGCTTGGGCGGCTTACTGCCCCAGCTTCATGGACACGACGTTGTCCACCATGGCCAGGGCGTTGTCGAGCATCAAAACGTCTTTACCGCCGCCCATGGCGGAGTCGGGCTTGCCGCCGCCGGAGCCGCCGGCGATGGCGGATACCTGCCGGATGATGTCGCCGGCCTTCACGCCCCGCTCCACAGCCTCCTTGCCGCAGGAGGCAAGGAAGGTAATTTTGCCTTCGTCGTTCACGGCGGCCAGCACGGCCACCAGCTTGGGCTCGCGGCTGCGCATGAGGTCGCCCATCTGGCGCAGACGGCTGCCGTCGGCGCCGGGGACGGTGGCGGTGAGCACCTTCAATCCGCCCACCTCCTTGCTGGCCAGCAGGAAGCGCTCGGCGTCGCCCGCGGTCTCCTTGTCCCGGAACTTTGCCACCAGCTGGCGCAGGCTCTTCATCTCGCTCATGGCCTGCTCCGCCTTCTCCCGCAGCTCATTAGGCTTAGCCTTGAGGGCGGCGGCGGCCTGGAACAGCCGCTCCTGGTTGCGGTTTATGGTCTCCAGGGAGAGCTTGCCGGTGGTGGCCTCGATGCGGCGCACGCCGGAGGCCACGGAGAACTCGCTGCTGATGCGGAACACGCCCACCTTGGCAGTGTTGTCGAGATGGGTGCCGCCGCAGAACTCCACAGAGTAGCCGCTGCCCATGTCCACCACCCGGACGGTGGCGCCGTATTTCTCGCCGAACAGGGCGATGGCTCCCCGCTTTTTGGCCTCCTCGATGGGCAGCTCCTCGGTGACCACGTCGTAGCCCTCCAGCACGGCCTCGTTGACCATGGCGCTGACCTTCGAGAGCTCCTCGGCGGTCAGGGCGGAGAAGTGGGTGAAGTCGAAGCGCAGATGATCGGCCTCCACCAGGGAGCCGGCCTGATGGACGTGGTCGCCCAGCACGGTGCGCAGGGCCTTGTCCAGCAGGTGGGTGGCGGTGTGGGCGCGCATGATTGCGCGCCGGCGGTCGGTGTCGATGGCGGCGGTGACGGCGTCGCCCAGCTTCAAAACACCCTGGGTGACCTTGCCGTAGTGCATATACTTGCCGCCCTTGTTCTTCTGCACGTCGGTGACGGTGAAGGACACGCCCTCGCCGGCGAGAGTGCCGTGGTCGGCCACCTGGCCGCCCATCTCGGCGTAGAACGGGGTGCGGTCGAGGACCACGATGGCCTCCACGCCGGGCATGACCTCCTCGGCCTGCTCGTTCTCCACCACCAGGGCCACAATTTTTGCCCCCTCCACGGAGCTGTGGGTGTAGCCCTCAAATACCGTCTCGGGCACGTCCTTGCCGAACTCCACGCCGGCCCAGCCCAGGTCACCCAGGGCCTCCCGGGCCTTGCGGGCGCGCTGGCGCTGCTCATCCATCTGCTTGTGGAACTCGCCGAGATCCACGCTCATGCCCTGCTCCTCCACCATCTCGATGGTCAGGTCGATGGGGAAGCCGTAGGTGTCGTAGAGCTTGAAGGCGTCGGCGCCGGAGAAGGTTTTCTCGCCCCGGGCCTTATGGCCCTCGAGCATGTCGGAGAAGATTTTCAGGCCGCCGTCGATGGTTTTGGCGAAGTTCTCCTCCTCCACCCGGATGACCTTGGTGATATAGTCCCGGCGCTCGGTGAGCTCGGGGTAGTGGCCCTGATTCTCGTGGATGACGGTGTCGCACACGGTGTAGAGGAAGGGCTCGTTCACGCCCAGCAGCTTACCGTGGCGGGCAGCCCGGCGCAGCAGACGGCGCAGGACGTAGCCCCGGCCCTCGTTGGAGGGGAGCACGCCGTCGCAGATCATGAAGGTGGCGGAGCGGATGTGGTCGGTGATGACCCGCAGGGACACGTCCTTCTCGTGGCTCTGGCCGTAGTGGGCGCCGGTGATCTCGGAGACCTTGTTGGTGATGTTCATGACGGTATCCACGTCAAAGAGGGAGTCCACGTCCTGGCACACCACGGCCAGGCGCTCCAGGCCCATGCCGGTGTCGATGTTCTTCTGCTTGAGCTCGGTGTAGTGGCCCTCGCCGTCGTTGTCGAACTGGGAGAACACCACGTTCCAGACCTCCATATACCGGTCGCAGTCGCAGCCCACGGTGCAGCCGGGCTTGCCGCAGCCGTACTTCTCGCCCCGGTCATAGTAGATCTCGGAGCAGGGGCCGCAGGGGCCGGAGCCGTGCTCCCAGAAGTTGTCCTCCTTGCCAAACTTGAAGATGTGGTCGGCGGGCACGCCGATCTCCTCGTTCCAGATGCGGAAGGCCTCGTCGTCGGCAGGGGTGGTCTCGTTGCCGGCAAAGACGGAGGGGTAGAGCCGGTCGGGGTCCAGGCCCACCCACTCCGGGGAGGTCAGAAATTCCCAGGCCCAGTGGATGGCCTCGTTCTTGAAGTAGTCGCCGAAGGAGAAGTTGCCCAGCATCTCGAAATAGGTGCCGTGGCGGGCGGTGTGGCCGATGTTCTCGATGTCGCCGGTGCGGATGCACTTCTGGCAGGTGGTGACCCGGTGGCAGGGAGGCTCCTGCTCGCCGGTGAAGTAGGGCTTCATAGGCGCCATGCCGGAGTTGATGAGCAGCAGGGACGCGTCGTTCTGGGGGATGAGGGAAAAGCTGGGCAGGCGGAGATGGCCCTTCGTCTCAAAGAAGGACAGGAACATCTCGCGCAGCTCGTTTACCCCGTAGGGCTTCGGATTTTTCATGCGTGGTTACCTCCAATGTGATATGAAAAAATTTTTGATCTCGGATTTTGGGGGCTGCCTTCGCAGCCGGGGCGGGGGAAGGGCCGGGCGGGCCAAAAGAAAAGCCCCGCCCGGTTTCAGGGGCGAAGCCTGCGGCCGCGCGGTACCACCCTGATTATCCCATGGCAGGACATCTTATGTCATCCGGTAACGGGGATGGGCCGTCCCGGTCGTCCCGGGCAGCTGGTGAAGCGGCGCGTGCAGGCGCTGCGCCGAAGGCTCTCACCGTCCCTTCTCGCTCGTGGCCGCGCTGTGCACTTAACTTCGTCAAGGCGTTTTGCTGTTACATTTTATCATAGTTTTTGGGCTTGTCAAGTCAAACTGCCGGAAAAGCCCAAAGGGCTTTCCCGGCAATAGGCCCGCAGGCCGCTGCATGCACTTCGCACACTTGCGGCCTGAGAAGTATTTTCTGTCAAGTACACGCCCCGACAGAAAATGGTTTTTACTTTATTCGCCACCTGCGGGCGGCGAACTCTGCGAGGCTTTGCCCCTATGCCGCTTTATGGGGTTCAGGAATTTTCCCGGCAGGCCCGGAGGACAGACAGGGGCGGGGCATAGCAGGGCAGCTTCATGCGGAACACCATCTGGGGGTGCCGGGCCTCGGGGAGGGGCGCGCCGGTCTCGTCCTCCATCATGGGGGCGGTGAAGGCGATGGCCGGGGTGTCCGGCCCCATGAGCTCCACCGGGTCCCCGGCGGCAAACTTGTTGCGCAGGGAGAGGGTGGCGTTGCCCACACCGTCGCAGCCTGTCACCACTGCCAGCACCTGCCAGTCCCGGATATACCGGGCGGAATCGGTATACTGGCCGGGATAGCCGTAGTAGAAGCCGGTGGAGTAGTGCCGGTGGCTGACCTTGTCCACCTCCGCGCGCCAGATGGGATCCAGCGCCCGGCCCTCTGCCGCGGCGTCGATGGCGTGGCGGTAGGCGGCGGTGACGGCGGCGGCGTAGTAGGCGCTCTTGGCCCGGCCCTCGATCTTCAGCGAGTCCAGCCCCGCGTCCATCAGCTCCGCCACGTGGTCGATCATGCACATATCCCGGCTGTTGAGGATATAGGTCTCGCCGTTTTCCTCAAAAATGGGGAAATATTCCCCGGGCCGTTTTTCCTCCATCAGGGCGTACTGATAGCGGCAGGGCTGGGCGCAGGCACCGCGGCTGGCGTCCCGGCCGGTCATATAGTTGGACAGCAGGCACCGTCCGGAATAGCTCACGCACATGGCCCCGTGGACGAAGGCCTCGATCTCCAGCTCCCGGGGGGCCTTGGCGCGCAGCTCCCGGATCTCATCGAGGGACAGCTCCCGGGCCAGGATGACCCGGCTGGCCCCCAGGTCGTGCCAGGCCCGGGCCATCTCATAGTTTGTGACCCCCGCCTGGGTGGACACGTGGACCTGCACACGGGGGGCGTACCGCCTGCACAGGGCGAGCACCCCCACGTCGGCGGCGATGACCGCGTCCGCTCCCAGACCCTCCAGCAACTCGAGAAAGGCGGGCAGCCGGGCGATCTCGTCGTTGCGGGCCATGGTATTGCACGTCACATGGACCCGCACCCCGCGGCTGTGGGCCAGCGCTACCGCCTTGGCAAGGCCGTCCTCGTCAAAATTCCCGGCGAAGGCCCGCATGCCGAAGGTATTGCCCGCCAGATACACCGCGTCCGCCCCATAGGCCACGGCCATGGTCAGCCGCTCCATATCTCCAGCGGGGGAGAGCAGCTCCGGCTTATTTCGCATACTTCTGCACCAGCTTCTGGTGGTCGGCGTAGGTGCGGGAGAACTCATGCTCGCCGGTGTCGGGGTTGAGGACGTAATAGTAGTACTTGGTGCTCTCCGGGTTCATGGCCGCGTACAGCGACACCATGCCGGGGTTGCAGATGGGCCCGGCGGGCAGCCCCTTGTAGAGGTAGGTGTTATAGGGGGAATCGATGGCCTTGTCCTCCTCGGTGGGCACTTTGCCGCCGTTGAGGTAGACCAGGGTGGCGTCAATCTGCAGAAGCCCCGCCGTCTCGTTCTCGGGGTGCTCCAGGCGGTTATAGATGACGGAGGCGATGCGGGTGTGGTCCTCGTGGCTGGCCTCCTTCTCGATGAGGGAGGCGATGATGACGATGTCGTGGAGGGAGTAGGCGCTCTCCTCGGTGAACCGGACAAAATACTCCTTCATCTTGTGGTTGAAGTTGACCAGCATTTTGTTGATGACGTACTTGGGATTCTCCCCCATATAGAAGGTATAGGTATCGGGAAAGAGGTAGCCCTCCAGCCGGTGATAGTCCCCCAGGGGGATGCCCTGGAGCCAGTCGAAGGCATAGTCGTGCTCGGCGGCCATGCTCCGGAGCTTTTCGGCGGTGGAAACGCCCTTTTCCTCCAGCAGCTCGAAAATCTGGTCGAGGTTATAGCCCTCGGGGATGGTTACATCCACCGTCTGGCGGGTGGCGGAGGAGCTGCCCATGTTGGCCACCAGGGCGCGGTAGTCCATGTCGGTGCTCAGCTCGTAGGTGCCCGCCACGATTTTTTGGGAGGCGTGGGAGAACTGGCCGAAGAGCTTGAAGAGGAACGCGTACTCGATGAGGCCTTCCTTTTTCAGCTGCTCGGTGACATAGCTCATGTCCGCGTTGGAGACGGTGTAGGGCGCGCCGTTCTTGTCGGTGGCCTGGGTGTAGGTGATGGCGCTCTCCGGGATGGTGATGACCGCGGTGCCGCCGGTCTTGTTCAGGGCCAGCAGGTCGTTGGCCCAGCCCCAGCCTACAGTGGCCAGCAGGGCGGACAGCCCGATGACCAGCAGAACATACAAAAAGGCGACGGCGGCCCGGGCGCCGGCAGAGCGACGGCGGCGTGTGCGGCTGCGGCGGGGGCGGCTCTGGCTCTGGCCCCGGGTGGTCTTATCTTCTGCCATAGTGTTCCTCCTTGCTGTTCCCATGCCGACGAAAAAGGGCCCCATTGGCCCCCTGGGAACCAAACGCTCTCTGCTGGCATAGGATATCTCGGAAACGGCGAGAGATGCAGCCTTTGCCGCCCCCTTTTTGAGGCGGGCGGGGGCCCATCGGCCGAATATTTCAGAGAGGTGACAAAATCATGTGTTGTGGCAACAATGGTTGGGGCGGAAATTGCTGGTGGATCATCATCCTGATCCTCATTCTGTGCTGCTGCGGCAGCGGTTGGGGCACCGCCTGCAACAGCGGCTGCGGCTGCAATAACGGCTGCGGCAATGGGTGCGGCTGCTCGGACGGCTGCTGCTAAGGGGCGGACTTACTTAGGCGGGCGGGGGCTTCTCCGCCCGCCTGCGCCGTTGGGGACGGCGCGCCCCCGGGGGCTTGCCCGGTGACCACAAGGCTCACCGGGACGTCCCACGCGTCGGCGGGCAGGGGGCTTTGCAGCCGCTCCGGCGGGCACAGGCAGGCGGTGACGCCGCCGTAGCCTGCGAGAAAGCGGTCATAGTACCCCGCGCCGTGGCCCAGGCGGATGCCCCGGCGGTCGCACAGCAGGCAGGGCACGAGAATAAGGTCAATGTCGTCCCGGGATACGGCGGGGCAGCCGACGCCCGGCTCCGGGATGCCGTAGGCGCCGGGGACAAGCTCCTCCAGGGCAGAGACCAGCCGGGCCTCCAGCGCGCGCCCGGGCAGGCACACCGGGTAGGCAAGGCGCTTGCCGCGGCGGGCCAGGGTGCGGTGGAGGGAGCGGGTGTCCGGCTCGGCCCTCACCCCGGCAAAGAGCATGACAGTGCGGGCGCGCTCCACCTCCGGCAGGGCGAGAAAGGCGGCCTGGGCGGCGGAATAGTCCGGCCTTGGCAGGGTGCGGGCCATGCGCCGCAGGGCGGCCTTTTCCTCCCGGACGCTCACCGGCAGTAGTACATTTCGCGGCGCACCTGCTCGGCGGCATCCTCCCCCTTGAGGGCGGTAAGCAGGGCAAGGCCAAAGTCAAAGGCCGCGCCGGGGCCCCGGCCGGTGATGAGCATGCCGTCGGTGACGGCGCTCTTGTCAAGCTGGGGCAGGGCGCCGGAGCGCACCATGGCCCCCTCCATGCCCGGGTAGCACACCGCATGAGTCCCGGCGGGGATGAGGCCCTTCCGGGCCAGCAGGTCGGGGGCGGCGCAGATGGCGGCAAGGTAAATGGCGCTGTCGGCAGCGGCGGTGCGGGCCAGAGCCATGGCGGCGCCGCTTGCCTCCATGGAGGCCACGCCCCCCAGGCCGCCGGGCAGCACCAGCATGTCGCCGGGGGCAAGGGTGACGCCCTCGGCGGCGGTATCCGCCTCTACGGTGATGCCGTGGCCACCCCGGATGCGCATGCCGCCCACCCCGGTGAGCTTCACGTCCACGCCGCTCCGGCGCAGGATGTCGGCAGGGACCAGGGCCTCCGCCTCTTCAAAGCCTTCGCCCAGCAGGATATAGACTGTCATAACAGATACGCTCCTTTCAGTTCGGTCTTTTTCAGATACAGTTGTCAGATATATTTGGCTTAAAGCAGTATTTCGATCTGGGCCATGATGTCCCGGTGGATGTCCCGGGCGTCCCGCAGCGCGCCGGTTTCGTCGGCGCAGGTGATGGGCCGCCAGCCGTAAAACGCGGCGGCCTGGCGGGCGGCGCTGCGGCAGCGGGCGAGATAGTCCACGTCCGTCTCGTGGATGTCGGCGCTGGTGTGGGTGGCCGCCTCCCGCTGGCGCAGGTTGGCCACCGCCAGATCGGTGGGCATATCCAGCCACAGCACCAGATCGGGCTCCGGCAGGCCCAGACGGCCGTACTCAAAGTCGGCAAGCCAGCGGAAAAATTCCTCCCGGCCCTCCGGCGGCAGCTTGGAGGCCTGATGGACGGCGTTGGAGGTGGTGTAGCGGTCGGAGAGCATCAGCGCGCCCCCCTCATAGTCCCTGCCCCAGTCCTGCTTGTAGCCCGCGTACCGGTCCACGGCGTAGAAGGTGGAGGCGGCGTAGGCGTTGACGTCGGAGGGGTGGGAGCCGAAGGCCCCGGAGAGGTACAGCCGCACCAGGGCGGAGGATTCCTCCTTGTAGCGGGGGAACACCATGGTGCGGTAGGCGGTGTCCCGGGCGTTGAGGGCCTGGCAGGCCAGGCGGAACTGGGTGGACTTGCCCGAGCCGTCCGTCCCCTCCAGCACAATGAGCTTTCCGGACATGATGCACACTTCCTTCTGATTTCACACGCGCAGGGCGTAAATCCTTTATTTTCCCCGGATGCGCGCCGCGGCGGCGCTGCACAGGAACAGGGGAAGCTTTGCCATCCGCCCGATGCGGGAGGGCTGGGTGCAAAGCCGGTAGAACCACTCAAGCCCCAGCTTTTGGAACGCCTTGGGGGCCCGCCTGACCTGGCCGGAGAATACGTCCAGCGACCCGCCCAGGCCGATGAGCAGCCGCGCGCCGGTGGCCGCACCGTACTGGGCCATCCACTGCTCCTGCTTGGGGGAGCCAAGGCACACGAACACCACGTCGGCGGCAGCGGCGCGGATTTCGGCAGCCACGGCGTCGGAGTCCTGGAAATAGCCGTCGTGCACGCCGCAGATGGTAAGGCCCGGGTGGGCCGCGCGCAGGTTGTCCGCGGCGGCCTGCGCCACCCCCGGCTTTGCCCCCAGCAGGTACAGCCGCCGGGGCGTGTCCGCCATGGCGTCCATCAGGGCGCTGGCGTAGTCGATGCCTGGGCAGCGCCCCTTCAGCGGCCGGCCCAGGATGCGGGAGGCATGCACCACGCCGATTCCGTCGGGCAGAACCAGGTCCGCCCGGGCGAGCAGGGCGGCGAAGTCGGCGTGGGCGCGGGCATACTGCACGATCTCCGCGTTGGGGGTGACGGCCATGTGGGGGGCGTCCTCCTCCAGAAGGGACATGGAGCGCGCCGCCGCCTCCTCTATGGTAAGGTTGTCAAAGGCTACGCCCAGAATGTCAGTGCGCACGGTATCGGCTCCTTTGTGTTGGTCAGGGCCGCCGGAAAAAGGAAACAAAGCGGCATTTTGGATATTGTATCACACCCATCGAAAAAAGTCTATCCCGTTCCGCGCGGTCCCAACCCCGGCGTGCCGCACCCGCGCCAAAAGAAGCGCCGGACGGGCGGCGTATTTTGGCAAATTTGACGCGCCCGCCCCTCTTGACATCAATGCATTAAAGCGTTATACTGGCGGTGTAGCTGCTGAGGCTGCGTTTTTTGCCCCCCCGGACGCTTTGGCGCAACAAAGCGAAAAAGCGGCGGAGGGAGGGCAGGCGGACGCCTCCGGCTCAAAGCAGTGAAATGACAGCACCACCTTGGAGGAATGAAATATGAAAAAGACCACCCGTATTCTTTCAGCGCTCATGGCGCTGACCCTTGCCCTGGGCCTTGCCGCCTGTTCCAGCAGCGGCGCGAAGGACAGCCAGGCTCCCCAGCAGTCCGCTTCCCAGGCCCCGAACAGCCAGGAGCCCGCCAAGACCGTTTATAAGGTCGGCATCTGCCAGCTGGCCCCCCATGTGGCCCTGGACGCCGCCACCAAGGGCTTCCGTGACGCACTGGTAGAGGCCTTCGGCGAGGACGGCGTCAAGTTTGACGAGCAGAACGCCGCCGGCGATTCCGCAACCTGCGGCACCATCGTCAACGGCTTTGTCTCCGGCAAGGTGGACCTCATCCTCGCCAATGCCACCCCGGCCCTCCAGGCCGCCGCCTCCGCCACCGGCGACATCCCCGTTCTGGGCACTGCCGTCACCGAATACGGCGTTGCCCTGGGCCTTGAGGGCTTCTCCGGCACCGTGGGCACCAACGTCTCCGGCACCTCCGATCTGGCCCCGCTGGACGAGCAGGCCCAGATGATCAAGGACTGGTGCCCTGAGGCCAAGACCGTGGGTCTGCTCTACTGCTCCGCCGAGCCCAACAGCAAGTACCAGGTGGACACCATCCAGACCTGCCTGGAGAAGCTTGGCTATACCTGCACCCAGTACTCCTTCTCCGACACCAACGACATGGCCTCCGTCACCCAGAACGCCGCCGACAACTGTGACGTGCTCTATGTCCCCACCGACAACACCATCGCCAACAATGTCGGCATCGTGGACAACATCTGCAACGGCAAGGTCCCCGTGTTCGCCGGTGAGGAGGGCATCTGCGCCGGCTGCGGCGTGGCCACCCTGTCCATCAGCTACTACGATCTGGGCGTTGTCACCGGCAAGATGGCCGCCAAGATCCTCTCCGGCGAGGCCAACGTGGCCGAGATGCCCATCGAGTACGCTCCCCAGGTCACCCGGAAGTACAATCCTGCCACCTGCGAGGCGCTGGGCCTGACCGCCCCCGAGGGCTACGCAGCCATCGAGGGCTGATTTCCCGGATTATTTTGAAAAAGAGCGGAAAGGGGCTTTCCTTTTCCGCTCTTTTGCGCTATACTACATAAGCGCGTTATATCATTAAAGTGACGGAATTTCCGCGGCGCTGGCCGTGGGCACGGGAGGAAACCATTTATGCTTGGCTTTATCAATGCGCTGCCGGGGGCGGTGTCTCAGGGGCTGATCTGGGGCATTATGGCCATCGGCGTCTACATCACCTATAAGATTCTCGACATTGCCGACCTGACGGTGGACGGCTCGTTCTGTACCGGCGGCGCGGTGTTCGCCGTGCTCTTCGCCGGCGGGGTCAATATCTGGGCGGCTATGCTTGCAGCGCTGCTGGCCGGCATGCTTGCGGGCCTTGTCACCGGCCTGCTCCACACGCTGTGCGGGATTCCCGCCATTCTGGCCGGCATCCTCACCCAGCTGGGGCTGTGGTCGGTGAACATGGCCATCATGGGCATGAAGGCCAGCGTCGCCATCAGCGTGACCAACCCCTCGGTGCTCAATAAGCTGGTGGTCTCCCTGCGCTTCGTGCAGGAGGTGGCCAAGGGGGCCATGCCCTTCTACCGCCACCCCATCTTTGTGGTGGGCCTCTTTACCCTGGTGATTATTCTGGCGCTCTATTGGTTTTTCGGCACAGAGCTGGGCTGCTCCCTGCGGGCCACCGGCGCAAATCCCGCCATGGCCAGGGCCCAGGGCATCAGCACCAGCTGGGCCAAGGTGCTGGCGCTGATGATCTCCAACGGCCTTGTGTCCCTGTCCGGCGCGCTGCTGGCCCAGTATAACGGCGCAAATGAGATCAATGTGGGCCGGGGCGCCATCGTCATCGGCCTTGCCGCCGTCATCATCGGTGAGGTGCTGCTGGGCAAGGTGTTCCGGAACTTCGGGCTCAAGCTGCTGTCCGTGTCCATCGGCGCTATCATCTACTACATCGTCATGCAGGCGGTGCTGGCCCTGGGCCTGAACCCCAACTACCTGAAGCTGCTGTCCGCCGCGGTGGTGGCCGTGTTCCTTGCCACCCCCTACTGGAAGGGCAAGTATTTTTCCAAGCCTGTGAAAAAGGGGGGCGCGACCCATGCTTGATGTCAAGAATATCTCCAAAACCTTTAACGCAGGCACCGTCAATGAAAAAACCGCCCTCAACGGCCTGTCCCTCCACCTGGACGACGGCGACTTCGTCACCGTCATCGGCGGCAACGGCGCGGGCAAATCTACCCTCCTGAACGCCGTGGCCGGCGTCTGGCCGGTGGACGAGGGCACCATCACCATCGGCGGTGTGGACGTGACCCACATGCCCGAGCACAAGCGGGCCCGCTACATCGGCCGGGTGTTTCAGGACCCCATGATGGGCACCGCCGCCACCATGCAGATTGAGGAAAACCTTGCCCTGGCCATGCGCCGGGGCAAGGGGCGCACCCTGCGCGCGGGCATCACCAAGGAGGAGCGGGAGCAGTACAAGGAGCTGCTGAAAATTCTGGATTTGGGCCTGGAGGATCGCCTGACGTCTAAGGTGGGGCTGCTCTCCGGCGGCCAGCGCCAGGCCCTGACGCTGCTTATGGCCACCCTCCAGAAGCCCAAGCTCCTGCTGCTCGACGAGCACACCGCCGCCCTGGACCCCAAGACGGCGGCCAAGGTGCTCGACGCCACCGAGCGCATCGTGGGCAAGGATCGCCTCACCACCCTGATGATCACCCATAATATGCGCGATGCCATCGTCCACGGCAACCGCCTCATCATGATGTACGACGGCCGGGTGGTGCTGGACATCGCCGGGGAGGAGAAGAAAAAGCTCACCGTGGAGGACTTGCTGGCCAAGTTCGGCCAGGCCACCGGCTCCGACGAGGCGGACGACAAGCTGCTGCTGGGGTAAGGGCAGCGCCTTGGCTCCCTCTGATGAGGAGACTGTTGGTGTGCAGGAACAAAAGCCTCCCTCTGAGGAGGGAGCCAAAGGAGCAGCGGCAATAATCCCGAACTCCCGCGCAACTCTTCGATGCCGTCGCCAGATGGAGTCGAGGACAGGAATCGCTATAACTTTAAAAAGCGCCCGGGATGGCTGTCCCGGGCGCTTTTTGCGGGGGTACCTAAGGTGGGGATTGCCCTTTTTCAAATTCAATGGTATAATAATCTGCTCTGTTTATACCGCTGCCGGAAAACCGCGCTCCCCGGGCGTATCTGCCCCCGGGATCGGCGGCAGCCGTGCCGATTTTTATGTTGGAGGTCGTTCCATTGTCACAATATGAATCCGAGATCCGCCGCCGGCGCACCTTCGCCATCATCTCCCACCCCGACGCCGGTAAAACTACCCTGACGGAGAAATTCCTGCTCTACGGCGGGGCCATCGCCCAGGCCGGCGTGGTCAAGGGCAAGAGAAATGCCCGGGCCGCCACCTCCGACTGGATGGAGATCGAAAAGCAGCGCGGCATCTCCGTCACCTCGTCCGTCATGCAGTTCCAGTACGAGGGCTTCTGCATCAACATTCTGGACACCCCGGGCCACCAGGACTTTTCGGAGGACACCTACCGTACCCTCATGGCCGCCGACTCCGCCGTGATGGTCATCGATGCGGCCAAGGGCGTGGAGGCCCAGACCCGCAAGCTCTTCAAGGTGTGCGCCATGCGGGATATTCCCATTTTCACCTTCATCAACAAGATGGACCGGGAGGCCCGGGACCCCTTTGAGCTGTGCCAGGAGCTGGAGCACGAGCTGGGCATCGACACCTACGCTGTCAACTGGCCCATCGGCTGCGGCAAGGAGTTCCAGGGCGTCTACGACCGCGCCCGGCATAAAATCATCCATTTTACCTCCAACACCAACGCCCGGGCCGCCACCGCCACCGAGGTGGAGCTCACCGACCCTGCCCTGGGCGAGCTCATCGGCCAGGCCAAGCGTGACCAGCTGGCCGACGAGATCGAGCTGCTTGACGGCGCCTCCTGCGAGTTCGACTTGGACCGGGTGCGCCACGGCAGGCTCTCCCCGGTGTTCTTCGGCTCCGCCCTGACAAACTTCGGCGTGGAGCCCTTCCTGGAGGATTTCCTGCGCATGACCACCGCGCCGCTGCCCCGGCGGGCGGGGGAGCTTCTCATCGACAGCTTTGACGACGATTTTTCCGCCTTCGTGTTCAAGATCCAGGCCAACATGAACAAGGCCCACCGGGACCGCATCGCCTTCATGCGGGTGGTGTCCGGCCGGTTTGACGCAGAGAAAGAGGTCTACCACGTCCAGGGGGGCAAGAAATTGAAACTCTCCCGGCCCCAGCAGCTTATGGCCGCCGAGCGGGAGATCATCGAGGAGGCCTACGCCGGCGACATCATCGGCGTGTTCGACCCGGGCATCTTCTCCATCGGCGACACCCTGTGCGCCCCGGGCAAGAAGTTCAGATTTGACCCCATCCCCACCTTCGCCCCCGAGCATTTCCGCCGGGTGCGCCCCCTTGACACCATGAAGCGCAAGCAGTTCCTCAAGGGCATGGAGCAGATCGCCCAGGAGGGCGCCATCCAGATCTTCAAGACCCCTTACTCCGGCATGGAGGAGGTCATTGTGGGCGTGGTGGGCACGCTGCAGTTCGACGTGCTGGAATACCGGCTGAAAAACGAGTACGGGGTGGACCTCTATGCGGAGGGCCTGCCGTACGAATATCTGCGCTGGATGGAGCACGAGGGGGATGAGCCCCTCAAGGCGGAGGACCTGACGCTGCCCAACGACGCCATGCTGGTGGAGGACTACAAGGGCAATCAGCTGCTGCTGTTCGCCTCGCTCTGGTCTATTAACTGGACGGCGGAGCGCAACAAGAGCATTACCCTCTCCGAGTTCGGCGGCGCCCGGTTCTAAGGGCGCTCACCCATCGGGGAGAAAGGGAGGAGGAGTAAAATGGCCGACCTATATCAGCAGGTCCGCGGCAATTCAGAGGAAAAACCGGGGAATAGACGCCGCCGCCCGGGCTTTGTGATTTTGATGGTGTGCATCGGCGCGGCCCTGGCGGCGGTGGCCGTATCGGCGGTGTGGTTTGGGGGCGCCCGGCCCCGGTTTTTCAGGTTTTTGGGCGGGCTGTCCAACGCCACGGTCTACGCCTATGAGAACAACTCCCTCCACGCAAGCGTTCAGGGGCGGGAGCTGCGTGTGTCCGGTGAGAATGTCTACGGCATCTACAACTACATTTCGGCGGTGGGCCCGGACACGGAAAAGCGCTCGGAGCCCAAGAGCCAGGCGGACCTCCTGCTCGACTACGGCGACGGCAGCCTCCTGCGGGCGTGGGAGGTCTACCTGGGCAATGACAACGGCTTTGAACGCTACGGCACCCTTTTCTCCTTCCGGAGGGCGGACGGCAGCCGCTATATCTACCGCTCCAGACGCATCCGCCTGGGCGATATCCTCTCCCGCTTTTTAAGCGACAAGGATAACGAGCCCTGGACGGAGTAATCCATGACGGAATCTGTAAGGGGCGCGGGCGCGCCTGCGGCCTATTTCCATCTGCCGGGCCTTTTCGAGTTTTACGAGCTCTACCGCACCTTTCTGCCCCTGTGGCGGGAGCACCGGGAATATTTTTATGACTGGTGCGAAATTGGCTCCATCTACGGCGCCCCGGCGGGGTGCCTGTGGGGCGGCGGCCGGGTGGAGCTGGGGGAGCGCCCCGCCCGGGACGTGCTGGCGCTGACAGCGGATTACGGCATTTCTGCCCGGCTGACCTTCAGCAACTCTCTTCTGCGGGAGGAACACCTGGCCGACCGGCCGTGCAACGCTCTGTGCGCCCTCTTTGAGACGGGCAGCGAGGTGCAAAACGGCGTCATCGTCCACTCCGAGCTGCTGCTGCGGCATTTGATGGAGCGCTATCCGGGGCTCTATTTCGTCTCATCCACCACCAAGGTGCTCACAGACTTTGACGACCTGCGGCGGGAGCTGGGGCGGCCGGAGTTTCGCTATGTGGTGCCGGACTTCCGCCTGAACCGGGCCTTTGACCGGTTGGACGCCCTCACCCAGGGCGAGCGGGACAAGGCGGAGCTTTTGTGCAACGAGTGCTGCGACTTTGGCTGCACCGCCCGGCGGGCCTGCTATGAGGCGGTCAGCCGAAAAAGCCTTGGGGAGGACGGCGGAGAGCACCGCTGCGCCGCGCCGGGGGCCGGGGAGGGCTACCGCTTCTCCAGGGCCATGGAAAACCCGGGCTTTATCGGCGTGGAGGACATCCGGCGGCTCTACCTGCCCCGGGGCTTCTCCCAGTTCAAAATCGAGGGCCGGGGCCTTGGAAGCGCCCTGGTGCTGGAATTCCTGCTCTATTACCTGACCCGCCCGGAGTACCATATCCACGTCCGGGAGGCACTGTATCTCGGCAATATGCTGGATTTGTTCTGATTTGTCCGGCACTGGAACGCCCCCTGGGCGCGGCAGAGAAGCCGCGCCCAGGGGGCGTTTTCTTCTGTGACAGCTTGCGGCAGGGCGGGGGAGAATCAGCTCTCCGGCAGGATGGCGCCGTAGAGGACGCCGCCCTCGGCGCGCTCGATGCGCACCTGGCGCAGCACGTTGTGCAGCCCCTCCCCTTGGGCGCGCACGGGAACATAGTTGGGGGCGTGGCCCTGCCAGAGCTTGCCCTTGACCTCTTCAAAGAGGACGCTCTGCACGCTGCCAACAAGCCCCGCGAGATAGGCCCCGCGCATCTCCTCTGCGGCGTCCATCACCGCGCGCACCCGGCGCTCCTGCTCCTCCCGGGGGATCTGGCCGGGCATGACGGCGGCGGGGGTGCCGGAACGGCGGGAGTAGGGGAACACATGCATGGCGGAGAAGGCGCAGCGGCGGATGAAGGCGAGGGTCTGGGCAAATTCCCCCGCTGTCTCGCCGGGGAAGCCGGCGATGAGGTCGGTGGTGATGGCGCAGCCGGGGAAGGACTGCCGCAGCAGCGTTACCGAGGTGAAGAAACGCCCGGTGTCGTACTTGCGGTTCATCCGGCGCAGGGTGTCGTCGCAGCCGGACTGGAGGGAGAGGTGGAAGTGGGGGCAGAGGTTTGGAAGGGCGGCGGCGCGGCGGCAGAATTCTTCGGTGATGGTGCGCGGCTCCAGCGAGCCCAGGCGGATGCGCAGGGCGGGCACGGCGGCGCACAGCGCCTCTACAAGCTCCAGCAGGGTGGGGCGGCCGGGCAGGTCATGCCCCCAGGAGGAAATCTCGATGCCGGTGAGCACGATCTCCCGGTAGCCCGCGCCCTCCAGCAAGCGTGCCTGGGCAAGGGCGTCTGCCATGGGCAGGGAGCGCACCGGCCCCCGGGCGTAGGGGATAATGCAGTAGGAACAGAAGTTGACGCAGCCGTCCTCCACCTTCAGAAAGGCCCGGGTGCGGCCCTCCATGCCGCCGCCGGCAAGGGGCTCGAAGGCGCGCCGGGCAAGGGCCTTGTCCACCGACACGGTGGGCGCGCACGTCCCCCGGCTCTTCTCCCGGAACTTTTCCTCCAGGGCATCAAGAAAGGCCAGGCGCCCGGCGGAGCCGGAGACAAGGTCCGCCCCCAGGGCGGCCACCTCCTCCGGGGCGGTCTGGCTGTAGCAGCCGCACACCGCCACCACCGCGAGCGGCGCGCAGCGCCTGGCCCGGCGGATCATGTTGCGGGACTTTTTATCGCTTACCGCGGTGACGGTGCAGGTGTTGATGATGTAGGCGTCCGCCGGGCCGTCAAAGGGCACCAGACGGTGGCCCCGGGTGGTCAGCTCCCGCTCCATGGCGGCGGTCTCGTACTGGTTGACCTTGCAGCCCAGGGTGAAGATGGCGATGTTCATGAGAAAATTCCCCTTGTCAAACGAAGGTGTTCAAGCTTATAATAAAGGCATGAAGCCTGCGGGATATACCCCGGCCGGGCCGGGAACAAGGCTATTATAGCAACGAAACATCGTTTTGCATAGGAGGAATCGCTGTGGAATTTCAGGTGCTTCTTACCTCGGTGGCGGATGTGAAGGATTTTGTGGATCTCTCCAGCGTCTGCCCTGCCGAGATCGACGTGCGTTCGGGCCGCTATGTGGTCAACGGAAAGTCCATCATGGGCCTTTTCTCCATTGACATGTCCCAGCCGGTGACGGTGGTGGTCCACGGCGACGGCGAGCGGGAGCGGGCCTTCCGGGCGGGGGCGGCGCGGTTCGCGGTATAACAAAACTTCATTCTGACAAAGCGGGGGCGCCGGACTGCGCCTCCGCTTTTTGTGCGCCCGGACGAGATGCGGGGCGGGGGACGGGGGAAGAATCTTTCCTCCGATGCATTTACTCCCGGGAGCAAAGATGATATAATAACCCAATATCAGAAGAAAGAGAGCGTGAGAACATGTCCCAGGGACAGATTGGGAAAGGGAACATGACGCAGGGCAGCGAATGGCGGCTGATCCTGCTCTTTACCCTGCCGCTGATGGCAGGCCATTTTTTGCAGCAGCTTTATAATGCGGTGGACGGCATGGTGGTGGGCAATTTTGCCGCCAACGGCGAGTCCGCCCTGGCCGCGGTGGGCACCTGCGCGCCCATCACCATGCTGTTTATCTCCATCGCCATCGGCATGAGCGCGGGCTGCTCCATCCTGGTGTCCCAGCTCTACGGGGCCCGGAAGATCTCCGACATGCGCCAGGCGGTGTCCACCTCGCTGATCCTGGTTATCGCGGTGGGCCTTGCGCTGTCGGTGGTGGGCGGCGTGGTGGCCAAGTGGCTGCTGCACAATGTGCTGCGGGTGTCCGACGCCATCCTGGCCGACGCCAGCGCCTATTTTGAGATCTACTGCTTCGGCCTGGTGTTCCAGTTCACCTACAACATCGTGGCGTCTGTGCTGCGGGCCCTGGGCGACTCCTCGGCCACCCTCTATTTCCTGCTGGCCTCGTCGGTGACCAACATCGTGCTGGACCTGGTGTTTGTGGTGTGCTTCCACTGGGATGTGCCCGGTGTTGCGGTGGCCACGGTGATCTCCCAGGCGCTGTCCGCCGTGGTGAGCCTCCTCTATATGTTCAGAAAATACCCCCTGCTGCGCTTTGCCAAGGGGGAGTTCCGCTTCCACCGGGACAAGGGGGCTCTGGCCCTCAAGCTGGGCATCCCCACCACGGTGCAGCAGTGCGTCATCTCCTCGGGCCACATCGCCATTCAGCGCCTGGTCAACGATTTTGACCTTACTGCCGCCTTCACTGCCGGCGCCCGGGTAGAGAACTTCGTGATGATCCCCATTTTCGCCTTCAACATCGGCCTTTCCACCTTTACCGGCCAGAATATCGGCGCGGGCCAGCCCGAACGGGTGCGCCGGGGCCTGCGGGCCACGATGGTCATGAGCCTTTCCGTGTGCGCGGCGGTGTCCGCCCTGACCTACGTGTTCGCCGGGCCCCTGGTGGGCCTTTTCGGGGTGGAGGGCGCCACCCGCCTGGTGGCCATGGACTATATCCGGTTCATCGCCCCCTGGTTCCTGCTCTTCTGCGTGTTCATCACCTTCAACGGCGTGCTTCAGGGTGCGGGGGACGTGGTCTTTACCGCCATGAATACCATCGGCAACCTGCTCGTCCGCTGCGTGTCGGCCTACTGCATCGGCTATTTCACCCCCATTGGGGGCGCGGCGGCCTGGGTGAGCCTGCCCTTCGGCTGGGTCTTCGGCCTGACCGCCTCCGCCTGCCGCTACCGCTTCGGCCCCTGGCGGAAGAAAGCGGTGGTCACGGCGGCTGAAACACTGCCGGGGGAGATTCTGGAAGAGGACGGGGAGGAATTGCCTTGAGCCACAGCTTTTTTGCCTACATCTTCCGCATGCGCTACATCGCCCGCTGGGCCCTGATGCGAAACACCCGCACGGAGAATGTGGAGGAGCATTCCTATGAGGTGGCGGTGCTCTCCCACGCCCTGGCGGTCATCGGCCGGGACGTATTCGGCAGGGACCTGGACCCGGACAAGACCGCCGCGGCCGCCCTGTTCCACGACGCGCCTGAGATCATCACCGGCGACCTGCCCACTCCCATCAAATACTTCAACCCCGATATCAAAGAGGCCTACAAGCAGGTGGAGGCGGTGGCCCAGGACAAGCTTTTATCCATGCTGCCCGCCCAGCTTGTGCCTGCCTACGAGCCGCTGGTGCGCGAGAGCGACGAGACCGTCCGCCGGTATGTGAAGGCGGCGGACAAGCTGGCGGCGTGGCTCAAGTGCCAGGAGGAGCTCAAGGCGGGCAACACCGAGTTCCGCCGGGCCGCCGACGAGACCCTCCAGGCCCTGAAGGCTATGGGGATGGAGGAGACGGACTGGTTTTTGGAGCAGCTTGGCGGCGCGTTCAGCCTGACGCTGGACGACCTGGGATAAACCACTCATAAGAAGGAGGAACTCTCCATGAAAAAAGCCATCGTCACTGTCATCGGCCGGGATCAGGTGGGCATTATCGCCGCCGTGTGTACCCGCCTGAGCGAGCACCGTGTGAACGTGCTGGACATCAGCCAGACCATTTTGCAGGAGTATTTCACCATGATTATGCTGGTGGATCTGAGCGGCTCGGACGTGTCCTTTGCCGCGCTGCGGGATGACCTGGCCGCCGCCGGCGCACAGCGGGGGCTTGACATCCGTATCCAGCGGGAGGACACCTTCCAGGCCATGCATGAGCTGTGAGGTGAGGGTATGATCAACAGCAGCGATATTTTAAGCACCCTTCGCATGATCGACCAGCAGCATCTGGACGTGCGCACCATTACCATGGGCATTTCCCTGCTGGACTGCTGCGACAGCAGCTCCGACGCCGCCTGCCGGAAGATTTACGACAAAATTGCCTCCAGCGCCGAGAACCTGGTGCGCACCGGAGAGGACATCGAGCGGGAATTCGGCATCCCCATCGTCAACAAGCGCATTTCCGTCACCCCCATGGCCCTGGTGGCCGGGGCGTCGGACACGCAGGACTATGTCCCCTTCGCCCGGGCCATGGACCGGGCCGCCCATGCCACCGGCGTGAATTTCATCGGCGGCTTCTCCGCCCTGGTGCAGAAGGGGATGACCCAGGGGGACAAAAAGCTCATCGCCGCCATTCCCGAGGCCCTGGCCGAGACGGAGCTTGTCTGCTCCAGCGTGAACATCGGCTCCACCAAGGCGGGTATCAATATGGACGCGGTGCGCCTGATGGGGGAGACCATCAAGGCCGCGGCGGACCGCACCGCCGACCGGGGCGGCTTTGGCTGCGCAAAGCTTGTGGTGTTCTGCAACGCCGTGGAGGATAACCCCTTCATGGCCGGCGCCTTCCACGGCGTGGGCGAGGCGGAGCGGGTCATCAATGTGGGCGTGTCCGGCCCCGGAGTGGTGTATCACGCCCTTCAGGCGGTGAAGGGACAGAGCTTCGACGTGGTGGCCGAGACCATCAAAAAGACCGCCTTCCAGGTCACCCGCATGGGCCAGCTGGTGGCCCGGGAGGCAAGCGAGCGCCTGGGTGTGCCCTTCGGCATTGTGGATCTGTCCCTGGCCCCCACCCCCGCCGCGGGGGATAGCGTGGCCCGTATCCTGGAGGAGATGGGCCTTGCGGTGTGCGGCGGCCACGGCACCACGGCGGCCCTGGCTCTTTTGAACGACGCGGTGAAGAAGGGCGGCGTGATGGCCTCCTCCTCGGTGGGCGGCCTGTCCGGCGCCTTCATCCCGGTCAGCGAGGACGAGGGGATGATCGCCGCCGCAAGGGCCGGCGCGCTGACCCTTGAGAAGCTGGAGGCCATGACCTGCGTGTGCTCTGTGGGCCTTGACATGATCGCCGTGCCCGGTGATACGCCGGCCTCCACCCTTTCGGCCATCATCGCGGACGAGGCGGCCATCGGCATGATCAACGCCAAGACCACCGCCGTGCGCATCATCCCCGCCCCGGGCAAGACAGTGGGGAACACGGTGGAGTTCGGCGGCCTTCTGGGCAGCGCCCCCGTGATGCCCTGCCACACCGGCAGCGCCGAGGCCTTCGTGGCCCGTGGGGGCCGCATCCCGGCGCCCATGAACAGCCTGAAAAATTAAGGAAGCGATTTCTGTGAACATCGACCGCACCATATATACAGGCCGCCCGGCAGACCACCGCAGCCAGGCGGAGGAGGGCATTTACGACAAGCTTGATGAACTTGCCGTCTCCTACACCCGGGTGGACCACGACCACGCCGACACCATGGAGGACTGCCTGCTCATCGAGTCGGTGCTGGGCGCGCAGATCTGCAAAAATCTGTTCCTGTGCAACCGGCAGCAGACCCGGTTTTATATGCTGCTCATGCGGGGGGACAAGCCCTTCAAGACCAAATACCTCTCCGCCCAGTTGGGCTGTGCCCGGCTGTCCTTTGCCGATGGGGCGCACATGGCGGAGTATCTTCGCACCACCCCGGGTTCCGTTTCCGCGCTGGAGCTGCTCTTCGACCGGGGCGGCAAGGTGCAGCTGGTCATCGACAAGCCCCTCATGGAGGACGAATTCATCAGCGTTCACCCGGGCCTTAGCACCGCTACCCTGCGGCTGCGCCGGGAGGACTTGCTGCGCTATGTCCGCGCCTGCGGCCACGAGCCCATTGTGGTGGACCTGCCCGCGGAGGACGGGGAAGGCTGATTGGGAGTACGCCGGGGGCGCCCCTGCCGCCCGGCAAGGATACAGGAGGGATACTGTATGCTGAAACTGGACCTGACCCAGGCAGAGCGCTTTCTCGCAGACCCCATCCCGCAGGAGGAGACGGCGAAAGCCCGGCTGTCCCTGATGGAGGGGCGCTGCCCCGGCGGGGAGTTCACCGGCTGGGTGCGCCTGCCCATGACCTACGACCGTGGGGAGCTTGCCCGCGTGCGCGCCGCCGCCGCGCGCATCCGCTCGGACAGCCAGGCCCTGGTGGTCATTGGCATCGGCGGGTCATACCTGGGGGCCCGGGCGGTGCTGGAGGCGCTGCGGGGCGCAAACTATAACCTGCTGCCCCACGAGGGGCCCGATGTTTACTTTGTGGGCAACGGCCTGTCCGGCGACGCCCTGCTGGAGACGGTGCAGCTGCTGGGCGAGCGGGATTTTTCCATCAACGTCATCTCCAAATCGGGCACCACCCTGGAGCCCGCTCTGGCCTTCCGCATGTTCCGGGGCCTGCTGGAAAAAAAGTATGGCCGGGAGGGGGCGCGCGGGCGCATTTACGCCACCACCGACCGGAACCGGGGGGTGCTCAAGACCCTGGCAGACGCCGAGGGCTGGCAGACCTTTGCCGTGCCTGATGACATCGGCGGGCGGTTCTCCGTGCTCACCGCCGTGGGGCTGCTCCCCCTGGCGGCGGCGGGGGTGGATGTGGACGCGCTGCTTGCCGGCGCGGCGGCCCAGGCGGAGGACTGCCTGACCCGGGAGGAGAGCGACGCGGCGCGCTATGCCGCAGTGCGCGCGGGGCTCTACCGGGCGGGGAAAAAGATTGAGGTACTCGCCTTCGCTGAGCCCTCCCTGCGCTTTTTCTGCGAGTGGTGGAAGCAGCTTTTTGCCGAGAGCGAGGGGAAGGATGGCCGGGGGCTGTTCCCGGCGGGGCTGGAGCTTACCGCCGACCTGCACTCCATCGGCCAGTACGTTCAGGACGGCGAGCGCAGCCTTTTTGAGACGGTGCTCTCCTTCGAGCGCAGCTGCCGGTCACTCTACATCGACGCCCTCCCCGGCGACGCGGACAGCCTCAACTATGTGGCCGGGCAGACCATGGACTTTGTGGCCGCCCAGGCACGGCGGGGGACCGCCGCCGCCCATGTGGACGGGGGAGTGCCCAACATCGCCGTGACGCTGCCCCAGCGGGACGGGGAGAGTATGGGGCGGCTCATCTATTTCTTCGAGTTTGCCTGCGCCGTGTCGGCCCTGCTCACCGGGGTGAATCCCTTCGACCAGCCCGGGGTGGAGGCCTATAAGAAGAATATGTTCGCCCTGCTGGGCAAGCCGGGAATGGAGGCGCGCCGGGCGCAGCTCATCGAGCGTCTGGGCGGGGAAAAATCGTGAAATTTCTATAAATTCCCGGGCAAAGATATTGAAATCCACCGTCAGGAATGATAACATGAGAGTGGAAGGGGACTCCCCCTGCAAAAGAATAAAGGAGTGATTGTGATGGTCAAGGTAATTATGGGCCAGAAGGGTACCGGCAAGACCAAGCAAATGATTGAGCTGATCAATACGGCAGCGGGCAGCGAGCACGGCAATGTGGTTGCCATCGCCCACGGCTCCAAGCTGACTTACGATATCAACTATAAAATCCGCCTGGTAGACACCTCCGAGTTCGGCCTGCCCACCTTCGAGGGGCTCAAGGGCTTCATCTACGGCCTGTACGCCAGCAACTACGACATCACCCATATCTTCATCGAGAGCCTAAACAAGCTGGTTCAGGGCGGCCTGAGCGCCGATATGGAGGACTTCCTCGACTGGTTGGAGTCCTTCTCCGAGAAGTACGGCGTGAAGTTCACCGTCTCCATCAGCGCCGACGCAAGCCTTGCCTCTGACGCGGTGCGCAAGTATTTCTAAACGCTACATGACGCCTCCGCCCGGGCAGACGGGCGAATCGGATGCATCAAAAAACGGCAGACCCTTAAGGGTCTGCCGTTTTTCATTTTTCAAAGATTCGGTTGATCTTCTTCTGGATCCCTCTCATATAGTTCTGCAAATGCATCGCAACCTTTGGCATACCGGATTTATCAAGGAAGATGAAACCGCCATAACCATCTATGATCCGTTCTGACTTGCTGACGGTTCGGTTCTTCATAACTCGCTTCAAGGCCAGATAAACAGCGTCCGTCATGGGGATTGTTCTCACATCGCTGGCTGTCTTGGGACTGGTGATAAAATACGGTTTTCTGCTGTCCGACATATCATAACACATTGGAGCGCAGCTTGCCGCTTAAATCGAATATTCGTTTTGAAGATGCGATTCAAATGCTTTCCGTTTTATCAACGTCGATTCCCGACCCATAGCGCATACTTTTCACAGTCCTTGGTATCTATCATCTGGCGGAGTTTGTTAATGCCGATGTTAAAATAGGATGCCGCTTCTTCCAGCGTGAGAATAGAATAACAAAGATCAGATGGTATTACTTATTCCATAATGGAATAACTTTTGTCTGCGGTGCGACACTCTCGATGGCTGCGCCGCGGGTGATGAGCCGGTGCGCCCGCTTGCGCCGTTCTCCCTTTTCATAGTAGGCGGCGCGGTTCTCAAGGCGCTGGATTTTGTGCTCCTCCTGTGCAAGCTGCCGCTCCACCTTTTCTTTCTCGGCTTGCAGCTTTTCGATTTCTTTTTCTTGCATGATTTTGACCTCCTGACGGTTAAAGATGGATGCAAAAAGACCGCCTACGTTTTCGGTAGACGGTCTGCGTGATGATGATGGAATTTTCAGGCTTTGCGGCGGAAATGGTCTGCGCCAGCAGACGGTTTCCGCTGCAAAGTCCGCTGGGATAGGCGCGCAAGCGTCGCAAGGTGCGCAGCTCCTTGTACGGAACGAAGTGACGCAAGACAGCCCGGACATTTGTCTGTCCGGGCTGTCTGCCTCGCACACCGAGCCGCAGCGAGGCGTTTCGGAGCGCAACCGCCGAAGGCGGCTCTTAGCGTGGAGATGAGCGCACATACTCCCGACAGGGGAGTATAGAAGTGCGCCCTTGTTACCAAGGGATTTTTCATCACTCACACAGTTCTGCCGCATATAGTTTCGCAAATTCTTCTGGGCAGCGGACATCGCAGCGAGTTTGCAGCGCCTCAAAGGTACAGGCAGTCAGAGCGAACAGCTTCTGAAGTTCCTCATCCAACGGCTGTTTTCTCAAAGTTTTAAAGCCAACCAATGCTGGAATGTTCCACGCCTTTCGCTGCATCAGATAGCCGAACGGGATGCCTGCCAACTTGTCGATTGCGACATACGGGCGGTCAAAGGTTTTCCCGCAGCGAAGGTGCTCGGCATTCAGAAAGCCAGTTGCAAAATCCTCGTTGGTAAACAGGAATGGCGTATCCTTGCAAGGAAGGCTGTCCAGTTCTTCCAATGCTTCTTCCATCGAAACGCCGCCAGCTAACATCTTGTCCGTAATGCCGGTGATTTCGGTGATTTGCGCTGGCAGCGGCTCATCTTGACGAATATAAATCGTCGGTCGTTCCCAGTTGATTTCATAATTTGCCATGCGGGCAACGCGGATGGCAATGATACGGTCTTTCCATCTGTCCAATCCGGTCGTTTCAATGTCGATCAAATACCACGCATCGTTAAACATATTGCTGCGCATGACTTTTCGGTTCTGCCAGCAGGGAAGCGCCGATTCCCGCAGCAGCTTTACCGCAAGATTTCGATTCCGGTCAAAGCGCTCGTGCAGATCAACCGAAAGAATCGGATACTCCGGCATGAAAACCTCGCGGCGTTGTTCCTTGGTCATGGTGTCTGAGAACAAAATGATTGGCACAGGCGCATCGTTCCGCCGCTGGTAGTCCTGCCCGCGCAGAAAATCATCCAGCAAATCTACGGAGAGCCGCTTCGGATTCAGGATGATACAGCGTGCCTGATCGATCACACGCACGACGGCGGCATGATCCAGTGCTTCCAATGAAACAGGGATGATCCGGAATGTAATTGGTAGAAGAACGCCCAGTGTTTGCAGCTCCGTCCGTGTCAAGCCGACGCAAAAAATATCATTCGTCATAGCAATAGCTCCTCCCTGTCTTTCAGTAGAATCACCTTACGATTCTGGCAGAGTGTCTGCATTTTCTGCGGCACGTCGGTGTGCATGGGGATGACGATCTCTGGGTCTGCCTTTTCAATGACATGACGCAGGTCATCCGGCGAGGCATGACCGCTGGTGTGAAGCTCTGCCCACGTTCCGGCCAGCGACAGAAACTCCGGGATGGTGCTGTCCGGTTTCGTTCGATAGCCGTCCCACATGGAGTAGAGCAGAATGCTTTGCTGCGGGTCGAATTGCCGGAGAATGCGTTCAAACTGTCGGTTAGCACGGACGAACATCAGCCCGCCCCGCTCTTGAAACCGCGGAAGAAGATTGTCACCGTAAGTGGTCAGCTTCGGCATTTGATAGAATGTTGAGAGATTGCTCCAACGGTCGGAAACCGCCTTGACCAGCGTTTTCTGGTATTCGTCGCAGATGCAATACTTTCCACGCGGTACTGCCCGCGCCAGCGCAAAAATCCGGTCAAGATTCGTCGTTGCACACAGCACAAAGACATACTTGTACTGCCGCAAATACGCTTTCACACGTTTTTGCAGATCCCACTCTGTCACGACCTCATGTTCAGAGCGAGAAACGGTCGTTCCCTCCGTGACAACCACATCGACCGTTCCAACGCGTCTTTCCAGAATCTTATCCATGACATTGCCGCGCACGCCGTGCAGCCGAAAATCGCCGGTGTACAGCACTCGTTTGCCATCCGCTTCGATTAGGAATAGATAGCTGTCGCACGCGGAATGGTCAATGCAGAACGGTGTAATCTGAATATCACCGATCAAAAACGGCTTGCCTGGAGAAAAGGTTTGGATGGTTTCGATGCGCTTGCAAAGCGCTTCGTTCTTTTGCCCGCCACGCTCTGCGGACAGGCGCATGATGTCCTTTGCCAACGCACCGGCATAAATGGGAATCTCCGGTCGGATACGCAGCATTTGCCCGGTATGATCGCCGTGATAGTGGGTAAACAGTACGGCATCGCAATGTCCGTTCCCATCCGTCACACCCGGAATATTCAGCGGTGCGGAGACGAAATTTGGATCAAGAGATAGCTCGTCACCCATGTCAATGAGGATGCGCGTGCTTGCCGTGGAGATTTCGGCAGCAATGCCGCCGATCTGGTGCGTGCCCCGATGAATACAGAGCTTCATTCCCCTTCATCCTCCTACACATCTCCGTATAGGATGGAGATACCGTGAAACAGCTTCCAGCCCCGGAGCGCCCGGTCATACTCGATCCATTCCCCCGTTGCTTGCAGAGCGGCGATATAACGCTGCACGCTGCGCAGCGGCAGCTCGGTCAGTTCCGACAGCTTCTGTGTGGAAATACCGGGGTGCTTGCGGATGAGCGCAAGGATTTTCAGCCCGTTGACCAGCTTTTCGCTGTACTCGTGCGCTTTTTTGCTCTTGCTGTGTGCAGTGAGCAGCAGATACTTGAGCTTGTCCTTGATGGCGTCAAAGGAATTGTAGCATTTGAAGAACTTCCGCAGCTCCTTCGGCGGCTTCGGCTCGCCGAGCCAGATCACCGTTTCATCGGTGCAGCCATTGACCTGCGAATAGTAGTCAAAAATCATACCGGCAGAATCAGAGTCTATAGACGCTGCGTTGATGATCAAGGCTTGACAGCCAATGGCGATCAGATCGGTCGGTGCGTCGGTGTCAAAGACCTCATAATCTCTTGCCGGAAGATTTTCTTCCACAAGCGCGTTTTGTTCTGCTGTCAGGCCAAATGTAATCACGCGATACTCTTTATTCATTTGCTGACGCCCCCTTTCATCAGCTCGCTTCTTGCGACATCAAATTCCGTTCCGCAGGTGATGCACTGCATCCGGACATATAGCCTTGCCAGTTTATTCTGTCTCAGGCGAATCACCAGAGCAATGCTCCAAAAAATAATGCCGATGATCGTGATGAATACCGAGATTATATAGCCGCCGAATGCAACAATCAGCCACAGTACAAACCAGATGCCAAACTCCACCTTCGGATACGGAATACAACGCACGTTATGACTGCCGCAGTTCGGACAGGTCACATCATCGCCGGAGCGCACAGCGTTTTCCTGTCGTGTTTCTTCTGCCATTTATTTGCCCTCCTTGTTCTTCTTTTTGAGGACAGTATAGCAAACCGCCGCGACAACAGGGTGGTATTTTGATTTCACGAAATCAAAATACTTCGTAGCCACCAGAAACTTCGCGGATGAAGAACGGCTGGCTGTCCAGCAGTCCCATCAACTGTTTCAGCTTCGGGCGTTCGGCAAAATATTCTTGATATGGCAGACTGTTTTCAAATACGAAGGGACTTGCCTTTACGGGCGTACCTGCCGGAATATCAAAATCTGCAATCATTTTCCTCGTATCTGCCGTGCGTAAATAGGTATAGCCTTCTAAAACACAGCGGAGCATCGTTTCCTGCGTGTCTGGCTTTTTCAGTTCCAAGACGCGCAAAACATCACCATCATAGGCGAGCAGGTCAATTTTTCCAGCTTGATCACTTCGCTTATTTTTCAAAGGAACCTGATAATCAAGAATCTTTCCGACTTTTGCATATTGCGCTCCGCTCTTACAAGCGTTGAACATCTTCATCGCAGTCAATTCTTCGGTACGATTGGAGTCTGGATTAAACTCACCATTATGCGTCGGCGTATAATAGGAAGTTTTCCGGTGAATTGGGGTGATTCCGTTTGTAAATTTCGGAAGATGCTCAATCAAAAATTCAGCAATGATTTCTGTATAAGGAACCTGCGCATCCGGACAAATTCCCTGATAGTTGACCAGATTCTGCGCATAGAACAAAGCTGGATTTTCCATTGCGTCTGCACACATCTCAAGAACGGCTTTTTTATCGTATTGTATAGGCATTGCTGAAACCTCCTGTCTTTTTCTCCTATTTATTATACAATTTTATCATATTGGGCACAAGCCCAAAAGTTTTATTTTCTCTTCTGCCACACAATGTCATACCCCAGCGCGTCCGCCAGTTCCACCGCCTCGCCGTAGCGAAGCGAACCGCGCTTGAGCTTGCCAGAGAGATTTGGAACGCTGCGGCTCCAGCCGTATTCGTCGGAGAGGTAGTCCACCACTTCGGTCATGGTCATGCCGGTGCGGACGATATAGGACTTGATCTCATTGCGATAGGTTTCGGATTTTCTCATGTTCAAATGTTCCTCCTGTTTTTTCGATGCGCCCTATGGTAAAATGGGTTTGTTAAATCGTGACACCCGTTCGCCATAGGGCGCTGATTTCTGATGTACGTCTTTTTGCTGGAAATACCGCCGATGATACGTTGGTCACAGGCGGCATCTTCCGCTTTTGCCGTTTGATGTGTCTTTGCGTGAAACGGCGAAACATCATTCTGAATAGCAAACGCCGTTCGCTGCTGAATAGCACTCTGTTCCGTGCAGATAACCACACGAGACAGAAAGCTATTTCGCCGTTTTCACTTGCTTTGATTTTTACATTCGATTTTGCCGCTCTTTCCGAACGCCGTTCCTGCCCGGAGGATCGCTCCCGGCGTTTCGTCCCCGTTGGTACGCTTCGTCGTCACAAGCTGCATATGAATGCCGTGCTGGAAGCTGTCCGGCAGATGGCATTGATGAAAAACGGCGGCGAGGAAAATGATCTGCACCTGCGGACGCTACAAGTCGCGCAGATCAGAGAGGACGAGTATTTCGGAAGCTTGATTGCAGATGACCTGAAAGGTATCCTCCGTGACATTCGAGAGCAGCACCGCCCCGACACCATAACTGCGGATGAAACAACCCTTGTTGCAACCATGCAGGGTCAGTTGCAGGATGCGATGAACTTTGAGGGCAGTTCTGAGGAAAAGCAAGTCCGTTCATTCCTCGCTACCTTTGGTATTGATTATGACAAGCTCACCAAAGAGCAGTTCGTCTCGCTGATTGAAATACTCAAGCTGTCCAAATACTTGAAAAGTCCAATCAACCAGCGAGGGAAAGCAAGACCACAGTTGCAGCACGGGAAAGGCAAAAAGAAACGCAAATAAGAAAAATCGGCACCTGCTTTTTAAGGCAGGTGCCGATTTCTGTTACCCTATCATGCGCTTGAATTTTGGCGTAAGGCAAGCGTAAATCCGCTTTTGCACACTCAAAAAATCAAGCAATTTCAATGCTTTGCGGTGTCTCTTAGTACATGCCGCCCATGTCGGGGGCAGCGGGGGCGGGCGCGGGGGGCTCGGGCTTGTCGGCCACCAGGGACTCGGTGGTCAGCAGGATGGCGGACACGGAGGCGGCGTTCTGCAGGGCGGAGCGGGTCACCTTGGTGGGGTCCACAATGCCGGAGGAGATCATGTCGCAGTACTCCTCCTTGTAGGCGTCGAAGCCGTAGCCGACCTTGCCGGAGGACTTGACCTTCTCCAGCACCACGGAGCCGTCGATTCCGGCGTTGGCGGCAATCTGCTTCATGGGCTCGGCCAGGGCCTTGGCGATGATCATCACGCCGGTCTTCTCGTCGCCCTCCACGGTGGGCAGCAGGGCCTCAACGGCGGACACGGCGTTGACATAGGCGGTGCCGCCGCCGGCCACGATGCCCTCTTCCACAGCGGCGCGGGTGGCGTTCAGGGCGTCCTCGATGCGCAGCTTCTTCTCCTTCATCTCGGTCTCGGTGGCAGCGCCCACGCGGATGATGGCCACGCCGCCGGCCAGCTTGGCAAGACGCTCCTGGAGCTTCTCCTTATCGTACTCGGAGGTGGAGTTGTCGATGAGGTTGCGGATCTGACCCACGCGGGCCTGGATGGCGGCGGAGTCGCCGGCGCCGTCCACGATGATGGTGTTCTCCTTGGAAACCTTCACCTGGCGGGCGGAGCCCAGCATGTCGATGGTAGTCTGCTTGAGGTCCATGCCCATGTCGGAGGACACCACGGTGCCGCCGGTGAGGATGGCGATATCCTCAAGCATATCCTTGCGGCGGTCGCCGAAGCCGGGGGCCTTGATGCAGCACACGTTCAGGGTGCCGCGCAGCTTGTTGACCAGCAGGGTGGACAGCGCGTCGCCCTCCACGTCCTCGGCCACGATCAGCAGCTTCTTGCCGGTCTGCACCACCTGCTCGAGCAGGGGCAGCAGGTCCTGGATGGAGGAGATCTTCTTATCGGTGAGCAGGATGAGGGCGTCGTCCAGGACGGCCTCCATCTTCTCGGTGTCGGTGACCATATAGGGGGTGATATAGCCGCGGTCGAGCTGCATGCCCTCCACGACCTCAGAATAGGTCTCGGCGGTCTTGGACTCCTCAACGGTGATGACGCCGTCGTGGCTGACCTTCTCCATAGCCTCGGCAATCAGGGTGCCGATGGCGTCGTCGCCGGAGGAGATGGCGCCCACGCGGGCGATGTCGGCGGTGCCGGACACGGGCTTGGAGTTCTTCTTGATCTCGGCGATGGCGGCGTCGGCAGCCTTGGCGATGCCCTTCTTCATGACCATGGGGTTGGCGCCGGCGGCCAGGTTCTTCAGGCCCTCACGGATGATGGCCTGGGCCAGCAGGGTGGCGGTGGTGGTGCCGTCGCCGGCCACGTCGTTGGTCTTGGTGGAGACCTCGCGCACCAGCTGGGCGCCCATGTTCTCAAAGGGGTCCTCCAGCTCGATCTCGCGGGCGATGGTCACGCCGTCATTGGTGATGAGGGGGGTGCCGAACTTCTTGCCCAGCACGACGTTGCGGCCCTTGGGGCCCATGGTGATCTTAACGGTGTTGGCCAGCTGGTTGACGCCGCGCTCCAGGGCGTGGCGGGCCTCCTCGCCGTAGCAAATCAGTTTAGACATATTGATTACCTCCAGTTTGAGTTATTGTTTACATGCGATGCTGTCACGCTGCGGATTGGGCGCATGGCCGGCTTGCCTTCCCGCAGATTCGGGCTGGTATCCAGACCTTGCGGCCCTGCTCTCGCCCTCACTGCGGTCCAGGCGCGCCTATGCGCCTATCCTCCGCGCTTCGTTTTACTCCACGACGGCCAAAATATCGCTCTGGCAAACAATCGTGAATTCCTCGCCGTCTGTCCCACAAAACTTCGTTTTGCGGGAACCCTGGGATTTTAGCTGCGGCCGCCGAAAGTGAATTCCGTCGGCCTTCGGCGCTTAGCGCGCCGCCCCGCGGTGCGGGGCCCCAAGTTGGCCGGCTCGGGTCTTACTCTACGACTGCGAGAATATCACTTTGCCGGACAATGGTGAATTCCTCGCCGTCCACCTTGACCTCGGTGCCGGAATACTTGCTGGTGATGACCTTGTCGCCGGGCTTGACGGTCATAACGACCTCCTTGCCGTCCACCATGCCGCCGGGGCCAACGGCCACAACTTCAGCGACCTCGGGCTTCTCCTGGGCGGAGGCGGCGAGAATGATGCCGCCCTTGGTGGTCTCCTCGGCGGCGACCGGCTTGAGGATTACGCGGTCAGACAGGGGTTTGAGTGTCATAATGGGTTCCTCCTTGTATGGAAATAAAATTGTTCACTGCTTCCAGGGCGCCGGTGCCGGAAGGGGCCGGCGCTGTGCGCTTGCCCGCGGCCTCTGTGAGGGGCGGACTTAGCACTCTTTTGAAGCGAGTGCTAAACTATGGTTAGATAATAACGCGCCGCGGCGAAAAAATCAACCCCTATTTTCAAAAAAGTGGGACAGACGGGAAAAAATTCACCGCTTGTTCACAACAGGGGGCGGGGAGTGCTAATTCGCTTGGGCGGCCGGGGCGAACTCGCCCTTGGGCAGGTAGGACGCGCCTTCGGGATAGAAGAAATTGATTTTCATGGGGGACAGGCGCACGGTAAAGGCGGAGGCGCGCATCACCTCGCCGTCCACCACGGTGACGACGTCGTCGCCGGTGAGGGAGGAGTAAGTGATGGACTGCCCATGATAGTGGGACACCAGCTGCGGAATGTCCCGGTAGCGGCCCTTGGCGTACAGGCCCACCAGGCGGAAGAAGGTGGTGCGGCTGACCTTGCCCACGGTGAGCATGTCCAGCACGCCGTCGTCAGGCATGGCCTCGCCCACGGGCATGAAGCCGCCGCCGTAGTGCCGGCCGTTGCAGATGCAGATGATGGCGGTGTCCTCCGAGACGTCCCGGTCCCCCATCCGGACCCGCATGGGCCGGGTGATGCCCCGGAAGAGGACGTTTTCGATGAGGGAGAGCACGTAGCTGCCCATGCCGGACACCCCGGGAAGGTTCTTGTACTTGTCCACATCCGCGGCGATGCGCGCGTCCACCCCGGCACACACCACGTCGATGCCCAGCCGCCCGTTGCAGTCCATCAGGTCAAAGGCGGCCTGGGGGCCGTGCATCAGGGCGGGCAGGTCGGAGAACAGCGCCCGGTAGTCGTCTCCGAAAATTTTGAGAAAGTCGTTGCCGGTGCCCAGGGGGACGTTGGTGACCGCGGCATTATCGTGCCCCGCCGCGCCGTTGACCACCTCGTTGAGGGTGCCGTCGCCGCCGCAGGCGTAGATGCGGATGGGCTGGCCCCGGCTGGCCCACTCCCGGGCGATCTGCTCGGCGCCCCACTCCGGCGGGTCGGTGAACTGAACCTCCACATCGCCCTCCAGATGGTCGATCTGAGCCATCAGACGGTCGAAGAGCTGCCGCTTTTTCCGGTTGGCCCGGGCAAGGCCGTGGATGATAAAAAGATGTTTCATGAAAAGGCCCCCAGTCGGTCAGAATGTTCCGTACATGAACAGGTCGCACTTGAGCATGCCGTTGTAGAGCTTGCGCTTTTTGTCCGCCGGGCGGCCGAAGGCGCGCTCAAACTCGGTGTGGGAGGAGAGAACATCCACCTGCCAGCCCTCCGGCAGCTTGTCCATGGCCCGGCCGAAGGCCCGGTAGAGCTCCTCCGCCTCCTTCTTTTCCAGCAGCCGCTCGCCGTAGGGCGGGTTGGTCACCACCCGGCCCCGCAGGCCGCCCCAGTGGAAGCGGGCGGCGTCGGCTACCTCGAAGCGCACCGTGTCGTCCACCTCGGCCAGGGCCGCGTTGTGGCGGGAGAGCTCCACGGCGGCGGGGTCAATGTCGCCGCCCCAGATTTCATACCGGCCGTGGAACTCGCGGTCCATGGCCTCATCGGCGGCGTCCATCCAGATGCCCGAGGGCACCCAGGCCCACTTCTGGGCGGAGAAGGAGCGGTTTAGCCCCGGGGCACGGTTTTTGGCGATGAGGGCGGCCTCAATGGCGATGGTGCCGCTGCCGCAGAAGGGGTCGCAGAAGGGGTCCCGGCCCTTATAGCGGCTGAGCATCACAAGGGCGGCGGCCAGAGTTTCCCGCAGGGGGGCGGCCACCCCCTGGGCCCGGTAGCCCCGCTTATAAAGGCTCTCGCCGGAGGTGTCCAGCATGAGCACCGCCTGATCCTTCAAAATGGAGAACTGCACCTGGTAGAGGGGCCCGTCCTCCGGCAGCGTCTCCAAACCGTACACCTGCCCCAACCTTTTGGCGATGGCCTTTTTGATGATGGCCTGGCAGGGGGGGACGGCGTGAAGCTGGGAGGTAATGGTGTAGCCCTTCACCGGGAACTGGCCTCCCAGGGGGATGAACTCCTCCCAGGGGAGGGCGGCGGTGCCGTCGAAGAGCTGCTCGAAGCTGCGGGCGGGGAACTGGCCCAGCTGGAGCAGCACCCGGGCGCCGGTGCGCAGGTTGAGGTTGATGCGGGCGATGTCGGCAAGGGACCCGGAACAGAGCACCCGCCCGTTCTCCGCGCGCACGTCGGCAAGGCCCAGCTTTTTCAATTCGTGGGAGACAAGGCTCTCCACCCCCATCAGGGTGGGGATAATAAAGGTAAATTGACGCTCCATATGACCATTCCTAAAAAATTTTCAAAAGCCCTTGACCTTCCATCTGGTGTAGGGCTTACACTTTTGATACCGGAATCAGTATAGCGGAAAACCGGGGCGCTGGCAACGCCTGTGAAGGGTTTTATCGGATTTTTAACTGATTTTTATGGCGTGCGGCCCCCGGGTATGATAAAGTAAGGGGAGAAAAGAGAAAGGAGTGAGGAAAATGGTGCTGGAGCTGATCTGGCTGGGGCTGCTGATCGTGTTTGTTGTGGCGGAGGGCATCAGCGTGGGCCTGACGTCCATCTGGTTTGCCGCCGGGGCACTCTTGGCGCTGATCTCAGCGCTGCTCCACGCCCCGCTGTGGGTGCAGCTGACGCTGTTTATCGGCGTGAGCCTTGTCTGCCTTGCGGCAGTGCGGCCCCTTGCCAGGCGCTATCTCAATTCCAGGGTGGTGCCCACCAATGCCGACCGGGTCATTGGCAGCGAGGCCCGGGTCACCGAGGACATCGACAACATCCGGGGGAAGGGCGCCGTCATCGTGGGCGGCGTGACCTGGACGGCCCGCAGCGAGGGGGACGAGCCCATCCCCGCGGGCAGTCTTGTGCGCATTGAGCGCATCGAGGGCGTGAAGGTATTCGTACAGCTGTGCAAGGAGGAGACAACATGCTGAATATCAGAGCAGACATTTCCTATGGAGTGAGCCGGGTGCTGGGCATTGCCATCCCGGTGGTCATCGTGATCGTGGTGCTGTTTATCCTGGCATCCAACATCCGGGTGGTGCAGCAGTCCAAGGCCGTGGTGGTGGAGCGCCTGGGCGCCTTCCAGGCGGTGTGGGGCGTGGGGCTGCACCTGAAGATCCCCTTCATCGAGCGCATCGCCAAGACCGTCTCCCTCAAGGAGCAGGTGGTGGACTTTGAGCCCCAGCCCGTCATCACCAAGGACAACGTCACCATGCAGATCGACACCGTCATCTACTTCCAGATCACCGACCCCAAGCTCTATACCTACGGCGTGGAGCACCCCATGAGCGCCATTGAGAACCTCACCGCCACCACCCTCCGGAACATCATCGGCGACCTGGAGCTTGACCAGTCCCTCACCAGCCGCGACCACATCAACACCCAGATGCGCGCCATCCTCGACGAGGCCACCGACCCCTGGGGCATCAAGGTCAACCGGGTGGAGCTGAAGAACATCATGCCCCCCCGGGACATTCAGGAGTCCATGGAAAAGCAGATGCGGGCCGAGCGGGAGCGCCGGGAGGCCATCCTCCAGGCCGAGGGCCAGAAGCAGTCCCAGATCCTGGTGGCCGAGGGCGAGAAGCAGTCCGCCATCCTCCGGGCAGACGCCGAAAAGCAGTCCGCCATCCTCCGGGCCGAGGGCGCCCGGCAGGCCCGTATCCTGGAGGCCGACGCCGAGGCCGAGGCCATTTTGAAGGTACAGCAGGCCACCGCCGACGCCATCAAGCTCATCAATGAGGCCGCCCCCGGCGAGGGCGTTTTGAAGATCAAGGCACTGGAGGCCTTCCAGAAGGCCGCCGACGGCCGGGCCACCAAGATCATCATCCCCAGCGAGATCCAGGGCCTTGCCGGGCTGTGCGCCGGTGCCAAGGGCGTGTTCGACGCCGTGGAGCCCAACCGCGCCCCCTCCGGAAAATAAAATTTGATTGAGCAGGCAGCAAGCCTCCACCCGCCAGGCGGGTGGAGGCTTGTTTTTGTCCTTTGCGCGGGGGATCAGCCGCTGGCGGCGCCCTTATTAATCTGCGTTGAGGGCGGTGCCGTTGATATAGAAGTGCTTGGCCCGCTGCCACCAGAAGCCGGAGTCGGTCTCTGCGGAGTCGCCGAAGACGCTGTGGGTGGAGTCGGCTGCGCCGGTGAGTTTGTAGAGATGATCGGCATCATTGTACACATCGCAGTCGAAATCGCCCTTGCCGCGCTGCCCCACAAAGCCGCCCACATAGCTCTCGCCCTGGACGTTGAGCTCGGTATAGGGGTAGATGGCAAGACTCTTGAATGTGGCGGCGAAGGACGGAGAGGTGCAGCCGAAGAGGCCGCCCACATACTGCTTGCCCTTGATGTAGAGGCACTCAATGTCCTCCTGATAGAGATTGGCGTTGTCGCGGGCGCCGAAACGCACGCTGCCGATGAAGCTGCCATTGTTGCCCGCCCAGCCGGCGATGCCGCCGACATAGTTGGCCTTGGTGTTGATGTGGCCCAGGATGGTCAGGGTATCGTAGCCGGTGCTCCACGTGTTGTTGATGGAGCCGTAGCACTTGCCTACCGCGCCGCCGATATACTCGCTGTCCGTGCCGTCGGTGATGCTCACGAACACGGTGGCGTGGTAGCCGTAGACGATGCATATGAGGTTCTTGCTCGGGTTGCTTACGTTGAGACCGACAACGCCGCCGGCGGCGCTGGCGTTCTGCACGTCCAGGTCGACGCAGATATAACCCTGGTTGATGAGGTCGATAGAGCTGCCCCAGTTCGAAGAGTAGATATCGTTGCTGCCGGCGATGCCGCCGGTGACGCCCTTTGTGGCATAGTTGCGGATGGTCAGCTTATAGTGGGCATCATGGCCATAGGCGTCCTTCTCCTTGTAGCCTTCGTACCAGCCGGCGCCGACCATGTCCAGGTGGCCGTAGTTGATGCCCACAAGGCCGCCCACCGTGGTGGTGCCGTCCACGGGGCTGATGATGTCGTAGTCGTCAGAGTCGGGGTTGCCCAGCACCTTGCACTGGAAAACCTCGCCGTAGTTCTTCCGGGCCAGCACGCCGTAGTAGTCGCCCTTGCCCAGAATTACCTGCGTGCGAAGGAACAGGTTCAGGCGCTCCACCACTGCGCTGCTGCCGATGTTGTAGAACAGGGGCTCGTTTCCGTTGATGTTGATGGTGACAAAATCGCTTACCGTGGCGTGGAACCGGCCCTGGTAGTTATAGCCGGAGACGCCGATGGGCTGCCAGTTGGCGGGCAGGTCCAGGGTGGCCCCCGCCGTGATATAGACGATGGTGTTCTGGGCGAGCTCCTTCCGGTTGAAGGCCTGCTGGAAGGCCACCAGATCCTCGGCGGTCTCGATGGTGACGGAGGGGATGGTCCACTTGGCGTAGAGGGTCAGCGTGGAGCCGTCGGCGGGGATGGTGCCCTGCTCGATGGACGTGACCTTGCTGGCCGCGGCAAAGTTGCTGCTGGTGTACCAGCCGCCGAAGATCTGCTTGGTTTTGCTCAGGGTGAGGACAGGCAGGTCGAAGGTCTCGGTCTCCGCCGTGAAGGAGGTGGGGGCGCCGTCAGGCAGGGTGTAGGAGGTGCCGGCATCGCTGTAGACGATGGTGAACTCCGCAAGGGTCCAGTGGGCGGTGAGGGTCAGGTTCTCCGCCGGCATGGTGGTGAAGGTGTAGACCTCATCCCCCAGGTACCAGCCGGTGAAGGTGTGGCCCGGCCAGGTGGGCGCGTCGGGCGCGGTGATGGCCGCGCCGTAGGGGGCGCTGATGGCCGCCACATCGCTGCCGCCCATGGAGTCAAAGCTGATGGTGAAGGCCTGGGCCTGCCACCTGGCGGTGAGGGTCAGGCTCTCCGCCGGCATGGTGGTGAAGGTGTAGGGTGCATCGCCCAGATACCAGCCCATGAAGTCGTAGCCCGGCCGGGTGGGGACAGCGGGGGCGGTGACGGCGGTGCCGTAGTCCTGAGTGATGGGGTCAAAGGTGAGGCCGCCGTCGCTGACAAAGGTCATGGTGAACTGCCGGACCTCCCACAGGGCGGTGACGGTCAGGTTCTCGGCGGGCATCACCTCGGGCAGCTCCGGCTCCCAGCCCAGGAAGGTGCAGCCCTCCCGGGCGGCCACGATGCCGTCGGGGACGGCCTCGAGATACTTCAGGGTGATGGGGGCCAGGGCCGCGCCGCCGGCGGTGTTGAAGGTGATGGTGTACTCGCCCGGCTTCCACTGGGCGGTGAAGGAGAGATCCCCGGCGGGCATGGCGGCGGGAACGGTGCTGTCCCACCCGGAGAGAATGTAGCCCAGGAGGGTGGGGACGGGGGCGGTGATGGGCGCGCCGTAGAGGACGCTGCCGCTGGTGTAGCTGCCGGTATATTCGCCGTCTGCGAAGTCCCAGGAGAGATTGTGGGCGATGCGGTCGTAGTAGAGCTTCACCGTCATGCCGCCGGTGATCGAGACGGTCTCGGCCGTCTCGCCTGCCACCACTGCATGGTGGTAGGCAATGCCCCCCTCTACCTCATAGCCGGCATTTTTCAGCTCGGCAAGTGTCAGGGTGCTGTCCACAAGGCCGCTGCGGGGGTCGGTGATGGCTGCGGCATAGCTGCCGTCGGGGTTCATCACGTAGTGCTCCACGGTGTAGCTCACCTCGCCCGCCGTCCAGTGGGCGGTGAGGGTGAGGGCCTCGGTGACCGCCGTGCCTGCGGCAAAAGCAGTCTCGCCGTTGTACCAGCCGGCAAAGCCGTAGTCCGCTTGCTCGGCGGCGTCGGCAGAGAAGGCCTGGCCGTAGCGGAAGTCCTTGGTGCCGCCGGAAAGGGAGACGGGCAGGGTGCCGCCGTTGGGGTCAAAGCTGATGGTGACGGTCTCCAGGTCGTAGTAGAGGCGCAGCACCAGCGAGCCGTCGGCCCGGATGGTGCCCGTGGGCACAGCACCGGCGGCGTCGGGGTTCACGGCATAGTGCGCATAGGCGGTCTTGGCCGCGGCGGTGACAGAGTCGTCCGTCTTGCCGGTGAGGCTGTCGGTATCGGCGAGGGTGTAGCTGCCGTCGTCGGCGTTCTGGAGGTAGTGCTCCACCTTGTAGGGGGTGTCGCCCCGGGCGGTCCAGACGGTGGTATAGGTGCTGTCCGCGGCGGGCATCACATCGGGCACCGCGGGGGTCCAGCCGAGGTCATAGCCCGCCTTCTCCGGGGTGGGGGCGGTGATGGCCGCGCCGTGGCGCACCTGACGGCTCTCCAGCTCGGTCTCGCCGTCCATAAAGGTGAGGGCGAAGGTCTCGCGGTCGTAGTACAGGCGCAGCACCAGCTTGCCGTCGGGGGTGATGGCCCCTTCCTTCACGGTGCCCTGCGCGCTCTCGTTGAGGGTGAAGTGGTCGAAGCTTCCGGCAGAGGCGGTGACAGTGGCGGCGGTCTTTCCGGTGAGCTCATCGGTGTCCGTGAGGGTATAGCCGTCGTCATCGGCGTTCTGGAGGTAGTGCTCCACCTTGTAGGGGGTGTCCTCCCGGGGGGCCCACTTGGCGTAGAGGGTGAGGCTTTCGGCGGGCATGGTGGCACCGGCGAAGGGGGTGGTGCAGGTCTCGTCGGTGTACCAGCCGTCGAAGGTGTAGCCTGTCTTATTGGGGGTGGGCAGGGTGAGCTTGGCCCCGAAGCGCTTGGTGATGGAGCTTGCCGCGCTGCCGCCCATGGAGTTGAAGGTCAGGGTGCAGGAGCTGCGGTCGTAGTAGAGCTTGACGATCGTCTTGCCGTCGGCGCCGATGACGGGGGCGGTGACCTGCTGCCCGCCCACGGTGGCGTAGCGGTAGGTCAGCCCCTCGGAGGCGCGCACTTTGTCGTTGATGGTGATGAGGCTGCCGGTGGTGCCGGTGAAGCTCTCGATGCTGCCGTCGCCGGAGGGCAGGATATAGCCCTCGCCGTCGCTGCGCTGGATATAGTGCTCCACCCGGTAGGGGGTGTCGTCCCGGGCACTCCAGACGGCGCTGTAGGAGGCGCTGCCGGTGACGGTAATGGTGTCGCCGGTAAGACCGGCGTAGCCCAGGAAGTCATAGCCGCCCAGGGTCAGCGCGGGCACATAGAGCACCTGGCCGTACTTGCCGCGGTAGACCAGGGGGGCGTTGCCGTCGGCAAGGTCGCCGTAGGTGAAGGAGATGCTGTAATTGATGCGGGTATAGTAAATCTTCACCACGGTGGAGCCGTTGGGGGCCACCCGCTGCTGGTTGAAGGGCCGGAGGGTGTAGTGCTCATAGCTGTTGGCCTTGGCGTTGGTCAGGCCCTCGGTGAGGCCGTTGCTGTAAACCACGGTGTCGGCCAGGGTATAGGTGCCGTCCAGGTTCTGGAGGTAGTGCTGGGCGGTGTACTTGGTGTCGTTCCGGGGGGTCCACTTGGCGTAGACCGTGATGCCCTTGCCCTTGCCGCTGTCGGGGTAGTCGGGCATGGCGGCGGGCAGGGTGAAGGGGGTGGTGCAGGCGGCGTTGGTGTACCAGCCGGCGAAGGAGTAGCCCGCCTTCTCCGGGGCCTGGGGCAGGGTCAGGGCGGTGCCGGCGGCAAAGGCCAGCATCTTCACCCGGCTGCCGCCCTGGGAGTCAAAGGCGATGAAGCGCAGGTTGGCCGGGTCGGTCCACTGGATGGAGATGACCCGCTGGATGGGCCGGGAGGTGAAGGCCAGGGAGCCGTTCTTCCAGGTGATGGTCATCTCGCAGTCCTCGGCCACCGAGGTGGTGCCCGGCTCCACGCTCACGGTGTTGGCGGCGGCGTCGTAGCGGAACTTGGGGTTGCTCAGGGTGATGGTGAAGCGGCTTTCCGTATCGTCGTCGAAGTTGGCCGCGGGGTTCTCGTTGGGGTCGTCCGCGTCGCTGCCGAACTGCTCGCCGGACTTCATGTCCATATAGTTCATCTCGAACACGGCGGTGGGCAGGGTGACGGAGCGCACGCCCTGGAGCTCATAGCTGACAAGGTCGTCATCGTCGCGCTCATAGGCGAAGTCGTAGATATTCTCCGCCGCGCCCACGGTGAGCAGCGGCCACTGGTTGTCGTAGAGAGTGGGCTGATAGGTCAGCTTCTCGCAGGAGAACAGCTGGGCCTTGAAGGACACGGACAGGTACAGCCCCACCTCCACCAGCAGTGCGCCGGCGCAGTTGGAATCCGTCCCGCCGCTCTGGGACCAGCTCTTGTGGAAATAGAAGTAGCCCCACATCTGGGCGTAGGCCCCCGCCTCGGCGCAGATGCCGATGGAGTCGAGCTTCAGGGAGAACAGGCCCACGGCGATCTCAAACTCTACGCCGGCCCGGATGCCCATGGTGCCCATGACGTAGAAGTCGAAGTTGTAGTTGGACTCTTCCAGGTCGATGGTCTCGTTGGTGCAGGACTTGTGGAAGAGCTGGAGTGAGAAGTTGTAGCGCTTGGCCACGCTGTAGGAGAAGGTCAGGCCCAGGGTGATGTACAGGTTGGCGCTGACCACGAAGTCGGCGTTCACGCCGTAGCACAGGATGTGCAGCGGATCCACGTTGCCCTCCTGGGAGAAGATTTCCTGGCGGAAAATCTCCACCCAGCTCTCCTCGGCGTTCTCCATCATGGCGGAGTACTTGTCGGCAAGGCCGCCGCCGTTGGTGCCGGCCCACTGGACCTCTTCGCCGTTCTCATCCACCATCTTCTCGCCCAGGAAGCGCTCCTTCTGCTCCATGAGCTCGGTAATCTGCTTGCCGATATTTACAAGCTTGCCGGCAGCGCCGTCACCGGTGATGTCATCCCAGCTGAAATCGTCGTCGTCCTCGCCCTTGGTGGAGGCCAGGGCGGTGATGCCGATGCCGGTGTAGGTACCCAGGTCGATGTTGGCGTTGAGGCGGTAATCATAGATGTAGGGGAAGATCCAGGCCCACTTCCAGATGGCGCCGCCGCTGGTGTTGAGGGTGAGGAGCACCTCCTGCTCAAACACGGCCTGGACCTTGATCTCCACCCGGCTGCCCACGGCCACGGTGAAGCTGATGGACAGCTCCACCCGGATGCCGTAGCTGCCCTCAAAGTGCTGGAGCACCTTGCCCGCGGCCACGGTGGCCGAGACGGTCTTGTCGGTGATCTTGGCAGAGTCGTACCGGGCGGTGGAGCTGCCGCTCACCGGCGTGCCGTCGGCATAGGCAGCGGAGAAGGACACCGGCTCCATGCCCAGGTCATTGCGCAAGGTCTGGAAGCCGTCGGTCTCCAGGGCCAGGGCGGTGAGGTACCGGGCGGCCTCATTCACAAAGCCGCTCTCCTGGGCCTGACGGACCAGGTCGTCCTCAATGGCCTTGCGCTCCTCGTCGGTGAGGGTGATTTCCTCGTTCTGGGTGCTGTAGAGGTCCATGGCCGCCATGACCTGGTCCTTCGTGGTGTCCTCATAGACGATGGTGCAGCTCTCGCCGTCTGCGCTTCCGGTGACGCTGACGATCTTGCCGTAGCCGGCGCTGGCGGAGGCGGCGCCGAAGCTGCCGGTGTAGAAGGCCAGGTAGTCGCCCGCATCTGCGGTGGTCAGGGAGTCAAGGCCCATGGCGGCATACTCGTCGCCGGAGAAGTCCAGCACCTCACGGGACACGGTGATGGAGTGGTTGGTGCTGTCCCCGTCGGTGTCCGCGTCGGCGGGGATGGGCAGAACGTCAGGAGTGAAGAGGACGTCCTGACTGTCGGCGGTCTTGTAGCCGTAGCTGCTGCCGTCGGCAGCGGTGATTTCCACATAGGCGATAGCGCCGTCGCCGTCCGTGCCCAGGGTGGCAAGGCTCCGCCGGTCGGGGCGCTCACCGGTGTAGATGGCCACCAGGTCGCCCACGGAGAGGGCGGGGCCGGAGTAAGTAAAGACACCGGTGCGCTCCACCTGCTGGATGGAGGTCTCGCCGGCGGCGTCCTTGGTGAGGGAGACGGTGAACAAGCCGTCCAGGTCAGCGGACGGGTCGGTCACGTCAGCCTTGGGGATGTACTTCACCCCGCCATCCAGCTTCAGGTTGTCAACCGGCTGCTTTTCGGTGATGATGTTGAGTATCCGGACGCTGGCGGGCTGCTCACTGCTATTTACATAAAAGACGGCAGGGGAGTCCTCCGCGAGCTCCACCCGGTAGGTCTGGCCGGGGGCGAAGGCGGCGGTGACAGTGCCGCCGGAGACGGAGTAGCTCATGGCCTCGTTGCCGGCGGTGACGTTGATGAAGGAGGAGATGCAGCCCTCTGCGTAGCCGGTGATGCGGAAGGAGTAGCCCGCCACGGCGCCGGACTTTACCTCAACGGTGACGTAGTTGGGCGTCTCCTGCTGGGGCACGGGGGTGACGTCGCCCATCTTGGCGTAGAGGGTGACGTTGCGTACCACGGTGTCCTTGGAGAGGGCGGGGTCGGTCATGGCCTCGTCATAGTACCAGCCCAGGAACACCCGGCCCTGCTGATAGGGGGTGGGGATGGCGGAGAGCTTGGTGCCCATGGGGTAGAGCTTGGCCTCCGGCAGGGTGACGCCCGCGGCGTCCATGCCGGTGCCCAGCGCCGCCGTTACCTTATAGTATACATTGGGGTTGACAGGGGCGGTTGCGGGGATATCGGCAGAGCCGGAGGAGGGGGTCTCGGAGGGCTCCAGGTCCTCGGCGGGGTCTACCCGCACCCGGTCGGAGGGGACGCCGGGCTCGCTGTACCAGGTGTCCACCGCCTTGTCGGTGCGCATGCACAGCGCCGCGGCCTGGCAGCGGGAGGCATTGCCCTCGGGGTCGAAGTTCTTGCCATCGCCGCCCAGCAGCCCTTCACGCCAGAGCTTCATCACGGCGTCTTGGGCGTAGAAGGACACCCTTTCAAGGTCGGCGGGGGCGGTCTGGATGTTGGCGCCGGTGGCGTAGCTGACACCCATGGCCTCAAAGTAACGCACGAAGAACACGGCCATCTGCTCCCGGGTGACAAAGTCCTCGGGGGAGAATTTCCCGTCCCCGGTGCCGGAGGCGATGCCGTATTTGGCGGCCCACTTCACATAGGGGGCGTAGTAGGCGTCGGCGGACACGTCGGTAAAGTCGGGATCGCCGCCGTAGCTTTCCGGCTTGACGCCCGCCATGCGGCCCAGCACCGTGACGAACATGCCCCGGGTCATGGTTCCGTCCGGGGTGAAGGCCGTCTTGCTGGTGCCGTTGAAGAAGCCGTTGGCCACGGCGTAGAGCACCGCGCTGTAGAACCAATCGGTGGATTTCACATCGGTGAAGGGATTGGTCACCGATGCGCTCTCCCGCTTGGCGTCGGCCTGGGCCGCCAGTACGTTCATCGGCAGCACGGACGCGAGCATGCACAGCGCGAGCAGAAGGCTGATAATGCGTTTTCTCATTTTGCTTCCTCCCCTTGAACTGCTGTTTTCCGCCGAGGCAAAGCGCGCGCCCGGGCCGTATCCCCGGCAGGTGCGTTTTTCGCTGGGCGAGAAGCCATTCATAAACAATGCTATCATACCGCATCCTGCGTTATCCGGCGTTTCCCCGGCGCGAAATGTATGGCTTTCCGCCTTGAAATGCACCGGGGTGGTTTCCCGTACTACCCGGGGGGCGGCGCGCATATGAATGTGTTGTATGAAGGGTTGGGAGTGTTGCTTTTGAAAACCAACATTGAGGCGCGCGCCTGCGACATGGCGATCTACCTCATCGAGAACAAGGCGACGGTGCGCGCGGCGGCCAAGCGCTTCGGGATTTCCAAATCCACCGTCCATAAGGACCTGTCCGAGCGCCTGCCGGCGGTCAATCATGCCCTGTACGAGCAGGTCAAGACGGTGCTCGAGCAGAACAAGGCGGAGCGGCACATCCGCGGCGGCATCGCCACGCGCAATAAATACAAAGGGGCGCCGGAGCGCGGATAGAGACCTCCCTGAAGCGGCGCGGCGGGTGCCCGGCGCGCGAAAAGACCCCCGTATGACAGGTCATACGGGGGCGTTTCCTGTTTGGCGCGGGGCGGCCTGCCCCGCCAGAAGGGCGGCCACGGCCCCTTCGTAGGCCGGGAAACGCCGGCAGAAGGGCGGGGAGAAAAAGCCCTCCGACCGGGCGAGGGCGCAAAGCTGCGGCCAGGGCAGCAGCCGGAAATCCACCGTCTCCCCCTCCTGAAGCCGGATGGCAAGGCCGCCCTCCGCCACCCGGGCGGCAAAGACGTTGTAGATGGCGGGTACCCCCTCCCACACCTGCCGGGTGAGGGGGACAAGGCTTTCCGGGGGCAGGGAAATGCCCGTTTCCTCCCACAGCTCCCGGGCGGCGGCGTCCCGCGGGGTCTCGCCCTTGAGGGCGGAGCCGCCGGTGATCTCCCAGAGCAGGCCGTAGGGCTTGTCCGGGTGGCGGCGGGTGACGAGGACATTGCCCCGGTCGGTGAGGGTGAAGATCTCCACCACCTGATGGTAGACCCCCGCCGGGATGGACCGGCCACGGATAAGGTCGAAGCCCAGGGAAGTCCCGTCCCGTCCCACCGCGTCCCACAGCTCCTCCCGGCCGGCGGCGGCGCGGGTCTCGGCCACGGGGTAGCTGTCGCAGTCGTTGTAGTGCCACCACTCGTTTTCATAGGGGCGGAAGCCGGCGGCGGTCATGGCCCGCTCCAAAAGGCGGGCGTTGGCGGCGGCCTCAGGCGGGTATTTGCCGTAGTCCCGGTCGGGCCGGGCGGAAAAGTCGTCAAAGGCGGTGGGCATGGGCACGTCCCAGCCGTCGGCGGTGACCAGCGTCACGTCCACGGCGCTGCCCCGGTTGTGGTTGGAGCAGCCGCCCCGGGTGGGGTCTGCCACGAAGTCGTCATCGGGGCACAGCGCCCAGAAGCGGAACTGGGCGGACAGGGGGCGCCAGGCGTCCCAAATTTTCAGGCTGTACCCCTCCCGCAGCAGCCTTGCCTGGGCGTCGGCAAGGCGCAGGGCGGTGCCCAGGCGCAGATAGGGCTCGTCAAAGCCGTAAACGGCCCGGCCGGTAAAATTGTCCGGCCCGGCGTATTTCAGATCGCAGAAAATGCCGGGGATGACGTCGGTCACCCGCACCAGGGCGGAGCGGTCGGGTTGGGGTTGGGACAAGGCTTCCATCTCCTTTGCGTCGGAACGTCATGGCGCTATTATAGCCCGGTGCGCGGGCGATGGCAAGCACCTTGCGCCGGCGCAGGGAAGAGGGTATAATAGGGGAACCGCCGTCCGCTGCGGCGGAAAAGAGAAAAAGAGGTGCCGGACATGCGTCAGGATTTTGAATTTGATACGATCTTTCCCCGCCGAAGCTGCGGGGCGGAGAAGTGGGACATGGCCCGCAACAGCAAAGGAGAGCTGCCCGAGGGCGTGGTGCCCATGACAGTGGCGGATATGGAGTTCAAGTCGGCCCCACAGGTGCGCGACGCCCTGCGGGAGCTGGCCGATTTCGGCATGTGGGGTTATACCGCCCCCACGCAGGCATGCCTTGACGCGGTGTGCGCCTGGTTCAAAAACCGCCACGGCTGGTCGGTGCAGCCCGAGTGGCTGGTGCAGACGGTCAACGTGGTGGCCGCCCTGGGGGGCGCGGTGCGTGCCTTTACAAAAAGCGGGGACAGGGTCATCATCCAGACGCCGGTCTACCCGCCCTTTTACCGCACGGTGACGTCCAACGGCCGCACCCTGGTGGAGAACCCCCTGCGGCGGGACGGGATGGATTACCGTATGGACCTTGACGACTTGGCGGAAAAGGCCAAGGGCGCGGCCATGCTCATCCTCTGCTCCCCCCACAACCCGGTGGGCCGGGTGTGGAGCCGGGAGGAGCTGGAGGGCGCGGCGCGCATCTGCGCGGAAAACGGCGTGCTGGTGGTGTCCGACGAGATCCACTGCGACCTTATCCACAACGGCCACACCCACATTCCCTTTGCCTCCCTCTCTCCGGAGACGGCGGACCGCGCCATCGTGTGCACCTCGGCCAGCAAGACCTTCTCCTTCGCCGGCCTTGCCTGCGCCAACATTATTATTCCCAATGAGACGCTGCGCCAGCGCTTTACCCGGCAGAAATACCTGGACGGCTTCGGCACCGACAGTATCTTTGGCATGCGGGCCATGGAAGCGGCCTACGGCAGGGCCGGGGAGTGGTACGAGGCCATGCTCGGCTATGTGTGGGACAACTACCTTTATCTGAAGGAGTATCTCTCCGCCCACATCCCCGCCGCCGGCCTTGCCGACCTTCAGGGCACCTACCTTGCCTGGGCGGACCTGTCCTGCCTGGGCCTTCCCGGGGACAAGCTGATGGCCTTCCTCACTGACGAGGCGTCCCTCTTCCTGGGGGACGGCCGCGCCTACGGCCCAGAGACCTGTGAGGGCCTTGTGCGCATCAACCTGGCCTGCCCGAGACGGGCGCTCTCCGAGGGCCTTGACCGCCTGTCCCGGGCCTGCGCCGCCCGGGGGCTCGCCGCCTTCCGCCCCTGATCGCTTCCGTGAGAAAGCTGCACCCCCTGCCGCTCTGGCAGGGGGTGCAGTTGCTTTTTCTCCGGGCCCGGGCGGGTGCGGGACGGCTTGCCGGGCTGGGGTTACTCCGCCTCCGGGACGGTCTCATAGTCCCACTGGTGGTCGGTCTGGGCCATGTAGTCGCTGGTGACGTTGAAGTAGTGCCACTCTTTGAGCAGCATGCCCATGTCCCAGGTGGCGTCCACGCAGTACCACGCGCCGTCCAGCCGCACCATGTTCCAGGCGTGGTCCTTCCGGCTGCGGAAGGCGGCCCCCACCACCGTGATGCACTCGATGCCAGAAAGGTCCATAAGCAGCTGGAAGGCGCCGGCAAAGCCCAGGCATACGGCGGTACGCTCCACCAGAGCGCCGTAGGGCTCGAAGGACTCCCGGGGGGGTTCGAGAGCGGGATTCTGGTGGCGCCAGTCATAGCCCACATAAGTGCACAGCCAGGCGTAGACCCGGCGCTCGACCTCCAGCTCTGTGGCATCGGGAAAAACGGCGGCGGCAAGAACCTCCCGGGCGGCGGCCAGGGTGGCAGCGTCCTTCTCCGAGAGGGCGGACTCGTCCCCGCTGCGGTAGGCGTCCAGGATGGCGGAGGTATCATAGAGGGACATGTCGTCCGCGCCCGGCGGGACGAACGGGACGCGTCCCTCGGTTTTGGCGGAGGGCAGGGGGGACCCGGTGGCCTGGATGGGGTCGGGGCTCTCGGCGTCCGCGCCGCCAAGGCACGCGGCAAAGGCGCTGCGGGCGCTGTCGGGGTCGGCGCAGATGACAAGGGCGAGGTAGGGCCCGGCGGTGAGCACAAGGCCGTCCTGGGCCAGGCGGGCCTGGTCGGGGGCGTAGCCAAAGAAGTCCCCCTCCCGGGCGGTGAGGTGCTCCGACAGGGCAGCGGCAGCGGCGGCAGTGTCGGCGGCGTCCGTCAGGCGCACTACAATGAACTCGAAGGCGCGGGCACCGGGGAGATAGGCCGCCGCGGCGTCCTCCCAGTCCTCGCGGGCAAGGCCGCAGGCGGCAAGATAATCGGGGAGGTCATCCTCGGTGTAAAATTCGGGCCCCTCCTCCCCCTCACCCACGGCGGCGAGCATGGAGCGGAGCACGTCCCCGGCGGCGGGCGGGGAGCTGGTCTGCGGGTCGGCCCGGCCAGCGCCGGTGCAGCCGGACAGCAGCAGGGACAGGGCAAGGAGCAGCGCTCCCGTCCGCTTTTTCATAGGGGCCTCCTTTCCCGGGGTGCGGCGCAGCACCCGGATAGAGAAAAAGCCGGGCCCGCGCGAAACGGCGGGCCCGGCCACGGGGTATCGTTGTCCGGCGGCGATCACGGAGGGGTCACTGGGCGAGATAGCTTTTGAGCAGTACCTGAAGCAGCTCGTCCCGGTCCAGCCGGCGGATGAGGGTGCGGGCATTGTCGTAATTGGTGATATAGGTGGGGTCTTCCGAGAGGATATAGCCCACAATCTGGTTGATGGGGTTGTACCCCTTTTCCTGCAGGGCGTTGTAGACGGTGGTGAGAATCTGCTTGATTTCCGCATCCCGGTCGCCCAGGACGCTGAACTTGCGGGTGAAATCCAAATCGGCCAAGGAATACACCTCCCTTATTGTTTCTCCTATTATACAGCAAAGAACGGACGATGTAAAGGGCGCAGAAGATGAAAAAACTCCGCCCCCGGCCAGGGGGCGGAGTGAGACGGCTTAGTTGAAGATGCGGCGGGCGCCCACATAGCGGGTGCTGTAGAACTTCTCGGACAGAGAGCTGTAGATGACGCCGCCGGAGGTGGGGCTGGAGGCGTGGATGAACTTGCCGCCGCCCACATAAATGCCCACATGGGTGATGTACTTGGAGCTGTGATATGTCTTGGTGAAGAACACCAGGTCGCCGGGCTGAAGGTCGGCCTTATCCACCTTGGTGTAGCCCGCCTCCCACTGGGGGGTGGCGGTGCGGGGGATGGAGTAGCCCATGGCCTTGCAGATGTAATAGATAAGGCCCGAGCAGTCAAAGCCGGAGGGGGAAGCGCCTCCGTACTTGTAGCGCACGCCCAGGTACTGCTTGGCGCGCTCGGCAAGCTCGGCGCCCAGGCTGGAGGTCTGGGCGGGGGCATTGGGGTCGAGAATGTTGAGGTATTCGGCGGAGACATAGCCGTGGAGGCTCTCAAACTCGACCTCCAGCCAGCCGTCGGCCTGGGAGAGAACGGTGACAACGTCGCCGCTGTAGACCTTGCCCAGCCGGTCGTAGCCGGTGCCGGCACCGCTGCGCACGTTGAGCACGGAGGTAGTCACGCGGGCCAGGGTCTGCTCGGTCTCGGCCTCCAGCTCTTCCTCGATATAGACCTCTACATCCTCGGCGGCGGCCTTCTCATCCTCGGGGGCGGTGGTCTCCTCATCCAGGGGGGTGACGTCCAGGTACTCGGCGGACATGAAGCCGGTCAGGTCGCCGGCGGTGACCTTGTACCAGCCGTCGGTGGCCTCCTCCAGCACGGTGACCTGGGTGCCCTTGGAGAAGATGTCCAGGGTCTCGGACTTGGTGGAGGCCTCGCTGCGCAGACGCAGGGAGCCGGCGCTGACCGTGCCGGTGCCGTAGGCCGCGCTGGCGATGCCGGTGGCCATGGTGAGCGTGAGCGCGGCGGCGCACACACGGATGACGGTGCGTTTACCCAGGTGCATGGCGTATCCCTCCTGAAGGATTGATGTCCGGTGTTTGTGTGTCTGGTGATTACTTGCCTGCCAGTGCCCGCATGAGCCAGGTAGCGCCCATGTCGATGGCAGAGAAGAGGTCGGGCAGGTCGCTCTTTTTCACCACGCGGTCCCGGCTTTTCAGATCGGGATCGGTAAACTGCAGCTCCATATGGACCTTGTTTGCAATGTCAAGCCCCTTGTCCTTCTCGCTGCCCATCACCTGAATCATGATGATGTACTTGTCGGCCATGGAGCCGTAATAAATAAGGTTATCCTTCCGGCGCAGGGGCCGGCCCTTGTACATAAGGGTGCTTTGGGTGTCTGCCATGATGTCCTCCTGTTAAAAGCGGCCCGAAGGGGCCGGAAAAAAAGACTGGTTACAAATTTGTAACCATTGTAACCCTTTGAAACTTTTTTGTCAACAGCAGATTCCAAAAATAACAAATATACTTGTCCGGCCGCCGCTTCATTCCGGCAAAAGCAACAGGGAAAACGCCGGATGCAGGGCCCCGGCGGAGAAAAGCGGACGGAAACGGGCGAAAAAAGCGGGCAGGGAGGGGGCAATGGGGAATTTTTGCCGAAAAATCAGGCGTAAAACCCGGGAAAAACAGGCATAAAAAAACGGCCGCCTGCTTGACAGGCCGCCGCTACTATAGTATAATAAACTGCTTTTCTATGCTGGGAGAAATATCGCTGTCCCCCCAACCTAAACGCAGTATAGCAGGTTTGGCCCGGGTTGGCAAGCGGTATTTTCAGAATGTAGCAACGGCCCCGTGTGTGTCGGGGTTAATATGATGTGACTGGAGCGTGATTCGGCAATGGCAACGACGATCATGGACAGGGTCAAGGACGTGTATTACGGCAAAACGCTGCGCAAGAGCTTCGCCCGCAGCGAGGAGATTCTGGAGATGCCCTACCTGCTGGAGATCCAGAAGAAGTCCTACAAATGGTTTTTCGAAAAGGGCCTCAAGGAGGTCTTTGAGGATGTAGACGCCATTACGGACTATGCCGGAAATCTGGAGCTCTCCTTCATCGGCTTCTCCATGGACGACCCCCCGAAGTATACCATCGAGGAGTGCAAGGCGCAGGACGCCACCTACGCCGCTCCCATCAAGGTGCAGGTGCGCCTGCGCAACAAGGAGACCGAGGAGATCAAGGAGCAGGAGATCTTCATGGGCGATTTCCCGCTGATGACCGACGCGGGCACCTTTGTCATCAACGGCGCGGAGCGCGTGATTGTCTCCCAGATCGTGCGTTCTCCCGGTGTTTATTTCGCCAAGAATGCGGACAAGGCGGACAATATCACCTACGCCTCCACCGTTATCCCCTACCGGGGCGCCTGGCTGGAGTATGAGACCGATTTGTCCGACGTATTTTATGTGCGCATCGACAAGAACCGCAAGCTGCCGGTGACGTGCCTGATCCGCGCGGTGGGCCCCAAGACCAACGCGGAGATCATCGACATGTTCGGTGAGGATCCCCGGATTCTGGCCACCCTGGAGAAGGATACCTGCAAGACCTATGAGGAGTCCCTGCTGGAGATCTACCGCAAGCTGCGCCCCGGTGAGCCCCCCACGGTGGACTCCGCCGAGAGCCTTCTGAACACCCTCTTCTTCGACCCCCGCCGGTATGACCTGTCCGCTGTGGGCCGCTATAAGTTCAATAAGAAGCTGGCCCTCTGGCCCCGCCTGTCCGGCCAGAAGCTGGGCGCGGCCCTGGCCGACCCCGCCACCGGCGAGATCGTGGCCGAGGCCGGCGAGGTGCTCACCCGGGAGCGGGCCCGGGCCCTGGAGGCCATGGGCATCTGCGAGGCGGTCATCGAGGTGGACGACCTGCACACCGGCACCCACCTCGTCAAGGTATTCTCCAACCGCATGGTGGATATGGCCCCCTTCGTGGACTTTGACCCGGAGGAGGCGGGCGTGACCGAGCGGGTGCGCCTTGCCGTGCTCCAGGAGCTGCTCGCACGGCGGGACAGCGAGGGCCTCGCCCAGGACGAGTTCCAGGAGTTGGTCCGGGAGCACCTGGACGACCTCATCCCCAAGCACATCATCGTGGACGACATCATGGCGTCCATCAACTACCTCAACTGCCTGGCCTTCGGCGCGGGCACCGCGGACGACATTGACCACCTGGGCAACCGCCGCCTGCGCTGCGTGGGCGAGCTGCTTCAGAACCAGTTCCGCATCGGCTTCACCCGGATGGAGCGGGTCATCCGCGAGCGCATGACCATCCAGGACCTGGACATCGTCACCCCCCAGTCCCTCATCAACATCCGGCCGGTCACCGCCGCCATCAAGGAGTTCTTCGGTTCCTCCCCCCTGAGCCAGTTCATGGACCAGACCAACCCTCTGGCCGAGCTGACCCACAAGCGCCGCCTGTCCGCCCTGGGCCCCGGCGGCCTGTCCCGGGACCGCGCCTCCTTCGACGTGCGGGACGTTCACTACAGCCACTACGGCCGCCTGTGCCCCATTGAGACGCCGGAAGGCCCCAACATCGGCCTGATCTCCTACCTGGCCTCCTATGCCCGGGTCAACCGCTACGGCTTCATTGAGGCGCCCTACCGCAAAACCGAGAAGATTCTCGACGAGAACGGCAAGTGCGTGGCCGTGAAGGTCACCGACCAGGTGGACTACATGACCGCCGACGTGGAGGATGAGTACAACGTGGCCCAGGCCACCGAGCCGGTGGACGAGAACGGCTGCTTTGTCAACGCCCGCGTGGCCTGCCGCCACCGCAACGAGATCATCGAGGTGGACCGGGACAGGGTGGACTATGTGGATGTGTCCCCCAAGATGATGGTGTCCGTGGCTACCGCCATGATTCCCTTCCTCCAGAACGACGACGCCAACCGCGCCCTGATGGGCGCCAACATGCAGCGCCAGGCCGTGCCCCTGCTGACCACCGAGGCCCCCATCGTGGCCACCGGCCAGGAGTACAAGAACTGCCAGGACTCCGAGGTCGCCATTCTGGCCGAGGGCGACGGTGTTGTGACCAAGGTGGACGCCACCTCCATCACCGTCAGCTATGACGGCAGCGAGACCAAGACCTATAAGCTTACCAAGTTCCTGCGCTCCAACCACGGCACCTGCATCAACCAGCGGCCCATCGTGGCCGTGGGTGACCGGGTGAAGGCCCGGGACACCCTGGCCGATGGTCCCTCCACCTCCAACGGCGAGATTGCCCTGGGCAAGAACATCCTCATGGGATTCATGACCTGGGAGGGCTACAACTACGAGGACGCCATCCTGCTCAACGAGCGCATGGTCAAGGAGGACGTGTTCACCTCCATTCATATTGAGGAATACGAGACCGAGGCTCGGGACACCAAGCTGGGCCCCGAGGAGATCACCCGGGACATCACCAACGTGGGCGAGGACGTGCTCAAGGACCTGGACGAGCGGGGCATCATCCGCGTGGGCGCCGAGGTGCGCTCCGGCGACTACCTGGTGGGCAAGGTCACCCCCAAGGGCGAGACCGAGATGACCGCCGAGGAGCGCCTGCTGCGGGCCATCTTCGGCGAGAAGGCCCACGAGACCCGGGACACCTCTTTGAAGGTGCCCCACGGCGAGAGCGGCATCGTGGTGGACGTGAAGGTGTTCACCCGGGAGGAGGGCGCCGAGCTCTCCCCCGGCGTCAACCAGGTGGTGCGCGTGTATATCGCCCAGAAGCGTAAGATCAGCGTGGGCGACAAGATGGCCGGCCGCCACGGCAACAAGGGCGTTGTGTCCCGCATCCTGCCCCAGGAGGATATGCCCTTCCTGCCTGACGGCACGCCGCTGGACATCGTTCTCAACCCCCTGGGCGTCCCGTCCCGTATGAACATCGGCCAGGTGCTGGAGGTCCATCTGGGCTATGCCGCCAAGGCCCTGGGCTGGAAGGTGGCCACCCCCATCTTCAACGGCGCCGATGAGAAGGACATCGCCAACACCCTGGAGTTTGCCGGCCTGCGCTCCGACGGCAAGAGCTGGCTCTACGACGGGCGCACCGGCGAGCGCTTTGATAACCCCGTCACCGTGGGCTATGTTTACTTCCTCAAGCTCCACCATCTGGTGGACGATAAGATCCACGCCCGTTCCACCGGCCCCTACTCCCTGGTCACCCAGCAGCCTCTGGGCGGCAAGGCCCAGTTCGGCGGCCAGCGCTTCGGCGAGATGGAGGTCTGGGCCCTGGAGGCCTACGGCGCCGCCTACACCCTGCAGGAGATCCTCACCGTCAAGTCCGACGACGTCACCGGCCGTGTCAAGACCTACGAGTCCATCGTCAAGGGCTACAACGTGCCCAAGCCCGGCGTGCCCGAGTCCTTCAAGGTGCTGGTCAAGGAGCTTCAGGCCCTGTGCCTGGACATCCAGGTCCTGGACGAGAACGGCAACGAGATCGAGCTCAAGGACGACGAGGAGGACACCTATCAGCCCGGCCGCTTCCGCGACGACGATTTCGACCGTTATCAGGACGCGGGCAGCGAGAGCGACTTTGCCGACGCTGGCTACACCATGAAGGAGTCCAGCGACGACGACGACCTGGTGGCCGAGGACAGCAGTGACCCCGATGAGGACGACCTCTTCGACGGGGACGAGAACTGAGAAAGGGAGGACGCATTTTTATGAGTTACGTGGAATTCAACGCCATCCGTATCGGCATTGCCTCCCCGGAGCAGATCCGCGAGTGGTCCTACGGCGAGGTGAAAAAGCCGGAGACCATCAACTACCGCACCCTCAAGCCCGAGCGGGACGGCCTGTTCTGCGAGCGCATTTTCGGGCCGACCAAGGACTGGGAGTGCCACTGCGGCAAGTATAAGAAGATCCGCTACAAGGGCAAGATCTGCGACCGCTGCGGCGTAGAGGTCACCCGGGCCAAGGTGCGCCGGGAGCGCATGGGCCACATCGAGCTGGCCGCCCCGGTCAGCCATATCTGGTATTTCAAGGGAATCCCCTCCCGGATGGGCCTGCTGCTGGACATCAGCCCCCGGATTCTGGAAAAGGTGCTCTACTTCGCGGCCTATATCGTCACCGATCCCGGCCCCGACTACACCCACCTGGTGAAGAACCAGATCCTCTCCGACGCGGAGTACAAGAAGCTGCGGGAGTATTACGAGGACGACTTCGACGCCGGCATGGGCGCCGAGGCCATCGAGAAGCTTTTGAAGGAGCTTGACCTGGAGGAGCTCTCCGCCTCCCTGCGCGCCCAGCTCAAGGACGCCTCCGGCCAGAAGAAGGCCAAGATCGTCAAGCGCCTTGAGGTGGTGGACGCCTTCCGGCAGTCGGGCAACAAGCCCGAGTGGATGATCATCGACGTGCTGCCGGTGATCCCGCCGGAGCTGCGCCCCATGGTCCAGCTCGACGGCGGCCGCTTTGCCACCTCCGACCTCAACGATCTCTACCGCCGGGTCATCAACCGCAATAACCGCCTCAAGCGCCTTATCCAGCTCAACGCCCCCGACATCATCGTGCGCAACGAAAAGCGCATGCTCCAGGAGGCGGTGGACGCCCTCATCGACAACGGCCGCCGGGGCCGCGCCGTTACCGGCGCCAACAACCGGGCGCTCAAGTCCCTGAGCGACATGCTCAAGGGCAAGCAGGGCCGCTTCCGTCAGAACCTGCTGGGCAAGCGCGTGGACTACTCCGGCCGAAGCGTTATCGTGGTGGGCCCCGAGCTGAAGATCTATCAGTGCGGCGTGCCCAAGGAGATGGCCATCGAGCTCTTCCGGCCCTTCGTGATGAAGAAGCTGGTGGAGGACGGCCACGCCAACAACATTAAGTCGGCCAAGAAGATGGTGGATAAGGCCGCCCCCGCCGTGTGGGACGCCCTGGAGTTCGTCATCAAGGAGCACCCGGTGATGCTCAACCGCGCGCCCACCCTCCACCGCCTGGGCATCCAGGCCTTCGAGCCGGTGCTGGTAGAGGGCCGCGCCATGAAGCTCCACCCCCTGGTGTGTACCGCCTTCAACGCCGACTTCGACGGCGACCAGATGGCCATCCACGTCCCCCTGTCCGCCGAGGCCCAGGCCGAGGCCCGCATCCTGATGCTGGCCGCCAACAACCTGCTGCGCCCGTCCGACGGCGGCCCCGTCACCGTCCCCACCCAGGACATGGTGCTGGGTTCCTACTACCTCACCTACGAGCGCGACCCCGCCTACGACCCCGCCCTTGCCTACGAGACGGCTCAGGCCGCCGCGAAGGCCCTCGCCGACGGCGCCCTTGCCCCCAACGACCGCATCTGGGTGCGGGACGAGGAGAACGGCCGCTGGGTGCGCACCACCCCCGCCCTGTGCGCCGAGACCGAGGAGGGCGCCCTGCCCCGGGAGATCTACAACGTCTATGCCGGCGACGACGAGGCCCGCCTTGCCTACGACGAGGGTCAGCTGGACCTCCACGAGCCCATCCTGGTGCGCCGCAGCGCCGCCGTGGACGGCGAGGTGCGCTTCAAGCTGGTGCGCACCACCGTGGGCCGCCTGATCTTCAACGAGGGCATCCCCCAGGATCTGGGCTTTGTGGACCGCACCGACGCCGAGGAGATGTTCGAGCCGGAGATCAACTTCATCTGCGGCAAGAAGCAGCTGGGCAAGATCATCGACCGCTGCATCAACAAGCACGGCTTCACCGTGTCCGCCGACGTGCTGGACACCATCAAGGCCCGGGGCTATAAGTTCTCCACCCGCGGCTCCCTGACCGTGGCCATCGCGGATATGACCGTCCCGCCTCAGAAGGCGGAGCTCATTGCCGCCACCGAGAAGGAAGTCGTCAAGATCGAGAACCAGTACAAGCGCGGCTTCCTCACCAACGACGAGCGTTACCGCCTGGTGGTGTCCGCCTGGGAAAAGACCACTGCCGACGTGTCCGACGCCCTGCAGAAGTCCATGGACCGCTACAACCCCATCTTCATGATGGCCGACTCCGGCGCCCGCGGCTCCCAGGCCCAGATCCGTCAGCTGGCCGGCATGCGCGGCCTGATGGCCGACACCTCCGGCCGTACCATCGAGATCCCCATCAAGGCCAACTTCCGCGAGGGCTTGACCGTCCTGGAATACTTCATCTCCTCCAGAGGCGCCCGAAAGGGCATGGCCGATACCGCTCTGCGTACCGCTGACTCCGGTTACCTCACCCGCCGCCTGGTGGACGTGTCCCAGGAGGTCATCATCCGGGAGGAGGACTGCCAGACCCACGACGGCATCACCATCTCCGAGATCAGCGAGAACGGCCAGGTCATCGAGACGCTGGAGGAGCGGCTGCGCGGCCGCTACCTCACCGAGGACTTCACCGACCCCGAGACCGGCGCGGTACTCATCACCCGGGACCACCTCATCACCGGGGAGGACGCCGCCCTCATCGAGGGCAAGCTGCGCGAGCAGGCCGAGCGCGAGGGCCGGGAGGATGAGAAGATTTCCGTCCGGGTGCGCTCGGTGCTCACCTGCGAGGCCCGCAGCGGTGTGTGCGCCAAGTGCTACGGCGTGAACCTGGCCTTCGGCGAGCCCGTGGGCCAGGGCGAGGCGGTGGGTATCATCGCCGCCCAGTCCATCGGCGAGCCGGGCACCCAGCTGACCATGCGTACCTTCCATACCGGCGGCGTGGCCGGCGGCGATATCACCCAGGGCCTTCCCCGCGTGGAAGAGCTCTTCGAGGCCCGCAAGCCCAAGAAGATGGCCCAGCTGGCCGAGATCTCCGGCACGGTCTCCATGGAGGAGGCCAAGCGCGCCACCCTGTGCAACGTCACCATCACCGCTGACGACGGCGAGGTGGTCACCTACGCCCTGCCCCACAGCGCCGGCATCCGCGTGAAGGACGGCGACAAGGTGGTCAAGGGCCAGGAGCTCACCGACGGCGCCCTCTCTCCCCACGATGTGCTGCGGATCCGGGGCGTGGACGCGGTGCACAACTACCTCATCCAGGAAGTGCAGAAGCCCTATCGCCAGCAGGGCGTTGATATCAACGACAAGCACATCGAGGTCATTGTCCGCCAGATGATGCGCAAGGTCAGGGTGGAGGACGCCGGTGATTCCGAGCTGCTCTCCGGCTCCGCGGTGGACATCACCGAGTACCGGGATGCCGTTGCCGCCGTTCAGGCCCGCATCAACGCCGGCGAGACGCGGGAGGACGGCTCCGAGCTCGTCAAGCCCACCTGTACCCGCATGCTGCTGGGCATCACCAAGGCCTCTCTGGCCACCGAGTCCTTCCTGTCCGCCGCCTCCTTCCAGGAGACCACCAAGGTGCTCACCGAGGCCGCCATCAAGGGCAAGGTGGACCACCTGCTGGGCCTGAAGGAGAACGTCATCATCGGCAAGCTCATTCCCGCCGGCTCCGGCCTTGCGGCCTATCGCAAGTACGACCAGATTGAGGATGAGCAGCACGAGGAGGATAACCGCTACGAGAGCGTCGGCGCTATGGCTGCCGAGGCCCGCGCCGCCGCCGAGCCCGAAGAGGCCGGCAGCGAGCCGGAGGAGGACGAGGTCCTGTCCGTCTCCATCGAGGAAAACGACGCGGAATAAACATAAACCAGCAAAAAGCGCCCGAACCATGCGGTTCGGGCGCTTTCCATATTCCGGCCCAGCGGGCCGGAAATGGGAACGGCCGCGGGCATATGCCCGCGGCCGTTCCGCTCCTGCGTGTCGTCCGATATGACGTTGTAATGGGGTTAGAAGGGAACCCCGTCTAAAAAGCGTTTCGGGTTGTGGCGCAGCATCTTGTCGATCTGCGCCTGGGTGACGCCCTGCTGCTGGAGAAGGCCGGGCATCAGGGTAAAGACCTTGCTGTAGTCGCCGATCATGGGGTTGTGCTCAAAGTCCCGGCAGATGGAGGCGAAGGCAAAGCCGAAGTCGGAGACGGTGGCCTGGTCGTGAGAGAGCAGGATGTGGTCTTCAAGGCCCATCTCGCACAGCCGGGCGATCATCTCGGCCAGGCGGGGAGAGGAGACCAGATCTTCAAAGCCGACCTGGTCGCAACCCACATAGGAGCCGGCCCGGGCAAGATCTGCCACATACTCCACATCGCCGGAGGAGAAGGCGTGGCCGATGGCCACGCGGTGGAGGGGGACGCCCTCTTCCTTCAGAAGCTCCTGCTGGCGCAGACCATGCTTGGCGCCGGCATTGGCGTGGGTGATGACCGGGGCGCCGGTGGCGACGGACGCCCGGGCGGCGGCGCGGATCATGCACTCGTTGGGCAGGTCCACCCCGTAGGGCAGATCGGTGGAGCACTTCACAACGCCGGCCTTGATGTCGGTGCCCTGAATGCCCTCGGTGAGCTCGCGGATGAAATATTTGGCCAGGAAATCAGGCTCTGCACCGTAGACGATGCCGGGGGCCTCCTGGTAATAGAGCCCAGTGGTGGCAATGATATGGATGCCGGCCAGCTCCGACGCCCGGCGGATCAGACGGATGTCCCGCCCGAGGTTGATGGCGGTGGCGTCGATTATGGTGCCCAGGCCCAGGGGCTTGAGCTTGGCAATGTTGGCGGCAAAGCGGGAAAGGCCCTCCTCCGCGTCGAACCAGTCGGGGAAAGCAAAGGCAAAAGAGCGGTCCAGGGTAAAGACATGCTCGTGGGACAAAACGGCACCCAGCTCGGCGGTGTTCACGGGGCCGGTGACGGTCTCGATCATCATGGGGATGCCTCCTCTTCGGGCTGGGCCCGGGATATTTGCGGCATGGAAAGAAACTTATGCAGACGGCCCGTGGCTTTGCTGCTATTATCATATGCTATTTTCCAGCGAATGTCAACAAGAACTGTGAAAATTCATTTTTTGAAAAATAAAATCCGGATTACATGGAAAATACTATTCTGATATTCACATGGCAGGAACGGAAAAACCGAGGGGGAGGGTGCGGGGCAAAAAGTGAAAAACAGCAACAAAAATTTGGCTTTGCACTTGAAAGCAGTTGGAAAAAATGATAAAATAATTTGGTATTTTATATGCAGATCCGCCCTGCGGGTTTCATAGGCTGGAGGATTCGGTATGAATGTGGATATAAACAGGGCCGCAAGCGTTTTGTGGGTCGCGCAATCTAACTTTACCCTGCACGGTGCGATCAAGGTTCACGCGCATGAGTATTATCATCTCTTTTTCGTTACCAAGGGGCCGGCCAACCTTTCGGTGGAGGGGACCCACCGCACTCTGCAGGACGGCGAGTTTATCCTGGTGCCCCCCGGGGTGCGCCATGGGATGGACCCGGTCACCGTTCCGGTGGCCCGCTTCTGCGAGATTAAATTCGTGCTGCGCAGCCAACGGCTGGAGCGGCTTTTGAAGTCGCTGCCCTATTTCTTCCCCCGCAACGACTTCATCTGGACTCTGGTGGAGGAGACGGTGCAGGAGAGCTCCCGGGGGGATGCTTTTTCCGAGACGGTGGCCTCCGACTACCTGCTGGTGCTCATCAACTACCTCTACCGGAAGTTCGGCGAGCAGGAGCGCCCGGCGGCCAAATATATTGACACCACCGGCTACTCCAAGGTGTCCCAGCAGATCGTCCACTATCTGGAGGAGAACTATGCCCGTGAGATCCCCCTCCAGGAGGTGGCCGACGAGGTTGGCTTCAACAAGAACTATATCTGCTCCCTGTTCCGGCGGGACAGCGGTATGACCATCGGCAACTGCCTGACCCTCATCCGCATCCGCAAGGCGGCGGAGTATATCTCCTTCTCCGACATGGACCTTGCCCAGGTGGCGGGGGCCACGGGCTTCTCCAACTTGAGCCACTTCAACCGGATTTTCAAGAAGGTTGTGGGCATCCCGCCGGGACAGTACCGGCGGATGTTCCCGGCGGACATCCTGGTGCCCGGCAAGGTCACGCCGGAGTACCTGGAGCAGCAGGGCTTTATTTCCGCGGTGCTGGGCGGCAAGCGCCTTTCCGCGGAGGAGCTATCCGCCCACGAGGGCTGGGGCTTCGGCTGGCTCCAGACCGGGGAGCAGGAGGAATCATAAGAAACGCAAAAGCGGCGCGGCGTGCACATCACGCCGCGCCGCTTTTGCGTTTTATCAGCAGCGCCGCGCCCCCGGAAGAAAAGACGGAACACAGCGGAAGGCATTGTGCGGCGGCAGGCAGAGAAAACAAAATATCAGAAAATTATTTTGTTATTTACTTGACAAAGTCTGGAAAGCTGTGTATTCTGATTTCAAAGAAAAGAACATGCAGCGCTGTACCTGGACATCAAGGAGGATAAGTGAAAATGAGTAAAGACAAAAAGCCGCTGGAAGGACTTTTTGTGGTGGAACTTTCTACCTATGTGGCTGCCCCGACCTGTGCCAAACTGCTTGCAGATATGGGCGCGGAGGTCATCAAGATCGAAGGCCCCGGCGGAGATGCCTGGCGCGGCGTGGCCGGCGGCGTTTACTATGAAAACCCCTGCTTTGACTACTGCAATACCGGCAAGAAAAATATCGTGCTGGACCTGAAGGCCCCCGAGGGCATGGAGGCGCTGATGCGTCTGCTTGCCCGGGCGGACATCTTCATCACCAACGTCCGCGGCCAGAGCCGCAAGAAGCTGGGCCTTGACTCGGAGACCATCCGGGCCAAATTCCCCTCCCTCATTTACGCCGCCCTCACCGGCTACGGTGAGAAGGGGGCGGAGGCCAACGTGCCCAGCTTCGACTCGGTGGCCTTCTGGGCCCGCAGCGGCTTTATGGCGGACATGGGCGTCAAGACCGAGCACAGCTATCCCGTCACCTCCCCCATCGGCATGGGCGACTCTGTCACCGGCATGATCCTCTATGCCGGGATACTCACTGCCCTCATCCGCCGGCAGCAGACCGGCGAGGGCGACTATGTCTCCGCCTCCCTCTACAACGCCGCCCTCTGGTCCGCCGGCGGCATGGTGCTCACCGCCCAGGACCCCTGGGTCAAGCGCCCCACCACCCGGGAGCAGTGCCGCCCGGAGTGGTCCGCCTTCCTGTGCAAGGACGGGGAGTGGCTCCAGATGAGCATCATGAACGCCCGGCAGCAGATTTACGAGTTCTACGAGGTGCTGGGCTACCCCGACATCCTGAAGGACCCCCGCTACGCCACCGAGGAGGGACGGATCAAGAACAATGCGGATCTTTTGAAGCTGGCGGAAAAGACCTTCATCACCAAGACCACCGCCGAGTGGGAGGCGCTGTTCAGCGCGGTGGATGTGGCCTGCGTCAAGCTCAACCACTTTGTCGACGTCCCCACCAACCAGCAGGCCTGGGACAACGACTACCTCCAGCATTTCCGCTACCCCAGCGGCAAGGAGCGGGTGATGCCCGTCTCCCCGGTGCGCATGGAGTCTCAGGGCGTGTGCTACGCCCAGCCGGCCAGGCTGTTCGGGCAGGACACCGCACAGGTGCTCGCCGAGGTGGGCTATGCCCAGGACGAGATCGACGCGCTGGCCGCGTCCGGCGCGGTGGTGCTGGGCAAGAGCGAGCCGGAGCTGTAAAAAACATTACATCGCGCGAATAAGCCGGCAGAAGTGCCGGCTGTTCGCGCGTAAAAAGGCGGCAGGCAACCGGCGGGTACGCCGCGCGCGCCGACCAGACAGACAAAGAAAGAAGGAGCGATACATATGAAGCCTTTGGAGGGTATTCGGGTCCTGGAGCTGGGGACCCACGTGGCCGTGCCCGTAGCGGCCCGCTTTATGGCGGACTGGGGCGCGGAGGTCGTCAAGGTGGAGAGCCCCACCGGCGATCTGTGGCGGATGTACGGCGAGAACATCGCCTGCCCCACCACCGAAGAGGAAAACCCTATTTTCTGCATCCCCAACTCCAATAAAAAGCTCATCTCCGTGAATATGAAGAGCCCGGAGGGCATGGAGGTCATCCACAAGCTGCTGGAAAAGACGGATGTGCTCGTGTCCAACATCCGCCTGAAGGCCCTCAGGAAGCTGGGCCTTGACTACGAGAGCCTCAAGGAGCGCTACCCCCGGCTGGTGTACCTCCACTTTACCGGCTACGGCTACGACGGCCCCCTGGCTGCCGCCCCCGGCTTTGACGCCGCCGCCTTCTGGGCCATGGGCAGCATGATGACCGAGTGGGCCGCGGAGGGTGCGCCCCCCATCACCCCATCCTCCGCCTTCGGCGACGCGGTGGTGGCCAGCAGTGTATTGAGCGGCGTGCTGGGCGGCCTGCTGTCCCGGGAGCGCACGGGCAAGGGTGTGTTCCTCACCACCTCCCTGTACGCCAACGCCCTTTGGTATGATTTCTCCGACCTCATCGCCTGCCAGCCCCAGTACGGCATGCGCCGGCCCAGCGTGTACGGCCGCACTTACAACCCCTTCCTCAATGCCTACCGCTGCAAGGACGGCCGGTGGGTCTATATTGCCGCGCTGGAGTTTGACCGCCTGTATGCCCCGTGCCTGGAGGTGCTGGGCATGGACGAGTACATTGAAAAATACCGCGCCTGCACCACCCGGGAGGAAAAGCTGGAGCTGCGCGCCAGCCTCTTCCCCATGTGCCGGGACATCTTCCTCACCCGCAGCGCCGACGAGTGGGTGGCCGCCTTTGCCGCCCGGGACATCGTCATCCAGAAGATCGCCAAGGCAGCCGAGCTGAGCCAGTCGGAGCAGGGCTGGGCCAACGGCTATCTCCAGAAGGTGGAATTCCCCAACGGCCGCACCACCGTGATGCCCAATACTCCCATCCACTTCCCCGGCATGGAGACGGGCAAGACCTGCGCCGTGGGCGCGGTGGGCAGCGACACCCGCAGCGTCCTTGCCGACCTGGGCTACACCGGTGAGCAGATCGAGCATATGGTGGCCGACGGCGCCGTGAAGGCCGCCGAGTAATATTGACAAAAAGAACCCCCCGGGCCGCATGGCCCGGGGGTAGCTGTGTCTGTGAGCTAAGGCTCCCTCTGACGAGGGAGCTGTCGAGCGGCAGCGAGACTGAGGGAGAGAGACCTTTGAAGTTGGTCTGACTGATTCTCTCCCTCCGTCACGGCTTGCGCCGTGCCACCTCCCTCATCAGAGGGAGGCAAATGGCGGGGGCCCCCGGGCCATATGGCCCGGGGGCTTTTGCATGCGGTAAGGGTTATTTCAGCACGGAGATGGCTTCGGTAATGGTCTTTTCGTGGGCCTCCATGCCGTATTTGTCCACCTCGGCCTTGTTCTTCTCGCCGTGGGTCAGGCAGCCGGCGCCGCCGATGCAGCCGCCGATGCAGGCCATGCCCTCGATGAAGTTGCCGGGCAGGACGTTGCGGCTTTTCTTGAGCAGGGCCATGCGGCACGCCTCGATGCCGTCGCAGGGGACGGCCTTTAGCTCGAAATCGGTGATGCCCTGCTCCTTGAGGCCCTGGGCCACCGCGTCGGACAGGCCGCCGCTGCGGGCGAAGATGCGGCCAAAGTAGGAGGCGTTGTCCAGCAGGTTCTCCTCCAGGGTGGTGATGTCCAGGGAAATGCTGTCGAAGAGGGCCTGGAGCTCCTCAAAGGTCATGGCAGCATCCACATAAGGCCGGACGGACTCTTTCTGCACCTCCTCCTTTTTGGCGGTGCACGGCCCGATAAAAATGACCTTGCAGGAGGGCTCCCGCTCTTTGATGTACTTGGCGATGGTGGCCATGGGGGAGAGGTTGTGGGAGACGTACTGCACCAGCTGGGGGAAGGCCTTCTCCACATAGCTTACAAAGGCCGGGCAGCAGGAGCTTGTGAGGAAGCCCTTCTCCGCAAGCTCCCTCGACTCGGCGTGAGCCACCATGTCGGCGCCCAGGGCGGCCTCTACCACGGTGTGGAAGCCCAGCTCCTTCAGGCCGGTGATGACCTGGCCCAGCTTTGCGTAGGTGAACTGGCTGGAGATGGAGGGAGCCACCACAGCGTACACCTTGTAGTTCGCGCCCTTTTCGCTCTTTTTCAAAATGTCGATGACGTCCAGAATATAGGACTTGTCCGCAATGGCGCCGAAGGGGCACTGATAGACGCAGGCGCCGCAGGCGATGCACTTATCGTTGTCAATGGAGGCCGCCTGGGTCTCCTCGTCAGTGGAAATGGCGTTGATTTTGCAGGCGCTCTCGCAGGGGCGCTTGCGGCTGATGATGGCGGAGTAGGGGCACACCCGGGCGCAGGCGCCGCAGTTGACGCACTTGGCCTTGTCAATGTGGGCCACGTGATTCTGGTCAAAGGTGATGGCGTCCTTGGGACAGGCGTCGAAGCAGCGGTGGGCAAGACAGCCCCGGCAGAAGTTGGTGACCTCGTAGCCGCTCATGGGACACTCATCGCAGGCAATCTCGATGACCTCGATGACGTTGGGATTGGACCTGTCGCCCCCCATGGCCAGCTTCACCCGCTCGCCCAGGACGGCCCGCTCCTTGTAGACGCAGCAGCGCATGGTGGGGGTGTTGCCGGGAATGATGGTCTTGGGGATGTCCAGCACGTGCTCGAGCAGGGTGTCCTCCCAGGCCAGCTTTGCTACCTCCCGGAGGACCTGATATTTCAGGTCCTGGACCTTGGTATCGAATTTTCTCTTGGCTCTCATAGGGTGTCCTCCTCAAAAATAGCTGACCTTGACCCGCTTGCCCATTTGGGTCAGGCAGGAGGAGAGCTCTTCAACCAGATTCATTTTGATATTGAAATTGATGGGCAGGTCGGGGTTCTGGTGCGCGGGGTTCACCGCCCGGCCCACAAAGAAATTGATGTCGGTGGCCTCTTCAAAGAGCAGCCGGCATATCTGGGACGCGCCGTCCCGCTGGAGGCTCCACTGGCTGTAGAGCTCGTTGGCGCCCAGGGTATCCCGGGCGTATTCCAGCACCTTGCTGATGGTGATGACACCCTCGGTGACCAGGTCCACCCCCTCGATCTCGGCGGTGGGGGGCACGTCGCTGCTCTCAAAGCACAGGCTTGCCCTGAGGGGCTTGCGGAGGTACTTGGCCGCGATGGACGAGGTGGTGCCGCCGCAGATGATGTGCTTGCCCTCCTTGGAAAAGAAGAGGGACATCATGCGGTTGCAGTCGTCCCGGTTGCGGGGCGGGCCGAAGAGGATGTTCATGGGCTCGCGCCGGCGGATGCGGATGACGCAGGCGGTGGCGTCGTCCCCGGGGTGGTAGCCGTACTGCTTGTTGCACTCGTCCACCAGCATGGTGGACATGGTCTTGGCGGTATAGCCCGCCGGGGCGATGGCGCGCATGAACTCGGCGATGTCCTCCCGCTTCCAGCCAAAGTTGTAGGCAAGGCCGATGCCGGCGTGGGGGCAGCCGTCGCTCATGGCCACGAAAATGTCGCCCTCCTGGAGCTTGACCACGGATTTGTAGATTTTCTTGCCGCCGATGAGCAGTTCCGTCTCCGGGTAGTCGGCGATCTCGCCGTCCCGGATGAGGATGATGTGGGGGTTATCATACTGAATGAGCTCGGCGGCGGTGTTGTCGATGAGGTGGATGATGGTGAAGGTGGAGTAGGCCACCCCCCGCACCGAGCAGATGGGCAGCGTGGCCGCGATGGTGGACACGCACTCCTCCAAGGGCAGCCCCTCGGCCATCATGGTGGAGATGATCTTGGAGGTGAGGGTGGAGAGGATGCTGGCCTTCACGCCGCTTCCCAGGCCGTCGGCCAGGACGATGACGGTGGAGGCGTCCCCCTGGGAGATGATGTCCACATGGTCGCCGCACAGCTGCTCGCCCTCGTGGTTGATGCTCTTATAGCCGATATCCGCACACAGATTATTCATCGCTGATCGACTCCTTGAGCTTGGAGAGCGCGATCTTCGTCTCCGCGGCGGTCTCGCCCAGCAGGGAGGCGATCTCCTGCACGATACGCATCTGCTTATCCACCACCCGGTCGGCGATCTCCACCGTCTGGCGGCTGATGTTCTCCTTCTGCTCCCGGACGGTCTCCTCCTCGGTGACGTCCCGCATGAGGCAGATGAGCAGGCGGTAGTCCTTATCGTAAATGATGGTCTCGTCCACATAGCGCTCGTACTCGGCAAGGTACACCCGCTTATTGAGGGTGCGGCCGCTGCCCAGCACGGTCAGGAAGTCCGCGGGGTTGAGGATGCGCACCACGCCGTCGCCCAGCACGTCGTCTGCGGAGCGGATGTTCATAATGCGCATGGCCGCGCGGTTGATCTGCTGCACCTCCAGGTTCTCGTTGAGGACGATGAGGCCGTTGGGGGTGTTGCGCACGATGTTGTCCGAGAAGCTCTCCGCCTTGTCCTTGAGGTAGGGCAGGCACATGGAGATCTCCGCCTTGCCCTGGAAGATGGCCACCGCCTTGTCCCGGCAGGTGTTGTAGCCGCAGGAGCCGCAGTTGAGCTCGTCGGAGGGCTTCATCTTGCCCATCTGGCGGAGAATGTCCCGGATCTCGTCCTCCGAGGGGGTGGGCAGCTTGTGGGCGATGACGGTGAAGTCCTTCTGCAGGGCCAGGGCGTCGGGCTGCTCGACGGGGAAATCCTCCTGCCCGGCGTAACGCTTGATGGTGATGTAGTCCTTGACGGGGGAGCGGTGGAATTTTTCCATCACCGGCCCGCCGATGCAGCTGCCCGCGCAGGCGGACATCTCGATGAAGCAGCGGTGGACCTGGCCGCTTTCAATGTCCCGCAGGGCGGCGATGCAGTTTTCCGTGCCGTCCACCGCCATGTAGGTGTAGGCGGGATTGCGGCGGGTCATGGTGGCCAGCACGCCGCCGGCAGTGGGGAAGAGACGGGCGCGGCTGCGCTCGTCGCTGTCAAGCTCGGGCGCGGGCTCCACCTGCTCGGCGCGCATCCAGGCGGTGAGCTGGTCGAAGGTCAAAACGGCGTCCACATAGCCCTCGTAATGGGCGGCCTCGTCCTTTTTGGCAACGCACGGGCCGATAAAGACGGTCCTGGCGCCGGGGATGCGCGCCTTGATGTCCCGGCAGTGGGCCTGCATGGGGGAGAGGACCTTGGCCAGGGAGGGCAGCTGGGACGGGAAATATTTCTGGATGAGCAGGTTCACCGAGTGGCAGCAGGAGGTGATGATCACGTCCTGGGTGCCCTCGTCCGCCAGGCGCTCGTACTCGGCCTTGACGATGGTGGCGCCCACGGCGGTCTCCTCCGCGTCGGCAAAGCCCAGGGCCTTCAGCGCCCGGCGCATGGCACCGATGCCCACCCCTTCGTAGTTTGCCACAAAAGAGGGGGCCAGGCTTGCGATGACGGGGGCGCCGGACTGGAGCAGCACCCGGACCTTTTCCGTCTCGTCGGTGATCTGCTTGGCGTCCTGGGGGCAGACCACAAAGCACTGCCCGCAGATGATGCACTCGTTATCAATGATGTACGCCTGGTTGCCGGAGAAGCGGATGGACTTCACCGGGCAGTGGCGGATGCATTTATAGCAGTTTTTGCAGTTGGATTTTTTCAGCGTCAGGCAGTCCATGGCTCACTACCTCACTTTCTTACTTCCTTTAATATATGGGCTTGAAAAAATTCCGGGAAATTTTCCGGCGTGATGCCGGTGCAGGGCTGGCCGTCCACCAGAAGGGTGACCCCCTCCCGGTTGCACAGGCCGGCGCAGAAGCTGCCCGCCAGGGTGATCTGAGCCCCAAGCCCGTGCTCCTCGATGGCCGCCTGGAGCAGGTGCACAATGGCCTCGGAGCCCTTGAGGTGGCAGGAGGAGCCCACGCAGATCTGTACCGTCATGGCGTCAGACCCGGGGCAGGACGGTTTCGGCGAAGAAGGCGCGGACGGTGTCCGGCGTGACGGAGTGGAACTGCCCGTCTGCGGTGACGCACACCCCCTGCTGACACTTGCCCATGCAGAACGTGCCGGCCAGCTCTACCTTGCCGGTCAGGTCGTGCTCCTGGATAAGGCGCTGAAGCTCCTCAACGACCAGGCGGGAACCCTTGATGTGGCAGGACGAGCCGATGCAGACAACGATTTTCATGTGATATTCCTCCCAAATTCGTGATATCCATCATGGGGCAGGGGGCACCATGGCAAGGGTGATCGTGAACGGGGGTGCGGTGCTCTCCCGGTCCCTTCTGCCGCCGGGAGACCTCCTTCCCGCGGGGTGTGGGGCGGAGGTTGACCGCTTATGTGAATTTTCTGACAATCGCAGGGACAGTATATCACAAGATTGTCAAAAAATCTACATAATATTGTCCCATTTGCAAGAAAAATTTCTGGAAGAAGGCCGGGCGCGGCGGCGGGGCGAAAAGGATTCAGGGTGCGCCGGGGCGGGCGGCGGACAGGGCGGCAGAGGCACCGTCCGGGGGAGCGCGGCGGGGCTGGCTGGGCCGCCGAGGGGGCGCCGGGGGAGAAAAAGGACGCATTTCCTGCGAAAATAGCCCAGGTATGCGACGCAGCACTTGCAAAAACGGCGGGAACGTATTATGATAATAAAATACGAAAAGATATGCCCGAGGGGGGCGCCGCCCCCGCGGCGGGGCGGAAGGAGGGGCGCGGCGTGAAGAACACCACCCTTTGCTACCTGGAAAACGGCCGGGGGGAGTACCTGATGCTCCACCGGGTGAAAAAACAAAACGACCTCAACCACGATAAGTGGGTGGGGGTAGGCGGCAAGTTTGAGGGCACGGAGAGCCCCGACGAGTGCCTGCTCCGGGAGGTGCGGGAGGAGACGGGCGTCACCCTCACCCGCTGGCGCTTCCGGGGGGTGGTGACCTTCCTGTCCGACGAGTGGGAAGGGGAGTTCATGTACCTGTTCACCGCCGACCGCTGGGAGGGGACGTTCCTTGACAGCTGCCCGGAGGGGGAGCTTACCTGGGTCCCCCGGGCGCAGGTGGGCGCCCTGCCCGTCTGGGAGGGGGACCGCATCTTCTTCCGGCTGCTGGAGGAGGACCGCCCCGCCTTTCTGCTCACGCTCCAATATCAGGGGGACAGGCTCGTCCGGGCTGTGCTGGACGGCCGGGTGCTGCCCCTTTCCTAAATGTAAATGAAATGCTGCAGGAGGTAATCATATGACCCGATTTTCCGACATGACCTATGAGCGCCTGCCCCTGGAAGAGACCAAGGCGCAGCTTGCCGCCCTCACCGAGCGCCTCAAGGGCGCGGAAAGCTATGAGCAGGCCCGGGAGGTGTTTCTGGAGAAGGACAAGCTGGAGCGCCACATCGGCACCATGCTCACTCTTGCCAACATCCGCCACTCCATCGACACCCGGGACGAATTCTACGACGGCGAGATGAAGTTCTGGAACGCCGCCATGCCCGAGCTGGAGGAGTACACCCAGGCCTGGACCGCCGCCATGCTGGCCGGCGCCTTCCGGGCGGACTTCGCCCGGGAGTACGGCGAGCTGATGTTCAAAAATGCCGAGATCGCCCTCAAGACCTTCTCCCCGGAGATCATCCCCGAGCTCCAGCAGGAGAACGACCTGACCCAGGCCTATGAGAAGCTGCTGGCCTCCGCCCAGATCCCCTTCGAGGGCAAGACCTATACCCTCTCCCAGCTCACCCCCTTCAAGAGCGACCCCGACGACGCGCGCCGCCTGGCCGCCTGGAAGGCGGAGGGGCAGTGGTACAAGGACAACCAGGCCGAGCTTGACCGGCTCTACGACGAGCTGGTCCACCTGCGCGACCGCATGGGCCGCAAGCTGGGCTACGAGGGCTACACCACCCTGGGCTATTACCGCATGGGCCGCAACTGCTACACCCGGGAGGACGTGGAGCGCTTCCGCGCCGCGGTGGTGAAGTACCTGGTGCCGGTGGCCGACCGCATCAGCCGGGAGCAGGCCAAGCGCACCGGCTGCGCCTACCCCATGAGCTTTGCCGACAACGCCCTGGAGTTCCGCTCCGGCAACCCCCGCCCGGTGGGCACCGCCGACGACATCCTGGCCCAGGGCCGGAAGTTCTACGACGCGCTCTCCCCCGAGACGGGCGCGTTCTTCCGCATGATGCTGGAAAACGACCTGCTGGACGTGCTCTCCACCGAGGGCAAGCAGGGGGGCGGCTACTGCACCGGCATCTATGACTACGGCGTGCCCTTCATCTTCGCAAACTTCAACGGCACCCAGCACGACGTGGAGGTGGTCACCCATGAGGCGGGCCACGCCTTCGCCGCCTGGATGAACCGGGACCGTGTACCCATGGAGTACACCTGGCCCAGCATGGAGGCCTGCGAGGTCCACTCCATGAGCATGGAGTTCTTTGCCGAGCCCTGGGCCGACGGCTTCTTCGGCGCGGACGGGGAGAAGTTCCGCTACAGCCACCTGGCCGGCGCGCTGCTCTTCATCCCCTACGGCACCATGGTGGACCACTTCCAGCACGAGGTGTACGACAACCCCGACATGACCCCGGAGCAGCGCCACGCCGTGTGGAAGGAGCTGCTGGGGGTGTATATGCCCTGGCTGCGGCTGGATGGCGACATCCCCTTCTACAGCGAGGGCGAGGGCTGGCAGCGCCAGCACCACATCTACTCCAGCCCCTTCTACTATATTGACTACTGCCTTGCCCAGACCGTGTCCCTCCAGTTCTGGGCCATGATCGCCCGGGACCGCAGGGACGCCTGGGAGCACTATATGGCCTACACCCGCCAGGGCGGCAGCCGCACCTTTACCGACCTGCTGAAAAACGCCGGCCTGGAGAGCCCCTTTGACGAGAGCTGCCTGCGGGGCGTGTGCGCCGCGGCGGACGAGCGCCTTGGAAGCTTTGACCTGACGGGGATTCGATAACCATGGATGATTTTGAAAGACGCGAAAAGCGCTGGAACCGCCGGCGCGCCTATCTGGAGGACTTTCAGCTCAACGTGGCGGGGGAGTACGTCTATACCGGCAAGGTCCACCACTTCTGCGCCGAGGACGGCCTGACCCGCAGGCGCGCCATGACGGTGCTGTGGGCCCTTGCCCTTTTGATGGCGGTGCTTACGGTGGTAAGCGGCTGCCTGCCCGCGGCGGGGATGCAGCACACCTTCTATGTCCTCATCCCCTATGCCGGCGGCCTTTTGTCGGTGGTGTCGGTGATCTGGGCCCTGGCCCGGCTGAGCACCGAGGGCGAGCCGGTGCGGGACTTCATCTATAAGGCCACCATCGAGCAGTTCCGCCCCCGGAGCACCCTGGCGGCGGTCTGTACCGCGGCCACCCTGGCCGCAGAGACCGTCCACCTCATCCTCATCCGGGGCGCGGGGGTGAACTGGGCGGGCACCATCACCTTCCTGGTGCTCCAGGGCGTTATTCTGGCCGCCGCCATCGCCTGGCGGGGCTATGCCGTGGGCCTTCACTGGTCGGTCAACCAGCCGGATACCTGACAGAGACAAGATGTCTGTATATAATTACAAAATATTCAAATTGACATCCCGGCGAAAAGCGAATACAATTATTAAATGTCAGATATGACGCAGAAATACAAATGACCGCGCCGTGCGGACAAAAGAAAGGGGACGCCCCCTTTCTCCGGCTTGTGAGCCACAAGCCATTTCCTGTTGTGAACTGCGGGCAGGGATGCCCTTTTAGTTCAAAATATATAAAGGAGGATATTTCAACATGAAACATGCAAAGAAACTGCTTGCACTGCTTCTTGCTCTTGTCATGTGCGTTGGCCTGATCGCCGGCTGCAGCGGCCAGAAGGCCCCCGAGTCCAGCGCCCCTGTGGAGAGCCAGAGCGCCGAGCCCAGCGAAGAGCCCAAGAACAATGTGCCCCTGGTGGTGGGCTATGCCCCCTTCAGCAGCAAGTTCTCTCCCTTCTTCGCGGCCACTGCCTATGACCAGGATGTCTATACCATGACCCAGCTGGGCCTGCTCACCAGTGACCGTACCGGCGCCATCATCCTCAAGGGCATCGAGGGCGAGACCCACAGCTACAACGGCACCGACTACACCTATCACGGCCCCGCCGACTGCACCATCACCGAGAACGCCGACGGCACCGTGTACTATGACTTCGTCCTGCGCGACGACATCACCTTCTCCGACGGTGAGCCTGTCACCATCGACGACGTGATCTTCTCCATGTACGTGCTGTGCGATCCCACCTACGACGGCTCCTCCACCCTGTACGGCCAGCCCATCCTGGGCCTTGCCGAGTACCGGGAGAACATGACCACCCTGGCCGCCCTGCTGGCCTCCCTGGGTGAGGACAACACCGACTTCACCTATGTCACCGAGGAGCAGCAGACCGCCTTCTGGGCCGCTGTGAACGACGGCCTTGTGAAGTTCGCCCAGGAGATCGTGGACTACTGCGTGTCTGCCGGTGCCGCTGCTGACGCCAACGACGTTGCCACCGCCGCCGCCGCCTGGGGCTTCGAGCTGGAGGCGGGCGCCACCGCCAAGGACTTCGCCCTGGCCATCGGCAACCAGTATGACTGGAGCTTCGCCGCCATGGAGGCTGAGACCGCCGGCTCCGCTCTGGCCGACCTCATCCCCGCCGAGGTGTACGCTTACTCCACCACCGGCGTTTCCACCGGTGAGTCCGCTCCCAACATCGCCGGCATCCAGAAGACCGGCGCGAACTCCCTGCGCGTTGTGATGACCGAGGTGGACGCCACCTCCATCTACCAGCTGGGCGTTGCCATCGCTCCCCTGCACTACTACGGCAGCAAGGAGCTCTATGACTACGACAACAACATGTTCGGCTTCACCAAGGGCGACCTGTCCGCCGTGCGTGCCGTGACCACCAAGCCCCTGGGCGCCGGCCCCTACAAGTTCATCAAGTTCGAGAACGGCGTGGTCAACTTCGAGGCCAACGAGAGCTACTACCTGGGCGCTCCCAAGACCAAGTATGTCAACTTCAAGGAGGGCCAGGAGAAGGATAAGCTCAACGGCGTCATCACCGGCACCATCGACATCACCGACCCGACCTTCAGCAAGGACACCGTGGCCGCCATCGAAGAGGCCAACGGCGGCACCCTCAACGGCGACAAGATCACCGTGGATACCGTCGACAACCTGGGCTACGGCTACATCGGCATGTGCGCCGACAGAGTCCGCGTGGGCGAGGATTCCGGCTCTGAGGCCTCCAAGAACCTGCGCAAGGCCCTGGCCACCGTGATCGCCGTTTACCGTGACGTGGCCATCGACACCTACTACGGCGAGCGCGCCAGCGTCATCAACTACCCCATCTCCAACACCTCCTGGGCTGCCCCCCAGTCCACTGACGACGGCTACCGCGTGGCCTTCTCCGTGGATGTGGACGGCAATCCCATCTACACCTCCGGCATGGACGCCGAGGCCCGCTACGCTGCCGCTAAGGCCGCCGCTCTGGGCTTCTTCGAGGCTGCCGGCTACACCGTCACCGACGGCAAGCTCACCGCTGCCCCCGCCGGCGCCAAGCTGGAGTATGAGTGCCTGATCCCCGGCAACGGCGCTGGCGATCACCCCGTGTTCATGGCTCTGACCATGGCCGCCGAGACCTTCAAGGAGATCGGCATGAACTTCATCGTCACCGACCTGACCAACTCCACCGACCTGTGGAACGGCCTGGACGCCATCACCGTTGACATGTGGGCCGCCGCCTGGGGCGCCACCGTTGACCCCGATATGTATCAGGTGTACCACAGCTCCAACCGCGTGGGCATCCCCGGCGCCACCGGCTCCAACCACTACCGCATCAACGATGAGGAGCTCGATACCCTTATCATGGAGGCCCGCAAGTCCACCGACCAGGCCTTCCGCAAGCCCATGTACAAGGAGTGCCTTGACATCATCATGGACTGGGCGGTTGAGATTCCCACCTATCAGCGTCAGAACGCCATCATCTTCTCTACCGAGCGCGTGGATATGAGCACCGTCACCCCCGACATCACCACGTTCTACGGCTGGATGGCTGAGATCGAGAAGCTGGAGCTCAAGGCCAACCAGTAATCCTGGATCGCGCCTGAGCCTACAGACCTTTCCGCAAAGCACCGGGATCACCCTGCGGCGCGCATTTTGCGCGCCGCAGGGTGGCCCGGTTATAACTGCGTATAGAGCCGCTGCCTCGCCGCAGCGGGGGAAGCCGCGGCTCTATATGCAGTGGGGCGCCCGCACCGGGGGCCTTTCGATATGCCTACAGAAAGACTGGATAGGAGGGTATTTCGTGTCCAAATATATCGTAAAAAGAATTTTGATGTCGATCGTGATCCTGCTGTTCGTGGGGCTGATCATCTATGTGCTCATGCGCTGCCTGCCCACCTCGTATATCGAGAACATGGCCCGGCAGCTTTCCCAGAAGCCCGGCTCCAAGAGCTTCGATGAATGGATGGCCCAATTACAGGCATCCTATAACCTGGATAAGCACATCATCCCCGGCTATATCGGCTGGCTGGGCGACGCCATCACCGGCAACTTCGGCGACAGCTGGGTGTGGACCATGCCCGTGCTGGAAAAGTTCCGGAAGTGCGTGGGCATCTCCTTTGTCATGGGCGCCATCGCCCTGGTGCTGCAGCTGATGATCGCCATCCCTCTGGGTGTGCTGGCTGCCACCAAGCAGTACTCCAGGACCGACTATGTTGTGACCGTCATCGCGCTGGCCGGTATTTCCCTGCCCACCTTCTTCTTCGCGTCCCTGCTCAAGCTGGTGTTCTCCGTGAAGCTGGGCTGGTTTGACCTCTACGGCCTGACCGGGCGCAGCTTTGAGCAGCTCTCCTCCTGGGGCAAGTTCTGGGATATGGCAAACCACCTGGTGATGCCCATCGTCACGCTGGTGGTGGTGAGCATGGGCTCCCTCATGCGCTACACCCGCACCAACATGCTGGAGGTGCTCAACGCCGACTATATCCGCACCGCCCGGGCCAAGGGCCTTTCCGAGCGCAAGGTCATCTATCATCACGCCTTCCGCAATACCCTCATCCCCATCGTGACCATCGTGGGCGGCTCGCTGCCCGGATTGTTCTCCGGCGCCCTTATCACCGAGACCCTCTTCGGCATCCCGGGCATCGGCTATGCCTCCTACCACTCCATGGTGGGCGGCGACATCCCGTTCTCCATGTTCTATCTGGTGTTCCTGGCGGTGCTCACCCTGGTGGGCAACCTGATTTCCGATATCCTGTACGCGGTGGTCGACCCCCGCGTGCGCATCGCGTAAGGAAGGAGGCGCTTTTATGGCTGAAGATAAGAAGCTCACGGGCCAGGCCGCGCCCGGGGAGGAGCAGCACTACTCCCTCAACGACGACCGGCGCGTCAAGGTCCTGTCTCCCGGCGCGCTGGTGGCAAAGCGCTTTTTCCGCAACCGTATGGCTATGGTGGGCCTTGTGGTGCTCATCGCCATGTTCCTCTTCTCCTTCCTGGGCGGCGTCATCAGCCCCTACAAGGAGGACCAGAAGTTCTTCACCACCGAGTACCAGAATAAAGAGTATGCCGGCGTGAGCCGCAATGATGAATACCGCTTCGCCCAGGCCGACGGCCAGAAGTTCGGCGGCGCCGTCCAGGCCCAGCTGATCCTGGCGGCCTCCAAGGGCGAGACCTCCTTCGTCTACCGGGACGAGACCTATACCATCACCCAGGAGGGCGAGGACTTCCTGAGCGTTTCCAAGGACGGCACCATGCTGGGCATCGCCTTCAAGGACACCATCAGCACCAGCAACCAGGGCGACGACATCAGCTTTGCCTTCCGCTACAACGCCCTGAAGGCCTTCACCAACGGCGAGCGCAGCTTCACTGCCGACGGCAAGACCTATGCCGTGGACGACGACGGCCTGATGACCCAGGGCGGCGCCGAGGTGGGCTATATCAGCCGTTATGTGGTGCAGTCCGTCATGCCTGACGTGTTCCTCACCCGCGACTTCAAGGAGAAGGTCACCGAGGCGGTGGAGGACGATGTGGAGGAGTTTGTCTACACCGACGAGAACGGCCAGGAGAATGAGTACGTCATTTCCTACGACCCGGCCAGCAAGACCTGGTCGGTGAAGCAGGCCACCGAGACCTTTGTGTTCGACACCTACTCCTTCCCCAGCAAGGCCCACTGGCTGGGCACCGACCGCAACGGCATGGACATGCTCACCCGCCTGATGTACGGCGGCCGGGTGTCCCTCATCATCGGCTTTATCGTGGTGTTTATCGAGGCGACACTGGGCGTCATCATGGGCGGCATCTCCGGCTTCTTCGGCGGGTGGGTGGATAACCTCATCATGCGTCTGGTGGATATCTTCTACTGCATCCCCTCCACCCCCATCATCATCATTCTGGGCGCGGCGATGGATCAGATGCGCGTGGACCCCACCATCCGGATGCTCTATCTGATGCTCATCCTGGGCTTCCTGGGCTGGGCGGGTATCGCCCGCATGGTCCGCGGCCAGATCCTCTCCCTGCGTGAGCAGGAGTTCATGACCGCCACCGAGGCCTGCGGCATCAGCGTGTCCCGCCGGATCTTCCGCCACCTGATCCCCAATGTCATCCCCCAGCTGATCGTGGTGTGCACCATGGGCCTGGGCTCCACCATCATCATCGAGGCCACATTGTCCTTCCTTGGCCTGGGCGTCAAGTTCCCCTTCGCTTCCTGGGGCAACATCATCAACGACGTCAACGATACCTATGTTCTGACCAACTACTGGTTCATCTGGATCCCCGCGGGCGTGTGCCTGCTGCTGACCGTTCTGGCCTTCAACCTGGTGGGCGACGGCCTGCGCGACGCCTTCGACCCGAAGATGAAGCGTTAAAGGAGGAGAGAGTATGGCAAAGAAGCATCCAGACGGCTACCTCTCCGCCAAGGAGTCCCGCAGGATTTCCAAGGAGAACCGCCGGATTACCAACGAGTTCGAGAAAAAGCGCAAGCGCAAGAATGTGCCCGAGAGCGAGTATCTCACGGAGATGCGCGACAGCAACAACGCGGTGGAGTTCGATAACCTCCACACCTACTTCTTCACCGACGCCGGCACCGTCAAGTCGGTGGACGGCGTGAGCTTCGAGGTGCCCATCGGCAAGACCGTGGGCGTGGTGGGCGAGTCGGGCTGCGGCAAGTCGGTGACCAGCCTGTCCCTCATGCAGCTGCTCCAGCGCCCCCAGGGCCAGATCGTCAGCGGCGAGATCCGCCTGAACCTGGGCGACAAGGCCTATGAGATCACCAAGGTGCCCGCGGAGAAGATGCAGCGGCTGCGCGGCAACTATATGTCCATGATCTTCCAGGAGCCCATGACCGCCCTCAACCCGGTGTTCCGCATCGGCGACCAGGTGGACGAGGTCATCGCCCTTCACGACGGCGAGGGCAAGAGCAAGGAGGACGTCAAGGCCCGCACCATCGAGCTTCTGAAGATGGTGGGCATCGCCAACAGCGAGGGCGTCTACAGGATGTACCCCCACGAGCTCTCCGGCGGCATGCGCCAGCGCGTGATGATCGCCATGGCTCTGGCGTGCACCCCCCGCATCATCATCGCGGACGAGCCCACCACCGCCCTGGATGTGACCATCCAGGCCCAGGTGCTGGACCTGCTGCGTCAGCTCAAGGAAAAGATCAACTCGTCAATCATGTTCATCACCCATGACCTGGGCGTTATCGCGGAAATGGCCGACTATGTGGTGGTCATGTACGCCGGCCGGGTGGTGGAAAAGGGCACGGTGGAGGAGATTTTCGCCAACCCCGCCCATCCCTACACCATCGGCCTGATGGCCTCCAAGCCCGTGGTGGGCAAGCAGGTGGATAAGCTCTACGCCATTCCCGGCAAGGTGCCCAACCCCATCGACATGCCCAACTACTGCTACTTCAAGGACCGCTGCGAGATGTGCGTCAACGGCTGCGACGGCGAGTATCCCGCCCAGATCCAGCTCAGCCCCACGCACTTTGTCAGCTGCTATCGCTACTACGATGAGAACCGAAAGGCGGGTGAGTAAGCATGCCTGATAAGATGGAAGAGACGAAGGCTGCAAAGCTTGCAGGCGGCGTAGAGCCCGTTACCTATGACCCCCAGTATATCCTGATGGTCAACCAGCTCAAGAAATACTTCCCCATCAAGGGCGGCATGGTCTCCCGCACCATCGGCCAGGTCAAGGCGGTGGACGGCGTCAGCTTCAACCTCAAGCGGGGCACCACCATGGGCCTTGTGGGCGAGTCCGGCTGCGGCAAGACCACCACCGGCCGCGTCATCCTGCGGCTGTCCGGTGAGAAGACCGCCGGTCAGGTGCTCTTCAACGGTCAGGAGATCTACGACCTGTCCCATAAGGAGCTGCGCGCCCTGCGCCCCAAGATGCAGATTATTTTCCAGGACCCGTTCTCCTCCCTGTCCCCCCGTATGCCGGTGGGCGAGATCATCGGCGAGGCGGTGCGGGAGCACGACCTGGTGCCCAAGGCGGAGTTCAACGACTATATCGACCGCATCATGGATCACTGCGGCCTCCAGCCCTTCCACAAGGACCGCTACCCCCACGAGTTCTCCGGCGGCCAGCGCCAGCGCATCTGCATCGCCCGCGCCCTGGCCCTCAACCCCGAGTTCGTGGTGTGCGACGAGCCGGTGTCCGCCCTGGACGTGTCCATTCAGGCCCAGATCATCAACCTGCTCAAGGAGCTGCAGGAGCAGTATAAGCTGACCTACCTCTTCATCTCTCACGACCTGTCTGTGGTGGAGCACATTTCCGACACGGTGGGCGTGATGTACCTTGGCAATCTGGTGGAGTACGGCACCACGGCGGACATTTTCCGCAATCCCCTCCACCCCTACACCAAGGCGCTGTTCTCCGCCATTCCCGTGCCTGACCCCACGGTGAAGATGCACCGCATCGTGCTGGAGGGCTCCATCCCGTCCCCGGCCAATCCCCCCTCCGGGTGCAAGTTCCACACCCGCTGCGCCCAGTGCATGGAGTGCTGCAAGACCCAGGTGCCCGAGCAGCGCGAGGTGGAGCCCGGCCACTTTGTGGTGTGCCATCTCTATAACCAGTAATGGCGCGGAAAAAACGGGAGTACGATGACGACGACGGCCGCACCATCGTGGACATGAGCGGTGTAGGCCGGCCCAACCCTCTCTTTCTGCCCCGGGTGCCCGGCGGCGCGAAGAAGGAGCCGGCGCAGCCCCCGCGCCCCGAAGGGGAGCAGGAGCGCCCCTGGGAGGACGCCCCTCTCACCCGTGAGGAGCGGCGGATGTATATCCTGGGCGCGCTGAAGGCGGGGCTGCTCATTGGCCTTGCGTTCATCGTGGGCCTGGGCCTTGTGATCGTGCTGATGCTGCTGTTCTGGACGTGAGTCAAGAATGACAGGGACCCAGGAGAAGTTCGGCAACAGAACGCAAATAAAGAGCGCCCGAGCCGTTTGGTTCGGGCGTTCTTTTCATTCGTATGAGGGTTCCCTATTACAGCAGGCCAATGCCTCGCTCTGACAAGGGAGGTGGCAAAACCGGAGGTTTTGACGGAGGGAGGGAACAGGTCACAGCGGCCTTTGCTTTTTGCCCTTTTCATGGTATACTCAAAGAAAAAACGGGGCGCAGCCCCGGCACAAAATGAGAACGCAGGAGGCGGTCATATGGACGCACAGACGCAGCTTCAGCAGTGGATTACGAACAGCAAGTCCATCGTCTTTTTCGGCGGGGCAGGGGTGTCCACCGAGAGCGGCATCCCGGATTTCCGCAGCGTGGACGGCCTGTATCACCAGAGCTATGACTACCCGCCGGAGACCATTTTGAGCCACAGCTTCTTTATGGCCCGGCCGGAGGAATTTTACCGGTTTTACCGCGCCAAGATGCTCTGCCGCGGTGTGCAGCCCAACGCCGCTCACCGGAAGCTGGCGCAGCTGGAGGCCGCCGGGCGGCTGCGGGCGGTGGTGACGCAGAATATCGACGGCCTGCACCAGATGGCGGGCAGCCGCACGGTGTATGAGCTTCACGGCAGCGTCCACCGCAATTTCTGCATGGGCTGCGGCGCCTTTTACGGCCTTGATTTTATCGAGAGCACCCAGGGGGTGCCCCGCTGCCCGGCGTGCGGCGGCATCGTCAAGCCCGATGTGGTGCTCTATGAGGAGGCGCTGGACGAGGCCACGGTAGACGGCGCCGTGGCGGCCATCCGGGCGGCGGACCTGCTCATCGTGGGCGGGACGTCCCTCACGGTCTATCCCGCGGCGGGGCTGCTGCGCTACTACCGGGGGGGCCATCTGGTGCTCATCAACCGGGATGCCACGCCCTACGACAGCCAGGCCGACCTTGTGCTGCGCGCGCCCATCGGCACGGTGCTGGGAGAGGTGCGCGTATGAGCGGCGTGAACGGCAGCTGGCAGCAGAGCGCCCCGGGGCGCCCGGACGGGCGGGGCTGGCGGTATGTCGCGGCCAATCTCGGCAAGGCGGCGGCCTATCTGGCCCTGTTTTTAGGCTGGCAGATGTTTGTGGGCATGGTGTACACCATAGCGGCCACCGTCCGGCTTGGGCCGGAGGCGGCCTATGAGGCTGTCATGAGGCAGTCCATGGAGATCTCACTGCTCTCTAACCTGCTGACCCTTGCAAGTGCGGCGGCCTTTTTCCTGGTGCGCCGGAAGAACGTGCTGCGGGAGGTGGGGGTGCGCCCGGCCTCGCCCCGGGTGGTCCTCTGGGGCGCGCTGACCGCCTTTTGCCTGTACTTTTTTGTGATGCTGGCCCTCAACCTCCTGCCCGAGGAGTGGCTGGAGGGCTATAATCAGGCCTCCGAGGCGCTGGGCGACACCGGGGTGATGGCCTTCCTCGCGGTGGCCATCGTCGGGCCGGTGACGGAAGAGGTCATCTTCCGCGGCCTTATCTTCTCCCGGCTGCGCCGGGCGATGCGGCCCTGGCTTGCGGTGGTGCTTGCGTCGGCGGTGTTCGCGTTGTGCCACGGCCAGGTGGTTTGGATCTGCTACACCTTTGTGGTGGGCCTTGTGTTCACCGCCGTGGCGGCGGGGGCGGGGTCCATTGTGCCGTCAGTGGTGATGCACATCGTCTTTAACGCCACCAACGAGGTCATGGCACTGTGTGCGCAGCGTATGCCCGAGTGGCTGCCCCTTGCCATGGGGGTGCCCCTGGCCACGATTGGCCTTGGGGTGTGCGCCGTCTTTCTGGCGCGCGCCCTCAGGGCGGCATCCCGGGAGAGGAACATAGACTGAACCGGGCAGGGGAGCGCGGCACGCTTACCCCGCGAGCAGCGCGCGCAGATGCGCTACCGCCCGGCGCTCGATGCGGGAGACCTGCACCTGGCTCACCCCCAGCACCCGGGCGGCCTGCTCCTGGGTGAGGCTTTTGTAGAACCGCAGCAGAATGGTCTCCTGCTCCCGCTGAGGCAGCTGGGCGATGGCGCCGCGCAGGGCAAGACGCTGGAGGATCTCGTCTTCCATGCCGCCCTGGCCCAGAACGGACTCGAGAGAGAAGCCGTCCTCCCCGGCCTCGGCCTGGATGGAGGCCACGGATAATGTGGCGGTCTCGGCGGCGGCGATCTCTTCAACGGGCAGCCCCGTCTCGTCGGCAAGCTCCGTCAGGGTGGGCTCCCGGCCAAGGGCAAGGCTCAGCCGGCTGCGGGCAAGGCGGATGGAAAGGGCGCGCTCCTTCACCGTGCGGCTGACCTTCACCACCCCATCGTCCCGGAGAAAACGGCGGATCTCGCCGGCGATCTTGGGCACGGCATAGGTGGAGAACTGGGTGCCGTAGGCGGGGTCAAACCCCCGGACGGCCTTGAGAAAGCCAAGGCATCCCAGCTGATACAGGTCCTCGCCCTCCACCCCGCGGCCGTAATAGCGCTTGGCCACCGACCAGATCAGGCCGCTGTTTTCTACAAGCAGGCGTTCGCAGGCGTCGTTGTCGCCGGCGCGGGCCGCGGCCAGCAGGGTAGGGGCGTCCGCCCCCCTCACCGCAGGGCGCCCGAGCGGCGGGCGATGCGCTTGCGCATAGTGACGGTGGTGCCGCGCCCGGGGGCGGAGCGCACCTGGAGGGTGTCCATAAAGCTCTCCATGATGGTAAAGCCCATGCCGGAGCGCTCCTCGTTGCCGGTGGTGAAGAGGGGAGTGCGGGCCTGCGCCACATCGGCGATGCCCACCCCGCGGTCCCGCACCTGGATTTCCAGCACGCCCCCCTCCAGCAGCCGCAGCCGCAGGGCGACCCGGCCCAGGGTGTCGGGGTAGGCGTGGACGATGGCGTTGGTCACCGCCTCGCTCACGGCGGTCTTGATGTCGGCAATCTCGTCCAGGGTTGGGTCCAGCTGGGCGGCGTAGCAGGCTGCGGCGGCGCGGGCGAAGCCCTCGTTTGCCGAGCGCGAGGTAAAGACGATGTTGGCTTGGTCAATGGCTTTCATATGTAACCTCCTTCGGGCTGTGTTAGGATTCCAGCGCGATGATGCGGCCAAGGCCGGCGGCGTCCAGCACCCGGCGGGGCTGGACGGGGATGGCGGTCACCCGGAGCCGGCCGCCCAGGGCGTCCATCCGGTGCTTGGCCCGGATGAGCACGGCGATGCCGGAGCTGTCCATAAAGGTGACGCCGGAAAGATCCAGCACAAGGCGGGTGGGCAGGGCGTCGGCAATGGCCCGGTCAAGGCCCGTCATAATCTCCCGGGCGCCGTGATGGTCGACCTCTCCGGCCAGGCGGGCCACCATCTCCCGGCCCTCAAGGATATAGGATACCGGCATATTTCATCCTCCTCTGGTGTGGTTGCCCACATTATACGGCCCATGCGCTGTCGAACCGTGGGGAACGGATGGGCCGGTGCGGCTATTTTTGCCGCCGCAGGCAGAAAACCGCGGGCAGCGGAGGCAGAAGGGAAGAATGGCGTTGCATTTTGGGGCCTTTTCCGATATAATAAAAAACTGTATCCCGCCGCGGGCGGGCGTTGGGAAAATGCGGCCGCGGCCGCTGAAAGCATAAGGAAGTGTTTGGATTGAAATACGATTTTGCCGCTATCGAACCCAAATGGCAGAAGCGCTGGGAGGAAGCCAAGGTCTACGCCGCCGTGAACGGCAGCGGCAAGCCCAAGTTCTACGGGCTCATTGAATTCCCCTATCCCTCCGGACAGGGCCTGCATGTGGGCCATCCCCGGCCCTTTACCGCCATGGACATCATCACCCGGAAGAAGCGCATGGACGGCTGCAACGTCCTCTTCCCCATCGGGTTTGACGCCTTCGGCCTGCCCACCGAGAACTTTGCCATCAAAAACCACGTCCATCCCGCTGTGGTCACCCGGCAGAACATCGCAAACTTCACCCGCCAGCTGAAAATGCTGGGCTTCGGCTTCGACTGGGATCGGGTCATCGACACCACCGACCCCTCCTACTACAAGTGGACCCAGTGGATTTTCCTCCAGCTCTACAAGCACGGCCTTGCCTACAAGGCCACCATGCCGGTGAACTGGTGCACCTCCTGCAAGTGCGTGCTGGCCAATGAAGAGGTGGTGGAGGGCGTGTGCGAGCGCTGCGGCGCTCCGGTCATCCGCAAGGAGAAGAGCCAGTGGATGCTCAAGATCACCGAGTACGCCCAGCGGCTCATTGATGACCTGGACGACGTGGACTATATCGAGCGCGTCAAGATCCAGCAAAAGAACTGGATCGGCCGCTCCACCGGCGCGGAGGTCACCTTCAAGGCCACCACCGGCGACGACATTGTCGTGTTCACCACCCGGCCGGACACCCTCTTCGGTGCCACCTATATGGTGCTCTCTCCGGAGCACGCCCTCATCCGCCAGTGGATGGAGGCAGGGCTGCTTGCCAACGCCGGCGACGTGGCCGCCTATCAGAAGGCCGCCGCATCCAAGTCCGACCTGGAACGCACCGAGCTCAACAAGGAAAAGACCGGCGTGAAGCTTGACGGCGTGCGGGGCGTCAACCCGGTCAACGGCCGAGAGATCCCCATCTTCATCTCCGACTACGTTCTGGCCACCTACGGCACCGGCGCCATCATGGCCGTCCCGGCCCACGACGACCGCGACTGGGAGTTTGCCAAGAAATTCGGCTGCGACATCATCGAGGTGGTGTCCGGCGGCGAGGATGTGCAGAAGGCCGCCTTCACCGCCAAGGACGACACCGGTATTCTGGTCAACTCCGACTTTTTGAACGGCCTGACCGTCAAGGACGCCATCCCCGTCATCACCAAGTGGCTGGAGGAGCAGGGCATCGGCAAGGCCAAGGTCAACTACAAGCTGCGCGACTGGGTGTTCTCCCGGCAGCGATACTGGGGCGAGCCCATCCCCATGGTCTGGTGCGACAAGTGCGGCTGGCAGCCCCTGCCCGAGGATCAGCTGCCCCTCATCCTGCCCGAGGTGGAGTCCTACGAGCCCACCGATGACGGTGAGTCCCCCCTGTCCAAGATGACCGACTGGGTGAACACCACCTGCCCCTGCTGCGGCGGCCCCGGCCGGCGCGAGACGGACACCATGCCCCAGTGGGCCGGCTCCAGCTGGTACTTCCTGCGGTATATGGACCCCCACAACGACAAGGCCCTGGCCTCCCCCGAGGCCCTCAAGTACTGGTCCCCGGTGGACTGGTACAACGGCGGCATGGAGCACACCACTCTCCATCTGCTCTACTCCCGCTTCTGGCACAAGTTCCTCTACGACATCGGCGTGGTGCCCACCAAGGAGCCCTACCAGAAGCGCACCAGCCACGGCATGATCCTGGGCGAGGGCGGCGAGAAGATGAGCAAGAGCCGCGGCAATGTGGTCAACCCCGACGACATCGTCAAGGCCTACGGCGCAGACACCCTGCGGCTTTATATCATGTTCATCGGCGACTTTGAGCAAGCCGCCATCTGGAGCGACAACGCGGTAAAGGGCTGCAAGCGGTTCCTCGATAAGATCTGGAACCTGGCCGAGAGCTGCGATGGCAGCCTTGCCTGCACTGCTGCCAACGAGGCTGCCCTTCATAAGTGCATCAAGAAGGTGGCCGACGATATTGAGAGTATGAAGTTCAACACCGCCATCGCCGCCATGATGACCCTGGTGGGTGAGATGCAGAAGAACGGCTGCTCCAAGGGGGACATGAAGGCGCTGCTGGTGATGCTCTCTCCGTTTGCCCCCCATATGGCGGAAGAGCTCTGGGAGATGCTGGGCTTTGCCGGCGAGGGCTTCGCCTGCCAGCAGCGCTGGCCGGAGTACGACGAGAGCAAGACCGCCGCAAGCGAGATCACCATGGCCGTCCAGGTGGGCGGAAAGCTGCGCGGCAGCATCGTGGTGCCTGCCGGTGCGGACAACGACGCTATCGTGGCCGCCGCCATGGCCGATTCCAAGGTGCGCAAGTTCACCGACGGTATGCAGCTGGTCAAGAGCATCGTCGTGCCCGGCAGACTTGTGAATCTTATTGTGAAGCCGTAAAATTCCCCTGGCGCAAAGAATTGTGTGCAGACCCCATATTTAGCGGTTGACAAGGCACATAAATTTTCATATAATACTACTGTTAACGCCATACCAATGGCCCTTAAAGTATCCTGGAGTCGAACCGGATACCGCGGAGGGAGGGAAATATCAATGTCCGAAGTTCATGTCCGCGAGGGCGAGTCTCTGGAGAACGCCCTGAAGCGCTTCAAGCGCAGCTGCGCCAAGTCCGGCGTGCTCGCCGAGGTCCGCAAGCGCGAGTACTATGACAGCCCCAGCGTCAAGCGCCGCAAGAAGAGCGAGGCCGCCCGCAAGAACCGCAACAAGAAGTTCTACTAAGACAGGTCTGGCGGGGGTACAAAGCCCCAACGCAAATAAAAAGCATCCCCAGAGGCGAACAGTTCGTCTCTGGGGATTTTTTTGCTTCTTTGGATTTTCTGCGGACACGAGACCCGGGCGTCAGCCCTTCAGGCTCTCCGCCCACCGGGCGTACCGGGCGAGCTTTTCGTCGCAGTCGGCGCGGTCGGCGCCCTGGGCGAGGATATAGACCTTCACCTTGGGCTCGGTGCCCGAGGGGCGCACGATGACGCTGGTGCCGTCGGCAAGCTCGTAGCGCAGCACGTTGGAGCCGGAGAGCTCCATCGTTCCCCTCTCGCCGGTGGCGCAGGTGAAGGTGGTGCCGTCCTGGTAGTCCTTGCGCACCAGCACCGCTGTGCCGCCGATGTCCGCGGGGGGGGCGGCGCGCAGATCAGCCATCAGCGCGGCCATTTTCTCAATGCCGTCCAGGCCGGGCATCACAAGGTTGAGGGTCTTTTCGCCGTAGTAGCCGTACTTTTCGTACAGGGCCTGGAGGGCGTCGTAGAGGGTCATGCCCTGGCCGGCGTACCAGGCGGCCATCTCGGTGAGCACCAGGGCGGCGGTGACGGCGTCCTTGTCCCGGACGTAGTCGCCCATCATATAGCCGTAGCTCTCCTCATAGGCGAAAATGACCTTGCCAAGGCCGGCGCGCTCCAGCTGGTCCTTCTTTTCGGCCATGAACTTAAAGCCGGTGAAGGTGTCGATGCAGGCAACGCCGTTGACCTCTGCCACCTTCCGGGCCATCTCAGTGGTGACGATGGTCTTGAGGGCGGTGGCCTTCTCCGGCAGGGTGCCCCGGCGGCGGCGCGCGCCGATGAGATAGTCCAGCAGCAGCACGCCCGTCTGGTTGCCGGAGATGACCTGATATTCGCCGTCTGCCCCCCGGACCATAATGCCCACCCGGTCGGCGTCGGGGTCAGAGCCGAGGATGAAGTCGGCGTTGTGCTGCCGGGCCAAATCCACGGCCAGGTAGAAGCCCTCGGGGTTCTCCGGGTTGGGGGAGACCACCGTGGGGAAGTTGCCGTCGATGACCATCTGCTCGGGGACGCACAGCAGATGCTTGAGCCCCAGACGATGGAGCACCTCGGGGATGAGCTTGTAGCCCGTGCCGTGGAAGGGGGTGTAGACCATCTGGAAGGTGTCGGCCACCCTGGCCACGGCCTGGGCGTCGTTGACCTGAGTCATGACGTTAGAAAGGAAGCGCTCGTCCGTCTCCGCGCCCATGAGGGTAATAAGCCCCGCGGCAAGGGCGGCGTCATAGTCGGTGGTGCGCACATCGAATACGTCCAGCGCCTCCATCTCCCGGGCCACCTGGGCGGCGTGGCGGGGGGGCAGCTGGGCCCCGTCCGACCAGTAGACCTTGTAGCCGTTGTACTCCTTGGGATTGTGGCTGGCGGTGATGTTGATGCCGGCAGTGCAGCCGTACTCCCGCACGGCGAAGGACAGCTCCGGCGTGGGGCGCATGGCCTCGAACAGCCGCACGGAGATGCCGTTGGCCGCCATGACGCAGGCCGCGGCCCGGGCGAACCCGGCGGAGTTGTTGCGGCAGTCAAAGCAGATGGCGACCCCCCTCCGGGCGGCGTCGGGGCCCTCGGCCAGGATGACCCGGGCGAAGGCCTGGGTGGCGTGGCGGATGACGTGGACGTTCATGCGGTAGAGCCCCACGCCCATGATGCCCCGCAGCCCGGCGGTGCCGAACTGGAGCATGGAGAAGAACCGGGATTCGATCTCCCGCTCATCCCCGGCCAGGGCGGCAAGCTCGTCCCGCTCCGCCTGGGACAGGGCGGGGGATCGCAGCCAATGCTCGTAAGCCTGCTTGTAGTCCATGATGTGCCCTCCTATGTTGAAAATTAGAGTTTCTGCGCAGAGTTTGTCACGCTCGGATTGGGCGCGCGGCCGGGTTGCTTTCCCTGCATTCCGGGCAAATCCATCCGGGGCGTTCGCCCCTTCTTGGGTTTTGCCCGTCATTGCGGTCCAAGCGCCCCTGCGCGCCTATCCTCACGCTTCGATTCAGAATGCAAAATTTCCGTTGACAAAGACAGGGACCTCCCGGCCGTCCCGGGTGGTGCCCACGATGGACAGATCCGCGGTGCCCACCATGAAGTCCACGTGGTTGATGGACTGGTTGAGCCCCGCCGCCTTCTGCTGCTCCTCGCTCATGGCCTCGCCGCCCTGCACGCAGGTAGGGTAGGCCGCGCCGAAGGCCAGGTGGCAGGAGGCGTTTTCATCGAAGAGGGTGTTGTAGAACAGGAGGCCGGTATTGCGGATGGGGGAGTCGTAGGGCACCAGGGCCACCTCGCCCAGGCAGGAGGAGCCCTCGTCCATGGTGATGGAGTTTTTCAGCACCTCTTCCCCCTCGCCGGCGTGGACGCCGACAATTTTTCCGCCCTTGAAGTCGAGATAGAAGTCCCGCACCACGTTGCCGTCCAGCGCCAGGGGCAGGGCGGCGTACACCCGGCCGTCCACCCCGTCCCACCGGGGGGCGGTGAAGATCTCCTCCGTGGGGATGTTGGCCACAAACTCTACCCCGGCGGCGCTCTTCTCGCTGCCGCCCGCCCAGATGTGGCGCTCGGGCAGGCGGATGGTCAGGTCGGTGCCCAGGGCGTTGGTGTAATGGAGGGCTTCAAACTGATACTCGTTGAGGATGGCGCTGCGCCGGGCGCTGGCGGCCACGTGTTCCTGCCAGCGCTCTACGGCCCTCCCGTCGCCGGTAATGCGGCACACGGCGAAGATGGCCCCCCACAGGGCGTCAACGGCGTCCTCCCCCTGCTTGCCGGGAAACACCTTCTCCGCCCAGGCCCGGGTGGGGTGGGCGGCCACGCACCACTGGAAGCGGCTGGCCATCATGGCGTCGTACCAGGGCTTGGTGGGCGCGGCGCTGGCGCGCTGCCAGGCCTGGATGCGCCCGGGGTCCACCCCCAGCAGCACCTCCGGGTCGGAGCCCACGATGGCAAGGGAGGTGCAGCCCTCCCGGAGCATCCAGTCGTACCGGGCGGAGAGATAGGAGGGGTACTGGGAGAACACGGCCTCATCCGCCTTGAGGTAGCGCTGCCGGGTGATGAAGTCGTCCGACCAGTCCAGCAGCACGTCCCGGGCGCCCCGGTCCAGGGCGGCCTGGGCGCACAGCCGGGCCAGGGGGGCGCACTCGATGGGGGCGGCGATGCGGGGGGTCTGGCCGGGCTGCAGGTTCATGCCCACCGCCACCAGCAGCTGGGCATATTCGGTGAGCTTCTGGTCAAAATTGCAGATCATAGGGAACACTCCTTTGCGGTCGGTTTGATACCGGGCGGGCCGGCCCGGGAAATGACTGCCTTCAGTATAACATTTTGCGCTGTGGATGACAATTCGAATTGCAATTTTCCAATGGCTGTCGTATAATGGTAAAAGTTTAACGATGCAAAGGAGTAAAGCCATGGTGCACACCGTGATCCCCAAGGGGTACAGCCCCTGCCTGAACCTGTACGATACCCAGAAGGCCATCGGCCTTTTGAAGCGCCTTTTCGAGGACAACCTGGGGGGCGCCCTGCGGCTGCGCCGGGTGTCCGCGCCGCTGTTTGTGGAGGCGTCCACCGGCCTCAATGACGACCTCAACGGCGTGGAGCGGCCTGTCTCCTTCGACATTCCCGCCGCCGGGCGGGAGGCCCAGGTGGTCCACTCCCTGGCCAAGTGGAAGCGCATGGCCCTCTACCGCTATCAGTTTTCCGTGGGCGAGGGGCTTTATACCGACATGAACGCCATCCGCCGGGATGAGGAGCTGGATAACCTTCACTCGGTATACGTGGACCAGTGGGACTGGGAAAAGGTCATCGCCCCCCGGGACCGGAATGTGGAGTACCTCAAGGACACGGTGCGCACCATCGTGGGCGCCCTGCGGGACACCCAGGCCACCCTGCGCTCGGTGTTCCCGGCCCTCACCGCCCTGCCGCCGCTGGAGGGGGAGGTGTCCTTCGTCACCGCCCAGGAGCTGGAGGACCGCTGGCCCGACCTCTCCCCCAAGGAGCGGGAGGACGCCTGGGTGCGACAGCACCCCATCACCTTCCTCATGGGCATCGGCGGCGCGCTGCGCTCCGGCAGGCCCCATGACGGCCGGGCGCCTGACTACGATGACTGGGCCCTCAACGGGGACATCCTCATCTGGAACCCCATTCTGGAGCGGGCCTTTGAGGTGTCGTCCATGGGCATCCGGGTGAGTCCCGAGTCGCTGGACCGGCAGCTCACTGTTGCCGGCTGCGACGACCGCCGGAGCCTGCCATTCCACCGGGCGCTGCTGGAGGGCAAGCTGCCCCTGACCATCGGCGGCGGCATCGGCCAGAGCCGGGTGTGCATGCTGCTGCTGGGCAAGGCCCACATCGGCGAGGTCCAGGCCAGCGTCTGGGACGAAGCGACCATGGAAGCCTGCTGCGAGGCTGGGGTCGTGTTGCTGTAAATTTTTGTAAAAAGAAGCCGCCAAAGGAGCGCAATCTGATATGAAACGGCCCTTTTTGAGCCTTGATCAGGCCCGCGAGATCATGAAAACCTATCCCACGCCCTTCCACATCTACGATGAGGCGGGCATCCGTGCCAACGCCCGGGCGCTGAAGGCGGCCTTCGCCTGGAACAGCGGCTTCCGGGAGTTCTTCGCGGTGAAGGCCACCCCAACCCCCCGCATCCTGAAGATTCTGGGGGAGGAGGGCTGCGGCATGGACTGCTCGTCCCTCACCGAGCTGATGATGGCCCAGCGCTGCGGCTTTTCCGGCGATCAGATCATGTTCTCCGCCAACGACACCCCGGCGGAGGAGTTCCGTCTGGCCGCCCGGCTTGGCGCCATCATCAACCTGGACGACCTGACCCACGTGGACTTTCTCTACAAGACCCTGGGCGCCGTGCCGGAGACGGTGTCCTGCCGCCTGAATCCCGGCGGGGTGTTTGCCCTGGGGGCGAGCAAAGAGGGCTTCCAGGTGATGGACAACCCGGGGGAGGCCAAGTTCGGCATGACGCCGGAGCAGCTGCGCGCGGCCTTCCGCCGCCTCAAGGCACTGGGGGCCCGCCGGTTCGGCATCCACGCCTTTCTGGCGTCCAACACCCTCTCCAACGACTATTATCCCGCCCTGGCCCGCATCCTCTTCCGGCTGGCATCCGAGGTGTCCGAGGAGACGGGCTGCCCCATCGCCTTTGTCAACCTCTCCGGCGGGGTGGGGGTGCCCTACCGCCCCGAGCAGCAGCCCAACGACATCTTTGCCATCGGCGAGGGGGTGCGCCGGGCCTATGAGGAAATCCTTGTCCCCGCGGGCATGGGGGACGTGGCGGTATATACCGAGCTGGGGCGGTTCATGCTGGCCCCCTACGGGCATCTGATTACCACCGCCATCCACGAAAAGCACATCTACAAGGAGTATATCGGGGTGGACGCCTGCGCCGCCGACCTGATGCGCCCGGCCATGTACGGGGCCTATCACCACATCACGGTGCTGGGCAAAGAGGACGCCCCCTGCGACCACAAGTATGACGTGGTGGGCGCGCTGTGCGAGAATAACGACAAGTTTGCCGTGGACCGCATGCTGCCCAGGATTGACATGGGAGACGTGCTGGCCATCCACGACACCGGCGCCCACGGCCACGCCATGGGCTACAACTACAATGGCCGGCTGCGCTCGGCAGAGCTGCTTCTCCGGGAGGACGGCAGCGTGGAGCTCATGCGCCGGGCTGAGACGCCGGAGGACTACTTCGCCACCCTTGTGTGGTGAGACCCTGCGCTGACGCCTCCCCTCATGGGATTCTGTTATGGAGTACAAAAGCGCCCGCCCCGGAGCACGTTCCGGGGCGGGCGTTTTGATGCTGATTTATTCCTCGTACACCGCCCGGCTGCCGCCGATGAGCTTGGGACGGGTGCGGGCGCACAGCAAAATGGCACTGCCGATATGGTCAAGGGAGAGCCGCACCGGCACCGCCACGTCCCGCAGGTGCATCCCGATGAGGGTGCCGCCGATGTCCAGCCCCGCGTGGGCCCGGATGTGCTCCACCGCCGTGGGGTGCTCAAAGCTGCGCCAGGCAGTGGCGGCGAAGGAGCCGCCGGCCTTGGGCTGGGGGACGACGCGCACCGGGTCGTGCCCATACTGCCGGGCGCAGGCCTCCTCAAGGATGAGGGCGCGGTTCAAATGCTCGCAGCACTGGGCGGCAAGGCAGATGCCCCGCTGCCGCAGCAGGGGATAGATCCCCGCAAACACCGCCTGGGCGGCCTCCAGGCTGGAGGCCCTGCCGATCTGCCCGCCGACGATCTCGGAGGAGGAGCAGCCCACCACGAAGATGTCACCCGGGTGCAGCCCGGCCGCGTCCAGCAGCTCCGACGTGGCCCGGGCGGCCTGCGCGGTCAGTTGGTCCAGGGAGAATTCCACGTTGATCACCTCGCAATGAAGAAACGCTCACAGCCGCCGCACCACGTCCATCAGGGGCACCATCAGGGCGTGGGGGACGAACTTGGCGGTGAGCCGGTGGACGGTGCACACCGGGCCGGGGGTGGATACCCACAGGTTGAGCCGGCTGTCCCGCAGGGCCCGGCGCACCACCGATTCCGAGCGGGAGGCCAGAGGGAAATGCCGGAAGCCGGCGGCGCCGGTCTGCCTGGCCTGGGGGATGAACTCGGTGTCCTTCACCCAGTAGGGGCACACGGCGGTGACGTGGATGCCCCGGGGCAGCAGCTCGTGGTGGAGGGCCTTGGTGTAGCTTAACAGGAAGGCCTTGGTGGCGGCGTAGACGTTCAGGCAGGGCATGGGCTGAAAGCCCGCGGTGGAGCAGATCTCCAGCACCCGGCTGCCCCGGCGCAGATAGGGAAGGCACGCCGCCGTCACGTCCACCGCCGCCCGGCAGTTGAGGTCGATCATGGCATCGTTGTCGGCGTCTGGGATGGAGGCGGTGGGGCCGATGCGCCCAAGCCCTGCGGCGCCCACCAGCACGCAGATTACCGGCTGCTCCGCTGCGAGCATGCCTTTGAGGCTATCAATACTCTCCCGGCGGGTCAGGTCCAGGGGAATGGGGCGCACCGGGCAGGGGGACAGGCTTTGCAGCGCCTCCAGCCGGTCGGCGCGCCGGGCGATGGCCCAGATCTCGTCAAGGCCGGCGCAAGCGCCCAGCTGGCGGACAAACTCCCGGCCCAGGCCGCTGGATGCGCCGGTCACAAGGGCGATCTTCTTCATCGGGTATCCTCCTTTGATACCGCCCCCGGCCCTTGCCGGGCGGCAGCAGGTTTATGGGCAATATACCCCGCCCGGGCCCTTACAGGCCGTACAGGGCGGAATATTTCTTCGTGAGGTAGTCGGTGTATGCCGTGGGGTCAAAGTCGCCGCAGGCGTTCTTGACGATGTCGGCGGGATCGAGCATGCAGCCGTACTTGTGGATATGCTCCCGCAGCCAGCCGGTGACGCCGGCCAGGTCGCCCTTGGAGACGCCGCCCCACACGTCCATGTCCCGCTCCATGCTGCGCAGCATCTGGGCGCCGTAGGCGCTGCCCAGGGCGTAGGACGGGAAGTAGCCGAAGGAGCCGCCGGACCAGTGGGAATCCTGCAGGCAGCCGCGGGTGTCGTCGGGCACGTCCACCCCGAGATATTCCTTGTAGAGCCGGTTCCACTGCGCCGGGACGTCCCCCACGTCCAGGGTGCCGCCGATGAGCTGCTTTTCGATCTCATAGCGCACCATCACATGCAGGCAGTAGGTCAGCTCGTCCGCCTCGGTGCGGATGAGGGAGGGCTGGGCGCGGTTGACGGCCTTGTAGAACTGCTCCGCCGTCACGCCGGAGAGCTGCTGGGGGAAGAATTCCCGCATCCTGGGGAAGATGGCCTGGACGAAGGGCAGGGAGCGGCCGATGATGTTCTCGTAGAACCGGGACTGGCTCTCGTGGACGCCCATGGACACACCGCCGGCAAGACAGGTGTAGTCGTAGGCCGGATCCACATCCAGCTCATACCGGGCGTGCCCTCCCTCGTGGATGACGGAGTACATGGAGCTTGCCACGTCGTCCTCCTTGTAATGGGTGGTGATGCGCACGTCCTGGCTGGTGAAGTTGAGGGTGAAGGGGTGCTCCGTCTCGCCGATGGCGCAGTGGCCCCGGTCCAGCTGGAGTACTTCCATGAGGTAGTCGGAGAACTTCCGCTGGGCCTCGATGGGGTAATGGAGGTGGAGGAAGCTGTCGTCCGGCTGCTCCTTTTCGCCGACGGCGCGGATCAGGGGAACCAGCTTTTCCCGGATGACGGCGAAGAAGCGGTCGAGATAGGCCATGTCCACCCCGCGCTCGTACTCGTTGAGCAGGGCGTCGTAGGGGGCCTTGCTGGGGTCGTAGTAGCCGGCGAATTTCCGGTTGAAGGCTACCAGGCGCTCCAGCACCGGCCGGAAGGAGGCAAAGTCGTTGTTCTCCTTGGCCCGGTGCCACACGTCGCTTGCCTCGTTGGTGAGCATGGCATACTCCATGTACTCGTCGGCGGGGATGCGCGCCACCTTGTCGTACCCCCGGCGCAGCAGGGTGACCTGCCGGGCGGAGACGGCGTCCAGCTCGCCCCGGCGGCTCTCCAGGAAGGCGAGCAGCCCGCCCACCTCGGGACTGGTGAACAGCTTGTGGCTCTCCCCGGCCAGCACGCCCAGAGCCACGCCCCGGCCCTCGGAGGTGTCCTTGGGGGCGACGGTGACGCCGTCCAGGTACAGGCTGGAGCTGGCGGCCTGGTAGGCGTACATTTTCTGCTGGAGCTGCCGCAGCTGCTCCAGGGCTTCTTTCAGTTCCATAGGCAGAATACCTCATTTCTTTGTTAAGTAGTGAGAGATAACGTTATTATAGCCCATCCCGCACCCAGGCGCAAGGGCGGGGGGGCATCAGGCGAAGAGGGAGAGGAAGCGGCCAAACACGGCGCCGCCGTCCACCGTGTCGGCGCGGCGGTGGGCGCCGGTCATCCGCTCGGGGTGGAACTGGACGGAGAGGATGGGAAGGCTCTCGTGCTCCACCGCCTCGATGACGCCCCCCTCCGACCACAGGACAGGGGAGAGCCCCTGGCCCAGAGTGCCCAGCGCCTGGTGGTGGGAGCTGTTGACGCAGAACACCGCGCCGTACGCCTGCCGGTACCAGCTGCCCGGGGCGCTCCACACGGCGTGGACCTTGTCGCCCTCATGGTCGGCGGTGCGCCGGTGGAAGCGGCACAGCCCGTCCCCGATATGCTGCCGCAGGGTGCCGCCCAGGCCCACATTGATGAGCTGGTGGCCCCGGCAGATGCCCAGCACCGGCTTCCCCCGGGAGAGAAAGTCGTGGAGCAGGGCAAGCTCCGCCTCGTCCCGCGCCGGGTCGATGTCCTCCGAGCCGTTGTTTTCCTGCCCGAAGCGGGCGGGGTGGATGTCCCCGCCGCCGGAGAGGAGCAGTCCGTCGTAGCTCGGGGCGTAGGCGGGACAGTAGCGCCCGTCGGGCCGGGCGCCGGCGGCAAGCAGGGCGTCGATATAGTTTTGGCAGCCGTCTGCGCTGCCGGAGATCAGAATAGAGGGGCCCATGGCTGAAATCATCCTTTCCCGCCGCGGGGGGAGGCGGCGGTGTGTCTCATGCTTTTCAGTATAAGCCGCCTTTGCCGGTTTTGCAATGGCGGCAGGGCGGCAGGCAAAAAAATTGGAAAAGGCATTGACAAGATGCGCTATTCCGTGCTAAGATACTTGGGCTGACGATTACCGCACGGTACACTTGCGGGTGTAGTTCAATGGTAGAATCCCAGCCTTCCAAGCTGGTCGCGTGGGTTCGATTCCCATCACCCGCTCCATACGCGCCTGTAGCTCAGGTGGATAGAGCAACTGCCTTCTAAGCAGTGGGCCAGGGGTTCGAGTCCCTTCAGGCGTGCCATCGTCGGGGCAAAGTTCGTTCCGTTCCGAGCGCCTTGCCAGGCACTCGTCACTTTACTGCCTTGCCCCTCCTCTCCAAATCAAAACCGCTTTGCTGGGTTTTGATTTGGTTGATAGGAATCGACCAGCAAAACAGCATATGGTGGGTATAGCTCAGTTGGCAGAGCACCGGATTGTGGTTCCGGGTGTCGTGGGTTCGAGCCCCATTACCCACCCCAGACTATGGCTGAGGGCCGGAGCGTCCGCTCCGGCCCTTGCCTCACTTTATATTGGGGTGTAGCCAAGTGGTAAGGCACGGGACTTTGACTCCCGCATTCGCTGGTTCGAGTCCAGCCATCCCAGCCACAGGCGCGGGCATTTCTGCGGAAATGCCGAGCCGACTGTGCCGAGACGCTTTCAAAGGGGAATCAGCCCCCGCTTGAGAGACTTCCAGCCCTGCGGGGCGGATAGGTGCGCCTTCA